>NZBN01000001.1 GCA_002687935.1 Methanobacteriota archaeon
GGGACTTTTTGCAGGATGTGGAGCGGCGGAGAGGGCGCGAGGGCGCTTCGGCGGTCCTGAAAGAGAAAGGAATCCCCGGCATTAAATACAGTGACGGCTTCAGCAGAGGCAAAGACGGCGGCACAAGCAACTTCGTCATATTTGATGACAGGCTAATAAACATATCCAAAAAGCTAGGTGTATCCATTCCCATTGCTTCTGAGATACTGAGAGAAGAGGAGAGAAAAGCGGGCGTTCCGCCACCTGGCACGACATTCAACAGCAGCCTATTGGGTACTATATGAACGAGATAGAAGAAGCGAAGAAGGAAGCCATCAGACGGAATCAGTTGGTCTTGGAAGAAGGAATGCGCTTTCGATACAAAGAGGATTTTGAATTATGGGAAAAGGCTCAAGTCCCCGCCCTTTCAGTATAAGTCAGCAGAAGTTTGCTGATAATTATGAGGCTTGTTTTGGTAAGAAAGAGTCTAATCCTGATTTGGATGACCTTCAACGTGTTCGATATCGGGCGCACCCTGAAACAGGAGAGATGATTCCTGATTATATGTGGCGTCAGTTTGATATGATGCCCAAGCCCAAGCCTAAAAGTCATTTCATTATTGGTGAGATTGATCCTTATCAAAGTCCTATTGATGACAGGATTGTGAATACAAGAAAAGAGCATCTTGACGATTTGAAACGTCATGGCTGCAGGCATTATGAAGGGTTTGACGTTGAGCAAAAAGCAGCAAATGAATGGCAAGCGGACAGGGATAAGGAGTTTGATGCTTCTTTACAGAAGTCGTTTGAAGAGACATATATGGACTTGAAGTATCAAAGAGTTGAACCTGCCGATCACATCGAGAGTCAATGGCTCATAGGGGAAGATTGATGAGTGAGAACGAACCTGTAGAAATCAAACTCGATGACTCTATGGCTGAAACTCTTAAGGAGATTCAATCACGGGATGATTCTGAAGAGATTGAAGAAGAGGTTGTAGAGGTAGTAGAAGAAAAGCATCCTCGTGGTGAAGATGGCAAGTTTGTAGAGAAAGATAAGACAGAAGCTGGTTCAGAAGAACCTGACATCATGCCCACTCAAGAGTCAGGGGAGGCTACCGCTCTGGCCGAATCTGAACCGGCTTCTGACCATGTTAACCCACCAAGTACTTGGACGGCAGAGTCAAAGAGCAAATGGGCTGATGTTCCTGATTGGGTACGGACTGAAGTCCATAAGAGAGAGAATGAATCGATCAAGGGTGTGGATATGATGCGGGACCGGGCCACATTTGGGGATCGGATGAATCAGGTTGTTCAGCCATATATGCCACTCATCAACTCTCAGGGTGGTACACCTGAATCTACAGTCCAGGGTATGCTAAATACTGCATATCAGCTTTATCAGGGTACTCCTCAAGCAAAAACACAGCTTATCGTGAAGTTGGCTCACGAACACGGTTTTTTAAATGAATTGGTTGCATACGTTATGCAAGATGGGCAAACTAGACAACAGAATAGTCAAATCAGATCTGTTATTGTCCCTCTGCAAAACCAGATACAGACATTAGAACAGAAGTTGAACGGACAAAACGCTGCAAGCCAACAAGCACAGCAGTCCGAGACTATGGCAGAATTGGAGGCTTTTGCTGCTGAAACGAACGAAGATGGCACATTGGCACACCCGTACTTTGAAAATGTACGAGAGCGAATGGCACAAGAGTTTGAATCAGGAGCACAGACTTTCAAAGAAGCATATGACAATGCGGTATGGTCAAATCCAGACACTCGCAAGTTGATGCAGTCCCAACAGGTTAGCTCAACTGAGAAGACACGTCAGGAGCAAGCAACGGAACGTGCCAAGAAGGCTAAGAAGGCTGATTCAGTCAACATTAGTACAAAGGGTACACACGAGTCCGGACAGCAAGCAGACCCCATAGGCACTGTTGAAGATACCATGAAGGCGACGATGGAGAACATTAACGCCCGTGATAATGGTTAACTTTAACTTATGAGGTTTTACTATGGCTTCTCCCAACAGTAAATTCACGGAACTCGTTTCGACGACGTTCCGTAAGCACAAAGCGGAGTTTGCCGATAATACAACCAAGAACAATGCTCTATTAGCGCGGATCAACCGAAAGGGTAATAAGCGAACGGAAGATGGTGGTTTGACCATCGTTTGTGAGCTGGATTACCAGGAAAACGGGACATATCAGCGTTATTCTGGGTATGACGTTCTGGACATTTCGGCAAGTGATGTTTTGTCGGCTGCGGAGTATAACTGGCGGCAGAGTGCGGTTCATGTAACTGCAAGCGGTCGTGAACTTCGTGTAAATTCGGGTGCATCGAGAATTATCAATCTCGCCAAATCCCGGCTCACAAACGCAATGCGTACTTTCAAGAATAACATCTCTTCAGATATTTATTCTGATGGTACGGCAGCAAATCAAATCAACGGTCTTACGGCTATCTGTCCTGATGCAACGGGTGGAACGCTTGGGGGGATCAACGGATCGACATTCACATTCTGGGCTGCAAAGATTCAGGATGCGAGTTCGCCCATTTCCGGATCAAGCATTACGCTGTCTTCAACTACTTTTGAAGACCCGTTCATGCTTCAGTTATACCTGGAGCAGACTCGTGGTAGTGATAGGCCTGATTTGATCACGCTGAGCAACGACTATTACACCTTCTTTGAAGGCACTCAAATCTCCATCAAACGGTATTCCACCGACACCTCATTCAGTGAGGATAAGGCTACTGGTGGATTTGTCGGTCTGAAGTACAAGACTGCAGACGTATTCCATGATGGCGGTTCCGGTATTACTGCTGCACACGGCTACATGTTGAATACAGACTATTTGGGTCTGTGCGTTCATCGTGATGCGGATATGGATGAAGTTCCGGAAATGAGAGCAATCAACCAAGATGCTGTGGTCATTCCTATAATCTGGATGGGTAATCTGACCTGTTCTAACCGCTCCCTGCAAGGAGTGATGCATGCTTGAGAAGTCATTGATTTTATTGACTTTTCGGGCATCATAGGAGGATTTATGACTGCTATTACACATCACACGACCCCTATCATCATTGGAGTTGCACTCGATACTTATGTCTCTCAGGAGACAGAAACGATCGGTTCGACTGTCGTTGAAGCAGGAAATACCGGCAAGATGCCGCTCGGAACCACTGTTAAGACGAACGATGGTGGTGAAGCTGTATTCTGTCAGGCATTGTCTGCAATTGGTCAGTACAACGCCGTAGTCATTTCATCTGGGCACGTAGCCAGCAATTTGACTACAACCAATGTTGCTGCAGGCGATGGTGGTATATCCAAGCAGGTTGGATGGTCCCAAACATCCATTGCAATTAGTGCTTTTGGTTGGATTCATACTGCAGGACGGCCAATCGGTGAAGTTGCGGCTAACTGCGCGAACCAGGCGATTCTCTTTACCACGGCAACGGCTGGTGTAGTTGATGATGCGACGATATCAGCAGCACTGATTGCTGGTGTGGTAATGAAGGTTGGTGCTACATCGGTCAGTAACGCGACCGCACGAACGCTGATCGTTCCAGTTGGAGCGTATGTCCATCCATTTGCTAACCCAGCATAATGGAGTTACAGCGCCTCAAGATAGAATCCGAACCATTCGGAACAAGAGAGGGCATAGAGGAGAATATCCAATATGCCCTTTCTCTTGGGCTACCGAAACTCATTCCTGCTATTTGTGCTAATGATGGGACTTTTGTTGTAGTTGGTTCTGGTCCGACTGTTAAGGATTTTGTTGAGGAAATCCGCGAAGAAAAGGCTTTAAACCGGCCTATTTGTGGGGTCAAAGGAGCTTATGACTTCTTGGTAGAAAATGAGATTACCCCACATTTCTATTTATCTGTTGAGCCACGGGATCGGCCACTCCTTCATCCTCAGAAAGATAGTCTTTTCCTTGTTGCATCAAGATGTCATCCCAATATGTTCAAAAAGCTCAAGGACTATCAGGTTTTAGTCTGGAATGCTTGGGGTGGAGAATTTGAGCAGCCTTTCTATGAAAATGACCTAGCCTATGGTGGCGGGTCTACTTCTGGACTAAGAGCCATATCTATTGGGTATATTCTCGGTTTTCGGAAGTTCCATCTATATGGGTTTGATTCCTGTTTGATCGGTGGAGAAAAGCGGATCGGACAGGGTGATGTACATGGCGATATTAAGACGATGAGCGTGATTGTGGGTGGAAAGCACTTCACAGCCAGTATAGCAATGGCTGAACAAGCGAACAGTTTTCAGGAAATCTACGAATATGTGAAAGGAATCACTATCAAAAGTTTTGGTGATGGCTTGATTACTGCTATCATAGCTGAGCGTAAACGGATGGGACTTGTAACATAATGGGGGCCACATGAAGTGAGTATAACGAAGAAGATTGATGCTATAACGCTCATTCCTGAAGATTATCTAAAAACCATCCTTTCGGCCCCCAAATCCGTAAAAATCGAACTATCCCCCCGCTGTAATTACAGATGCGGCTTTTGTGCGCTTGTAACCCGTGATAAACAACCTACTCATGATATGGACTTTAGTTTGTTCAAGCGGATCACTCAGCAGATGGTTGATGCTGGGGTAGAGGAGATAGGGCTGTTTTATCTTGGTGAATCCTTTATGAACGTGCCACTTTTAGTGAGTGCGATTCGGTGGTGTAAGCATATCGGGATTAAGTATGTCTTTCTAACGACCAATGGCAGTCTTGCCGGTCCTGACAATGTAAAGAAGGTGATGGAAGTTGGTCTTGATTCTCTTAAATTCTCTATTACTACCCCAGACCCAAAGATGTTTGAAGAAATCATTGGTGTTAAGTCAAAGCTATTCTATAAAGCCTTGGATAACATCAGAGAAGCTGTCTACGTTCGTAATTCAAACCATTTCGGATGTAGTGTCTATGCATCTTCCATTGAGTATGACAAAAACCACAGAGGCAAGATGACCGATGTGTTAAAGCAGTATGTCTATCCATATGTAGACGATCATTACTGGTTACCGCTTTATTCAATGGGTTCATTCGCTACAGCCAGAGAAGAGGAATTAGGTTACCGTCCTACTGCAGGAAATATGGGCAGGATAGGAAACTTAAGAGAACCGTTACCCTGTTGGTCTGTCTTTACAGAAGGGCATGTAAGGGCTGATGGTGGATTGACTGCATGTTGTTTTGATGCAGATGGAACATGGGACATGGCTAATCTCAATGAAGTTAGATTCATGCAAGGTTGGAATTCAAAATTATTCCGAGATTTACGGGAGATTCACCTTGAAAAAGACGTTAGCGGGTCAATCTGTGAAGACTGTATAGCATACCGATGAAAGGGTATGACGTTTTTGCCACGATGGAACAACGGAAAGACTGTCGTATGTGTCATGGTGATGTTAAACAGGTTTTTGCTCTCAATCCATCTCCCATAGCTAACGATTTTCAAAAGGAGCCGAATTCAGGTTNATACTATCCATTAGACCTAATGGAATGTGTGGACTGTGGTCATGTACAGCTCAAACATGCACTTAAGGGACTGTTCAAAGACTATAAATACCGTACTCCTGCAGCTTCTATTCCTCATCTTGAAGAAACTGCAAAGGTTTTAAGAAACCGTTACCCTCAAGCTGATACAGTTATAGAAATAGGGTCTAACAATGGGATTAACCTGGAAGTCCTGCTTAAGTACTTTCAGACAGTAGAAGGGGTTGATCCTGCATGCGATAGAGCAGCGTGGAAGCATTACTTTAACGCAAGGACTGCAATTGACATCTACAAGCACTTGGGTCCGATCGACCTGATTATTGCCAATAACGTCTTTGCACACATTGACTCGTTAGATGAGGTCTTTGAGGGAATTGATTTTATCTTAGACCCGCATGGTGCGGTAATCATAGAGNTTCAGGACTTTCAAGCCTCTATTGATAGAGGGATATTCGACACAATCTATCATGAGCATCTTGACCAACATAGGCCAGGGCCATGGAAAGTTTTTTTGAATCGATATAACTTGGAGCTATCTGCTGTTGAGCGATTATCAACTCATGGCGGTTCATTAAGAATTACAGCAACACGGTATCATAAAACCTGCTGGGTTGATCCTCCGATAAACTGGAAACATTATAGTGCGAAGGTTGGCTTGGCTAAACTAAATCTTATTCAGCAATTGAAAGGTGATGTAGTTGCTTGGGGTGCAAGCGCAAAGCTAACGACCTTGATACATCACTGTGATTTAGAAGATAGAATTCAGTATTGTGTGGATAGCACACCAGAAAAACAAGGACTGTATATCCCTGGAACGCCTATTGATATTGTTCCTGATTTTGTTACTAAACCGGATACAGTGATATTAGGGGCGTGGAATTACCAAGACATCTTTAAAGAGAAGCATCCTGATTTGAATGGAGTGGTGCCCTATGCCTAATATTGTATTCGTTCATCGTGGCGGCTTTAACATGGCATCTTATCGGACTCGATGTCATACACCAGGGGGAGAACTTGAGAAATACGGGCATACGGTAAGTTTCAATGGTGGTGATGCTCATGTCTGTATCTTTACCAAACCCTACAGAGAAGACTTGGCTGTAGCTGAGAAAGCAAAGAAAAACGGTTGTGTGATCGTTACAGATATAGGCGATGATCATTTCAACCATGTAGAGCTCGGTCCGGTCTATGCCAAGATGATCGAAATTGCTGATTTTGTCGTTGCTCCTACAAGAGTAATGCAGGTCAGGATGTCAGAGTTTACCGATAAGGACATAACCGTCATTCCCGATCCATATGAGATGGAATTACAGGAACCTCATGCAGAAGGAGAAAAGCTGATTTGGTTTGGTCATAAGGCGAATTTAGAGTCTGTCAGACGGTATATGAAGTTACCCAATCTAACCGTTGTGACCGGTCCAGAAGCAGGAGAAGGCTGTATTGAGTGGGACTTTGAAACCCAATTTGAAGAGATGAAAAAAGCGAATATTAGTATTCTTCCAACCACACCAGGAAACGAACATCGATCACCACACAGGCTTTGTGACAGTCTCAGGATGGGCTTATTTCCGATATGTGATCCACATCCAGCATACAAAGAGTTTAAGGATGTTGCATGGACTGGTGGTATGGATACTGGGCTCCGATGGGCAAGGCACTTTCAAGACGAACTCAACGATATAGTATTAGAAGGGCAAGCCTATGTTGAAAAGCACTTTTCTCCAGAAGAGGTAGGGCGGCAATGGAACGACTTTGTAGAATCAATCTAGGGTGCGGGTATTATTGGTGGCCTGGATGGATCAATCTAGACCAAGAAGTAAACATCAAGAGCCTGGATTATGAAGATGAATCAGTAGATGAAATTCAAGCCATTCACTTGTTGGAACATCTACCAAGACTTGAGATTGGTGAGATACTGGCTGAATGGCGCAGAATCCTCAAGCCAGAACATCTCCTGATTCTGGAGGTTCCTTCGCTGGATAAGATTGCTCAGAATATCATCAATGGTGAGGAGAATTTGAGGATTACGCTATTTGGGATATTTGGCGATCCGAGAGATTGGGAGCGGCGCCCAGCAATGCGGCACAATTGGGCATGGACTCAAGATGAACTAAGCATAGTTTTAACAGATGCTGGCTTTAGTGTAGAATTTGCAGAGCCAGTATTCCATATAGCTGCACGAGATATGAGAGTAATAGCGAGGAAACATGATTCAACCAGTACTGACTGAACATACCCAATATCTTCCAGATGGGACCATGATGGAAGATGACCCGCCCATGTTGCGGTTTGATCGTTGTACGCTTGAAAACCGGATGAAGACAGAAGAAACGGGCCGATATGCTCATAAAGATGCTATTCGGGTGTTTGTACGGTCTTTTGGGGACAACAAAACAGAAGTCCCCTATATCGTCTGGACAACGGTAATGGTTCCACATACTGAGACTATTCTTGTTAAGAAGCCTGTTCCTATTGTTGTTCGTGAGGCCGATGGGTCAGAACATACTGAATATCGAGAGCAAGAAGCTCCAGAAGAGAAAATCACCTATATCGAAGAAGATATCTATCCTTGGCTGGATCAGCTAGATGAACGGCTTAGAAACAACTTCNTCTCTCAGAACTATCGTGATTCATGCCGAAAGGCTTTTGACACTTGGAAAGAACATGGTGATGTGCCCATAGATGGTGTTCCCGTAGCAGATTGGAAGATGATATCTCCAGCCCAGCAAGAAAACCTCATTGCGATTGGGATCAACTCGGTTGAACTTGTTGCTGGTATGTCTGAAGACGTGATGGAAAGATATGGTATGGGTGGTCATGAGCTCAAGAAAAAGGCTGCAGAATGGCTTGGGGCGAATGATGATGCTGGCGTAGCTGCAGGTAAGATTGTTGCTCTTGAGACAAGACTGGAATCACAGGCAAATGAATCACAAGGGCTCAAAGAGAAACTGGCTGAACTTCAAGCTAAGATAGACGCTCAAAACGAGCCCAAACGTGGGCCAGGAAGACCCAAAAAGGATAGCTAATGTCCCTTCTCACGATGATTGAAAGAGCCACCCGAAGATTGGGTATTCCTGTTCCTTCAACGGTGGTAGGAAATACAGATGCTCAGGTCGTTCAGTTATTGGAAATAGCCAATCAGGAAGGAGAAGAACTTGCAGCGAGAAAGTCTGATTGGGAAGTAATGACCCTTGAGAATACTTTTACTTTCACAGCAGCAGCAGACCAGGGATTACTCAATAGCGCAGTTGTTTCTGATGGTGATTTCGACTATATCATCAACGATACTTTCTGGAATCGTACTACTTCATTACCTGTTCTTGGGTCACTCAATGCGATTGATTGGCAGACTCTACAAGCCTTTCCTGTAACCGGACCTTATGAACAGTACAGAATCAGGTCAGGTAAGCTCTTTATTGACCCAGCTCCATCCAGTACGGATACAGGAGCTTTTGAATATCATTCAACATCCTGGTGTGAAGATAATGTAGCTGTTGGACAGGCACTTTGGGCTGCAGATGATGATGTGGGTAGGTTGGATGAAACCCTGATGATTCTCGGCATAATCTGGAGATGGAAACAGGTCAAGGGTCTGGATTATGCAGAAGAATTCAAACTATACGAAACCCGTGTATTAGATGCTATTGCAAGAGATGGTGGCGCCCCAAGACTTGCTCTTAACGGGGGCATTCGCCATAGACTACCTGGCGTTATGGTTCCGTTAGGGTCTTGGAGTGTTAGTTGAGAGAACCAGCCTTCAGAAAGTCCGTCAGAGGTCAGCAGACCTCTCAACAAGCCTCTTTGCCTGCTCCTACGGGTGGATGGAATGCACGAGATTCCATTGCAGATATGTCGGAACTCGATGCCCTTTTGATGGAGAATTTCTTTCCTGATACCACAGATGTCAGGGTAAGGAAGGGTTCAGCTAATCACGTAACAGGAATAGGGGCTCAGGTTGAGTCTCTAATGCCCTATAACAAGTCTGACGGCACACAAACCCTTTTTGCTGCTGCTGGTACGGCTTTTTACAACGTCACCACAGCGGGGTCTGTAGGGGCTGCTGTGGTAAGTGGCACTTCAGATGCCCGATGGAATCACATCAATTTCACCAATTCAGGCGGTACTTCCTATCTGTGTTGCTTTAGTGGTACAGATTCACCACAGTATTGGGATGGGTCCACTTGGGATGAAATCACTGACAGTGGTTCACCTTCGATAACGGGCGTTACCACGACTACTTTGATCAATGCTTGTGTCTTCAAAAGACGCATGTTTATGGTGGCAACGTCTTCTCTCAAGATATGGTATTTACCCATTGATTCGGTCGGTGGGGCGGCAAAGGCTTGGGATTTGTCTGGTATCTGTAGTGAAGGCGGTTTTGCTATGGCTTGTATGACCTGGACCCGTGATTCAGGTAGTGGCATAGATGACCGTATAGCCGTTATTACATCAGAAGGTCAAGTAGTCGTAGCTGAAGGAACCGACCCTAGCTCAAGTTCCACATGGAACGTGGTGGGTGTGTGGAAGGTCGGTGAGCCCATAGGCCGAAGATGTATGATCAAGTACGGTGGAGAGGTCTTAATCATCTGTGTGGATGGTGTTTTGCCTCTTTCCGCGATAGTTGCTGGAGGTAGAGAAGCAGAACAGATGGCTTTGACTGATAAAATTTCTCAAGCCATGACTACAGCAGCAATGGCCTATAGTGGCAATTATGGATGGCAGTTACAGTTTTATCCTATTGGAAATCAGCTCTTTCTGAATGTCCCTGTGGCTGAAGGTGGTAATCAAGAACAGTATGTAATGAACACGATTACGGGCTCTTGGGGACGATTTAAGAAGCTGGCGGCTAATTGTTGGACTGTACTCAATCAAGAAATGTATTTCGGGGGAAATGGGAAGGTTGTCAAGTTTGGTGCAACAGACGTATTTGCTGACGATTCTACTAATATTGATGCCGAGCTGGCTCAAGCCTATTCGGATTTTGGTACAAAAGGCAGACTGAAGAAATGGAAGGCTATGCGGCCCAATATGCTTATTAATTACACCATTGATATCCTGATTGGGATGAATGTAGATTATTCAGATGTCCCGCTTCAAGGTCCGTTATCGATTACACCTCAAGTTGCCGGTTTGTGGGATGGTGCGAAATGGGATACGGGACTTTGGGGGGGTGACGTTGCTCTATCAAATAACTGGCAGACCGTTACTGCAATAGGGACCGCTGGGAGTCCTCGGCTTAAAGTTACTTCCCAAGCAGATGTCAGATTAGAGTCGTCTGACCATCTTTTTGAATTTGGTGGAGTAATTGCTTGAGTGAATTTCCAGATAGAACGCTTAGGCGATATCTGGGAAGAGGTCATGTTTCTGTGTAATCTTCATTGGAAGGAATATCAAGAACAACATATTCTAGGCTTTGATGCCCCAATGAACCCTGATAAAGCCCGATATATCGAATACAACGATATGGGCTATCACATCCAATTCACCGCTAGAGATGAGGGTTTGTTAGTAGGGCATTGTGGTGTGTATATNTCCGAATCAATGCATACGGGTATAAAAACCTGTTCTGAAGATACGATTTATCTACGTCCTGAATATCGAAAAGGCTTTAATTTCTCAAGAATGCTCAAATTCATGGAGAATCACGTTAAGTCTTTGGGCGTGAAAGAAATCCATTTAACTGCGAAACTCACAAATAAAAGTGGTAGACTGATTGAATCCCGTGGCTATACCCATGTGGCAAATGAATATCTCAAGGTTCTTTAGCCATGTGTAAGCCCAATCCTCCACCCCCTCCGAATTATGCCGCTCAAGCAGCAGCACAGGGCGCAGCCAATAAAGAAACGGCTATTGCTCAAGCCATGCTGAACAATCCCAATATCGTGACGCCTTATGGTAGTCAGACGGTTACCTATGATTATGGGACTGGGACTGGAACTGGAACTGGGACTGGAACTGGGACTGGAACTGGAACTGGAACTGGGACTGGAACTGGGACTGGTGGAGATGACCTAAGCTGGTCAGCCTATGGAGGTGGAGGTGGATTTGGAGATGGATATGACGGAACAAATCCCAATTTTGTTGAAGACTTTCAAGACCTCCAAGAGCAGGGTGGTGAAGGTAT
>NZBN01000002.1 GCA_002687935.1 Methanobacteriota archaeon
CATTATATAATTCTAAAATATTCTCTAAAAGAAATGCAAAAGTTTCAACCTCATCTTGGAAATTATCAGACAAACGCTCTCTTTTTAATTCAAAAGGATCCTTTATTATAAATGAACTAACTACTTCATTATTGTCTTTTATAGAAATAAATTACTCCTACTATTATTGCCACAATTCCTGAAATTCCAAATGATAGTCCTCCCATAAAGGAGAACCATCCAAGCGTTTGATTTGCCTGAGTTATTAAAATATAATTTATTCCTGCATATACAAAGCTCAGTACTGCAGCATAAGTCCCCCATTGAACTGGAGTAAATCCAAATGCCGTTAAACTAAATAAAAGAATTGCCAAGAGTAAGACTATTAACATAACAAGTGTTAGGCCGTTGCTCATTCCTATTTCATCTGTGCCACTCCAATCAATATTTTCCCAATTCTGAAAACCATTTTTAATAGCTGCTATATGTGTTCCTCCATCTGCACCTGAAGAATAATCTCCAATATATGATCCAAATGCTGGTTGAAATAAGACAAAAATCAATCCAAGTGCACACAAAAGAGGGAGTTCTGCGACCCTTCCGTGTGTGTATTTAAAAGGTTTCAAATTAAAAGATATTTTATCAGAAAATGTGTTTACTCCTGCTCGTTTTTTTGTGTACTTCTTCCAATTTTTTTCTTTACTGTATTTACGTCCCATAAACTCGTCTAAGTGTCCAATCTTTTAATACCCTTCCCTCAAAAACCCTTTTATACTTTCGAACTTATCTTGTTGTATGGAAAATCAAAGAGCAAAGCAGGGAGACAGAGTCTCCGTCGACTACACACTTACTGTTGATGGCGAAGTTATAGACACATCAATTGGTCGTGGCCTCTTCAGCTTCACACTCGGCGCTGGCGAAGTTATACCGGGTTTCGACGACGCTGTAACTGGCATGTCAATCGGCGAAACAAAAACAGTCGAAATTTCTGGAGACAAGGCTTACACCGCGGGTCCGCTCGCTGGAAAAGTGCTTAATTTCGAACTAACACTGAAGGGAATCGGAGAATAAAGCTTACTCTTCGTCCTTCTTGCAATTACATTGACAATTGCACTGACATCCGCCGCCCTTGCAATTGCATTTTTCTTCTTCCATAGTCTTATTATCTCCTATACCCCTTTTCAACACTAAAGTACTCGTCCAAATGCTCCGAGAACTTTTTCAAAGCATCTTTGTGATTTTTATATTCTATTATGGAGATGTTTTCACTTATTCCGCTCAGAGCTTCTCCGCCTCCTAATATAAGTCTCGAGATGCCCTTGCCTGCCGGTGCGATGTATATCATCTTCACACCTGATGAAAAAGATTTCTGTATCTCGGCTCCAACTCCGAGGCTTGGGTGCTCCAGAACTGTAACCATCGCTCCCTTACTTCTGCAATTTATTACTGCCTTCATATCAACTTCGTAGACTTCCATCGGCGAGACATCAGGGTGTTCCTTGGGGTCAGTAACTCTGTGAGGAACATAGGCGAATCCGCCGTGATTCATAACAACATCAGAAAGTTCTTCGTAGAACTTTTTCATATCTTTAATATTCGAAACGCCTGTAAGTGCACCTGAAACGTAAAACCAGGGTTTCCCAGGTTCGAATCCCTGCTCACCTAGTCTCTTGTAAAATTTTTCAAGTTCCTTCAAGGACGGTTTAAACATATGTCTCCTCTGTACTCTTCGTTTATAATTGTTTTCTATTTAATCTCAGTGGTGTCGTGCTCTTCGTTGAGCTCCGACTCCGCTCTGCACTCACTGCAGACGAGCTTCCTTGTGATATTGAATTTCTGACTTTCGCACTTCTCACAGCGATAGCTAAAAAACAATCTATCTGTTTCCTCTCCGCACTTTGCACAGGCCCACGTGGTTTTCTTGGATTCGACGCAGTTCTTCTGTCCGCATATTTCGCATCCTTCTTGCATTTCTTCTTTCATATTATCCATTTTTACAGAGTATATATTAATCTTACCTGTTGCGAAAAGTATATACTCTTTCCATCCAATGTTTTGTCATGGCAAGCGAAGAAATATGTGGAGAATTAAACAGAGCCTACAAAGAGCTTGAGGGACATATTTCCAATGAGCGCTGGAATGATGCTTTTGCAGCCGTGGCTTATCTTAATGGCTATGTCATCGCGCTTAACAACTGCGGACATATTCAGTTTTCTGAAGCCGGTGCACTGGCACTTGTTTTCCGTGACCTTCTCCTCAGTGTTTCAAAAGAAAAGAAGGGAAAAAGTATTGACACAAACATGGATAAGCTCAGTAAACGCCTCGAGAAAAATTTCAGAGTCAAGTTTTAGATAAATGAATCCCAAAAAAGCAAACGGGGAAATCCTACAGAAGGCTTTCAGAAACAACCCAGGTCCTGAAACGGCTTACGAATTGGCTCTTTTCTATTCCAAGAAAAAAGACTTCAAAAAGACCCGAGAGACAGTTGAACGCTATTGGGATACTCTTCATGGGGATACTGAAAAAAAGTGGTGGTACTCCGTCAAGATATACGAGCTTCTTGGCATTATAAGGCGAAAACAAAAATATTATGCAACTTCTCGCAGGTCTTACATCAATGCTCTAACAATTTTTAATAAAAATGACTACAATAAAGAGGCAAGGAAACTCCTAGGTCCTCGCTGGCTATGCGCCCGTCGTTTGAAAAAAGGTCGAATAAGAGCTGAAAAGAAAATACCCCCTCCTATGCGTTGAAGTAATGTTTATTAAGTGAGTCTTTGATATAAAAAGAACTGTTGGGCCCGTGGTCTAGCTCGGTATGACGTTTCCTTGACGTGGAAAAGATCACCGGTTCGAATCCGGTCGGGCCCACTAGGTTTTTTGTGCATCTTTTTTTCTAAAAAAGTGCTTCTGAGTCCAGTCGGGCCCACTTGAATTATTCTTTTCGATAAGTAACAATATCAAAGCCTTCCTGCTTATCCCGGGAAACTTCCTTCCACTCTTCTCCGAATTCTGGGAAAAATACATTTCCTTCATAGTCTTCAGGAATTTCTGAAAGTATCATTTTTGTAGCTGTTCCAAGGGCTTCGGCGTAGACGCTTGAGCCTCCGATTATGAAAATTTTATTGTAGCCTTTGTCTTCGCAAAGCTGAACTGCTTCGTCAAGAGACCTGCTGATATATGAGCCATCAATTTCATTCATGCTTCTGCTAAGAATAATATTCAGCCTTTCCGGAAGTGCTTTTCCTCCTCCAATTGACTCGAAGGTTCTGCGTCCCATAATAACGGCATTTCCTCTGGTAGTTTCCTTAAAATGCTTCAAATCTTCTGGGAGGCTCCACGGTAGGCTGTTGTCTTTTCCAATAACTCTGTTCTTTGCAAGCGCGGCGATTATGATTATTTCTGTCATACTGCTACCTTGAAGCGTATAGATTCGTGCGGATTGTAGTCTTTAAGCTGGAAGTCCTCAAATTTGAGCTCGTTTATAGGCTTCTGTGCGATTTCCAGCGTCGGAAGCTCACGTGGCTCCCGTTCTAGCTGCATTTTCAGACCTTCTAGATGGTCATATTCTTCCATCCCTGAGCCAGGCTTTGCGTGGTATATGTGCGCGTCCACTAAGGTGTGGCTGAACTCTCCGGCTTTGAATCCGGTTTCCTGGGCCATAATCTGTGTAAGCGCTGCATAGCAGGCTATATTGAAAGGCACTCCAAGTGCTATATCTGCCGAGCGCTGAGTCAGATGGCAGTTTAGTCTGTCCTTCTGTACATTGAAAACATAGGTATAGTGACAAGGAGGCAGTTTGCTTACTGTGGCATTTCCTGGCTCCCATGCTGTAACGACCATTCTCCTGCTGGAGGGGTCATTTTTCAGTGTGTCAATTACGTACTGAATCTGGTCAATCTCCTTAACCTGCCAGTTTCCAGCAGAATCCTTCTTTGCAGAAGGAAATTTCCTCCAGAAATGTCCGTATGCAGTTTCCAGATTTCCTTCATCGTCCGCCCAGGCGTCCCATATCTTTGTATGCTTTCTCAAATTTCGTATGTGGTCTTCTCCTGAAAGATACCAGAGAAGTTCGTGAATTACTGCATTGAAATTAACCTTCTTTGTTGTCAGGAGAGGATACTTTTTTGAAAGATCAACTTTGTAGTTGGCTCCGAAATAAGATATGGTTCCTACTCCAGTCCGTTCATTGTGCTTGTACTCGCCCTTGTCCATAACGAGTTTTACTAAATCAAGATACTCTTTCATTTCTCCCTCATTCCACTATAGGCTCCGGCTGTTTAAATTTATTACTTTTACCAAGAAGGAATTCCTCAAACCAGTCTGCCGCCATTTTCGCAGCCTGTATTCTTTCAAATTCCTCTGAAAACATATGACCTGCTGACGTTATTATTCTAACGTCTTTCATCGCCGTGGCATTGTTGAAAAGTTGTTCAGCATTTATCATAGTTACTATCTTGTCCTGGCTTCCATGAATTATTCTTATTGGAATTGTCAAATCTTTTATTAGCTCTGCTGCATCGTACTTTCCAAAGTCTTCATAAAATGCGAAGGGTATTTCTACCTCTCCCCACTTCTCCAGTTTGAAGGTTCTCTTTCCCCTTGCGTTCCAATCTTCAACATGGTCTTTGAAAAGAACATCGTTGTCAAGATTTGCTATTGCACCGAAGGTTACAATTGCCTTTGGTCGGCTGTCCTTCGATGAGAATACTATTGAGTCAAAACCTCCTAATGAGTGTCCGGCGATTCCTATTTTTTCAAAGCCCTTTGTTTCAAGGTAGTCGAATGCCGCCTTTATGTCATCAAGCTGATTTGTCACTGTTAAATGCTGGCAGTCTCCTTCTGATTCGAGCATGCAGTCTGAAAAATCGAAGCGGAGAACAGCAATTCCCCGGGAGTGTATAGCCTCTGCCGTTTCGTGCAGAATCTTCATTTCCTTAAATCCTCCAAAGCCGTGGCAGAGAACAACCGCGCTCTTGCTATCTGGTGCTTCATTCATAATTCCTGCAAGTTCGAGCTCTCTGGAGTTCTTGAACTTTACCTGCGTGTGCTCTCCTGTCATTATACTAAAAGAATATCTGGGTCTGCAAGATGCCTTATTATTTCACTTACGAAGCGAGCGGCATTTGCACCGTCAAGGACTCTGTGGTCAAAGGAAAGTGAAATTGGCATAATCTTTCTGACTTCAGGCTTTCCATCCTTTCCGGGAACTAACTTGTCATATATTTTTCCGAGTCCGAGTATTGCGACTTCAGGTGGTCTTATTATCGGAGTTGCGTAAAGTCCTCCGAGGCTTCCTATATTTGTTACAGTTATTGAACCCCCCTGCATATCCATTATATTTATCTTTCTAGATCTTGCGACTTCTGCCAGTTCCTGCATCTCCTTTGCAAGTGTCATAAGATTTTTCTGCTCAGAGCGTTTCAGGACAGGAACCATAAGACCGGCTTCTGTGTCAACTGCGAATCCTATGTTGTAATACTGCTTGATAATGAGTTCTTCATTTTCCTCGTCATAACTGGCATTAAAATCAGGATATTTTTTCAGGGCTCCCATGAGTGCCTTTATTATGAAAGGAAGGTAGGTCAGATGGATTCCCTGTTCAGAGGCTATTTCCTTTTCCCTTTTTCTTACTTCAACAAGTTCTGTAACGTCGGCTTCGTCTATGTGAGTTACATGAGGTATTTCGCTCCAAGACTTTACCATCGTCTTTGCAATTGTTTTCCTTATCATGGAAAGAGGAACCCGTTTTACGTAACCGTACATATCATATTTTTTTACAACTCTGATTTTCTTCTCTTCTTTCCCATCTGCTACCTTTTCATCACTTTTCGGAGCTTCTACCTTCTTTTCAGGCTCCTTCTCAACAACCTTCTCTCCGGGAGATGCGGCCTTTACGTCCTTGACACTTATTGCACCATCTGGTCCGCTTCCCTTTAGTGATGATAAGTCTATCTTCATTTCTTTCGCAAGTTTTCTTGCGGCTGGAACTGCTTTTATGTGCTCTGAAGGTGCTGAGGACTTTCTTCCCTGAAGTCCTGCAGGAAGAACTCCTCCTGCCTTTGTTGAGACATCTCCTACAATTCCGACTGATTCCTTTGGTTTTTCTTCAGCTTTTGGAGCTTCTGCTTTTTCTACAGGCTCTTCTTCCTCATCTTCATAAGATACTAAAACTTCTCCTACGTGTACGGTTCCTCCTACAGGAATTTTCAGTTCTTTAATTACACCATCATAAGGAGAAGGCATTTCAACAATTGCCTTGTCTGTTTCAATTTCTCCAATTATCTGGTCTTCTTCGACCTTGTCACCGGGCTTTACAACCCACTTTACAATCTTTCCCTCGGAAATTCCTTCTCCAACATCCGGGAACTTAAATTCCTTTACCATCAGGCTTCAAGAACCTCCTTTGCTCCTAGGTATACTTTGTTTCCGTCAGGGAAGTAACAGTCCTCTCCCATTGGAAGTGGTATAACTATATCGTATCCAGTAACTCGTTTTATCGGCGCTTCGAGGCTGTAGAATGCCCTTTCATTTATTCTTGCCATAATTTCGGCTCCCATTCCACCAGTTCTTGCTGCTTCATGTACTATAATACATCGTCCTGTCTTTTTTACTGATTTTATAATTGTGTCGTGGTCCATCGGGCTGATGGTTCTCAAATCTATTACCTCTGGATTTACTCCTTCTTTAACAAGCTTTTCAGCGGCTTCCAAAGTTGATCTCATCATCGAGCCCCAACTAACCATCGTTATGTCGCTTCCCTCGACCAAGACATTTGCCTTTCCTATTGGGATTTCATAGGCTTCTTCAGGGACTTCCTGTTTTATGCTTCTGTACAGCTTCTTCGGCTCAAGAAATATTACAGGGTCTGGGTCCTTTATTGCTGAAATAAGAAGCCCTTTAGCGTCGTAAGGGGTGGAGGGCATAACAACTTTCAGACCTGCGGTATGAGCAAAAAAGGTCTCAGTACTTTCAGAGTGATGTTCAAGAGCCTTTACTCCGCCTTGACAGGGCATTCTGATAACTAATGGACAGGAGTATTTCCCTCGGCTTCGGTTTCTCATCCTTGCGGCATGAGCTACTATTTGTTGCATTGCAGGAAGGACGAAGCCCATAAATTGTATTTCCGCTACTGGTTTGAAGCCCTTTATTGAAAGACCAATTGAGCTTCCAACTATTCCAGCTTCGGCAAGCGGTGTGTCAAAAACACGTTTATTTCCATATTTTTTCAAAAGTCCGTCTGTTACTCTGAAAACTCCTCCGTCGACTCCGACATCTTCTCCAAGAATTATAACACTCTTATCTTCTTTCATCATATTATCCATGGCAGAATTCAAAGCCTGAACCATGTGCATTTCCGTCATTCTTTATCCTCCTTTGATTTCCTGCAGGCAAGCATTTCTTCCTGCTGTTCCTTGAGATAGGGGTACATTTCTGCGTAAGTATATTCGAAGTAGGCTTTTGCAGGAGGATTTGTAAATGCCTCAGCCATTTTTATCTCATTCTTGATCATTTCCTTAATCTTCGCCTGCAATTCTTCTTCATATTTCTCCGTCCAAATTTTCTTAGATTTCAAATATTTTCTAAATCTGAGTATAGGGTCTTTTTTCTTCCATTCATCGACTTCTTTCTGATCTCTGTATTTTGTTGGGTCATCTGATGTCGTATGATATCCTATTCTGTATGTAAATGCCTCTATCAAGCTTGGACCCTTTCCTGAACGGGCTCTATCAAGGGCGTGTTTTGTTATATTGTACATTGCCAGAATATCATTTCCGTCAACTTTTATTCCGGGCATTCCGTAAGCAATTGATTTCTGTGCAATAGTTTCTGATGCAGTCTGCTTCTCAATAGGAACTGATATTGCATATTGGTTGTTGTTACACATGAAAACTGTGTTTGTCTTGAATACGGCGGCAAAATTCATTGCCTCGTGGAATTCCCCTTCTGATGTCGCCCCGTCTCCGAAAAATGTCAGTGTCGCCGCCTTCTCCTCATTTAGAGCCTGAGCCCATCCAATTCCTGCTCCATGAAGTGTCTGCGAACCGACAGGTATAGAGACTGGAAGCATATTTATTCCATCTGGAAGGACGGCTCCTTCTTCACTTCCCTTCCAGTAAAGGTAAATGTTGTGAAGTTCCATTCCTCTGACCAGATAAATTCCGGTTTCCCGGAATGCGGGGACTACCCAGTCTTCCTTGTCAAGAGCAAAGGCGCTTCCTATATGGAGGGCTTCGTGTCCTGCAACTGGGGCGAATGTAAGCATTCTTCCCTGTCTCTGCAGACTCACTGCTTTTTCATCAGAGACTCTAGTGTAAAGCATGTAGAAGTACATCTCCTTTAACTGCTCGTCAGAGAGCTTCGGCTCATCTCCAACTATTTTTCCGTTCTTGTCAAGAACTTGATAGACCTGCCCATCAAGCGGTTTGAATGCTTCAAATAAGTCCTTCTTCTTTGCCATTTCTCCCATTCACTATGTTTTTGATGTAATATTCTCCAGCTTTATAAGAGCTTCGAACTAATGGTCCTGAGGCAACATACTCAAAGCCCATCCTAAGTCCTTTCTCTTCATATTTTTTGAAAATATCAGGATGTACAAATTCTTTTACAGGGTAATGTCTTTCTGTCGGTCTCAGATATTGACCTATTGTCAGAAAATTTACATTCGCTTTTCGCAGGTCTTTCATAGCCGTCAAAACCTCTTCCTGACTTTCTCCAACTCCTACCATTATCGATGACTTTGTTGGCATTTTACTGTCTATTTTTTTTACAGCCCTTAGTGTTTCAAGGGATTTTTCATAACTGGCTCTTGGGTCTCTTATTTTGCTCTGAAGCTCTTTAACGACTTCTATATTGTGAGCATAGACATCTGGTTTGGCCTTAACAACATTCTTTATTTGTTTCTCATTAGAAAAGAAATCTGGAGTCAGAACTTCGATAAGAGTGTCGGGGCACTGTTTCTGTATAGCTCTGATACATTTTGCAAAATGTTCTGAGCCTCCGTCCGGAAGTTCATCTCTGTTTACTGATGTTATTACTACGTACTCAACTCCAAAATTTTCTATGGCTTCTGCCAATTTTTCAGGCTCTTCAGAATCCGGAGGCTTTTTTGGTATTCCTGTTTTTATATCGCAAAATCGGCAGGCTCTCGTACAGGTGTCTCCCATTATCATAAAAGTTGCAGTTCCCTGTGTCCAACATTCGCTGATATTCGGACAGCTCGCTTCTTCACATACTGTTGACACGCCGGAATTTTTGACAATAGCCTGTGTTTTAGAAAATCGTCTGCTAGTCGGAAGTTTAATCTTAAACCAGTCTGGCTTTTTTGCTTGTTCAGCCATGCTAATAAATGGGATTAGTCAGAAGGCTCCTCAAGTGCCCATTCCTTGAGTTTTTCGTATTTGACTGCACCACAGAGGCCTTTCTTTGTCCTCAGGTTGTAGAAGTATGGAACTCCTCCACACTTTCCTTGGTCAAGCTCCTGTAAGTAAGCGGCATTCTGGGCATTGTGCCAGACCTCGATTTTCTTTATTTTTACTCCTTCTTCTTTCTGAAGGCGTTCTGTCAAAGGGTCCATTTCGTGGCAGTGTGTACACTCGGTCCCATAGAAATCTAGAAGGTAGTCTTCGTCTCCTACCTGTGCATTTTCTTCTATATTCTCCTCTTTTTCAGCCATAATATCACCTAAAGTCTATATTTTTCTAATCTATAAATACTATAGTATTTTTGCAGATTCTCCGACAGAGCAGACTAAAATCTCCTTGACTCCATGCGTTTCCTTGAACTCTGATATGACTCGTTTTTCGTGTTCTTTGTAGGTATTAAGGTAGGGTGTCGCTCCTGTGTCTATTGAATAGTAAATTGGAAATTCCTCTCTCAACTCTGTTGTTCTGTGCATTATTTCCGCTGTCGCGGCATTCCAGGCAAGAAGTCCTTCCCTCCCTGTCATCGTTACTGCGTGTAGGTTTCTTGTATCCTGTTCGGCGAGCTCCCATATTTTTTCGACTTCCTTATTTTTGACGGCATTCCTCATCTGACTAAGTGTTTTTTCAATGTAGTCCAGCCTTGCTTTGAATAAAGGGGATGTCTCAACTTCTTCGTGAGCCTTTTCAGTTAAAGTTATACTCTCCACTAAAGGAACTACAATACTCCAGTCTTTGAAATCTTCAGGACTTCCTATCTGTACAGAATAAGAGCCTGATTTATCTGTTATCCATTCTGAAATTCCGCCTGTAACTGCTCTGCAGGCTGAGCCTGAGCCAAGTCTTGCCGTTTCTGAGACAAGTTTCATATCATAGTTTGCTCCGGAGGCTTCGAAGGCAGCCAGAGCAAGTGTAGCAAATCCTGAGGAGCTCGAGCCAAGTCCGACTCCCTGTGGAAAGGAATTTTTGGAATGCACTATTGCCGTTTTATCGCTTCCGGCTATCTTTCTTACTTCGTCAAGAACAGTCTTTACCCTTTCAAAAGCTCTTCCTGAAATTAAATTTCCGTCTATCTCAATCTGGTCGTGCTCTCCGTCATGAAATTCAACTGAAGTAGTGCTTTCAAGCGGTGCAGTGCAGACAGATATGCTTCCGTGATATGGTATTCTTTTTACAGAGTCTTTCAAACCGTGGTACTTTACCAATCCCTGCATTGGGTGCGCAGAAGCTCTTGCCATTATAATATTCCAAGCCTGTGTAGAGATACTCCGACCCATATAACGTGGCCGATGTATATCAGTGCAAATAATTTGTTCAGAGGCACCTTGTCCAGGAGGTGATGCTTTGATTTCTTGTGAAATTTTCCTGCTGTGTGCGACATGACAAAATATACACTGCTGTCTAAAACAAAAATATAGTAGAGTATCGCTTCAAGTGTTAATGCCATGACCGACTTTATGCATAAGTCTTAATAAGTTTGTCCCCCTAGGCTGGCTATGAAGCTTTTGTCCTGGAATGTAAATGGCATCCGTGCATCCCTCAAAAAAGGCTTTCTCGACTTTGTGGAGAAAGAAAATCCGGATATTCTCTGTCTTCAGGAAACAAAGGCACATCCGGAGCAGGTGGATGAAATTCTTGATGACTATCATAAGTTCTGGAATTCAGCGGAGAAAAAAGGTTATTCTGGGACTGCAGTATTCTCAAAAGAAGAGCCCCTCTCTGTGACTAATGGAATTGGAATTGAGAAGCACGATAAAGAAGGGAGAGTAGTGAGCTGTGAATTTGATGATTATTTTCTGGTAAATGTCTATACTCCAAATGCCCAGAATGAACTTGCAAGAATTGATTACAGGGTGGACTGGGATAAAGCCTTTCTGAATTATATAAAAACACTTGAGAAAAGCAAGCCTGTAATTACTTGTGGTGATTTCAATGTGGCACATAAAGCAATTGACCTTGCAAGACCAAAGCAAAATGAGGGGAATGCCGGCTATTCTGAGCAGGAGAGGGCGGGCTTTGACGCCTACATAAATGCCGGCTTTGTAGATAGTTTCAGAATCTTTAATCAGGAGCCTGAGAACTACTCTTGGTGGAGTTATAGAGCTATTGGAGCCAGAGACAGAAATGTCGGCTGGCGTATAGATTATTTTCTGGTTTCAGAAGGTCTTAAGGACAAAGTCAAAAGTGCATTTATTCTTAACAAAGTAATGGGTTCAGATCACTGCCCTGTTGGTATAGAGCTCAAGTCTTAACTTATTTCTTACTTTTCAAATATTTGTAAACGCTCTGGGCTGCTGTAGAACCTTCTGCGGCCGATGTTATGAATTGTTTCAAATTACTGTGCGTAGTCACGTCTCCTGCGGCGTAGAATCCTTCAAGATTTGTGGCCATCTGTTTGTCGACTTCAATAAATTTACGTTCATTTAGATTAATATTCAGGTCTTTTACAAGTTCAACAACAGGTTCTGCACCAATTTCTATGAAGAGTCCTCCAAGTTCCATACTTTCTCCATTATCTAACTTGACTCCTGTTAAAGTTTTGTCACCGATAATTTCGGTGACATTAACATTGTGAATTACTTTTACATTTTTTTCTTCAAGGGCGTAGACCTGTTCAGTGGTTATTGGCTCTGCCTTCAGCCTTTCACCGCGATAAAGAACGAAAACTTTCTCTGCAATTTCTGAAAGCAGTAATGTACCAAGTCCTGCTGAATCTCCCCCACCTACAATTCCTACAACTTTGTCCTTAAAGAAATGGGCGTCGCAGGTGTAACAATAACTTACTCCCTTTCCTTGGAATTCCTCTTCACCTGGTATTCCAAGTTTTCTGTGTTTCATCCCTGTGGCATAAATTACTGCTTTTCCTTCATACTCTGCTTTGTTCGTGGTGAGTTTAAAACCGCCCTCAATCTTTTCTATTTTCTTTACACTTTCATTAATCAATGGAACCTCGTATTCCTTAACGTGCTTGATAAATTTCTGCATAAGTTCTATTCCGGAAATTCCAGGGTCGCCTATCCAGTTGTCAACCCGGTGGGCAATATTTCCTGTTCCGCCCATATCAGGGGCTATAAGTATTGTGTCAAGTTTGAATCGTGCAGCATAAAGCGAAGCTCCAAGTCCTGCCGCACCTCCTCCAATAACTATACAATCATGCATAAATGTGGTATATATTACTTCTATTTAAATTTAAAGACGGTTTGGCTATCGCTTTCTGTGCTTCGGTCTCTTCTTCTTGCCGACATTGCTTCCGTGTTTTGCTGGTCTTGCACCCATTGTAATCTATTTATTCTGTCCCTTTCCTGTATTAAGCCTTTCTATCTCTTCCTTGAGAATTTTCATAATAATCTTTCCATCAGCCTTTCCGCGGACTTCCTTCATTACCAGTCCCATCAGTGGTTGAAGAGCACGTTCTTTTTGTTCTCTTATGAATTTCTCTTTCTTTTCCACTATCTTCCGTATCAGTTTTTCCAAATCCTTCTGGCTTATTGCCTTTACTCCTGTCTTTTTAATAAGAGAGTCAAGACTTTTGTCTGGTGTCCTGCTCCATGCTTCAAGAATTTTAGGGACTGCTTCTTTGCTGAATTTTCCTGCTGAAAGTGCATTGAAGAGTTCAGTATAGTGTCCTTCCTGGAGTATGAATTCTTCATCCAGTGATTTCACAGCATTTGTAAATGTGCTTGCTATAACGACAGGGTCTGCCTCGGTTTCCTTTGTCATTTGTTCGAACATTCTGAGGAAGTCACTTCTCTGTATTTTTTCTGCAAGATTTTGGGAAAGACAGTATTTTTTCTTGAGCTCTTTAACTCGTTCCTCTGGCATTGTTGGAAGATTTTTCTGCATTTCCTTAAGTAGACTTTTCTGTATTGCGCGTGGGGATAAATCTGTTTCAGGATACATTCTTGCTGAGCCAGCTATCGGTCGCATATATGCGCTGTTTCCGTCAGGGAGGGCCTTCCTTGTTTCTCCTGGCAATTCATTGGCGGCAAGAAGTGCTCTGTCTGATGCGACACTTATACATTTTTTACAGTTTTCCTCCTCATCGGCTATAAGTATGAATGCGTCCGTTTCTCCTACTTCCAGTTTCTGTTTTATTTTACTTACTTCTTCCTCGTTTATTCCGTAAGCTGGTAGCTCATCAGAGTGGAAGAGACCCCTTGCTCCATAGGCTTTTGCGTATTCTGAAAGCTCAGTTCCAAAACGCCGTCCTTCCTGGATTTCTCTGCCCAATATTCCGGCAAAGCCTGAAAGTCTTGCTCCAAATACTGCTCCTCCTGAATCGAGGGCTGTTCTAAGTATTTTTGATTTAGTTTTCGCAAGTGTTTTTGAAAGATTTGTCGGCTTTCCGGCAGAAATCCTTATCTTTGAAAGTTCATCTTCTATTTTAAGAAGACTGGTCTGTCTCTGTATTTCACTTTCAGCGTATTTTGGAATTAAGTTCAGTTCCTGAACTCCTTTTATTTCTATCCGGGTACCGTTTTTTATTGATATATTGAGATCCTGTCTGATTGTTCCTATTCCTCGCTTAACTTTCTTTGTTGCTCTTAACATTCCTCCAATCGTTTTTGCCACTTCTCTGGCCTCTTCCGGACTTCGTATGTCAGGTTCTGTTGCTATTTCTATTAAAGGGACTCCGAGTCTGTCAAGATTATAGCTCACCTTTCCGTCTTCTTTTCCAACTATTCTGGCTGAATCTTCCTCAAGACATATTGTCTGTATCCTGATTCCACCTTCTGCGGTTTCCAGAAGTCCTCCTGTGGATACAAGTGAGGTTCTTTGAAATCCTGTTGTGTTTGAGCCGTCAATTACAGTCTTTCTCATTACATGGAGCTCATCCACTATTCTACTATCCAGAAGAAGGGACATCTGTAGCGCCGTTGATAGAGACTCTCTATCAATTCTTTTTGGAGGCTCTTCGTCAAGCTCTACAAGGCAGTTTGAATCTTTGTAGAAATTATAACTGTATCTATTTCCGCGAACTTCAGCTTGCATTGCCGCTGCGTCAACCATTCCAAATTCTCCTGCCACTGCTCTAAGCGTTCTTTCTATGATATAGTCAGGGTCTTCATCCTGAGTTTCGCTTGGACATCTGCAAAAGAGCTTACCAGTATCTAATTGCTGGTGTATTTCAAGTCCTATTTTCAGCCCTAGCTTCTTGTAGTCCATATTTCGGTTTTCTTTTCTGCGTTTATTTAATTATCCTATTATTGCAAGCACCAATGCTATTGAAATAGGCTGGTGTATCAGATATATAAAAAGGGAGTTTCTTCCAAGAAATGAAAGGAATCTTATTGTTTTCCCTGTTGATAAATCCTGAATTTTGTACTGCCTTTCTCCTCTTTTATAGAGTGAATTTCCTATAAAGATTCCAAAAAGGACATAGCCAAACCAGGGGAAGAGGGGAAAGTAGTCAAAGGTATAAAAGTTTGCGGGAGCAATTCCAAGCCATAAGAGAGAGTAGGTCTGAACTCTTTGTTCCATTATTACAATCCCTGCAAACAAGGCAAGTAATCCTACAACAAAGGCTGATTTTCTTCTTGCCAGGAATGGATAAGCAAGTATTATTGAAAGGCCGATGAAGTGCAGTATTCCGAAATAAATAGTTCCTGCTGGAAGAAATATCCAGGTCACAGCAGTGATTAGAAGTCCCCAGCTGAATATTTTGAGGCCTCTTTTTGTGTAGTGCGTGAGGCTCCTCCTATTCCGGTTGTAGCTTAGTGTAAGGGAAATTCCTACAAGTACTATGAATGTTAGCGCTATTGATCGTGCGAAAATCCACCATCCACCCTGCCCTATTTTCCACCCCAGGCTTCCAAAGTAGTTAAGGTCGAACAAAAAATGAAAGATTATCATTGCACTTATTGCAATTCCCCTCAGAGCGTCAATCTCCCATAGGCGCGATGGTTTCATAATCTGTCTTGCATTAAAGGTATTTTAACAGTTTCTCTCTAAGTTCTTTGACATCTGCTTTGAACTTAGTCTTTTTAAGCGCACCACCTATTGTGCTATCCGGGCATAGTATGAGCTGACAAAGAAAAAATTGAATAACTATACCCTCGGCTACCCAAGAGATTTAGATGAAAACGAGACGAGCAGTATAACTAGACAAATGAATTCTTACTGGCTATTATTATCTTGTCTGCTCATTAAGGAATCTGTATAATTAGTGGTTTTTATATGTTTCTAATACAAAAAGCTGTCAGGCTGAATCCTGCCATTAAACTCACCTGTAATGTTCTCAAGCATCTTCTCCTCAACTTCGGAACGCTTGAAATTTCCTAAAGTCCAGGCAAGTTTTACATAAGCTGTTTCTGGCAGCATATCCTTGAGGTAACTAACTCCTGCATTTTTTAAAAGCCTTCCAGCACTGTAAATCATTGAGTCTGTTGTTCCATAAAGTGTTTGAGTTGTCATTCCAACAAACATTCCGCTGTCAATTGCCTTTTCTACAGACTTTAACCAACTGTCCTTCTTGTCCAGTGGTTGAGTTGCAACGTGACCGAATCCGGTTCCGGCTATTATAATTCCTTTGTATTTTTTGTCTATGTAGTGTTCAAGAATATCTGACCTTGCTCCAGGATAGGAATAAATCAGGGCAACTTTTTCTTCCACCTTATCTAAGAGTTTCGGTTTTCCACTACTTCGTTCACTGTGCTGCGTTCCTGACATTACTATATTTCCATCAGGCCATATTTTTGCAATCGCTTCCTCATTTATAGGTCTGAAGGCGTCCCTCCGAGAGGAGTGCATTTTTCTGACCTTCGTTCCTCTGCTTGCTATACAATATTCGTCAGAACTTTCTCCGTGCATAACTATCGCTACTTCAGAAATGTCTGAAAGGCAGTAATGTGCTGCGCATAACATGTTCATCTGTCCGTCGAAACTTCCTCTGTCGGCTGACCGTTGAGCACCTACAACTGCTACTGGTTTGTTTAAATCCTGTATCATAAACGAGAGTGCTGCAGAGGTATAATGAAGTGTGTCTGTTCCGTGCGTTACTATTACACCCTCTTTATCTTTACCAAGTTCTTTGTAAACTTCCTTTGCCATTTTGGACCAGTCTTTATGGCCAATATCCTCACTAAGAAGGCTGAAAGGCTGTATTATATCATCTATCTGTACAATTTTTGCAAGTTTTGGCATTTCTGCCAGAAGTTCTTCTCCTGTTTTGAAGGGAGAAACACCTCCAGTTTTATAATCAACTTTGGAGGTTATTGTTCCTCCAGTTGATACAAGAGAAAGTTTGGGAAGGCCCTTTCCTACTTTTACTCTTGTTTTCGGAGATTTAGTCTCCATGTTTTCTGGCAGTTTTTCAATCTTTGAAATATCTTTTTTTGAAATTCCTATGTTATAGCCTGAATTCAACTTAAGCACTATGTGTTCTTTGTCTGACAACTCGCTCCGCGGCATTAAAATGCCTTCGTAGCTGGCTTTCTTTGCTTTTATTTTAACCTTGTCGCCTATACTTGGCTGAGCCATATCCAACATATATTTAATCTCATTATATACTTATTGAGTATGAATCTTGAACAGGAGATACGTTCTCGTGCTAAAAGAGTTGATACAGCCATTGAAGCGGTTCTTGAAGGAATCGGTGTGCAGCTTTCCGAGCCGATGAAGTATCACACACTTTCAGGAGGAAAGCGTGTCAGACCATTCCTTTGTCTCCTGTCTTGTGAGATTTCTGGAGGTAATTCAGATAAAGCAGTTAACGCGGCAAGCGCTCTTGAACTTGCACATTCCTTTACTTTGGTTCACGATGATATAATGGATGAGGACGACTTGCGCCGTGGCAGGGAAAGTCTCTGGAAAAAATACGGAACTTCAATTGCAATAAATACCGGGGACGGTCTTTTTTCTCTTTCATATGGTGAAATTCTGAAAACTGATGCAGATTCTGAAATCTTGCTACGTATAACGAAAGAATTTTCGAAAAGTATTATCAAAATGTGTGAAGGACAGTCTCTTGACTTGGATTTCGAAATCCGTGAAACTGTTTCCTTTGAGGAGTATATTGAAATGTCGGCTCTAAAAACTGGAGCCTTTCTTGAGGCTTCAGTCACAATCGGAGCTGTTCTTGGAGGAGCTTCAGATGCCCAGTTGGAGGCTCTTTCAAAATATTCAAAAAACTGGGGGCTTGCCTTCCAGCTCTGGGATGATTTTATAGATTTTTCTTCGGATTCTACAGGCAAAACTAAAAATTCTGATATCAAAAGAGGCAAGAAAACAAGTATCGTATGCCATGCTCTTTCAAATTTAGAGCTTGAAGACAAAAAAAGACTTCTTGAAATATTAAATACTTCTTCAAATGAAACTTCAGATGATTCTGTTTCGGAAGCTGTTTCTCTCCTTGAAAAAAGCTCTTCAATAAAGTTCGTGAAGGAAAAGGCGGAAGCATTTCTAAGTGAGGCTAAATCTGCATTAGACATTTTTCCAGATTCGGAAGCTAAAAATATCCTTCTTGAATTTGCTGACTACTGCATAAAGAGAAAGCTCTGATTTCTTGCTTTCAGAGCAAGTGCTGCTGAAAACATCAGAAATCCACTTCCAATCATCATTTTTCCAAGCTTCTTATTTAATATCCCTCCAATTTCTGACGGACTCCCTGTTGTCTGATTTATTACAATCTCTTCACTTTCATTTTCAAAGCTCTCCCCCACTTCAGTTTCGAAATCAAAATTCTCAGTTTCTGAGAGAGAAACAAGTATCAAATTTTCTCCATCAACTAATTCAATCAAATTTACTTCTATGGAAAAAACAAGTGTGGAGTGGCTTCCTTCATCGCTGGCGAGAATTGCTATGGAATGCAGTCCTCTTCCTGAGGCATTTACAGTAAGCCTCGTTCCATTTAAAGAATATTTCAGAGGGCTTGCAACTACAAATGAAACGTCCCTGGAAAATCGTCCTGTTGAGTTCAAATCTATTTCAATTGCATCCCCTTGGGCTATCGAAAAATCTGCGGCTAGTGCTGGACTGCTTATTAGTGCAAGAGCTGCTAAAGTGAAAATCGGCCATCTCATAAACCTGCTCTTGGCTGAGCACTTAAAAATATTGTTTAACTTTCAGAGTTTATAATTATTCGAAAACCTTTTCTACAAACCAGTCCGGGTTGAATTCTTCAATATCCTCGTAGCCCTGCCCGGTTCCGAGATAAATTATCGGTTTTCCTGTCATATGACTTATAGATATACAGGCTCCTCCCTTGACGTCGCAGTCTGCCTTTGTCAGGACAGATGCGTCTATTCCCACTGCATCGTTGAAGCTCTTCGCCTGTTCTGACGCGTCGTTTCCTGTAAGCGAATCTCCAACAAAAATTGTTATATCTGGGTTGTTTACTCTTACAATTTTCTTTAATTCGTCCATCAAATTCGAGTCCGCATGAGAGCGTCCTGCTGTGTCTCCGAGTACAACATCAATCCCCTTTGCCTTTGCATGTTCAACTGCGTCATAAATTACTGCTGCAGCATCGGAACCTCTCTGTTGTTTTATAATCGGTACTTTCAGAACCTTTGCATGGATGTCCAGTTGCTCTATTGCCGCCGCTCGGAAGGTGTCTCCTGCCGCCATAACTACGGTGATTCCCTGGCTCTGAAGCATTTGTGCAAATTTTCCAATTGTCATAGTTTTCCCTGAGCCATTAAAACCAACAAACAATATTAATGTCGGACGTTCTTCATTTTCCTTTATTTTTTCTATAATATTCAAGTCTCCTACATCTAGAGTATTTTCGATAGCAGCTTTTAGGGAGCTTGTTATTGCATTTTCTGCAGTATCTCCTCGTTTCAAATCCGTTTCAAGTAATATCTCTCGTGTGTCTGCAGTTATACTTTCAGTTACTTCCTTTGCAACATCGTTTTCAAGAAGAGCAAGCTCAAGTTCCCATAATATGCTGTCAAGGCTCTTTTCTGAAATGTGCCTCCTTGTTATTTTTTTGAGAATGCTTCGTTTCCGTTTCGGCTTTTCAGCTTTGGTATCTTCTATTTTCTTCTCTTCTTCAAGTTTCTCTTTCTTTGTTTCTTTCTTGGCTTTTGTTTTTTTCTTAGCAGACAGCTTTGGAGCTTCAAGGTCTTCTTCTGTTTCAACAAGAACTTCCTCTTCTACTTCCTCTGTTTCTGCCTCTTTTCCAGCTTTGTCGAAAAAGCCCTTTAGCTTCTTTTTAAGATTTCCAAACATAATTAATCATACGACTCCTGCTTATTAGTCTTTAGCTCTTTTATCAGCCATCATTTTTTCAAGTTCGGGTTCAAGTGTTTCCATTTCTGCGGCTGTTTTCTTGAAATCTGCTTCTATTTTTGTTTTAATATTCTCAAAATTTTCTATTGCCTCTTCTGTATCTTTCATGGCTTCCTTGATGTCTGCGTCCTTGAAAAGCCCTGCTCCAATACCTTTTACTACCTTGGAAGGATCTTCAATAACTGCTTTCAAAAATATGTTTACGCCAAGTGGGACGAGCATCTCCTTTCCCTTTTTGGCTCCATCTAGTGTTTCGAGGGCTTCCTTTGAGACATCCAGGCTTGCGCGACTGTTTGCTAGTGTTTCCATTTCGCGTGCAAGGCTTTCTATCTGAGCCTTCTTCACATTATATTTCTCAATAGTTTTCTGAAGCTTAGTATTGGCTGTCATAATATGATTACTCAGTTTTTCTGAGACTTACGCGTGCAAGACCTTCTTCGTTTTTCTCAACACTTACTCGTACGCTTGCAGGCGCCTTCTTGTATCCGCGCTTCCAAATTTGTTCGTTAAGTTCTGGATCTATGTGTATTGCAGTAGGTTTTACGTGTTGTTCTATGTAACTTCTTACTCTGCGTGAAGCGTCTTTTGCCTTTGAAGTTGTATTATATTTTTTTCTAAGTGGGATTGTGTAAACTCTTGTCAAAACGGCCTTGAATTCTTCTTCAGGGACTTCTTCCTTTACTTTTTTCAGTTTCTTAGGGACTTCTTCCTTAGAATTTTCTGCAGTCTCAGCTTCCTCTACCTTTTCAATTTTTTCAGGCTTCTCTGACTTCTCAGCCTTTGCTGATTTCTTGGCAGTTTTTGTATCTTTTTTAGTAGTTTCAGCCATTATGCCTTAGTCTTTCCGACTCTCCAGTGCCTTCTCTTTGGGTGGCTGTTGACTCTTCTGTGAGTTTTGACAATAACCCAGAGTGGAACTCTCTTCGCGTGCCTCGCGATTTTTCCAAGCCTTTGCTTGTAGTTAGTGTGCTTTCTGCTTCCCATCGTATTATGCAAGTAGTGATGCTTTTTATACGAGTTTATTGTTTGTTAAATACTTTGTGGTCAGCTTTTGGCTCGGCTCGTTTATAGTGCTTTTCGTGGACAAGAACGTTTCCTATCCTTCGCACCATCACAAAACCGTAGCCCCACAGTACTGGAAGCCAGAGTGGCATTCCGAAAAGAGTCTGGTCTACAAATGTCTGTTTCCAGGTGAACTGGTGATAGAGGGCATCTCCTGCCCATTCCATTGTAAAGCCTACAAGGGTTCCGAGAACAAAAACCTTCCATTCATTTCTTTCATAGCGGACTGCAAAGTTCGCCAAGAGCAGTACTATGATTGTCAGAAGTATGAGTAGCTCAGCCATAACTATTTTTGTTATGAAAAGTGCTAGGAACATTAGCCCAACTTCAATGGCGATTTCTGTCTCTGGCCTGTCTCCGTATTTTCGTAGTCTTTCAAACATTATTTATGCCTCTGTCAAAGTTTCTCTAAAGTACTTTACTTAAAAAAGATTTCGAAATGAAAATGGCTGAGCGCCGCAGGCCGGATTTGAACCGACATGTCCAGAAGGACCCGGTTTTCGAGACCGGTGCAATACCAGGTTATGCGACTGCGGCATAGCTAGGTCTTGTATATAATCTTTAATAAAACTATTACGGTGTCTCAATCCTTCTTCTTCAAAGCCCACTCTTGCTTTATTACATTGGATTCTGCATTTCCGTTTTTGTTCGCGACGCGACCAACTTTTCCAGTCCTTTCTAGCTTGTAGAGTTCGTTCACAATAACGCTGGACGGAATCTTGAGTACTGATGCAATATCATCGGCATTCATACTTGCCTGTGCTCCAAGTGCGTCACTTATTTGCTGTCCCAAATTCACTTCTGCCTTCGAACCTTCTTCCGGCGCCTTTCTGGGGGCTCTGGAAGTTTCCAAACTACCGAGTTTCTTTATTGCCTTTTCAATGTGCTCCCTTAATTTTCCCTGAACCTTTCTGTCATGGGCGTTTATTATTTTAGAAACCTTTCCGTTCAGATCGAGGTCATTCGTCATCAGAGCAATTCCATACTGGCTTGCAAAACTCTTTGCATAGTCTGCAAGCTGTCTGTTAGTTACTAGTATAGCATTCGAAGGAAGGAGATCAACGGTCTTTGCTACCAAGTCTCCAACAGCTCTTGCATCTATTCTGTTGGAGGCCTCATCAGGCATTTGCCTGCATTCTATTATTAGTTCAGGATTTTTTCCTGCTGGTGGAACTTTGTGACTTCCACTGTAAATTACGAAATCCGGAATGTGCTTGGCCCCTGATGCTCCACGGACTGGTAGCCTGTGCCACACACTTACTGGGTTGTAATCCGTTCTCATTACAAGTATTGGTGGGTCTCTCGGACTCGTGGATTGCTTCAGGGATTCTTCGCCGTCAACTTCCACAAACTCATCCTTCATTCCTCTGAAAATTTCTTCTTCAAGTGTGAGTTCTTCTATATTCTTCTCTGCTTTGAGACCCTCTAGGCCGGGCCCTCCTTCATCAATATAGTGTTCCTGAACTTTTTTCTTGAAAATTCCAAGCGCCATATAAGAAGCTATGGCTCCTAGATATAAATCCTTTTCCGTATAATATATAAGCTAAGTCTGGCACTTCTATGCTATGTCTAAGAAAACTGTAATACTCACTGCTTCCATTGTAATTATTATTGCAGGTGTTTTAATATTCAAACCTCAGGTAAGCGGTTTTGTCACAGCCGGTCATGATTACTCTCTTGACAGCTTTACAGAATGCCTTGCTGAGAGTAATGCAGTTATGTATGGTGCCTACTGGTGCCCTCACTGTACTACCCAGAAAGAAATGTTTGGTGACAGCATTTCTGGGGTTCTCTATGTTGAGTGTGATTCCAAGGGAAAGAATACAAAACCTGAGCTCTGCAGGCAAAATAACATACAATCCTACCCTTCTTGGATAATTGATGGCAGAACCTATTCAGGTGTTCAGTCACTTCAGACTCTTTCTGATATAACTGGTTGCAGTCTCGAATAATTACTACACTATCACAGGGTTTACAATCGTAGAGTTTTTAGGCTGGAAGCAAACTTTATATAGGTAATTCAATATAGATAGGCGGTCGCTAAAACTAGCTTTTTAGATTGACATCATAGGGTCTCATCTGAGCCCTCTGGAGTACGCAAGGTGATTGAAAATATCCCGACAAATCTTCCAAAACAGGAGAATTCATGCCCAGAATACACAGTCCAAGACGCGGATCCATGGCATACAGTCCCAGGAAAAGGGCTGCTCGCATTTATCCTAGAGTGAGGACTTGGCCGATTTCTGATGATGTTAGACTTCTTGGTTTTGCCGGTTACAAAGCTGGTATGACTCACATGTTTGTTCGTGATCCTCGTAAAGACTCAGCAAGTGCTGGAAAGGACGTTTTTACACCGGTCACTATTCTTGAGTGCCCTGACATACTCCCATTTGCTGTCAGATTCTACAAGCGATCTGCCTATGGCTTCAAACCTTCTGGTGAGCTGTGGGCTGAAAATCTGAACTCTCTTTCTCCTCACATCTCCAAAAAAATAAATATTCCTAAAAAAACTCCTTCTCCTCCTCCTTCTGACGCTGACCGTGTCACTCTTCTCGTTTCAACGCTTCCTTCTGAAGCTTCTGTTCCTAAGAAGAAGCCGGAGGTTTTTGAAATAGCAATAGGTGGTTCAAACTTTGAAGAACAGCTTAAATTTGCAAAGTCACTTCTCGGAAAGAGGCAGAAGCCAAATAATGTTTTCAAGGCAGGCGAATATATTGACGTTGTCGCTGTTACAAAAGGAAAGGGAATGCAGGGTCCTGTCAAAAGATTCGGAGTTAAAGTTGACTATAGAAAGGGTCACGGAAAGGCAAGACACGTTGGTTCTCTTGGTAACAGAGCATCTCCAACACGCTGGACCGTTCCGATGGCTGGTCAGATGGGTTACGGTTCAAGGACAGAGTTCAATAAGATGATTGTTCAGATTGGTGAAAATGGGGAGTCAGTAAGCCCTAAGGGCGGATTCATAAATTATGGTGTTATTGGCGGAGCTTACATAGCTATAAAGGGTTCAGTTCCTGGTCCTGCAAAGAGATTGGTCAGGCTAAGAGCTCCTGTCAGATCGAAGCAGGCTCGCGGAGAACCTGAAATTAGCTACGTAAGCGTGGAGTCAAAGCAGGGTCGTTAAAATGAAGGCAACTATATTGAAACTTGATGGAAAGAAAGGAAAGAGCATAGATATGCCTAGGGTCTTCTCAGAGGAGCTCAGACCTGACCTTATCAGGAGGGCTTTCCATTCTATTAGAAGTCGGTCTTTCCAGCCAAAAGGGGCTGATGTACGTGCTGGTTTCAGAACAACTGCAACTGGATGGGGAACTGGTGGGGGAATGTCCCGTATACCTCGGACAAAGGCAGGTCCACGAAGAGCAGGAAGGTCAGCAAAGGGTCGAAGATACAGGAGCAAAGGACGATGGTTCCCTGCAGCAGGAAGAGGTGCCATAATCCCCGGAACTGTCGGCGGAAGGCAGGCTCACCCTCCTAAGAGCTGTAAAATTCTTATCAAAAAAATGAACGACAAGGAACTAGGAAAAGCAATGCGCAGTGCAATCGCATCTACTGTGGTTCCTGAACTAGTAAAAGGCCGCGGACATGCAATTGGAGATATAACTCTTCCGCTTGTCGTAGATGATACCTTCATGTCTCTTGAAAAGACGAAAGGAGTTAAGGAGACTCTTTCCGCAATTGGTCTCTCTGAAGAACTTGAAAGAAGTTCTAAGCGAAGTATCAGAGCAGGAATTGGGAAACTAAGAGGAAGGAAATACAGAACAAAAACAGGACCTCTTCTAGTTGTTCCAAGTACAGAGGAAAGGCAGCCAATTTTGAGGGCAGCAAGAAATATGCCAGGAGTCACAGCCGTTTCAGTAAATGAGCTGGACATGGAAATGCTTGCACCAGGTTCTCATGCTGGACGTCTTATAATCTGGACAGAATCTGCTATAAAAGATTTGCAAAGGAGGTTTGCATAAATGGAACCATACGAAGTACTTTTGTACTCTCTCATGACAGAAAAGGCCGTTGGAATGGCAAGTAGTGAAAATAAACTAACATTCGCAGTTTCTAAAATTGCCAACAAAGAAGAAATTGCCACTGCAGTAGAGAAGGCATACAAGGTAAAAGTCAAGGGTGTTGTCACTCAGAGAACATTCAAAGGACTCAAAAAAGCTATTGTAAAGTTGGACCCTCAGTTTTCTGCTGAGGAAATCGCCAGCCGAATAGGAGCTTTCTAAGGAGATTGATATACAATGGGAAAAAGAATTAGAGCACAAAGGATAGGTGTAAGTCCAAGGAGAAAATCCCCAGGACATCGCTTTAAGGGCGCTGTTAAGCATGCGTCTCTTCAGTCATTTGCTGAAGGAACTAGCAAGGGTAAAGTAATTTCATTCATACATGATCCTGGAAGAACTGCTCCTGTTGCAAAGGTTAAATTCGAAGATGGTTCAATTGACAATCTTATTGCTCCTAATAGCTTGAGTGTTGGAGATGAAGTTTCCAAAGGACCTTCTGCAAATACAAGTCTCGGAAACTCCGTATTCCTCTCTGAAATTCCTGAAGGGACCCTTGTATATAATGTTGAATCAAATCCTGGTGATGGCGGAAAGTTCGCCAGAGCTTCAGGTTCATTTATTAAAATAGTTTCTCACGATCCAACAGGAACAGTTGTTCAAATGAAGTCAGGTGCATTCAAGACTCTGAACTCCAAATGCCGTGCAAATGTAGGCGTTGTTGCCGGAGGCGGTCGTTTGGAGAAACCTTTCATCAAAGGTGGAGTAAAAAGAAAGGCTATGCGAGCCCGTGGAAAGCTACACCCTCGTGTAAGCGGTATCCACATGAACCCAACAGACCACCCATTTGGTGGGGGAAATCACCCTCATGTTGGTAAGCCAAAAACTGTATCAAGACACGCTCCTCCTGGAAGGAAGGTTGGAACTATCAGTCCTAAGAGGACAGGTAAGAAGAGGTAGGGAATAAATGGCAAGAAAAGAATTCAAATATCGCGGATTGAGTCTAGAAGAGCTTCAGAAGCTCAGTGTAGAGGAATTCATGAATCTCGCTCAATCTAGAACAAGGCGTTCTCTAAATCGTGGATTGAAGGACAGAAGGGCAGCGCTTCTAAAGAGGTCCAGGAAGGATTCCAAGGCTGTGCTCAGAACTCACTGCCGTGATATGATAGTTCTTCCTGAATTTATAGGACGGACATTCGCAATTTACAATGGAAAGGAGTTTGTCAGCGTAAAGATTCTTCCCGATATGATTGGGATGTATTTCGGTGAACTTTCTCCTACAAGAAGGCGTGTAATGCACACAGCACCAGGAAAGGGGGCAACAAGAGCAAGTAAGTTCGTATCGCTCAAGTAGAAATGGCAAAACTAGGATATACCTATCAGGGAACTCAGGAAGGCATTGTAAAAGCCTTGGTTAAATCAGAGAGGATTTCCCCGAAAGAGGCATATGAGGTTGCAAATGCTATTCGTTCTATGAGCCTTCCAAGAGCTGAAACATTTCTCTCAAATGTTATGGAACAGAAAGAAGCAGTTCCTTACCGAAGATTTAACAGAGGCGTTGCTCACAGAAAGAAGATTGGTCCTGGACGATATCCTTTGAATACCAGTAAGGGTTTTATGAAGGCTCTAAATCTTTTGAGGGCAAATGCAGTTTACAAAGGCATGGAAGCAGACAATTTGAAACTTTTCCATGTTGCAACGCACCGTGGAGAAATAAACCCTGGAAGATACAAAGGCGGGGCACACAATCATCCAACTGTTCATATAGAACTTGTTGCCAAGGAGTCAGTTTCTGTTCCAAAAACAGAAGAGAAAACTGAAAAGAAGGCCCCTAAGGAAAAACCTGAAGCAAAAAAGATAGAAAAAAAAGCAGTAGAGAATACTGAGAAGAAATCCGAATCTAAAGCTCCTGAGAAGAAAGAAGCAAAGGTTCCTAAGGAAAAACCTGAAGCAAAGAAGACGGAGAAAAAGAAAGAGTCTAAAGAAAGTGAAGAACTCTCAAAGGCTGATGCAAAACCAGAAAGCGAGAAAACAACGGACGAGCTCATAAATGAGGCAGAAGAGGTAATGGATGAAGAGCCAAAAGCTTCCGAAAACAGTAAAGAAAACGAGGTGTCAAAATAATGGCGATTGAAAGAAAGCTGATAAAGGAATCCATTGACAAAGTAAGAGTAAAGAAATTTGTTCTGAATAGTCTTGACAATGTCGGAGTTGGTAATGTAGATGTCAAAAGAACACCACTTGGAACAAGAATTATTGTCACTGCAGTAAAGCCAGGACTCGTTATCGGAAGGAAGGGAAAGAACATACAGATGCTTACATCTGAATTGTCTAAGAAATTTAATATTGAGAACCCTCAGATAGAGGTTCAGGAAGTCAATGTTCCTGAATTTAATCCATCAATTATGGTTGAGCAGTTGGTTTCTACTATTGAGAGAGGAATTCACTTTAGAAGGGCTTCAAATGGTCTTATCAAGAGAGTTATGGGTAAGGGAGCTCTTGGAATTTTAATTGAGATAAGTGGAAAACTAAGCGGAGAAAGGTCAAGAAAGGAGAAGTTTATGGCGGGATATATAAAATATTCTGGAGAAACTGCTCTCCAATCTGTTGAAACATCAGTGAAACAGGCTAAGAGAAAAGCTGGAGTTGTAGGTGTTAAAATTAGAATTGCACCACCTGCTGACCCAGTTAAACTGGCAGCTCTGGTCTTGGATGACAGTCAAATTATTTCAGAATCTGTGGATTTGGATGGAAAAGGGAGCAATGAAGAGTTGCAGAAACTCCAGGAATCTATTGGCGTTTCTTCTGATGAATCAGAAAAGACGGAGAAGAAATCCGAATCTAAAGCTCCTGAGAAGAAAGAAGCAAAGGCTCCTAAAGCAAAGCCTGAAGCAACGAAGACGGAGAAAAAAACTCCTACAAAAAAGACAAAGGCAAAAACAAGTTCAAAGAAATCCGAGGAAAAGAAGGAGGCTAAGAAATAATGGTTCTTCTGAGAAACAGTGAGATAATGGAAATGTCTGAGAAGGTTATGCAGGAGAAGTTAATCGAGATGCGGAAAGAGCTTCTTACAGAGTACACAAAACTCTCTGCAGGTGGGGTTGCAGAAAATGCAGGAAAACTCTCTGAAATGAAAAAAACAATCGCAAGAATAAAAACAATAGGAGGTATTAAAGGCTACAAAATCAATGGCTGAGGATTTAACTTGTTCAGTATGCGGGCTTCCAAAGGAACTATGTCTTTGTGAAGACGTAAAGCGCGAACAAACAACTGTCACACTCCGTACGGAAAAAAGAACATACGGAAAACTTGTGACAATTGTGGAAGGTGTAAGTGCTGATATGGTAAAACAAGTTGCTTCTGAGCTCAAAAAAGCATGTGCAACCGGCGGTGCCGTCAAAAACGGCGCAATCGAACTTCAGGGCGACAATGTCAGGAAGCTTCATAAAATACTGCCAAAAAAGGGGTTCACGGTGTCACAATGATTTCTGAAAAGAACATTGTTCAACACGAGCTTATAGGGCTGGAAGTGGAGGTGCTTGAGTGCACAGATGCCAGTAAAAAAGGCCTACAAGGTACCGTAATCGACGAAACACAAAGTACATTAATACTGTCCGATACAAAAGGCGAGTCAAAACGTATTCCCAAGGCTGAATGCACCTTTCGCTTTTCGCTGAAGGGGGACAAAATCTATGTCCTTGGAACTCTTCTTGTGGGGAGATCTGCGGACAGAACTAAAAAAAGACTAAAAAAATGGTAAAAAAAGAAGAAAAAAGCAAAACTGCTCCAAAAGCAGCAGAGAAGAAAAGCACAGCTCCAGCGGAGCCTGAAATAACTTCTCTTAACTTTTCCACTAAAGGACATCCCTTTAGAGCTATTGTTGTTTCAGATAAAATGAAAAATAGTGCAGTCGTTGTCAGACACTTTGTCCGAAAAATAACTAAATTCGAGCGATATGAAAAACGTACAACTCGGCTTACCGTTCACAATCCTGAAAGTATCTCAGCAAAAACAGGGGATGAGGTCATTGTACAGAGTTGCAGACCTATTAGCAAGACAAAGAGTCACACAATAATCAGTGTATTGTCGAGGAGCGAATAAAATGGGAAAAGTAAGAAAAAAACTCAAGGTTCATGTTAAGACAAAAGGGGACTTAACTAAGTCTCTTCCAGTCGGAGCAGTTCTTACTTGCGCAGATAATTCTGGTGCAAAGAAGCTTAGAATCATAGCGGTCAAAACAATGAAAACAAGAAAGAGGCAGATAATGTCTGCGGGTGTTTCTGATATTGCAATGTGCTCAGTAATAGCCGGAAATCCAGACATTAAAAAGACTGTAGTTCCTGCAGTTATAGTTAGACAGAGAAAGGAATATCTTAGAGTTGATGGAACAAGAATAAAATTCTCAGACAATGCTGCAGTTGTCATGACTCCTGAGGGTACCATGAAGGCAACTGAGATTAGAGGACCTGTTGCAAGAGAGGCAGTACAGAAGTGGTCTTCTATTGGTTCTGCAGCGAAGGTGGTAGTATGAAGGCAAATTGGTCAACAAGCTGGCTAAGTTCAAAACAACCAAGAAAACAGAGGAAGTATCTGTATAATGCTCCTATGCATGCCAGACAGCGTCTTATTTCATCTCACCTCGACAAGAAGCTCAGGGAAAAGCTCGGAACACGTTCAATATCTGTAAGAAAGGGAGATGAAGTTAAAATAATGAGGGGTTCTTTGAAGGGACTTAAAGGTAAAATTCTCGAGGTTAACTTGGAAACTGGTCGTGTTCAGATAGAGGGTCAGACTCGGGACAAGGTAGCCGGTGGAAAGGCAGCTATTACATTCCTTCCTTCAAATCTCTTAGTTACTTCACTGAATACTTCAGATAAGCTTCGTTTTAAGAGGGTTGCAAAATCAAAGAGACCTGAACTCAAGGCAGTTTCTCCGAAGAAAAGTCCTAAAAAAGAAGGTTCCAATACTGAAAAGAAGGATGAAAAACCTGAGGTCAAATCAGATTCAAAAAGTTCAAAGGAGGAAAAGAAATAATGCCTCACATTAAGCGTCTAAACGCACCAAGAAGCTGGCCTGTAGAAAGGAAGACTCAGCCTTGGGTAACTAGTGCAGTTCCGGGAGCTCACACTACAACTGAAGGAATTCCCCTGCGTTCACTTATCAGGGATGTTCTGGGTCATGCTAGAACTGCCAAGGAAGTTCTCAATATACTGAAAACAAGAAAAATACTTGTCAATGGACGGGTTGTAACAGAGCCACGGTTTTCTGTCGGGGCTATGGATGTTCTAGATCTTGGTGAGGAAGGGAGATTCCTTGTTACTCTAACTCGCAGAGGAAAAATCCAACTGGAGTCTTACAGTAAAGATTACAGGTTTTGCAGAATCGAGGGAAAAACTCTTTTAAAGGGTGGTAAGGTTCAGTTGAATCTCTGGGGTGGTTCAAATATTTTAGTTCCAAAGGATGAGTTTAGTACAGGGGATTCTCTAAAACTTGGTCTTAAAGACGGCAAACTTTCAGGTAAAATCGAGCTAAAAACTGGAGGAAGTGCATATGTTCTTTCCGGAAACAATGTTGGAAGGACAGGTAAGATTAAGAACATTGATGAAAAAACCAAAGAGGTGGTTCTGGAAGAAGGCAAAGACGAGTTCAAAACCCGTTTAAGCCGACTATTTCCTGTTGAGAAATGATAAAAATATCAAAAGTTAGCGTAAACATTGGTGCTGGTGGAGAGAAAGACAAATTGAATAAGGCTGAGATCCTTCTTAGCAGAATGTTCACTGCAAAACCGGTCCGGACTGTTGCAAAAGCTGCAATTCCAGAATTTAATGTCAAAAAGAACGGCCAAGTCGGCGTCAAACTTACACTGAGAGGCGAAGATGCAAACACCTTCCTCAATCAGGCCTTCGAGGCAGTTGAAAACGAGCTAAAACCAACGCAGATTGACAGAGAGGGAAATCTGTCCTTCGGAGTTGTGGAGTATATGGACCTTCCGCATATGAAGTATGACCCTGATGTAGGTATGTTTGGAATGAATGTGTCTGTACATCTTGTAAAACCTGGAGCAAGGATTGCCCAGAGAAAGATAAAAAAGACTAGACTTCCAAAAAAGAATCGCGTTTCCTATGATGAATCCAGACAGTTCTTTGAGAAGAACTACACAATAAAGTTCGTTGAACCGGAGGAATATGACTAATGGCTTCACGAAAAATAGGAAAAACATCTCTTAATTGCACTCTGTGCAAGAGCTACAACAGAAAAGTGAGGAAATACGGAATAAATCTATGTGGACGGTGCTTCAGGGAAGAGGCTCCGAGGATAGGATTCAAAAAATTCAATTGAGGTAAAAAAAATGATGCATGACCCCCTTTCAGATGCTATGGTGAACATACAGAACTATTCAAATAACGGCAAGTCTGAATGTACAGTTCTTATTGCTTCCAATATGCTAAAAAACGTTCTTGAGGTTTTCAAAAATAAAGGATATATTGCTGATTTCAAAGAAGAAGAAAATCGAAAGGGTGGAGCTTTCAATGTAGCGCTTATCAGAAAAATAAGCAAGTGTGGAGTTATCAAACCAAGATTCCCAGTTCAACTATCTGACATAGAAAAGTATGAACGACGTTATTTGCCTGCAAAAGGAGTCGGTCACATAATATTGAGCACTTCTCAGGGAATTCTTACTCATGAAGAGGCATATGAGAAAAAAATAGGGGGCGTCCTTCTGGCGTATATATACTAATGGCTGAAAATCATTCAAAAATTGTTGAAGTACCCTCCGAAGTTATTGTCGAAGTTCAGGGCTCAGTTCTCAAGGCAAATGGTGAAAAGGGCGCAATAGAAAGAGAGCTGGTTTATCCTGGGGTTTCTTTCAGAAAAAAAGACAGTTCAGTTATATTTGAATCAAAAAATGACAGGAAGGAATTCAAGGCAATCATCGGTACATATGCTTCACATCTCAGGAATATGATAAAGGGAGTTTCAGAAGGATATGAATATACTTTGAATATTGTTTATACACATTTTCCAATCACTCTAAAAGAAGAAAATGGAGTTGTTGAGGTTCACAATTTCTATGGGGAAAAAGTTCCCCGCAAGGCAAAGATTTTGGATGGAGTCGAAGTTGAGCTCCAAAAAGAGAAGGTCATTGTTTCAGGAATTGATAAAGAGAATGTAGGCCAGACTGCAAGTAATATCCAGAATGCAACAAAGTTAAGAGGGAGGGACACTCGAATATTCCAGGATGGAATATATGTCGTATCAAAGAAATGACTACTATAAATGAAAGAAAATCACTTATTAAAAGGCTCAGGAAGAAAAAACCAGTCTTCAGGAGACAGGAATCAACAAGATACAAACGTGTTCCAACTAAGTGGAAGGCTCCAAAAGGACGCCAGAGTAAACAAAGGCTTGGAAAGGGTGGAAGTCCAAAGACTCCTGGAAAAGGTTATGGCACTCCTAAAATAGTAAGAGGTCTACATCCTTCCGGTTATGAAGATATTTTGATAAAAAATCTAAAAGAATTGGAAGCGATTGAACCTAAGACTCAGGCAGTCCGCTTTTCAACACGCCTCGGTCAGAACAAAATTAATGGTTTCAGAGAGGCTGCAAAAAAAATCGGGATAAAGGTGCTTAACTAATGAAAAGAAGGGGAGAGGCAAACACACAAAGAAGACTCGCTGCAAGCGTTCTTAAAGTGGGTCAGACTCGTGTATGGTTCGATCCAGAGGCTCTTGACGAAGTAAACAGTGCAATGACAAGAGGCGACATTAGAAAGTTCATTGGTCTTGGTTACATCAAAAAGAAGCCTGCAGTTGGAAATTCACGCGGTCGAATACGACTAAGGCAGAAACAGAAAGCAAAAGGCAGGCAAAAGGGACAAGGAAAAAGAAGAGGTACTGCTAATGCAAGACTTGGAAAGAAAAGTAAGTGGATGGTCAAAATACGGGGGCAGAGATCACTTCTAAAACATCTGAGGGATTCAGAAAAAATAAGCAAAACAGTATACAGGAAGGCATACAGGCTGGCAAAGGCTGGTTCTTTTAAACATAAGGCTCACCTTAAAACATATCTAAGGGGTAAATCAGAATGAAAAGAAGAAAAATATCAGATTTCAGAAGGAGAAAGAGTAATCAGACGGATTATAGAAAGCGCTTGTCTCTTCTAAAATCAGGAAAGCCAAGATTGGTAGTTAGAAAGAGTCTCAAGAATATACAAGTTCAGCTTGTTAATTACACTGATAGTGGTGATACAATTCTTGCTTCAGCATCATCTACTGAATTAAATAAACTTGGGTGGAATTATAGCTGTTCTAATATTCCTGCTGCATATCTTACTGGACTTCTTTGCGGAACAAGGTCAAAGGTAGCAAAAGTTAAAGCCGCTGTTCTTGATACTGGTTTGTATCGTCCAATAGCCGGTTCAAAACTGTATGCTGCTGCAAAAGGAGCCTCTGATACAGGTCTAGAAGTTCCACATGGAGATTCAGAGAAACTTTCAGAAGAGAGACTTTCCGGAGCTCACATAGCCAGCTATGCAGAGACTTTGGAAAAGGACAACAAGGAAAAATATGAGTCTCAGTTCTCTCACTATATTTCTTCAAAAACGAATCCAAAGGACATTCAAAAGCAATTTGAAGCAACTAAAAAGAAAATAATGGAGGCTAAGAAATGAGCAACGAAGAAAAGACAAGCCCAGCTGAAACAAAAGTTGCTGCTCAAGCAACAGAAGAAAAAACAAGCCCCACTGTAACTAAAGCGACTGTTCCAGCAACAGAAGAAAAGGCAAAAACAGGAGCGCAGGGTGGCAAAAGAGAACGTTCAAAATTCGGAAGGCGTTCTTCTATTGATTTAGAAAATTGGAAACCTAAGACAGAACTTGGTCGGGAAGTTCTTGCTGGTGACTATGAGTCACTTGATGTAGTCTGGGATAATGGAAAGGTCATCAGAGAGCCAGAGATAGTGGATTCACTACTTCCGGGGCTTGAAGAAAGAATATTAAAAATTGGAAAGGGTCAGCGACCATTTAAATGGGTTCAGAGAATGACGGACTCAGGTCGAAGAAGTAAGTATTTCGTAGCAGCAGCTGTTGGAGATAAAAACGGCTATGTTGGTTTTGGAATTGGCAGAGCAAAGGACTTCAGTGGTGCAATTTCCCAGGCTATGCGAAAGGCAAGACTCAATCTAACTAAAGTTGAATTCGGAAGCGGTTCTTGGGATGAAGCTTCTTCTGAAGGAAAACATTCAATTCCTCATAAGGTTACTGGTAAGTGCAGTAGCGTAAGTCTGGATTTACTCCCTGCTCCTAAGGGAACTGGGCTTGTTGCTAACAAGATATCAAGTGATTTAATTTCACTTGCAGGTATTTCTGACTTGTGGACCAAATCTCGCGGTCACACTAAAACAAGAGTTAATATGGCAGCTGCAACATTCAATGCACTCAAAAAACTAAGCAGGTATAACAATGGCTGAAGAAAATAAAACAGAGAATGAGAAAGGTGGAAAACTATGTGTAGTTCTTCTTAGAGGGAAAGTTGGTGCAGGACCTAAGATAAAGGAAACTCTCAAAACACTCAATCTAAATGCTGTTAATAATTGTATAATTCTGGAAAATAATGCATCTACAATTGGTGCTCTGAGAATTTTACAGGGTTACATAACTTGGGGTGAAATTGACGCTTCACTTGAAAAAGACATCAAAGCTGCAGGCAAGGAGAAGATTCCATACAGACTTCATCCTCCTCGTGGCGGTTTGGAAAGAAAAGGTAAGAGAAATTTGTTCAATAAAGGTGGAGCTCTTGGTTACAGAGGCTCCAATATAAATTCACTTGTAAGGAGAATGTTATGAGTACTACCAATAAAAAAATAAGAAAGTACCGCGGAAGAAAAACAGGTGGTGGCGCCAAGAAGAAAAGAAGAGGTGCAGGAAATCGCGGAGGTCGTGGAAACGCCGGACGCTGGGATCACAAGAAGATGACTGCCCGTGCAAGAGATTTGACTAACAAGAAACTCAAGCCAGTAAATGAAAAACTACCTGCAATTAACCTAAGTCAGGTCGAGTCTATAGCAATAAGAGATAATTTAAAGGACATAGACCTTAGCGGATACAAAGTTCTTGGCGAAGGAAGCTTGACAAGGGCACTTTCTATAAAGGCTGCAAGCTTTTCCAAGTCAGCAGCTGCAAAAATAAAGAAAACCGGAGGAAAAATTGAGGGAGCTGTGTCCGCTGAAGGGGGGGCATCAGAACCCGAAACTGTAACAGAGGATGTCATTTCAGAGGATACTTCAGAATCTTCCTAGTGTAGCAAAACCGTCAAAGACTCTTAGCTTCAAAGAGAAGTTAAAGTGGACGGCTCTACCTCTTATTGCATTTTTTATTCTTGGTGAAGTAGCTCTCTTTGGTCTTGAGTCTGGGGCTACAGGCGGCGATATTTTCGGAAGCCTTAGGGCAATTCTCGCCACAAGCTTCGGAACCGTTCTTACTTTAGGTATTGGTCCTCTTGTTATGGGGAGTATTATTCTTCAGCTTCTTAATGGAGCTGGTGTGTTCAAGTTCGATATGAGCACACCTGAAGGAAAAGCAACTTATCAGGGAGCTCAAAAGATACTTGCTCTTGCTTTTACACTCTTTGAGGCAGCTGTCTTAGTTATATCAGGACAGATTGCTGCATCTTCTGTTTTGGCGGCGTCAAAAGGACTGATGTTCGCTAATTCAATTGTAATTGCACAGATTGTTCTCGGTGGTCTCATAATCATATATCTGGATGAAGTTGTTTCAAAATGGGGTTTCAGTTCAGGTATCAGCCTCTTTATTGCTGCAGGCGTTTCACTTGAAATAATTACAAGGTCTCTTGACCCTTTCAGATTAGGTCCTGGACAGCCTATTAACGGAGCGATTCCAGCATTTATATCTTCACTAGTTGGAGGTTCAATTCAATTTATTCGTGTCCATCCAAACGATATGCTTGCCCTTCTTGCGACTATTATTGTTTTCATAGTTACCATGTACGCGCAAACTATGAAGGTAGAAGTTCCAATATCTTATGGAAGAATTCGTGGCTTTGCAAGGAGATATCCTCTCCCTCTAGTATATGCTTCGAATATGCCTGTCATCTTCATAGCCGCTCTTATTGCAAACCTGAATTTCTGGGTTGCTATGCTGAATAAGGCTGGAATAAATCTTCTTGGTTACTTTGACCCTGCAGGTGGAGCACATGGATTTATTTTCTTTGTCAGCCCGTACACATCATTTGCAAAGGATTTGATACAGAGAAATGTAGGTGGAGTAGATATTTTGCATGCTTTTGTGTATTTCCTTGTAGTAGTTCTTGGGTCTATTATGTTCTCAAAACTGTGGGTTGGAATTTCAGGAACAAACTCAAAAGCACTTGCTGAAAAACTCATGAATTCTGGGATGCAAATTCCTGGTTTCAGGTCCGATACAAGAATTATAGAAAAGGTTCTTGACCGTTACATTCCTTCATTAACTGTTCTTGGAGGGGCATTTGTAGGTGCTCTTGCGGCTATTGCGGAGTTCAGTGGTGCTCTTGGAGGCGGAACAGGAGTTCTCCTTACAGTAGGTATAATATATCAACTCTATCAAGAAATAGCATCTGAACAGCTCATGGAAATGCACCCCGCAATAAGGGGTTTCCTTGGTGAAGGGGGTCTAATATGAAGAACAGAATAATTGCACTGACTGGTGTTCCCGGTTCCGGGAAGACAACAGTTCTCAAGAAAGCTCTTAGTATGGCTTCTAATGTTTCTGTTGTAAATTTTGCAGATGTTATGCTCGGTGTTGGAGAAGAACTTGGTCTTGGTTCTGACCACGACGCAATACGGAAACAACCTCTTGATGTTCAGAAAGAGCTCCAGAAGAAGGCAGCGAAAAAGATAGCAAAGGATGCCAGCGGGATAACAATAGTTGATACGCATGCTACAATCAAGACCAAGGACGGTTATTTGCCAGGACTTCCTCAATGGGTCCTTTCTGTACTTAATCCGTCAACAATAGTTATTGTAGAAGCTTCAAGCAAGGACATAAATCTCAGAAGGCAAATGGACAAGTCTAGAAGCCGGGATGATGATGGAGAAGTTGGAATAGAACTTCATCAGGAGTTAAATCGGGCAATTTCTCTTGCATATGCAGCAGCATCAGGGGCAACAGTTAAGATAATTATAAATGAGCAGAATAAGCTTGAAGAGGCTTCCAAAACACTTCTCGATTTACTGGGAGGAAACTAATGAGTATTCTCTCAAGTCCTATGTATTTTATTATGGTAGTTTCCGCCGTCCTAACTCTGACTCTTTCTCTTGTAAATAAGGTTTTCACAGATCCTGAAAGAATGAAGGAAATACAGGCTATTATGAAATCATATAACAAGGAATTGATGGCGGCCACTAGAGCTAAGGATAGTGAAAAACTGGAGAAACTCCAGAAGGAAAAATCAAAGATTTCTCAAATGCAACAGGAAATGATGAAGATGCAGAAGCCAATCTTCCTTTCAATGATTCCTTTTCTGGTTGTGTTCTATTTTCTTGGGAAGCTTGCTACAGGTCAGGGCTGGGGAGAATTTATTCAACTTCCTTTTACAATAAGTCTTTTTAGTGTAGGTAATGATTTGACTTGGATTGGATGGTATATGTGGTGCTCACTCCCCTTTACTATGCTTTTCAGAAAAGCACTTGGAATAAGTTAAAATGCCAGTAATTACTATCGGCGGTCCACCTGGGGCAGGAACTACCACTATTGCTAAAGCATTGGCTGAACATTTTTCTTTAAGATATATCTCAACTGGGGATATTTTTAGAAAAATTGCAAAAGACCGTGGTATAAGTCTTAATGAGCTCAATAAGACTGCAGAAAGAGAAGTTGATGAATTGGTTGACAAACGCAGTAGAGAGGAAGGGCTTGCAGGTGATGTTGTAATTGACGGTGATATTGCCGCGTGGATAAATCCTGATGCTGAGTTTAAATTCTATTTCACAGCATCTCTGGAAACTCGTGCAAAGAGGATTTTTGGGGATTCAAAAATAAGACTTGCTGAAGAAAGGCAGACATTTGAAAATGTTGAAAGAAATATTGAGAAAAGGTTAGAGGATGACAAGCGTCGTTATATGGAATATTACAGTATAAATCTTGATGATATGTCAATATATGGTCTCGTTATTGACACAGAAACACTTTCTGTCGAAGACGTTATAAAGACGGCAATAGACTATATTGAAGGGAAGGGAGTTGATAATGATGATTGATGTTGGAAGAGTATGTACAAAGACTGCAGGAAGGGAAAACGGTAATATTTGTCTTGTAATCGAAAATATTGATGATATATTTGCAATAGTGGCCGGACCTAGTGTAAAGAAAAAAAGGTGTAATGTAAAACATCTTTCTCAACTTCCTAGGAAGCTCCTTGTTTCTAAAGGGGCTTCACAGGCTGATGCATCTCGGATTCTTGCAGAGGCAGGTCTTGTAGAGGGACTTGAAGTAAAGTCTCCTAAGAAAGAAGAAAAAAAAGCCCCTAAAAAACCTGTAAAGAAGGCTGAAAAAACCAAAGCTGTCAAAACAAGTAAAAAACCGGCAACGAAGAAAGCTCTTCCCACAAAAAAGTAGGTAGTTATGAATTCTGGAAAGCTTCCCTTTGAGAGAGAGAGAGAAATACTAATTCGCAAGGAGGAAGAGACTAATCCTGACTTGGGTTCTTCTCCGGATGAAAGAAGCATTGAAGAACTTCTTAAAGCTTGTATAATTAATATTGACAAGTCGGCAGGTCCCACGTCTGCTAGAATTACTGATTTTGTCAAGGAAATTATAGGCACAAAAAAATGTGGACACTCAGGAACTTTGGACCCAGGTGTTACTGGCGTTTTTCCTGTTGGTGTCGGAAGTGGAACTAAAGCTCTCCATTCTCTTCTTATAGCAGGGAAGGAATATCTCACTCTTATGCGTTTGCACGAAGAAATTTCTGAAAGAAAACTAAAAAAAGTTCTCAAAAGATTCACCACAAAACTATATCAGACTCCTCCCATAAAATCAAATGTCAAAAGAGTTCTCAGAGTCAGAGAAGTATATTATACTAAACTCATTGAGTCCGAAGGAAAGGATGCACTGTTCACTGTTGGCTGTGAAGCCGGGACTTATATTCGGAGACTTTGTTATGACATTGGAGAAGTAACTGGTTCTGGCGCTCACATGCAGCAGTTGAGAAGAACTCGTGTGGCAAACTTTGACGAAACTACTCTTGTTACATTACAGCAATTAAAGGATGCATTTGTTTTCTGGAAAGAAGGGGATGAAAGTGAACTTAGAAAGACATTACTTCCTATTGAATCTGCATTATCCCATCTTCCAAAAGTGGTAATAAGTGATTTCGCAATTCCTTCAGTAACAACTGGTGCACAGCTTGCCGTTCCTGGCATACTTAGTGTAGAGTCAGGTATATCTCCAGGGGAATTAGTGGCTGTTCTAAGTCAAAAAGGTGAGGGAGTTCTCTATGGTTCGGCTCTTGTTTCTTCTGAAGATATGATATCAATGAAAAAGGGGCTTGCAGTCAAGACAGAAAGAGTTCTTATGAATCCCTCAACATATTCAACAAAATGAGCACTGAAGAACAACAAGAGCATTATTACAAGGAAAAGACAAAGATTCCTCTTCATCTCGGAGAAGTTTCTGCTTTAATCAAAGGTACTGAACTAAAGTTATTTTCTTCTCCCCCTGTATTTTCTTGGAGGCAAATTGACAAAGGCAGTCTTATTATGGCCGAGAATATGCTTATTCCTGAAGGGCAGGGAAAGCTTCTTGATATGGGCTGTGGTTATGGGGTTCTCGGTATTTTTGCAGCTCTTCAGAATCCTCTACTCGAGGTGCAGATGGTTGATTCAAGCGAGCGTGCTGTGTATCTGACAAAGAAAAACATTCGGAAATATGGTCTTGGTTCGCGTGTCACAGTTGTTCAGGGAAATTTGTTTGAAAAGCTTGAGGATAAAGATTTTGATACTATTGTCTCAAATCCGCCTTATTCTGCTGGGAAGGATGTGGTTGAACGCTTGATTGCTGATTCTCCTGCTTATTTGGCTGAAGTGGGTACGCTTCAAATTGTAGGCCGGCATTCCAAAGGCGGTAAAATGTATAGAGACTACATTAAAGAGGCATTTACTTATGAGTTTGAGTTTGGAAAACAGAGTGGATTTCGTATATATCTTGGGAGTAAAAAAGATATACCTGAACTACGAGAGGATAAAGAGTCTATACTGGAGTCTTACTCCACGGACGAATAAAGTTCCGATAATGGACTAATACTGCCGAGGTCGCATAATCTGGTATTGCGCTACCCTGGAAAGGTAGTTTCCTTCGGGATGTGTGAGTTCAAATCTCACCCTCGGCGCTTCGTTACTTTTTTTATATGGGGACGTACTAGTTATTTTATGGCAAAAACAGATCCTGTAAAATTAACTTCTTCAATTTTAGAAGCAGTTGATATTGCTTCAGAAAATAATAAAGCTCTTAATCCTGCTTATAGTGCAATTCCTTTCAATAAACTGTATTTATATACTGTAAGTCTATAGCAAATAGGTGGCATTGGCTAAATAGGTCTAAAATATTCCACAATTTCGTAATGAGGCACCAGTGGGTACCCATTTACTTTATTCCACATTCGCGCAGTTTCTCGTCCAAGCGTGGCTTTGCCGAATCACGACTTAGAAGGCGTCTTGAAAAACAGGGCTGGTCTGTCTGGAAAGGTCTCCTGGTTGGTGCTGTACGAATGCAAGATGATTATTCAACTGCAACGGAAAAGTATGAATTACTTTCTAAATTTTTAGAAAAACATAGTGCGGAGCTTCTGGAAAAACTCCAATATTATTGTTCTGTTCATTTTGGCTTTCCTGATTTTATCTGTAACAAAGGTAGGGAATGGAAATTTGTTGAATGTAAGTTGGGCTATGAGCCTCTCAGTGAAAAACAGAAAAAATGTATAATGGAGCTTCAGCTTCTAGGTCTTAATGTTGAGGTTCATAAACTAGTCAGTAGCCATACAGGAACTCAGTCTGCAATGGTAAATTTAAAAGGAACTGGTAAAATAATAACTCGAAAACAACTAACTCTTAATGACAGGCTCTTTAGCAGGTGCCAAAACATATAAAACATCCATCTCTAAATTTAGCTACTCATGTTAAAAGAACTAAGGAAAAAATTACAAAATCTTAGCAAGATAAAGAATTGTCCAGCATGCAGTTCTAAGGATATTACTTATGATTCTAAGGGTAAAGCACATCTCTGCAATGATTGTGGTGTAGATATTCAGGCTACTATTTCTTCTAAAACTGAGTGATTTTAGGTCCTTTCTATATAGATAAAGTATATAAAGTCCTATGTACTAGGAGATGTGCTAGGAGGTGAAGGCAGCGCAAACCTTCGGGGGTGCGCTTTGAAGTGTTTCGAAAGAAACATGGATGTTGCTGTAAAAAGCAGGTCTTCGCTTTATAGCTCCCATAAAATGCTGGGAGGTGAAGGCAGTACAATTCTTCGGACTTGTACTCTGAAATATCTTGAAAGGGATATGGATGCTGCTGTAAAAAGCAAGTCTTCACAAAACAGCACTAAATTTTTGTTTGCTTAGCAACCTTTTCTGATTCTATTCTAGCCTTTTCACTATCTCCTAGATAGTAATGCTTTACAGGATTCAAATTATCATCTAGCTCATAAACAAGAGGAATTCCGGTTGGTATATTCAATTTCGTTATTTCCTCGTCTGATATCTTATCTAAATATTTTACAAGTGCCCTAAGGCTGTTTCCATGGGCGCATATTATCAATTTCTTACCTTCCTTTAATGATGGAGCAATTTTATCATTCCAATAAGGCAGTACTCTGTTAACAACATCTTCCAAACTTTCTGTGGCTGGCAGTTCACCCTTTTCAAGTTTTGCGTAAAGTTCGTCATTTTTTGGATGCCTCTCGTCATCACCACTTAAAGTCGGTGGTCTAATGTCGTAACTTCTTCTCCACAGGAAGACTTTTTTCTCCCCCTCTTTCTCTGCAGTTTCTTTTTTGTTAAGTCCTTGGAGGGCCCCATAATGTCTTTCATTGAGTCGCCAGTTTTTGTATATAGGAATTTCTGAGAGTCTCATTTCTTTTAAAACTATATCAAGAGTTTCTGTTGAACGTTTTAGAACTGAAGTATATGCTTCGTCAAAAGTATAGTTTCCTTCTGTCAAAAGTTTGGCAGACTCCTCTGCTTCCATTTTTCCTTTCTCCGTCAGTCCAACATCTGTCCAGCCGGTAAACTTGTTTTCAAGGTTCCATACACTTTCTCCGTGCCTGAGAAGTACCAGCTTTATCATATTATATTTGGAAAAGGAGCCCTAGGTTGTAAGTCAAAGCAGTCGCGAATATGCCAATTGCTACCATTTCAAAACCTCCAACATACCATTTCTTCACTGTGAATTTGCTCTTCGTTGCCCCTCCTATGAAGAGTGCAATTGCTGTGAAAGTGATTGCGTATGGAAGTGCCTGGGCTGAAAGTGCAAATATCATGAAAGGTATTACAGGTATAATTGCTCCCAAAACAAAGGCAAGGCCTGTGTATCCTGCTGCCTTCCCGGGATTTTTATCACTAACCTTTCCAAAACCGAGCTCTTCTTCCATCATTACTCTGAGCCATATTTCTTCATCAGATGTTATTACCTCAACAACTCTTTCTAAATCCTTCCCTTTGAATCCCTTCTTCGCATAAATGTCACGTATTTCCTGTCTCTCAACTTCAGGCATATCTAGTATTTCTTGTTTTTCTCGCTCAAGCTCCTTGTCATAAAGTTCAGAATTGGATTTAGTTGACAAGTAGTTGCTGGACATCATAGATATGGCTCCTGCTAGAACTTCAGCTATCCCTGCTATCAGAACAATTTTACTCTGAGCGACTGCCCCTGCTACACCTGCAATAAGAGCTAGGTTTGAGACAAGTCCGTCGTTGAGCCCCAGTATAGCGTCTCCTATGTATTTCTTTTCGTCAATTAGATGGGCCTTTTCCATGCGAGAGCTTATTTAGGAATGGCATAAATATGTTTTGAACTATATAATCTAAAATGATGCCAAAAATATATAGTGCAAGTCTTAAGGAAGTGGAGAAGCTTTCTGATGACGTCAGTTATTTCACTTTTAATTTGGACTCATCTATGTCGTTTGAGCCCGGGCAGTTTGTAATGCTTGCGATGGAGATAGATGGTGAGAAGGTAAAACGTGCATATTCTATAGTAAGCAGTCCGGAATCTACAAAGGAGCTTGGCTTCTGTATCAAAGTTTTGAAAGACGGAAAACTTTCTCCTGCCCTAAACTCCATTAAAAAAGGTGATTTGGTGGAGATCCAGGGACCTTATGGTAAATTTTCTCTATCTGAACCTAAACTTGATCAGCTTTTTATAGCTGCAGGAACTGGTGTGGCCCCCTTACTTCCTATGCTGAAATCTTATCTTGAAAATGAGTCTGGAAATGTAAGTCTGCTTTTTGGTTTCAGGCACGAAAACGACTTCCTTTTCAGAGAGGAGCTTGAGGCTCTTCTTTCAAAATATTCTAATTTTACACTGATCCCTGTGATGAGCCGTCCATCTGAGTCCTGGACTGGTCTGAAAGGACACGTTACAGTTTATGTTGCAGATAATGTGCATGATTCCAGCCGTACAATTGCGTACATCTGCGGTCGAAATGAAATGGTGCTCGATGTCAGAAAAGCCCTGATTGAGGCGGGTCTAAGTCCTGAGAGAATAAAAATTGATAATTGGGGATAATTATCCCTTTAAAACACCAAGTGGAACTAAACGCGCAACAATTTTTCCTATTCCAACTTCGTGCGATACTTTGACGACTTCGTCAATATCTTTATAGGCTCCAGGAGCTTCCTCTGAAACGCCTCTCCAGCTTGCAGACCTGACTAATATCCCTTTACTTTTCAAATCTTTCTGAACCTTTTCTCCTTTATACAATTTATTTGCCTGATGTCTGCTCATCAGACGTCCTGCTCCGTGTGCTGTGCTTCCGAATGTTTCCTTCATTCCGTCATCGGTTCCTACAAGAACATAGGAGGCAGTTCCCATGCTACCTGGTATCAGAATTGGTTGTCCGACATCTCTGTATATTTCAGGTATCTCTACATGTCCTGGACCAAAGGCTCTTGTTGCTCCCTTTCTGTGTACATAGACTTTTTTCATTTTGCCATCTATTTCATGCTCTTCAAGTTTTGCCATATTATGACATACATCGTACATAAGTTTCAAATCAGAATTCGGAAATACTTTTTTGAATGAATTTCTTGCTTCATATGTCATAACTTGTCGGTTGCACCATCCAAAATTTGCAGCTGCACTCATGGCTTTGTAATAATCATTAGCTATATCAGTTCCAAGAGGTGCATATATCAATTCTTTATCCTCAAGATTTTTGAATATCTTTGCTTGTTCTGTTTCCATTCTTCTCAAATAATCTGTACAGACTTGGTGACCAAGACCTCTTGAGCCTGAGTGTATCATTACAACAACTTGTCCTGCCTCTCTTATTCCAAACTTTTCTGCCGTTTTTTTATCAAAAATTTCTTCAACAGCCTGAATTTCTATGAAATGGTTTCCTGCACCTAATGAGCCAACTTGCTTACATCCTCGTTTTTTCGCACGGTCTGAAACTTTAGAAGAATCAGCCTGTGGCATCTTTCCGTTTTCTTCACAACGTTCCTTGTCTTCTTCTGTTGCATAGCCCTTCTTAATTGCCCAGTCTATTCCAGTGTTCAAGACTTCCTCAAGTTCACTAGTTTCCAATTTTATTTTGGATTCAGAACCTACTCCGGTGTGTATGTTTTCATAAAGAACATTAAGTATCTCTCCCAATCTTTCGTTTACTTCATCTACAGTGAGATTGCTAGTTAATACCCGTACTCCACAGTTTATGTCATACCCAATTCCACCTGGGCTGATAATTCCATTTTCTGCGTCAAATGCGGCCACACCTCCTATTGGAAAACCATAACCTTGGTGGGCATCGGGCATCATTATTGCGTGTTTGCAAATTCCAGGGAGTTTTGCCATATTAATTCCCTGTTCAAGTGCTCTGTCCTTTTCTATATCTGCCATCAACTTTTCTGAAGCAAATACTTTAAGGGGAACTTTCATGTCCCCTTTTTTTTCAAATACATAGATATTTTCTGATTCTTTTTTCATATGTCTACAACTACCTGCACCATACACTTTTCTGGCATGTCTTCCACTAACATATCGCTATATGTCATCGATTTTATATTTCCCGAGACTTGGTACTTTTTATTCCCTCTTTTGTAAATGTCTCCGCGTGCAAGAGCCTCCAGTGTATATCCTGCGTCTGCCTTTTCTATTTTAAGCTCCTTTATTTCATTAAGAAGGAAATTAGTGGTGTCTAATTGAAAAAGTAGTTCATCTAAATACTCATAAAGAACTTGGGACAGATCTTCTCCTTCTACTTCCACTCTTTTTTCAACATTTGGCTCAATTTTTTCTGTGTCAGTTATAATTCCAAACATAGCAAGAGCTGCGTTTGAAAAAGCTTCTTCCATAGTCTTTCCAAATGCTCTGAATTTCGCGTCTGCTGTATGTTCAAGATATTCGTATTTTTTCATCATAAGACTTAGATTAAATATCTAAATAAGTCCTCCGTAGCCTTTTTTCTCAATCTCATCTGCAAGTTCAGGACCGCCGGTTTTTACAAGTTTTCCATCCTTCATTATAATTATTCTGTCTGGTTTTACATATTCAAGAATTCTCTTGTAATGTGTTATCAAAAGTATAGCTCTTTCTGAATTTCTTATCTTGTTTATCCCTTCGGCTACTGCCTTTAGTGCGTCAATGTCAAGTCCTGAATCAGTTTCATCAAGTATTGCCAGATCTGGTTCAAGTACGGCCATCTGGAGAATTTCTGTGCGTTTTTTCTCCCCTCCTGAGAATCCCTCATTAATATATCGGGAAAGAAATTCTTCATCTATTCCTAGTTCTTCAGCACTTTTCTTGAAACTCTCATAAGTTTTCAACAAATCAATTTTCTCATCTTTTCCCTGTCTTGCCTGAACTGCCGCTCTTAGAAAGTTTGCAACTGTGACTCCTGCAACTGCTGATGGATATTGGAAGGACATGAATATTCCTCTCCTTGCTCGTTTATCAGGTTCAAGCTCTTTCATACTCTCTCCTTTGAAAAGTATATCTCCTGATTCGATACGGTATTTTGGATTTCCCATTATAGTATTAGCCAGTGTACTCTTCCCCGAGCCATTTGGTCCCATGAGCGCAAGCACTTCCCCTTTCTTAATCTCTAAATTAAAGGAGTTAATTATTTCCTTTCCTTCTACACTTACACTTAGATTTTTAACATCAAGCAGATTTGTCATTTTTTCCTCTTATTGCCGTTTGTATTGATTCTAGTGGCAGAAGAGCGCATTTCATTCTGACTGGACCTATTTCTATATTCAACATTTTTAAAATATCGTCCTTTCTAATTTTCATAATATCTTCAATGAATATTCCAAGTATTTTCTCTGAAAGCATTGATGCAGCAGCCTTACTTATTGCACAAGCTTCTCCAGTGAATCTGATTTCATCTAGTTTCTCTTTCTTCATCTTAAGTGTGAATCTTAAGGAGTCCCCGCAGGATAAATTTTCACCAAGATACTCTAGGTCGGGATTTTCAAGCTTACCATAGTTTCTGGGATTTCTATAATGCTCCATTATATTTTCCCTGTAAAGTGTATTTGTCATGAAAAACTATTCTTCGCTCGTTTGAGGGCTTCTATAAATGAGTCAACTTCCTCCATTGTATTGTAAATATAGAAGCTTGCCCGTGCGGTCGCTTCAATTCCCAGCATTTTCATCAGAGGCTGTGTGCAGTGGTGTCCTGCTCTTAATGCGATTCCCTCTTCATTCATCAAGGATGCTATATCATGGGCGTGGATTCCATCAAGAGTAAAAGAAACTATTCCAGTTCTTGATTCCTTAGGTGGACAATATATTTTTAATCCATCTAGTTTTTCCAGTTCATCTACAGCGTAATTCGCCAAGCGCATTTCATATGAATGTATTTCCGTCATCCCTATCTTCTCAAGATAATCTATTGCTGCGGAAAATCCAATTGCCTGCGCAATTATAGGAGTTCCTGCCTCAAATTTCCATGGAAGTTCGTCCCAGACCGCCTTTTCATATGAAACTTCCTGTATCATACCCCCTCCTGTAATAAAGGGCTCCATTTCCTTCAAGTGCTCATGTTTCCCATATAACGCTCCTATTCCTGTCGGTCCGAGCATTTTGTGCCCAGAAAATGCAAAGAAGTCGCAGTCCAGCTCTTTAACATCAACTGGCATGTGAGGTGCGCTCTGTGCCCCATCTACATTTATCAAGGCAGAGTTTTCATGTGCAAGTTTTCCGAGTTTTTTTATATCGTTAAGTGTTCCGAGTGAGTTTGAAACATGTACAATTGAAACAATTTTTGTTTTATTTCCAATGAGCTCTTCAGCCTGCTCCATATCCAGAGTTAAGTCTTCATTCATCTCAATAAATTTCAAAGAAGCTCCTGTTTTTCTACATACTTCCTGCCAAGGAATTAAATTGCTATGGTGTTCCATCCGGCTCATCACAACTTCATCACCTTTCTCCAAATTATGCATTCCCCAGGACTTCGCGACTATATTTAGAGATTCGGTGGTATTTTTTGTGAATATGAGTTCCTCGATTGAGTTTCCTCCAATGAATTTGATAGCTTTGAGGTGGGCATTCTCATAGAGTTCTGAAGCTTCCTCACTCAGAGTATGGACTCCTCTGTGAACGTTTGAATTACTTGTTTTGTAAAAATCGCTTATTGCATTTATAACACTGTTTGGTTTTTGTGTACTTGCTGCATTGTCAAGGTACACTAGAGGCTTCCCATTAATTTTCCTTTGCAGTATCGGAAAATCTTCACGTATCTTACCGATATCAGGAGTCATTTATTTCTTCCACCTTCCCACCAATAAGCTTCCTAATATCTTTTGCGAACTCAGGCTCCATTTTTTGAACAAATGCGTCGAAAAAGCCTCCGACTTGCAGCTTTTTTGCTTCATTTTTACTCAGACCTCTGGTCATAGAATAAAAAATGGCGTCTTCATCAAGTTGTCCTATTGATGTAGCGTGGCTACATCGGACATCATTGTTATCTATCTCCAAATAGGGTACTGCTGAAGCTTCAGCTTTTTCGCTCAAGAGTAGTGTTTCTTCTTCTTGAAATCCCTCTGAATTGCTGGCCCCTTCTCTTATTTTAATAAATCCTCTACTTACTGCCTTTGACTTCCCGTCTAGTGCTCCTATTACATGAAGCTTTGAATTTGTGTTTTTTCCAATGTGTTCAGAGTGCATATGGATGTCATATTTCTGGTCATTTCGTCCAAAGAACAACCCATATTGTGTTGTGCTCGCTCCACTTTCCTTTAGTTTTGAATTCAGAGTAGTTTTAGCAAATAAAGCTCCTAAATCACAAGTCATCCAATTGATATTTGAGTCTCTTTCTACATTTCCTTCAAAAGCAGATATAGACTTGCTCAGCTTTCCCAGATTTTGCATATTACCATAATTTACTTCAGCGCCTTTCTTGGAGTATATTTGTACTTTCTCTGTTTTCAGTCCTGGGCCTCCAGTATTTCTTTTTATTATTGAGATTTTACTCAGTTCTTCGGCGAGGATAATTATGTGTTCTGCTCTAAATTCACTATTATTTGTACTTTCTATTCTCAGTACTTCATCATAATTCACTGAGCCCTCAGTTTTTATAAAAATTCCTTCACCCCAAAAAGCCTGGTGCAGAGCATCAGCTTTTGTTTCTGGTTTTTCTGTAAAAAGTTTGTCTTTGAGCCATTTCTCTTTTCTCGCAGCTTCAGCCAGTGTCATTGCAATCGAAGGACCTATTAGCACTGAGTTTATTTTTTTAGGATTTTTTTCACTTTCTGGAATTTTGAATCTGATATTGGAGTTCATTACTATATCTGGGCCATATTTGAATGATGGTTCAGGAACAGTTTCAAACATTTCAAGAGCCTCAAGTCTCCTTTTGAGAAGCCATTTTGGCTCTCCTGCGTTCTGGGAGTTTACTGAAATCTGCTCTATAATTGAATCCATACTATCCTATAGAATCCTCCATCTCCATCTCTATTAATCGGTTGAGTTCTACAGCGTATTCAAGTGGAAGTTCCCTGACTATGGGTTCTATAAATCCTGAAACAATCATTTTCTTGGCTTCCTCTTCTGTCAGACCTCTTGACATAAGATAGAATATTTGCTCTGCGCTTATTTTTCCGACAGTCGCTTCGTGAGCTACATCTACCTTTTCTGTATCAACTTTCATGTAAGGATATGTGTTAGAAACTGAGCTGCCATCCATAAGGAGTGCATCACACTGGACGCTTGTTTTGCTTCCTTCAGCATTCTTCCCAATTTTTATGTGACCTCTGTAGGAAGATACTCCTCCGTCCTTACTGATACTTTTTGCTGTAATTGTTGATTTCGTGTTTGGTGCAAGATGATACATCTTACTTCCGGTATCTTGATTCTGATCTTCTCCTGAAAAGGCAATTCCCAGGTAATCTGACTTGGCATTTTCTCCAATAAGCAGACTTGATGGATAAAGCATTGTAACACAACTACCCATATTCCCATTTACCCATTCTAAAAGTCCGTTCTTTTCTACAATTCCGCGTTTTGTGTTAAGATTGAAGGTGCTCTTGCTCCAATTTTCAACACTGCTGTATCTGCCTCTCGCCCCTTCTAATATATGTATCTCTACTCCGCCTGCGTGAAGTGAGAAATCATCATATCTTGGAGCTGAACATCCTTCAATATAATGAAAGCTTGAGTTCTTCTCAGCTATTATTAAAGTATGTTCAAATTGTCCCAGTTTTGCAGCATTCATTCTGAAATAAGCCTGTAATGGCATAGTTACTTTGACATTCTCAGGAACATAAAGAAAAGTCCCCCCACTCCATACCGCTCCATGGAGTGCCGCAAATTTATGAAGATTTGGCGGAATGCACTTTGTCATAAAATATTTTTTAACCAAGTCAGGGTGTGTTTGAACAGCCTCATCCATATCAAGAAAAATAACTCCTTGTTTCTCCCATTCCTCCTTGAGACTGTGATACACTACATCACTTTCATATTGGGCACCGACTCCAGCAAGAACTTTCTGTTCAGCTTCAGGAATTCCTAGCCTTTCAAATGTTTTTTTGATATCTTCAGGGACATCTTTCCAGTCCTTTGCGTTTTTTTCTGCATCTGGGGAAGCGTAAAAACTGATTTTATCTAAGTCCAGTTTTTCAAGACTGGGTCCCCATTTAGGGTATTCTAGTTTATTGAATAATCCAAGAGATTTCAGGCGGTGTTCAAGCATCCATTCTGGTTCATTTTTCTCAGAAGAAATTTTTTTAACTACAGTTTCACTGATTCCAGGCTCAGCTTTAAAACGATGCCTCTCCGCATTCTTGTGTCCAAAAGTATCCCGATTTATATTTTTAGTCATTTCACAATCTCTCTCTTTTCAGGGTCTAGGTGGCAGTCAGAACATATATTTTCAGCTTCAGGATCCCGTATTTTATGCAACTTGCATACAATATCCATCGTTTGCGGTAAATTTATGAGTCTCAGAAGTTCCTGCATAACACTGCTATCTACGTTTGAAATATTTCTTCCTGCCTTTTCTATTTCCTTCTGTGTTGCCTCAGCAAAACTTACTCGGTTTCCCCGCTTTAAATTTCTGTACTGAGAAATTGCACTAGGAGTAAGTCCCATTAAATTCGCTACATCCTTTTGTTTCATTTCCTGCGTTTCGATAAGCTGTATAGCGATTTCTCTCCTCAAAGCAGGCAATATATAATTTGCCTGTATGTCTTGTGGCAGTAATACTTTCATATAATAATTAAGTTAACAGCCGTTAATAAAACTTATTATTCCCTAATCTTCCTGAGAAATAGCGTCAACAGGGCAATACTCTATTGCATCCTCTATCTGGCCTTTTTTGTATTTTTTCTTTTTAATTACTTCTGCCTTTTCACCCTGTTCAGTCTGAACCATTTTAAAATCAGGATATTCAAAATTCACAGTCGGGCAAAGGCAACAACCTATACATTTTTCTTTATCTACGACTGGTTTTTTCTCAGTATATTCTTCACTCATACAGAATAAGTTCTGTAATTCCTTATAAGTTCTTGCACTAAATCGGTGCAATCGACAATAGATAATTCAAGAAGTCAGAGAGTATGTAATTGTACAATATCCAATTGAACATATATATCATGGCAATTTTTATCATAACTTCAGGTACCGGTCTTGCGGTTAAAACAAGTGTTAAAATTACGAAGAATACCATGTAAACTGTAAGGCTCAGGAAGTAGTAGAATCCAAGGTTTGAAAGAATTCCACGTGTTCCGACTAATTCAAAAATTACCATTACAACGAGTGACCAAATACTCAGATATATCAACTGGGCTATAGCTACCTGACTGTCTTTAATCAAAGCGAAATCAATAAGCCTTGGCTTTGAATTTATCCTTATGATTATCGCAGTTGTTACAACAATTATCGCGAGAACCAGCCAAAGATTGAAGTAAAGCATTAGTCCGAAGAGTATAATGTGCATAAAGGCTATGCCTATCCGGTTTAAAATGGACATTCGTGATAAAAGGAAAATTACTGAAAGTAACAAAATAGCGTTTATTGCCTCGTTTTCCCCACCAACATTTGCAGTCCAGGCCAGCGTTATTAGTAAAGCAAGAAGAAAAACCATTATAATTGTTGCAATAAATTTTCCGGGGTTAGGACTTTTTGAAGAGTAGTTTCTCCCCCTTGTTACGGCATCCTTCATACCAAGTCCTCCTTCTAGTGTTGAGGCAAAATCTTTCCGCATAGTCCACCACTGTTCTAGTATTATTGCTTTGTCGTTTTATCTATCTTTGTATAGCCAAAATATAGTAAAGAAGCAAGGGCAAGTCCTATGAGAATCAGCCTGAGGTACTTATTCAGGAATCCCCAATATCTTAGTGTGGTGTAAATAAAGAGGAAAATTCCCCCGCTAAGAATCCCTGAACCAACTGCGTCAAGACTCGTCAGTAGTATTCCTGCACTAATTGCAAGTATAGCAAATATTCCAAGAACTATGAAGGCCACTCTCGCATGTTTTTCATTTTCTATATTATAATCCTCTTCACAAGTTCTATAATCAGGATTGCTGTCAGGGTCAAAATTAAAGTCTCGAGTCTCATTCCTGTCCAAGAGGTCCCAGCAGGTATGTTCTGGACTTTCATAGAAAACTTCCATCCCATAGGCAAAGAATATAGTGAATACAAGACCGATACCGATAACGACGAAGAATTTTTTGAATCCCATGTTATACTCTAGTGGGAAATTTGTATATAAAGCTTTATTTACTTCAAGGTCAATTATCAAACTATGTTCAGCATAACTTTTCTCGGAACAAGCTCAGGCACGCCTACCGTAGCGAGGGCGCATTCAGCAATCGCTCTCCAGCTGAATGGTGAGATAATCCTGTTTGACTGTGGAGAAGGGACACAAAGGCAGATGATGAAGGCGAAAACATCTATGATGAAAGTCCGCAGAATTTTTATTACACACTGGCATGCTGACCATTCTCTTGGTCTTGGAGGTCTTATTCAGACAATGTCCTTGCTCGGAAGGACGGAAGCTCTTGAGATATATGGTCCCTGTGGAACGAAAAAATATATGAAAAGCCTTCTGGACGTTGGTCATTTTAATCCAAAATATCAGCTTCGCGTAAACGAGCTTAAGGATGGAGGAAAAGTTGAAGGAAAAGGATACAATGTCTTGGCAATAGACGCTAAACATTCTGTTCCTGCGCTAAGTTATCGCATGGATGAGCCCCAGAAGCCTGGAAAATTTGACAGGAAAAAGGCAGAGTCTTTTGGACTAAAACCACCTCAATTCGGTGAGCTTCAGCGCGGAAATACTCAAAAGGTTGGAAGAAAAACTATTAAGCCCTCATATGTCATGGGTCCGCTCAGAGAGGGCGCTTCTTTTGTTTATTCAGGGGACACAGCGTATAATGAATCTCTTGTAAAATTGTCGAATAAGGCCACAGTCTTGGTCCACGAATCGAGTTTTGCCAATGATAAAAAAGACTTTGCCAAAGAAGTTATGCATTCAACAGCAGAGGATGCTGCGACTGTTGCAAAGAAGGCAGGAGTTAAAAATCTGGTTCTGACTCACATAAGTCCGCGTTATTTGGAAACAAAGACCCTTCTTAAGGAAGCCAGTAAAATTTTCAAAAATACTAGACTTGCAAAGGATTTCGACAAATTAGAATTTAAGTAGTTAACAGGCCGCCACTATTGTTGCAAATATTGACACGATGTAGGGTGCAGAATAAGCAAAAATAACTATGACTGGTATTGTCCAGGCTAAAATTGCTTTTACTGTGTCAAAACCCTGTGAAATTTTGCTTGCAAATGTCAGAGGGTAGAACCACAATATTCCTGCTAGTAAATATGCTATAAATATTACACATGCATTTGGTATTGCAGATACCATTGACATTAGAAATACAATCGGTGCCATTGAAACTGCAATTAAATGAGATTGTTTTCGAAAGCTCTTCTTTCCTCCAATTGCCAGAGAGAAGAAATGCAGAATTGCGCTGAATGAAATCCAGATAAGTATAGCTACAAGTGGGTTGACAAGAATATGTGTAAGTGAGTTCACAGCCCCTGCCTTTCCGAAAATCATGGAAATCCCAATTCCTGAGTTCAGTGGCTCACTTGACGCTCCTGTAAAAATTGTGATAATTACACTTATCAAACCTCCAATAATTCCTCCAAAAACACCGGCTATAGCGAGATGTGCGATTGAATTTGGAAATTTTGCCAGCTTTTTCTGCTTTTCAAATATTGCAGAAGGAGATACGAAAACCCTTACCCATACTGTTAGATAATCAGAAATTCCAAAATCCTTTTCTTTCAGGGGTTTTTTTATTGTCGCAACTGTCCCCCCTGGTGCCTGTACTGGCTTAGGTTTTTTAATTTCATCTATGGCTGTATCAATTTCTCTTACTTTGTGACCGAAGCTTACTAGGTGCTGCCTAATATTCTCCTCATCGTGACCTGAACTAATTTGCTTCTTTATATAATCTATCAATTCCTTTTTAGCCATACTCTGCCTAAACTTTTCCCTTATATATCTCTTACTTCTGCTGTGTTCTGTAATGTTTTTATTTTATAATTGGTCAAATATTTAAACTCACTGCCACAGAGCTTAGTTTATGCAGGAAAATCCTTTTAGTGATTCCGTTCCGTCTCATCTTGCCATAGCGGCGACAGTTTATACAAGAGCTCTTTCAGACCTTGAAAAACTATCTGATACCAATAGGTCAAAGCTCTTCCTTGTGATTGGAGACTATGGAAATGGAAAGTCTCATGCGCTTGAAAAACTGAAGAATGATATAAATATCCAAAAAAAGGACAAGCTTGCAGTTTATACTTCTGCGTTTGCTACGAAAAGCTTGAGACGAATTTATGAGCAGGTTTGTGCTGAACTAATTACAGGTAAAATTGAAAAATTTGAAAAGGGGGTTGAAGCTCGTCTGGCAATGGTTTCCAAAGGAATTCCATCCAAGATAATTGAAATTTTCTATGAAGGAAACCACTTAAAAAATCTCGATGAAATTTCAGAAAGTCTCCCCTTTGGAAAAGTTGTAAATTCTTCTGCGGATGCAGTTGATTTCATCTGCGCAATAAGCCTTTTAGTTGGTCAGATGATTCTTCTTATAGATGATATTGAAGAAGCAAGTGTTCTTGAGAGAGCTGAACGCAAGGCATTTTTCGGACATATAAGGGCTCTTTATGACCAGTCAGTAAGAAAAGATTTGAATCTTAGTGTTATTTTGGCAATGACTTACAAAAAAGTTGAACTCCTCGAGGCAGATCGTCCTGATTTACTGGAGAGAACTGACCATTTTATTGACTTCGTAAAGCCAAGTAAAAAAGAGTTTTTTGAGATGGTCAAACGGCGTCTTGAAGTAAGTGGTCTCGGTAATTATTCTTTTACAGATGATGCACTTGAAACTACTTGGGAAAGTCTTCCTTCAATAAGGTCTATGTTTAATCTTCTTCGTGATAGTCTAGACAAGGCAGAAAAGGACGGTGTTGAAGAGATTAAATCTATAGTTATTCCTCAAAAGAAAAAATCTGAAATGGCAAGCGCCTTACAAAGGTCAGCCTACAAACCGGCAGACGATGAGATTGTTACAGTCCTACAAAAAAAGGATGGACTATACGTTGAGGAAATAGTGAGCAGAACTGAAATGAGTGCTTCTTGGATAAGACACAGACTTGCAGATTTGGTACGGGGAAATGTGCTTAGAAAGGAGCAGGAGGCGAGGAATAAGCCTGCCAAATACTATTTGGTTAAAGGTAAGAGCCGTTAAATTAAATGAGAATTGGAGTCAGAGTTTTTTCACTTTCAGTAGATGAAGAAGCCTATCTTTCTATAATCTATGGTCTGGAAAAAAACTATTCACTGATTGTAGACCCCAGGAAATTTGATACGCCACTTAAGATAAATGCCCGTTTTAAAAACAAGGATGCTAAAATCAGATATATTGAACTCAACTCAAGTGGAATGGCTTATTTGGAATATAATGGTCTGAAAAAAAAGGCCGAAAAACATCTTGAAGACTTCAAAGTTCTTGTTTCTTCTATGCTTGGTGAAATCCAGGCAAAAGAAGAAGACTTTGAAATTGTTACTATGGAGCTTCTCTCTAGAAAAAAACCTCTTCTTCTTCCTCGAGACAAGGAAGAACTTCAAACATTCCGGCGTCTTGAAACAAAAAACGTTCTTTCACGGGCACAGCCAGTGAAATGTCCACGCTGTAGTCAGTCATTTCTGCTGTTGTATGAAAATCTAATCAAACCAGAAAAGCGAGTTCTCTGCTCCGACTGTATGTTTTGGTTTTCACCCAAAAAAGAGAAGGAAGTGTATGTCGTAAATGAGGAATATATGAAGGTTATGAGTGGCGTGTGGAATAAAGTTCAAAAAATAATAAATGCCAGTTGGAGGGAAGTTACAAGACACGGGCTTCCAATGATTGGTCGCGGGAGTGATGCCAATGAAAAAAAGTCTGAGAAAAAAACATCTATTAAAAAGAAGTGAAGTTCCACTTCCGTCAGTTCTTAAAAAAAGTGAAGTCATTGGAAAACGCTTGCTAGAACTTCCGGAATTTTCTAAAGCTTCAAAAATAATGCTTTATTCTTCAAAAGACTCCGAAGTTGATACTGCGTCTATCATTCGTTCTTGTATCCAATCTGAGAAGGAAGTATATCTCCCGAGGACTGATATAAAATCACGAAAAATGGAGGCAGTTTTGATAAGTGAGTTCCCAGAGGATGTTGAAATTGCCTCATTCGGTCTTCTTGAACCAAAAAAAGACTTGAATGCTACTGAAAATCTCCGTGAAATAGATTTAGTCATAGTTCCGGGTGTAGCCTTCGACGAACGAGGAAACAGACTCGGGTATGGCTTCGGTTTTTATGATCGCTTTCTTACAGAGGTCAGAGCTCCAAAAATAGGTCTATCCTTTGAATCGCATGTTCTTGACTTAGTTCCTCAGGAATCACATGATGTCAGAGTAGATAAAATTGTTACTGAGCTTCGGATTATCGAATGTTCTAATTTTTCTTGAAATTATATAAATGACGAGATACTACTCCGTTTTATGGTCAATTTAGAGCCCTTAAAGAATAATGATCCTGATTTGTATGAGCTTATTGTAAAGGAAACTGGAAGGCAGAATTGTGGTCTCGAGTTAATACCTTCTGAGAATTTCGTCAGCAAGGCGGTTCTTGAGGCGATGGGCTCAGTTTTAACTAACAAATATGCAGAAGGATATCCTGGAAAGCGTTATTACGGTGGAAATCAGTACATTGACCAAATAGAACAGATTGCTATAGATCGCGCGAAGAGTCTTTTTGGAGCAGAACACGCTAATGTTCAGCCTAATTCAGGCTCTCCTGCCAATATGGCTGTCTATTTCGCTCTTATGGAGGCAGGAGACAAGCTTATGGGTCTTGAACTGTCTCAGGGAGGGCATTTGACGCACGGGAGTCCAGTTAATTTCTCTGGAAAATTGTATAATGCTACTTCATATAGCGTTGACAAGGAAACAGAGATAATTGATATGGATCTTGTAAGAAAGCAGGCAGAGAAGGAAAAGCCAAAAATTCTTTTGTCGAGCACAACTGCATATCCAAGGGAGCTGGATTTTACCGAATTTGCTGAAATTGCAAAAGACGTGGGGGCCCTATCGATGGCCGATATAGCACATATTGCTGGCTTGATAATTGGAAAGGTGCATCAGGACCCATTTCCTTTCACGGATGTTGTAACGACTACAACTCACAAGACACTCCGTGGTCCAAGAAGTGGTCTTATACTTTGCAAGGAAGAATATGGGAAAGCCATCGATAAGGCTGTTTTTCCTGGTATGCAGGGAGGTCCGCACGAACATATAATTGCGGCAAAGGCTGTATGTTTCAAGGAAGCAGCAAGCCCAGAATTTTCTGAATATGCCGGACAGATAGTTAAAAACGCAAAAAGGCTGTCTGAGTCACTTATTGAATATGGCTTCAGACTTGTTACAGGTGGTACTGATAACCACCTCCTGTTAATCGATATGACAAATAAAGGACTAAGTGGTAAAGAAGCTCAGAATTCCCTTGATGAAGCAGGAATAACAACTAACAGGAATACAATTCCTTTTGAGCCACGCTCTCCCTTTGACCCATCAGGTTTGAGGCTTGGAACTCCTGCAATAACCAGTCGAGGTATGAAGGAATCTGAAATGGAGCAAGTTGCAAGATGGATAAACAAAGTTATAGAAAATCACAGTGATTCTTCTGTTAAAGAGAAAGTTAAAGAAGAAATAAAAGAATTCTGCCAAGACTTTCCATTGTACCCTTAACAATGCCTGCACAAATTATAGACGGTCAAAAAATAGCCAAGGACAAGTATATAGCCTTACAACTTGCTGTAGCTAAACTTGACTTTCAACCAGGAATAGCAAGTCTAGTCACAGACGATAATTCTGCGTCAAAACTTTATGCTTCTAAAAGAGGAGAGATAGCCCAGAGTATTGGGATGTATTCTGAGCTTCATAGCCTTGGGAAAAATGCCAAGGATGAGGAGATTGTAGAGATTATTTCAAGTCTTAACAAAAATACAAAAATACACGGAATAATAGTTCAGATGCCCCTTCCAAAAGGTGCAGATATTAGTCTTATTTTATCTTCTATAAATCCAAAAAAAGATGCGGATGCTATACATCCTTTAAATCTTGGGAACTTGTTTTTAGGAAGTCCATACGTGATTCCAGCCACGGCGAAGGCAATATTCGAATTGATAAATTCAACTGGCGCACAGATAGAATCTACAAATGTCACTGTAATAGGTAATGGTATTTCAGCAGGAAGGCCTTCTGCTGCCCTTCTTCAAAATGCAGGAGCTACAGTTACAGTATGTAATTCTAAAACAAAAAATCTAAAGAGCCATACTATTGATGCAGACATAATTATTGCTTCAACAGGAAAGGAAAAAATACTCACTGCAGATATGGTAAAAGAAGGGGCGATTGTCATTGATGCAGGAGTAAGCATAATTAAGGGAAAAATTATAGGGGATGTTGACTTCGGAACGGTGTCTAAAAAAGCAGCTTACATCACACAAGTTCCAGGAGGAGTCGGTCCTGTAACTTCTGCAAGCCTTCTGGAAAATGTATTCTCTCTTGCTACAATATAATTAGCGTGGAACAATGTGAACAAAGGCTTCTTCTATTCCTTCTAGAGCTTCAATATCGTCCCTTACTTCTTCCTGTATTTTATGAACAAGGGTTACTGTGTCCTTCTCATCTACATAAATTTCAATTTCAACATGAACTTGGTTTCCAACATAGTGAGGTCTTACTGCCCCAATTCCAATAACTCCTCTTACTTCTTTTGCAGTTTTTCTTATAGCATTCACCATCTCAGGATCAGGCGTTCCCCCCATTAAATAATTCATATTTTCACTGGCTATTCTGTAGCCTGCCCACAAAATAAAGAGTGCAACCATGCCTGCCGCAATGCTGTCAGCCAGAGGGAAATATTTTACTCCAATTACTCCTATTAGTGCAACGGCAGAAGAAATTGAATCATACCTTCCATCAATTGCAATCGCCTTAATAGATGGACTTCTTAGTTGTTTGGAAACTTTTGTGTGGTATATTGACATAAGGGCTTTAACAATAACGCTCATTGCCAGAACTCCTATTGCCAACCAGCTAAAGAGTACTTCAGTTGGATTTATGACTCTTGAAATAGCTGCCGTTATAATTTCATATGCTGCAACTCCTGCAAAAAGTGCTACTATCAGTCCAGCAACAGGCTCTGCCCTAGTATAACCATACATATGTTTTGGGTCTGCTTTCTTTCTGGATATTCTGAAAGAGATTGCTACCGCAAAAGAAGTTAATATGTCTGTTAGTGAGTTAATTGCATCAGATATTACAGCAAGACTACCCGTATAAATCCCAACTGTAAGTTTTATGATAAATAACGCAGTGTTTACTACAACTCCAATTGTGGTTGCAATACTTCCAGACCTTTCCATGAACTGACTTAGATATTGTGAAGGGCTTAATTAACTTTCCCTTCCTCCCCAAACCTTATAAAAACAAAATCTTTAGAGGGGACTATGATTGATCTCTTAGTGAGTGTTATAATTTTGCTCTTTCTGGCGAGACTTGGTGGTGCTCTTGCAGAAATCCTGGGCCTGAGTGCAATAGTCGGTGAGATTTTTGCAGGTATTGCGGTAGGTCCAACACTCTTTCCACAATTTACTACATATTTTACAGAGTCAGTTCTTCTTGAAGGTCTGGCAGATATTGGTATTATTTTGCTCATTTTTCTTGTGGGCTTGAAAATAAATCTCAAGGCATTTGAAAAATTCCTTAGAGCTGGTGCAGTCATAGCTATGTTTGGGGCATTCATACCCTTCTTTGCAGGAACCTATCTTGGCTTTGCATATTTTGCATGGAATCCTGTGCAATCATTATTCTTAGGGGGTATAATGATGGCATCAAGTATGGCAATTGCAGGACGAATGTTATATGATTCCAAGCTTCTACATAAAAGAGTCGGAAATCTGGCTATCGATGCTGTCCTTGTTGGAGAACTTCTGTCCCTTTTGATGCTTATCTTCCTTGTCCAACTTGCAGGAAACTCAGCTTTCAGCATTCAGAGTCTTCTAAAGTCAACAATTTACGTCGCAATATTTTTCACTACAGTAATTCTTCTTGCAAGTTATATTAGTAAATATATAGAAATTCTTGGACGCTTCCTTAATCTGCGTGTCAAGGAAGGACTTCTCTCAATGGTAATTATACTTGTGTTTACTTTATCATTAATTGCAGAAGCGATTGGCATTTCTATGGTGATAGGGGCATTTCTGGCAGGACTTATTCTGCATGAAAGGCACTTGAAAAAAATAGAACATGAAGTATACAGTATGGCATATGGTCTCTTTATACCTCTCTTCTTCGCTCTACTGGGCATATATGTGAATATATTTGAAATGATTTCCCTGTGGCCATTTTTGCTTAGTATTTTTGCCGTAGCACTTACTTCCCGTTTGTTTGGGGCATATTTTGGGGCAAGGATTTCAGGAATGAGTAGCAGAAACTCCTTTATTGTCTCTCTTGTAATGACGCCTCGTGCAGAGGTCGCATTTATAATAGCAAGTGTTGCACTTCTTAATGGAGTTTACAGTGTTTCTGATTATTCTGCTGTGATTGGGGCTCTGATTCTTGGAATAGTTGTTGTACCTCCCGTGTTTAGGAGAGTTGTCAACGCAAAATGACCCTGCCTTTTCCATATCAGAGTGCAGGAATTTTTATTATATCTCTCGCAATTTTGCTGAAGGGCGCTGACATATTTACAAATAGGTCAGTACATGTTGCAAGACAGGTCGGAATTTCTGAGTTCGCAATAGGTCTTACACTTGTTGCCTTTTCAACTTCTTTACCTGAGCTTGCCATCTCTATGACTGCTGCTCTGACAGGTTCAGATGGTATAGCTATAGGCAATATAATCGGTTCTAATATAGCAAATATTGGCCTCATAGTGGGCCTTGCATCCCTTTTCATGCCCTTTGTTCTTAAGAAAGAGGATTTTAAACAGGCATTATTTATGATAGCTGTACTTTTCATCGGTTCAATTTTCATGTATAATGGATTAACAAGAATAGAGGGTTTTGCATTGGTTTCAATCCTCGTAGCTTACATAATAAATACACTCAGACAGGGGAAAGTAGGCACAGCAAAATCTTCTAAAGCTCAGTCTCTAGCTTCAAATTTACTCTTTGCTTTCGCAGGAGCTGGCGCAGTCCTTGTTGGAGGAAAGTTTGTTGTTGATTCTGCAGTAGTACTTGCCAAATGGGCAGGAATATCTGAAGTTCTTATCGGAATCACTGTAATTGCAATAGGAACTTCTCTTCCTGAACTTGTCACATCCATTATTGCAGCAAAGAATAACATGCCAAGTATGGCTCTTGGTAACATAATAGGGAGCAATATCTTCAATATTGCCGCAGTTCTTGGACTAACTTCTTTAATATCTCCTATAGCAGTATCTTTTGATGTTTTCCTCTTCGATATCCCTGCAATGATACTTTTTTCAATACTTTTGGCTTCCTTTATGTATTTCGGAGAAAATCGCATAAGTAAGCGGAGCGGAGTATATCTCTTACTACTTTATGTGGCATACCTTTGTGCGCACGTATTTTTCTTTTGACAGAAAAGCCTTAAATATAAGAACCATTAACTCAGTGTATTCTTTCATATGACAACAAGTGCAGTAATCGCAACACGGCTAAAACCAGGAGATTTATTTCTCCTTGACGGACAGGGAGATGATATTTTTAAAGTAAAAAAATTAAGCACCTCATCACCAGGAAAGCACGGTCACGCCAAAGTACGTATAATGTATGTAAATTTCTTCACAGGTTCTGGTGGAGAAGTAACTTACAGCGGTCACAAAGAGATGGACAAGCCAGTTATTGAAAAGGAAAGGTCTCAGGTAATATCAATTACTCCTGGAAAGACTTCTAATGACCCGAATGTTCCTGACGTCCCTGCTGAACTTCAGCTTATGAATCTTGAGAGCTTTGAGACATATGAACTCCCTTGCCCAGATGGAATTTCAGAAGCCGACCTTGCAGTTGGCAGTGAAGTAGAAGTCCGCAAATTTGAGAGCAAGAAGTGGATTGAAAAGCTCATCTAATTGCGATGGATTTTTATCTAAATAATTTTTGCAGGTTATCAGAGGCAAGAAACTCTGTTAAAGAAAGTAGGGCAATTTTTCTTGGAGTACCTTATGATTGGTCTACTATAGACAGACCTGGTTCAAGATATGGGCCTTTACATATAAGAAAATCATTTGAACAATTTCTGGGCTATGATTCTACAAGTGGAAAAGATTTGTATGAAAGCCTTCTACCGTGTGATCTTGGTGATATTGCAGTAGTTCCGGGTGATTATACAGAAACTCAGAAGAGGACGGAGGAAACACTTGAAAAAATTCTTTCAGAAAATAGTACTGCATTTATTATTGGCCTGGGGGGTGAACATTCAGTTACACACTCTTTTTTAAAAACTCTAAAAAAAGTCCACAAAGATATGCTAGTTGTGAGTTTTGATGCACATCCTGACCTTAAAGAGGATTATATGGGTAACAAGGAAACGAATGTAACCTATCTTCGACGAGCTTGTGATTTCATAGACCCCTCCGCAATTTCTCTTGTCGGAATTCGTGATGCAGACCGTGATGAGATAGATTATGCGAAAAAGAACAAGATCTCTATCCTTCATACAAAGAATATAAAAGAAGACCTAGAAGCCTCCCTTTCCTCCTTCAAAAAGGCAATAAATGGGAAGAAAGTTTATGTTACAATAGATATCGATGTTTTAGATACAGCCATTGCACCAGGAACTTCAAGCCCCTCTCCAGGTGGTTTGAACATGGCTGAAATGAAGGCATTTCTGGATATATGTATTCCACAAGCTGTCGGTATGGACGTAGTGGAAGTTTCTCCTCCCTTTGATACAGGGGAAATCACCAGTTTTACAGCTGCGAAACTTATTTATTACGCTCTGAGTTTAAAGGCTTAGCATGGCAGTAGAAACATCCCTTCTCTTGCTGGTAGTTCTTGTAGTCATCGGCTTTATAATATATAGGATGGTCAGGGGAATTTGGACTATTCTTTTATGGGTTTTCATAGGCGGGGGTATACTGTTCGTCGTATATTACTTGCTGTAATGGTACTTGAATCATTATTTACTGTGGAAGAGGCTGAAAAAGAACCTTCAAACCTTTTTCTTCTTGGAATAGTCATCTCTACAGTGGCACTTTGGCTCTCTTTTTACATATTCCCCCAAGGAGCAAGTACATGGATGCTTTTCATAATAACATTGGCAGTTGTACCCCTTATGCACAAGGCCTTCATGATAGAGGAAGCAAAGGGCATAATACCTAGCAGGAAACTCCTAAGAGGACATTTCCCAATTATAAAAATGTATATTTACTTGTTTTTAGGAATTTTTGTATCACTTGTGTTTTGGTATCTCTTCCTGCCAACTCATTTGTTGGAAATAATTTTTTCTGTTCAAATGAATGTAGCCAGTACCATTCTAAGCGACGGCTCAATTCTGATGATGAGCTTGAAGGTTCTTGGACTCTTTATGTTGTTAACTTTCCTCTATGGAGCTGGAGGAATTCTTATACTTGCATGGGATGCAGCTCTCAGCTCTGTAATTGTAGGTAATCTCTTAAAACACATATTTCTGGGAACTTATTCTTCTGGAATGCTTGCAATTTTGCTCCCCTCTTTGTTTGAAATTATTGGCTACTCTTTAGCTGCAATAGCGGCAGGAATACTCTCCGTTGCATTTTACAAAGGTCATTTAAGAGGAAAATTCGCAAAATATATACTGATTGATTTTGCAGTTCTGACTTTACTCGCATTAATTATGGTGTCTATTGGTGCTCTCGTCGCACAAGGAGTTGTTGTTTAAATGGTTCTTGAAATGATAATGAAGGCTGAATATGCAGAAAGAAGTCCTGTGAGGACCCTCTTACTGGGTTTTGGCGTATCCTCAATTGCTTTGTGGATTGCCTATTTTGCCACCCTCTGGCTCCCATCATACATCTTCCCTGAACATGCGAATTCCTGGTTCTTATTCCTTACAGCTGTTGCACTAATACCCTTCCTTAATAAAGTATACCTAATTGAAGAAGGCAAGGCTGAAAGAATTTCTGAAAAAAGCATATTCAAACGCCACGAGGATTTACTTTTCATCTATATCTTCCTCTTCCTTGGGATGATACTGTCATTTTCATTCTGGTTTACTATACTCCCTTTGAAAATTTCACAGATAGTATTCTCAGGGCAAGTTGCAGAAATTTATAGAATACAGGGTTTGAAAACGAACCTCTCAGGAGCTCTTTTGGCAACAAGTGCAGGTGCAATCACAGGCAATATGTTGGCAAAGATAACAGGCTACGCAAGTTCACGGACCGCTTTTTTGAAACTTGTAGTATTCAATAATATGAGGCTTCTGCTCCTTTTCATGGTATTTTCCTTCGTATTTGGAGCCGGGGCAATTCTTCTACTTACCTGGAACGCTGCAGTTGTCGGAGTTGCGATGGGATTCATAATCAGAGACAGTATAATTGTATCAAGTAGCGTTCTTCTAAAAAGTGCCTTTTACCTGAAAGAGCTTCCCTTTAGTTTTATGTCCTTCTTCCTTCACGGAATTTTTGAAATAGTGGGATATTTCGCAGGTGCAGTATCTGGAGGAATTTTTTCAGTTGCAATACTCAGAGGTATGCACAAAACTAAACATTTCAAAACAATATTGAAGGATGTCTTATTTTTCCTCCTTTTGGCAATTGCATTTATTGTTATTGGTGCCGTCTTGGAGGTTTATGTGACGCCACTGCTCTGATGACAAGCTATATTTTAGATGCCTCTGCAATACAAAGTGGCTTTGAAGCTCTTGGCTTTTCTGAAGAATTGTTTTCAACACCAGATGTTATTGAAGAAGTCCGCAACAAACTTATTGCATATAATTTGAACCTGGCAATTTCTCTAGATAAAATAAAATTAGAAAACCCCTCAGAAGAGTATGTAAATCACGTCTCTGAAAGGGCAAGAGCCAGTGGAGACCGCCTGTCAGATAATGATGTGGGGTTAATTGCACTTGCTCTCAAGAAGAAAGCAAAGGGACGCGTCCGTATAGTTACAGATGATTACGGAATTCAAAATCTTTCCTCTCTCTTAGGTATAGAATTCACTCCAATTGGTGCAGAGGGTATAAAAGAAGTGATAGAATGGGTCTACTATTGCCCTGCCTGCTTCAAAAAACACAGTCCTCAGGTAGATATTTGTGAGGTTTGTGGGACAAAAATAAAGAGAAAAAAGCGTATCTAAACTCTCTTAAACAAGTCCTCAAGAATGTGTCTTTTCTCTACATAGAGCATTACTATTGCCTGCGCGAGTCCCAAAACGAGAGGGCCGAGAATTATTCCCTTGAAGCCCATTACAAAGGGTCCGCCAAAGAAACCAAGCAATATCAGCAGAGGGTGGATATCTGCATCTCTCCTCACAAGTTTTGGCCTTATGTAGAAATCAGGAACTATGGTTAGTATTAAAGAGCCGTATATTAAAATTAGAATTCCTGCCATAGTTCCTCCGGGTAGAAGCGCCATATACCATAGCCCCATTGGAACATACATCAGCCACGGACCTATCAGAGGCAGGAAGGACACAACAAACATCATTCCTACAAGGAAACCAAGAGTTATCAGAGGTGGTCTTAAAATAACCCAGAAACCAACAGCGGCCAGACCTGCAATAATTACAGATGTAAGAAGATGCCCTATGAACAGTCCATAGAAGATTTTGTCAACAGTTGACATAAGTTCATGGAGAAATTTCTCTCTTGTTGGGACGTGCTTCTTTATGAGTTCCATCAGTCTTGGACCCTCATATAGGAAGTAGAAAGTTGCCACAAAGAATAGTGCAAGGCTTATAGAAGTCTCAAGGAACCAAGTAGGTTGTGTTACCTGTGTCCACAGAGCATCAGTTGCTGAGGTGATAAGCCTCCCCAACTCTGAACCTAGGCGTTCACTTACAACGCCGAAGCCTGCCGAATCCAGACCGCTTTTCAGACCTTCAGTAAAACTTCCAGATTGAATCATACCGAAGTTTTCAATCAGCCACTGAAGAATAACATTCAGACTATATACCATAATATAAATTACAGGAAGTGCTACCAGGAGAACTGAAGTGAGACAGGCGCTAAGATATTTTTTACCTGCTTTCCGATTGCCTCCACTAAGATAACCCGCCAGTGGATAGATTATATAGGCCATTGCAAAGCTAACGAGAAGAAGGCCTATAAAATTCCACATAACTAAAGCTGCGCCACCAATTATTGATAGGAGTATAAAAATACCAACAAATCTCCATTTATGAGCTGCCATAAACATCAATAAGTACATATATTTAAAAGCCTTGTTATTTCCTATGCGAAAAGAAAAAACACTTTTTAGTGCTAAAGTTATAATTCCCTTAGTATTAATTATAGTACTTGCAGTCTTTATTTTCTGGAATTTCTACACACCGGAAATGCAAAGGAACGAGCTTGTACTTAAAATGACAGCAAATATTTCATATTCAAATACAATCCCAATATTAAGTGAAGGAGATTCTGCACTTCCTTCAAATCTTTCAGTTGTGACTTATAACATTCCCTCTGATTTTCCGACACAAGAAGTCCTTGCAATAGGAATAAGTGAAACCTATTCTTTGCAGACAGATAAATTTGGAAACGTTTATAAAAAACTGATATTTCAGGAGCCGATGATTGGTGACAATTCCTATAGTTTGTGGGCAGTGGTGGAAGTTTTACCAATAGAGTTTGAAATAAATCCTTCCTCTATTGGGGATATTGAAGGAGTTCTTCCGGAATATCGAGAAGCGAGTGCAATGATACAAAGTGATTCTCCCTCTATACTCCTGCTTGCAGAAGAAATAACAAAAGGCTCCGAAACAGAGTTTGATGAAGCAATTGATATCACTCACTGGGTTTACAATAATATAAGCTATGATAGTGCATACATAAACATAACAAAGGATGCTTTGTGGACATATGAAAATCGAGTAGGTGTCTGTACTGAATATTCTCACTTAACTATAGCTCTTATGAGAGCAAGAGGAATTCCTGCCAGAATAGCTTACGGAGCGGCTCCATATGATTATCCAGCTGGATGGCTTGCGCATACCTGGGTAGAAGCCTACTTCAATGGAACATGGTATCCGTTCGACCCAACTTGGGACTTAGCAGGACAACTAGATGCAACGCATATAAAAATGGCCTCCTTACCAGATCAGTCCTATGTTTTCATAAATGTAAGTTTAAGTGGAATAGATATTGACCTTGGAAGTCTTGAGCAGTCAAAACTTCAGGTTGAAATTATTAATTCAGAAGAAGAAAGCCCAAAACTTGACTGGGAAATATTAAGAAAATTAGCCTGATTATTTAGGTCTATATCTCAAAAAGGCTCCAATACCTGTACCCATACTGTAGAATTGAATGCCGAGCTGAGTTGAAGTTCCGATTATTTCCACTGAACTACCCATTGTATTTGCAAGCTCTGTCAGCTCATCAGCAATATCTATATTCTCCGCTTCAGGTTCCAGAGCCATTTCACATCGACTGCAACTTTTTATATCAACATATTCCTTTCCACATTGCTCGCATACATATATTGATACTGGTTTGTCCAGTTTTTCAGAGATTAAGAGAGTTTCAACAGCACCTTGCTGCAGAAGGTCTTTTACATGGAGGTAGCCAATTGTTGCCAGACCTTTCTTTTTGGAAAGTTCTTCAAAATACTTTTCAAGTAATTTGTTCTCCTGAATTATTTCAGATTCTGCAATTATATCATCTGACTTGTGTAGCATTTCATCAATTCCGGACTTTCCTGTATAACCTGTGTCTACAATCCCGAGAATTTTTTTGACAAGTTCCGGACGAAGATGCCCTGCATCAAGGAAATCATTCTTTGTAGGACCGGGACCGCCGAGTACAATTCCCTTAAGATTTTCTATATTTCCGAATTCTTTATTTGCCGCTTCAGATACTTTTTTGTAGAAATCCTGTGCCATCCCTTCAATTACGCGCTCAAACCTCTGTGCAGACTGACCCCCTGCTCTGAATTTTCCGGGAACAAGAGAATCGAGAGAAGCTAGTATTTCAATCCTCTTACCTTTGAGGGTCCCTATATCTGCATCCCGTCTGTCTACGAGAATTATTCCATAAGTATCATGGTGCTCCAGTAGGTCAAGCAGAGGCTCTAAAACAAATGTTTTTGAGCACCTGTAGAGGTTGATACTAAGTTTTTCAGGCGGGATTATTGTTTCAATAAGATAGTCTGTCTGACCTTCACCTTCTGCCACATTCCCACAGAAAATTGCAAGACCATTTTCTGGGGTTTTTTTGAACAACCTTAATTCACCAATTATTTTCTCAAGAGAATTTGTGACGTGTTTTTTTGTTGCCTTGGATTTAATATTAGAGGCAGTTCCTATTTCGTCTGAAAGAAGACCGACAGTCTTGTTTAGGTCATAACCTGCAGAAATATAAACTGTAATGAACTCAGTATGCCGTCCCCTGAGTGCACCGAGATGCTTCAGCTTCTTTTTCATTTCAAATTCTTCATGTGCCATTATTCTATCCACACCTCTATTTCTTCGCCGACAATTATAGGTTCTCCCTTGCCTTTACCTGCTTCAACAGAATCTGCACGGGCTGCTCCCTTCAAATCCAAAAGAATGGGCTCCAAAAGCTTCTTGTCGCAATCAACTATAACCTTACCTATCTCTTTCCCTAAAGATAATCCTTTCCCTTGTTTATACTGTCTGACCGCAGAAACTATGGAAACTAATAAATCCCCGGATGCTTCAGCTTCTTCATCTATCAAAGACTTGTCAAATTCAGGCCAGCTTTCAAGATGAATACTGTTCACATCACTTGTTTTGAAAAAAAGCTGATACAATTCTTCTGTTATATAGGGCATGAAGGGCGCCATTATCTTTATGCACTGTATAGAAGCTTCATATAGAGCATGTTGAGCCCCACTACGTTCGTCCTTACCATATTTATCAGGATTATACAGTCGGTCCTTAGCAATTTCAAGGTAGTTATCACAAAATGTACCAAGATAGAATGCCTCAGCAGCGCTCTTTACCTTTGAATACGAATATTTATCAAAGGATTCTGTAGATTCTTTTACAAGCCTTGCGAGCTTGGAAAGTAGCCATTTATCAAGAACTCTGGATGCTTTTCTCCTTCCCTTATAATCTTCGAGATGCATATTGGCAAACTTCGTGGCATTCCACAGCTTATTTACAAATTTTACTCCGGTAACTAAATCCTTTTCTTGGAAAGGCATATCATCCCCGAGTTTTGAACCAGCAGCCCAGAAACGAAGAGCATCTGAACTATATTTTTCTATCATATCCTGTGGTCGAACAACATTGCCGCGTGATTTACTCATTTTTCTTCCACGTGGATCGAGAGCCCAACCAGATATTGTAACATCCTTCCAAGGGATACTGTTTTCATGGAAATGGCTTTTTACGACTGTATTGAAGAGCCAAAATGCAATGATGTCATGAGCCTGTGGCCTCAAATCCATAGGAAATAGCTTGTCTTTCAAATCCGGATGGAGCTCTATTGCAAGCTGAGGAGTCAGGGAAGAAGTTGCCCAGGTATCCAAAGTATCCTTTTCTGCTATGAAATCCTTACTTCCACATTTGCAGGATTTCTTTGGACTATCATTTAGTGGGTCTACAGGGAGGTCTTTTTCATCAGGGAGTAAAACTTCTTCACATTCAGAGCAGTACCAGACAGGAATGGGAACACCAAAATAGCGCTGTCGTGATATGCACCAGTCCCACTGAAGACCACCAACCCAATTATCATAGCGATTTTTCATAAATTCAGGGTTCCAATTAAGCTGAGTTCCTATCTCAAGAAACTTATCCTTCAAGTGCAGATATTTTATGAACCACTGTACAGAATTTATTATTTCAATAGAAGTGCCGCAGCGTTCGTGTGTATTTACAGCATGTTCTATCTCTTTTTGATTCTTGAGTAGATATTCTTTCTTCAAATCTGAAAGTATTTCTTTTCTTGCCTCATCTATACCCATTCCGGCATATTTCCCGGCGACTTCGGTCATTTTTCCATCCTTTCCAATCGATTCCACGAGCTCAAGATTGTGAGCAAGATACCACTCTATGTCAGTAAGGTCTCCGAAAGTGCAACACATTACAATTCCTGTTCCCTTTTCAGGGTCAACACGGCTATCTTCACGGATTTCAACTTCCTGACCAAAGAGAGGGACTTTTACCTTCCTTCCAATAAGCTTCTTTGATTTCTTGTCATCAGGATGAATAAAAATAGAAACGCAGGAAGGAAGAAGTTCAGGTCTTGTTGTAGATATTATTAAATCTGAACCATCATCTAATTTGAAAACAATATCATTGAAGGTGCTTTTAAGATTTTTATCCTCCATTTCAACCTGGGAAACCGCCATTGTACATTTTGGACACCAAGTTACTGGAGCTTCCTTTCTATATTCATGACCTGCTTTATACAAATCAATAAAAGATTTTTGAGAGATTCTTCTGGAATGTTCATCAATTGTTGAGTAAAATAGAGACCAGTCACAACTGACTCCGATATTTTTCCAGTCCCGGATATATTTTGGTCTTAAATCTTCCAGAACCTCCAAACATAGTTTGATAAATTTCTCCCTCCCGAGTTTTTCTGCTTTAACTCCTTTTATTTTCTCAACAAGCAGATTCGTTGCAATTCCATTATCATCAGTTCCAAAGGGATAAAATAAATTGTAGCCCCTCATCCTCTTATATCTGGCAATGAAATCCATCTGAGAGTAGGAAAATGCGTGACCGATATGCATTTCTCCTGAAACGGTAGGAGGGGGAGTATCTATCGAAAAAATTGGCTTTTTACTTTTAGGATCAAATTTGTAAATTCCCTCTGAGTCCCAGAACTCCTGCAGCCTTACCTCGGCTTCTTTTGGGTCGTATATTTTTTTCTCTGTCATCCTGAAACAAATAGAGAATATGATATAAAAACTTAGCCGGTCAGAGTCCAGTTATTTTTATTGGTTTTGGACTGTCGAAAGTTTTTAGAGTGGACTGGTCATGGTCTTTCATCGATATAACCATCCCATCTTCAGCCGCTATTGTCCTCACACCAGTAGTGTCATTTACTCTTTTAGCTTCACCAATAGGACCTACTTTTAGAATTCTGAGTCCGAAATAGCTCATTATAGCCAGTTTTGGCTTCACAGCCTCAACTAGTTTGATTATATCATCAGAACAAAGGTGATAAGGTATCCTCTCATGTCCGGGACGAGTTGCATTCATGATTAAAACATCTGTACCCTTGAACTGCTCAGAAAGTCCGTCGAAAAATGAAGTATCAGAAGTGTAAGAGATTGTTCCACATTTTGCCTTCATTTTAAATCCTATTGTAGTAGAGTCTTTATGTTCTGTTCCTGTAAAAAGAAAATCTACACCGTTCACGACGGCAATATCCTCTCTTGCCATATTAAGACATTCAAAAACCTGTTTTTTATGAAAATCAGAAACAATTGGTCCATTTTCCTCAACTTTCTCAAAAACTGAGCGAGAACCAATTACTGAGCCTCTTTTTTCTGTAAGACCTCGGGACATTGCCTCTATTGCAACATTTGTTTCTGTAGAATGGTCCACATGAGCGTGACTTACAAATATTGCGTCGACTTTCTGTGGGTCCTGACCATACTGTTTTGACCTTGCAAGATAACCAGGTCCAGGATCAACAGCAAGATTCATTTCCTCAAGATTTAGCCTGAATCCGCCAGTAGCACGCTTCTGAGTTATGGTTGACCAGCGACCACCACCTGTTCCAAGAAAGGCAATCTCATTCATACAAAAGCTTGTTGATGCGGCTTTATTAGACTTTGGATATATGACTTTGTTTATGAAGAACGGGTATTGTGGAGACCACGAACTTAATTTCGCAGAGTAATTTAGAGCTTATCCAGAACAAGACTGTGTAGCTGGGCATTTGCACTTACAAGAAGATTTGAAGTATTTACCTGTAAATTCTCGAAATCGAAGTCTTTGTTTTCAAAGTCACTTACAGAACAGCCAGCCTGCCTGCAAATGTATATACAGGCAGAAACATCAATAAGCCGGGGAGTTCCTGCATGCATAAGAAAGTCAAAACTTCCATCAGCAACTTTACAAAATTCCAGTGCGAGTGAGCCATAAGTTCTGTAATTTTTTGTAGACATACAGATTTTTGAGACTTTGTCACGTTCTGCTTGAGAGGAGTCTGGAGCTCTATGAAGGAGGGAAGCCTTTAGTTCTGTAGAGCTGTTTCCTTTGATTTTATTACCATTTTTAAAGGCACCTTTTTCAGAAGCAAAAAAGGTATCACCACTGACTACATTGTAAACATATCCTGCAAGCGGTTTGAAGTCCAGGTCAAGAATTCCCAGTGATACAGAAAAGTAGCCGACACCTTTCTTAAAGTTGAAAGAACCGTCAAGCGGATCAATTACGGCATAGTACTCTGGCTCATCTATTTCAATACGACCCTGCTCTTCAGTAAATATGGAAAATTTACCTACTGAATTAAAGGATTCTATAATACTTTTTTCAGCTTCAATATCTGCAAGCATTGCCATATCTCCGCCTGCACCCAGCATTATCTCTTTCCTTCCTTCCTCAGTAAGGTAGTAGGACTTCAGTACTTCGCCCGCCTTTTCACCAATTTCAGATAATGTTTTTTCCCAGTTCATTTTTTGTTAGTCTTTCTTGGGTTCTTTTTTTCTTCGTATTCAATATCATCCAGCAACTCTTTGATATGGTTTTCCTTCCAGCCATATGATTTTAAGTGTTCTGAGATGTATTGCTTGTCGTGGCCCTGTTTGATTGCAGTCTTGACATAATTTTTCATTTTATTATGAGTTTTTCGTTTCAAGGACTTTCCAATAAGTCTTAGGAGAGTTCTACGATATCGTCTGGCTTCCTCATCATTAAGGATAATATAAGTGATGTATGAACCAGCAAGTATCAGTAGAGCAAGACCAAGTGTCCAAGCAATGCTAGGATATTCATCAGAAAGCAGGAACTCATCAAAGTCCATATCAGACTCATTGATAAATGGAATATCCCCACTTATAGCAGGTGGTTTTTCTGTTTCAGATATGAAATCAGGTGCAAATATGAGGAGTGATCTAGAAGAAGGAGCATATGTAGCTCCCGCCGCATTCGTGCATTTCACAGTCCAAGATAAAGCACCAGGAGAAACCACAACATTGGAAAATTTATTTGACTGGTTTGTGAAAAATATAGTAGAAGTTTCTCTTGCAACACCGTCAATTAATAAAGTACAGGCATTGAGTTCTCCGGCATAAGATAAATCATAAACAAAACTTACATTTGATGTAATAAGCTCACTTAGATGGGCCGGAGACTTTAGGCTTATCGAAAGGTGGGTAGTCAGAGGAACAAAATCTACTGTTAAATTCATCGCCCCTTTAGACCTTGCGCTGTACCCTCCTGAATTAAGACATTTAACATACCATGTAAGATTTCCTCTTTTAAGGACTGAATTAATTGAATTATTGGAATTTGTCTGAATGTCTGTTGACTGATTATCGAAACTGTCATTGATATGGAGAGAACAGCCAACGACAGGATATATGCTTGAAACATAATACTTAAATTCAATATCATTGTACGAGAGTACTGAATTATTTTCAGGCGACAGTGCAGTGACATTTATTTGACCTGGCTCTGCCTCTGAGATGTGACCCATGTGTCCAGACCACTCTGTATAATTGTTGCGGTCCGTGCAACTGACATTCCAAATCCAGTCACCTTCTGCAAGATAAAATTGGAAAGATAATTTAGAGTTGTTCTGAACACTTGTGGATTTTGAAGTGTATTCTCCCTCACCGACTTCTATTCTACATTCTCTTAGACCAGACTCTAAGTCATAGGGAACGAATGAAAATGTTGAAAGACCACTCATATTATCACTTGTCTGATTAAAATTTCCTATAACCGGTTTACTTACATCTTCCGCCACAGTAAGGGTTCTTGGGTCGCTGGAGTTTCCTCGGTTAGTATATGTGTCCATGCACTCAACTTTCCAAGTATAAGTACCGTTTGTAATATTGACATCACGAAAATAATTAGCTGTATTGTTGTTTATATTCTGATTTATTTTTGCCACAGAAGTATTGAGCCAAAGCTTGCACCACAATATTTCAGAAGCATCGATTGGTTTGAATGTGAAATTAACATACTCAAAATAAGAAGTATAACCCTGAGAGGGGGAAGATACACTTATTTCAGGACTATTGCTTTCAGCTGCATACGCAGAAGTCGTAAAGATGAGTAGAGCCAACAAGCACCAGAATATAAGTCCTCTTATTTTCATAATGCGTTTAAAGCGACCGTCGTTAAAAGCATTTCTGTCTAATCAAAACTTTTAAATGCAGACGAATACACAATAGTGGCTATGAAGGTAACGGCAAGAAGTAGTGCGTACTTAATATTACTAGGTTTCTTTTTATTGAGTGCGGGAATGCTTGCCTCTGAAACTGAGCTTAGCACGAAACTTACAGGAAAGGTAGTTGGAGCTCCTGACTGTATTTCTACTCTGAAAATGACAGCAGGTCATGCTGAAATTTCTATTGCTCCAGGAGACTCCACAGAAACAAGACTTACAATCGATGATGTCCAGTGCGGAGCATCATATATACGACTTGAAGTGGAGGATTTGCCTTCTGAATATTATACTTTTGCGCCGTCTTATCTGAGGACTCTTACTCCAGGCGATGTAGGAAGATTCATAATTTATCTAGATATACCTCTTGATGCGGAATACAAGGCATACACTGCAACTTACAAGCTTTATACAAGTGAAGGTCGCTATACCGGACCTGAGTTTACACTCTCTATAGAAGATATAGAAAAACCACAACTTAGCGCAAGAACTGAGTTCATTTCAGAAGGAAGTACACAGGAAGAAGAGGATGATACACAGTTCTGGTGGCTAATTATGCTAGGCTCTGTAATATTTGTAGCCGCAATTCATGCATCAGAGTATTTCGAAAATAAACTTCACGAAAACGAACCAAAGAGAAAAAGCCGAACAAGTGGAAAAACCACACTTAGATCTCTTGTAAAAAAAGAGAGGGCAAAGGAAGAAAAAGACGTGAAAAGAGTAGAAAGAGCCCTAAAAAAGAGGAAGAAGAAATAAACAAAAGCTTTTTAAACAAGTTGAATGAAAGATGGTAATCTATTATGAAGGACAGCTTTGCTACAGCAGTTACAGAGGAACTGCAGAGGGCAGGAAGGGGAAAGGACGCAAAGTTCTTAGGAAACATATCTAGACTCATGTCTAAGCCTAGAAAAAACCTTGCGAGTGTAAACCTTGCAAAGCTTGACAGAATTACAAAGAAGGGAGAAGTCGTAGTAGTTCCAGGGAAACTATTGGGGACCGGCTTACTCGCTCATAAACTAGAAATATATTCATTTGGAGCATCCAAAGCGGCTGTGGAAGGTGTGGAAAAGGCAGGGGGAAGTATTTCCCCTATACTTGAGCTTGTAAAGAAGCATCCAAAGGGAACAGGAGTTCGTATAATAAAATGACAATTATAGATGGAAAGAATTTGAAGCTTGGACGTCTTGCAAGCAATGTTGCCAAGAGAGCTTTGGAAGGGGAAGAAATTATCATAATAAATTCAGAGAAATGTGTTGTAACTGGAAATAAAAAGAGTGTAATTAAAGACAAGAGAGAAATGAGGCAAATTGGTACAAGATATAAGGGACCTTTCCTCCCAAAGAGAGCAGATAGAATAGTTAAGAGAGCAATACGAGGTATGCTACCTTACAAAAGAAAACGAGGGAGAGAGGCTATGGCAAGAATTAGAACTCACATTGGCATTCCTGAAGAATTTGTAGAGCAGGCAAAAAATGCTGAGACTGTGGAAGAGGCCGACCTTGGAGTTGTACTAAAGAAAAACTACATAACTATTGAAAGACTTTCAAGAGAGGAAGGCTACGAATGATGGCAAAAAAAACTGGAAAGGACACAATATCAACTGGAAAGAAAAAAACAGCAACCGCAAGAGCAAGTTTCAAGGAAGGAAAGGGAGAAGTAAGAATAAATTCACACCCACTTGAACAGTGGGGTTCAGATTATGAAAGAGGGATTATAATGGAACCTTTGCAGATAGCTCAAAGTTATATTTCAAATTGTGACATAAGCGTAAATGTAATCGGAGGCGGGAGAATGGGCCAGGCAGTGGCCACACGAACAGCTATTGCAAGAGGAATTTACAAATGGTCAAAGAATAATGAAAAGTTAAGACAGGCTTTTCTTGAATATGACAACAAATTACTTGCAGGAGATTCAAGACTAAAGGAGGCATGTAAACCGGGCCGTTCAAAAGCACGCGCACGGAGACAGAAGTCTTACAGGTAATACTATGATTATACCAGTTCGATGTTTCACATGTGGAAAGGCAATTGCCGCTGAGTATGAGGAATACAAAAAACGAGTGGAAGCTGGAGAGAAGCCACAGGAAGTAATGGATGCTCTTAAACTCAGCAGATACTGCTGCAGAAGAATGCTTGTTTCACAAGTTGACCTTATAGATGAAGTTGCTCAGTTCAAATACTGATTAGTAACTTTTAGCGAAATATGCTCTATATTGAGACTTTTTAGCACATAGAACGCATTTACCGCTTCCATTCCCTTTATTGAAAGGTATACAACGGACGGTCGCAGTTGTTTCTTCTTGTATCCTTATCTCACAGTCTTCAGAGCCACACCATTGTGCTATAATGAAACCTCGAGAACTGTCCATCACTTTTTTGAACTCAGTATAGGACTTTACTTCGTGTGTATTATCCTTGAGGAATTTCCGTGCCGAGGAAAGCATATCCTTCTGCATTTTTTCAAGTTCATCAGACGCAAATTTATTGAGTTCTGAAATCTTCACAAAAGTTTTTTTGCCTGTATCTCTGCGGACGACGACAGCCTGTTTCTTTTCGACATCTTTGGGACCAATTTCTATTCGAAGTGGAACACCTACAAGCTCCCATTCATTGAATTTCCAGCCTGCTGAATAATTCTCACGGTCATCGAAATGAACTACAATATCTTTTGAAAGTTTCTCTGCAATTTTCCTGGACGCGTCTAGAACCTTCTTCTTTGAATCCTCAAATAATATGGGAACTACAACTGCCTTTGTTTCGGCAATTTTGGGAGGAAGAACCAGACCTTTATCGTCTCCGTGTACCATAATGAGGGCACCGATAAGCCTTGTACTAACACCCCAGGAGGTCTGCCAGGCGAACTTTTTTTTCTCATCCTTATCTATAAATTTGATTTTGAAGGCCTTAGAGAAATTCTGACCAAGATTATGGGAAGTCCCCATTTGAAGTGCCTTCCCATCTGGCATAAGACCTTCAATAGTTGTAGTAGTAAGTGCACCGGCAAAGCGTTCTCTGTCAGTTTTGACTCCCTGAATAACAGGTATAGCGAGAAGAGATTCACATAGGTCTTTGTAAGTATCAAGCTGCTGTCTTACTTCAATATCTGCATCTTCTCTTGTTGCGTGAACGGTATGACCTTCCTGCCAGAGAAATTCCCTAGTTCTAAGGAAAAGTTTTGTCATTTTCGTCTCATATCTGAATACAGAGCACCAGACATTGAGAAGCAGTGGAAGTTCACGCCAGCTCTTAATCCATTTTGAATAGGAATCGTACATTATCGTCTCTGACGTAGGTCGAAGCGCTAGGCGCTCTTCAACTTCATTTTCACCCTCATGACTTATCCAGAAAGCTTCTGGAGCAAAGCCCTCGATATGTTGAGCCTCCTTGGTCAAGAAACTCTCAGGAATAAGAGCAGGAAAATATGAATTTTTATGGCCGGTTTCTTTAAAACGGGCATCAAGATAAGCCTGAATTTTTTCCCATATATTATATCCATTCGGTCTTATTGCCATAAAACCCTTAATTGCCGTGAAATCCGCCAACTCAGCTTTCAGAACAAGTTGGTTGTACCACTCACCAAAGTCATCGTCCTTCTTGACTGTTATACCTGCTGTCTGCTCTTCTGCCATGCTTTTCCTAAAGCCTTGTTCTTTAATAAGTTTAGTGGAATGTATTAGTAATGGGGCTGGGGAGATTTGAACTCCCGGCCACGTGACCCCCAGCCACGCATCATACCAAGCTAGACCACAGCCCCCTTAGGGGCTTTTAATGAATCGTAACAGATATAAGCACTTCTCCCCCCTATAGAAATATGGCGAGAAAGAAGATTGACCTTGGAGAGCATTTTTCCAGGCATCTACATGACATCCTTCTATATCCGAAGGCCGCAATCAGGAGAATACTCAAAGAAGATAGTAACATAATGGGGCTATGGATTCCAGCCTTTGTAGTAGTAGGAGCTGCCATACTGACCTCACTCGGAAGCGCAATCTGGAGCATCATCATAACTGATTCAGCACTCATCGGACTGATGGAGGTGGCAAAGTTCTACCTGAGCTTCGTCGTTCTTCCATTCTGGTACCTGAGTTTGTGGATTGTCTGGGCGCTTGCAATACATTTTATGGCATCAGTGTTCACTGGCAAGGACATAACAAACTGGGATGTTTTCTATAGAACTATGAAGATAGTAGGAATTGCTTGGGCACCGCTTTTCCTTAACATACTACCATTCTTCATAAGAATAACATGGTTCTGGTGGATTTATCTGGTCTTCTGGGGGGTAAAATACAACTATCACGCTTCCAAAAAGATTTCCTTCCTTGTTGTATTGCCGGCACTATTTATTGAAGTACTAAAACTTTACACTTTATTAGGCGCATTATAGACAGGTTATTTAACCTGTTTTGAAATTATAATTAACTAAGGCGGGGATTCCAGAGCGGTCAAATGGGCAGGATTTAAGCTCCTGTGGCTTAGTGCCTTCGCGGGTTCGAATCCCTCTCCCCGCATAGCTACCATTGGTTCATTGCCCAACTTCTCCTTATATATGCCCTTTTTCTTCAGGAGAAACTATGAAAGGAAAAAATATGTCTGCCACAAATCCAGCACCTCTTCATAATAAATCTATAAGACCTTACAATATTTAAGTTAGTAACTTACTCAAGAAAAAACGGAAAGGAATATTTTCAAAGTTCGTCGATTTTGGCAGCCATTATAAAAACATTTACGCTGAGACCACCAATAGCATGAGTCCAGAAGGAGATAGTGACTTTACCCCAGGTAAACTCTATATTCGGGTGATGTCCCTGCTCAGAACAAATTGATTGAGCGCTTCTATAGTTTCCCAACCTTCTACTCGCTCAAGATTCTTTTGCAAATCCCCACCCTTCAAAGGGGGAACTCCGCCTTCACAAGGTTTGCACTTCATTTTTGTAAGCTCATATCCCATAGAGGGGGGTTAAAGCTGCGAAATATAAAAGCTATTTGGTCAAGTGCATCACAAGATAGGTCAGGGGAGTCACAACAAGGAGTCCAATAGCTATCTGAATCCACGCAGCAAGGTCCAAGGGAATTATTCCGAAGAACTGTGCCAAGGGAGTGTAGATTATAGTGAGTTGTAGAGCAAGTGATGTAAGAACAGCAGCGACGAGCCAGTGATTACTGAATAGCCTATGACCAAATACATTTCTTAGAATTTCAAGTCGAGCAAATTCATAGGCTACAATAGCTGTGAATGCAATAGTCCTTGCCCTCGTAATATCTGGCAGATTAATATAATATAGGGTCAAGATAGTAAGACCGAGAACCAGACCGCTGGAAACCACACGAGTCAGAAGCTTTGCATTAACAATTGACTTGGACCTATCCCGGGGAGCTTTCAGCATGATTCCTGCTGTCGCTCTGTCGACACCCAAGGCAAGAGCAGGAAGCCCGTCGGTGAGAAGATTTATCCACAAGAGCATAACTGCCGTGAGAGGAAGTCCCAAACCAAGCATTGAAGCCAGGAAAACCACTGTGACTTCCCCGACATTTTCAGACAAAAGGAAGGTTACAAACTTTCGTATGTTATCATAGATTCTTCTGCCCTCTTCTATGGCATTTCCAATAGTTGCAAAATTGTCGTCAAGAAGTATCATATCGCTTGCTTCTTTTGAAACATCAGTTCCCCGGATTCCCATGGCAATTCCGACATCAGACTCCTTCAGAGCCGGAGAATCATTTACGCCGTCTCCAGTCATCGCAACAAGATGGCCTTCTGATTTAAGAAGATTCAGTATTCTGAATTTATGAAGAGGGTCAACACGAGCAAAAATACTAATTGTCTTAAGTTTTTCAAGAAGAAACTCGTCACTCATATTCTCTAAATCTTTTCCTTCAACAGCTCCAGAGGAGGGTAGGTTTAACTCCTCTGCGACTGCAAGCGCAGTTCCTTTGCTATCCCCAGTCATCATAATAACGCGGATTCCTGCACTTCTAACTTTCATTATAGCACCTTTTACCTCTGCACGAGGAGGGTCTATCATACCCTGCAAACCAAGGAAGGTAAGTCCTTCCTCTGCCTTGGAATTAAAGGACATGTCTTTATACGCAAAGGCAAGAACACGGAGAGCATTTCCTGAAAACTCAGACTCAGCTTCCAATATTCGCTTTTTTAAATCCTTTGTAAGATTTACAACTTTTCCATTCTCATAGGTCTTTGTACATTTGTCAAGAACTACACTTAGTGCCCCTTTTGCAAAAGCTATTTTTTTACCACGGTGCCCATGTACCGTAGTCATCATTTTTCTTTCAGAAGTAAATGGAATCTCGTGGACTCTTTTGTATTCACGTTCTGCATTTACTTTGTTAATACCTCCTTTCATTGCACTAACTATGAGAGCAACTTCAGTAGGGTCTCCGAGAAAACTGCGTTTTTCATCTTCATGAGAAAACTCTGCATTGTTACAGAGAATACCCGAGAGAAGGAGTTTTTCAACTGTAGAAGGCTTAACGGGATTTCCTTTATGTGTAAAATCACCAGTAGACTCATAACCAGCCCCGGAAATTGTATAGATTTTACCTCCTTGATAGAGCTTTCTTACAGTCATTCTGTTTTCAGTGAGTGTTCCAGTTTTGTCAGTACAAATAACATCAACTGAACCCAATTCCTCAGTAACAGGGAGCTTCCTGATGAGAGCATTTCTCTTGACCATTCTGTTCGCACCCATAGCAAGAGAAAGAGTAACTACTGCAGGAAGACCCTCAGGTATTGCCGCAACTGCAAGACTTACCGCAAGAAGGAAGGTTTCAATAGGACTTGCAGAATAGATGAAAAATTGAGAAAGACCGACAATGAAGGCAACAGTTATTACCATAAGACCTATTTTCTTACCGATGTTATCCAATTCTATTTGAAAACGAGTCCGAGGAGTCTCAATTTCCTGAAGTTTGTAGGCAATCTTACCTATTTCTGTGTCCATTCCTGTAGAAACGGCAACAGCAAGACCTTTTCCTCTGACCACATTTGTGTGCATGAAGCACATATTCTTCCTGTCCGCAATTGAAACGGCTTTAGCAATAGCTTTTACAATTTTTGAAACAGTCCCACTTTCACCAGTAAGAGAAGACTCGTCGAGACCAATGCTGATATTTTCAATGAGCCTGCTGTCAGCAGGAACTGACTCTCCTTCTTCAAGAACGAGGATATCCCCTGGAACTACTTCAGATGAAGGAATTAGGGTCTGCCGTCCGTCCCTAAGAACTTTAGTCTTTGCTTTGGCAAGATTTCGAAGTGCCTCTATGCTTTTTTCAGCTCTGTAATCCTGTATAAAGCCAAAAACACCATTCAAAGCTACAATCATAAAAATAAGAATGCTGTCAACAGTCTCTCCTACGAAGAAAGCAATAGAGGCTGCAGCAAGAAGGACCAGGACCAGAAAATTTGAAAATTGATGAAGGAAGATTGAAATAGGAGATATTTTTTTAAGCTCTACAATTTCATTAAGTCCGTATTTCTCCAGCCTTTCCTTTGCATCCTCTGAAGAAAGACCAGTCTCTGAACTCTTCAAATTGGAAATAACTTCCTTTGGCTGCAACTCAGAGAGATTGACCATTGCTAATAATATCAAATCCTAGTATTTAACTTTCATTATACTTTAAGGACAAGACATTCTGTAATTATATCGTGCAGACCTTGTTTTTTCTTTGTAAAGGCTATCATAAAAAAGCCAATGCCAAGAATAAGTCCGGACAGTATTTTCCCAAAATGCCTTCCAGTTGCTCGGAGGAAGCTTATTCTGCGCCCCTTCAAATCAGTTACTTTCAAGCCAAGAAGCATTTTACCGAGAGTTGCCTGGTATTCTGAACTCTCCATATATGCGTAATAGAGCCATATATAGATAAGTGGGGGCACAAAAGGTAGAAGAGATATTAAAATAACAAAAGGAATAAATAAAATAAATCCGTCAAGAATCCATGCAAAAAATCTAAGCCAGAACCCTGCATATTTTCTTCTTACCATATATTTGATTGAACTAGTACGATATAATAGCTTTTCCAATCTAGCATAAAGTTAATAAACCCAAAGCTACAGATAATGTCTCTATCGTTATATTGGAGGACTAAAATATGCAATACGTATATGGAGCACTTCTTCTGCACTCTGCAGGAAAGCCAGTGGATGAAGCATCCTTGAAAAAGGTTGTCGAAGCATCAGGAACAGCAACTGACGAAGCGCAGGTAAAGGCGCTTGTTGCAAGTCTTGACGGCGTCGACATAGAACAGGCAATAAAGGAAGCCGCAATCCCAGTAGCTGCACCAGCAGCTGCAAGCCCAGAAGAGGGCGGAGGAGCAAAGGAAGAAAAGTCTGCAGAAGATGAGGCAAAGGAAGAAGAAGCCGCATCTGCAGGTCTAAGCGCTCTATTTGGTTAAAATGGGAGGCCTTGAAGCTCTTACCACAGAAGTGAAGAATCATTTTGCGAGCGGGGGCGCACTTTCATATATTTCCAGAAAAGGAGGAGTCCACATATTATTCAAAGACCGTGAGGATTCTCCAATGTATTTCGCATATATTTGTCCGGACTGCGGGCATGAAGAGGCAGGAGAATCGGATGAGTTCAAAAAACCATATACAATAAAATGTTCAGAATGTGGAGTTATAGTATACAAACAAGAAAAGGTCAAGAAAGGTGGCGGAAGAAAGAAGGAGGAGCCAGTAGAAGCAGTTGAAAAAAAGGCTTTCAGAGCCTAGTTATATAATTAAAATACCAAGACAGGCATCATCATTACAAGAACCAGCAGCGCGAGGACTATAAGGAGTCCTTTTCTGGCTTCAATGTAATTTAAACCAAAGGCCATCAAGGAACCGCCAAGAAGTCCACCGATATGTGCACTGTGAGAAATTCCACCAGATACATTTCCTGAGAGGAAGAGTGGAATTGTTGCAACTGTATAAAGAACCGCAGCAAGAGCTATAGGAAGTGGAATTAGAAAGGGCATAGGACTAATTTTGAAAGGACGCATTAAAGTCAGATATGCCATCAGACCAAAGATTGCACCACTTGCACCGACAACCGACGCACGGGGAGTAGAAGTAAGTATGAAAAAACCTCCTGCGATAACACCTGAAGCAAGATAAACAAAAATCATCTGACCAGCTCCAAATTCTCGTTCAACATGATAACCGAAGAAAAGAAGGGCTACAGAATTTAAGAAGAGATGAGCAAAATTGGCATGTAAAAACATGTATGTAACAAGTGCATAACCTGCATTTTTGGAAATGGCAGTACCAGAGAGCATATAATCATAGAGAAGACGTGGGTCAGTAAGAGAAATATAGCTAAATATTGCAATATTCAGAATAACCAGCCATGCAACTTTCTTACGCTCCTTAAAAGAAAGTACTATGACAACAAAAAGATATGCAAGCCCAATCAGAAGCAAGAGACTTGTAAGAAGCTCAGCATATACCATATAATCTGTAGAAAAGGCCAAGTTATAAACTTGATGCTCCCTGCTCATATTTATAGTCCTCTCTCTTATTGAAAAATATGAGAGTTGCGATAATATCTGACCTACATTTTGGATTTGCGAATACTTCAGAAAGAGAGGAAGATTCATTTATACAGGGGAGCGAAGCAATTGAACTGGCGCTTGAAGGTGGGGCAGATTTAATATTAATAGCTGGTGATGTTTTTGACTCACGAATACCAACACAAGATGTACTCGCAAAGGCTATGGAAATATTCCAGGAGCCTCTGCACGCAAAGAGTTCAGACATTAAAATTCTTGACTCAATTAATAAAAAACGAGGAGAAATAGCACAGGCACCTTTCAAGGGAGTTCCAGTCATAGCAATTCATGGAACACATGAAAGACGAGGTAGGGGATTAACAAATCCATTGCATGTGAGTGAAAAGGCAGGACTTATTGTACATCTTCACTGTCAGACAATAGTTCTTGAGCTAAATGGAGAAAAACTTGCAGTGCATGGATTTTCAGGAGTCCCCGAAAGATACGCAAAGGACGTTTTAGAGGAGTGGAACCCAAAAGCGATAGAAGGAGCAACAAATATAATGCTTCTACACCAGAACATTGATGAATTTCTTTACACCGGTACAGATTTTAAATCCCTTGAATTGGCAGATATGCCAAAAGATTTTGATTTAATTGTGAACGGACATATACACTGGTCGTGCCAGGCTGAGCTTAAACAGGGAGGAAAATTCCTGATACCCGGCTCAACAATCAGAACACAGCTTACAAAACAAGAGTCAGAGATTGAAAAGGGAATTTATTTTTTTGAGAACGGAGAACTTGAATTCAAAAAACTTGAAAGTCCGAGAGACTTCCATTATAAAACTATAGAAACAGAAGAAGGAACACCTAGCAGCATAGTTTCCGATATAGAATCTGTTTTAAAGGAAATACCAAAGAAAGATAAAAGACCACTTGTTAAAATAATATTGAAAGGGAGCCTGAAAAAAGGTTACTCAAAGACAGATATATTCATAACAGAACTTGGGGAAAAATTTAAAGGAGACCTGATCTTAAGAATCGCAAAGAATCAGTTGGAATCTAAGTCTGTTTTGGACAGAACAGAGCTGCTTTCCAAGAATGTGGGAAGGGCTCTATCCATAGAAGAACGGGGACAGGAACTCTTGAAAATGCACCTTGAAGGAGTAAATTTTGTCTTTGGGATAGCTCAAGACGAGCTTCTTGGAATACTATCCGAAGACAGTAAAGAAATAGCACTAAAGAAAATAAAAGAGGCAATAAAAATTGGCTAAAAAGAAACTTGAATTTGTGGACCTGGTATTTTTCGGAATAGGTGCTATTGTAGGAACTGGAATTTTTGTCATACCATCTCTTGCAGCCAGTCTTGCTGATTCGGCATCTTTCTGGGTCTGGCTTGAATTGGGAATGTTGACAATATTCATGGCACTTTGTTTTGCAGAATTTTCAAGTGTATACCCCAGAGCAGGAGGACTACACCAGTTTGTGAATGAAACATTCGGGCGCTTTGCAGGATTTATGTCAGGATGGATTGCCTGGCTGATAAGCTGGTTCACAATATCCTCTCTTGCAGTAGCTTTCAGTTATTATATCAGCTACTTCATCCCACTTAGTGATGCCATGATACCGATGGTTGCAATAGGTATTCTGATCCTTACTACCATAATTAATATGAGAGGAATGCACTGGGGTCTCACAACACAATACATATTGACCTCAGCATCGATACTTGTTCTCTGGTTTTTTGTGACATGGGGAGTATATTGGATAGATGTTTCAAACTATGTACCAAAAACGACGATAACAATTACATCAATGTTTGCTGCTGCTGTGTTCGTTATAGAACCCTTCATAGGCTGGGAAACAATTACTTTCTTTGCCAGTGATTCTGAAAATCCAACAAGAGATGTTCCAAGAGCCATAATATATTCTAGTGTTTTTGTAACCATACTTTATTCCGCAGTCATTTTCGTAACTCTTGGACTGCTCACTTCAGGACAACTTAGTGAATCTATATCTCCTCTGGCAGATGCAGCCAATGTATTCCTGAACCCATGGGGAGGATGGATTGTTGGACTTGGAGCAGTTGCAATACTTCTTGGATGCATAAACAGCTGGATTGTCAGCACAGGAAGGCTTCCGGCTTCACTGGCTCACGAAGGATATTTCCCGACGTTCCTTGGAAAAATTAACAAGAAAACCGGAGTCCCCACGCGAGGACTTCTTTCTCAGCTATTCTTCGCCTCAATTGCAGTTTATTTCGCAGGATTTGAAGCACTAATATATGTTCTTGTCTCTCTGGCTATGATGCTATATTTGATATTATTCATCGCAATACCCTTCCACAGACGTCTTGGCAAGGAAATTCCATTTAAAATACCTTTGAACCCACTAGTCCCGATTATATCAATAATTGTTTCATTGTTTGTACTGGTTAATGTCGAAAGACTTTACCTGATGATAGCACTAGGTCTGGTATTAGTTGGAGTTTTTGTATATTTCACAAGCCTTAAATTCATAAAGAGATAAGCTCTTAAGGGGGGAGTATTGATAAGTGAAGTAAAAATTAAAAATTGGAAGTCTCACAAAGACTCTAGCTTTGAATTTTCAGACGGAGTGAACGCCATAATAGGGATAATGGGCAGTGGAAAAAGCTCTGTAATGGATGCAATATGCTTTGCATTCTTTGGAACTTATCCTGCTCTCAACCAGAGAAAACTCAAGATTGATGACCTTATTCGCAATAAGCCAAAGCAGGAAATAAGTTCAGAGCTCTATGTGAAATTCTTAGTTGGAAATGACGAGTATTCTGTCCTGAGACTATTAGAGAGGGGTAAAGGAACCACGAACTCCCGGCTTGAGAAAAATGGAGAGAGAATAGAGGGACCCAACGCACAAAGAGTGACTGAATATATAGAAAAGATTCTCAAAATAAACTATGAACTCTTTGTAAGAGCAGTATATTCTGAACAGAACCAGATAGATTATTTCCTCAGCATTCCAAAAGGCAAGAGGAAGGACAAGATAGACCACCTTCTGGGAATGGATAAGTTTGAACATGCACGGAAAAATTTGTCTTCAGTTTCATCGAGTCTTCTTCTTGAAGCCAGAAGCAAAAAGGAAGGTGCAAGCTCGATTTTTGATGTTATGGATGTAGATACCCTTGAAAGACTTGGAAAGGATGTGCAAAGAAGTGATGCGGAAATTGCAGAACTTGAGAAAGAACTTGAAACGGTCAAGCAGAAGGCTGTAGAAGCAGAGAGGAAAGTCCAGGAACTCGAAGAAAACCAGAAGCTTGCGAGCGAGATTTCCTCAAAGATTGAAAGACTCAGTGGAAAAGAAGAAACACTCAAAAAAGAACTTGGAGAATCCATAAATGAAAGGTCACGTGAGGAAATAGAAGAGGCACTTGAGGAAAACCAGGGAAAAATGAAGGCCTTAGCTGAGATTAAGCTAAGTGTGGAAAAGCTCTTACTTGAAAAAGCCGGACTCTCAGCAACAGTGGATATCTTGAATAGCGAATTGCGATTGATTAAAAACGAGATAAAGGAAACTCCAATTTCTGTAGAATCGCTTGAAGAACTAAAAAGCCTCGGAACTGCAGCATTTAAACGCACAGAAGAAGAGAGTAATCTTAAGGAAAGTGTTTCTGTGCTTGTGCAGGAATTTTCAGAAATGCGGAAGATTGAGGAGGTGCAGGAACTTCTTTCAGAACTTGAAAAGCAGGAGAATAAATTAAGAGTTGAAACCGATTATGCCAGACATTTTCTTGAAAATGTAGAAGAAAGCGACAACTGTCCCCTCTGTAAAGCAGAAATTTCAGAAAAGACTAAAGAAGGTATAGAGACGGAACACAGTACAAAACTGGGAAATTTTGAGAACAGTCTTTCAAAAATTAAAGAGGAGCACAGGCAGCTTACACTTGAATTTGATGTGCTTTCAAAAAAGAAAAACGAACTTGAGAAATTAAAGGCAATGCGAGAAGAAATTGAGGAAGCTAAAGAATCTAAACTAAAAATTCTTGAAATACATTTCATAAAAAAGAAGGATTTAGAAAGAGCAATTGGAAAAACTGATTTGACTCTTGGTGAGCTTGAAAACAACTTGAAAGCTTCCCGAAAGAGTCTTGAGAAAAATGGAGCTGAGAAAATTGAAGAGGAAATCAAAATACTTGAAACAGCTCTGAAAAATATTAATTTGATAGAAGAGCTGAGGGAAATTTCAGCTGAAATTATCAAACTGAACGAAGAACTTAGAAAGCTCGGATTCAGTAGAGAAATCTACAAACTTGCACGAGAAGAGAGGCAGAAGCTCTTTATTACTGTTGAAAGGCTTTCTGCTTCGGCTGGAGCTATGAAGCAGGTTCTTTTGCAGAAAAAGATACAGATAGAAAGTCTTGAGAAGAAGAAGAACCTGCAGAAAGACCAGCTAACGGAAGCGGAAAAACTTGCAGAAATTACAGATGCACTTGAGCTCTACAAAATTGCCCTCAAAAAAACCCAAGAATCACTCAGAAAAGAGTTTATTATAGTTGTAAACGATGTAATGGACGATATATGGGGAACAATATACCCTTACCATGATATAAGTGGGGCAAGACTCTTTATTGAAGACGGGGATTACGTACTTCAGGTAAAAACTAGCACAGGATGGACAGAGGTAGAGGGTAAAATATCAGGAGGGGAACGCTCTGTTGCAATACTTGCTCTGAGAATAGCCTTTTCTCTCGCCCTTGCGCCGACGCTCAGCTGGCTGATTCTCGACGAACCAACACATAATTTGGACACAAACGCAACGAATGAGCTTGCTACAGCTCTGAGAGAAAGACTGCCGAAACTTATAGACCAAATTTTCCTTATAACGCACGAAGAAAGTCTTGAAAGCGCTGTGACAACATATCTTTATAAACTTGAACGAGATAAGAATGTAGATAGCGCCACAGAAGTTACTATGGCTACATCACCGGTGGAAAATGGGAATCACTGAATTCATACAAACATATTTCATAAATCCTCTTACTGTCAATCCTGACGGTCCGTATAATATTTACAATACAATAACTTATGGAATACTTCTTGCAGTCGCTGTGTATTACTTGTACGGATTCTTGAATAATATGAAAATGGAATTTGACGGACGCTTTTTTATTGCTACAATTCCTTTTATAGCACTGGCGGCCGTTCTTCGGGTTCTGAGAGATGGAAATATACTTGAGAGTGTCTGGCTTGTGAGTCCGTTGATATATGTTTCAGTGTTTATAATGACAGTAATTCCTCTTGTAGGCTCCTTCCTTGTAGAAAGGAAAAATCCGCGCTTAAAGTATCACGTTGTAACTTTCACACTAGGAGTGGGACTGGTCTTCGTCTTCGGAAGTCTGCTTTCCGTTGTTAATGTATTAGGAGCGGCAAAAATATTTGGTCTTGGTCTCGCGGCTTCAGGGTTTATTTTCCTTGGCTCTACTCTCTTGAAAAGTGAGTTCTTCAGCAAAATAAATCTGGGTATACTCTACGCAGCTATGTTTGACGCCGCATCAACATACATTGGAGTAGCTCAATATGGCTACTTCGAGAAGCACGTTCTTCCAAACCTCCTCTTTGAAATCTTTGGACCATGGGCAATGTTCCCTCTAAAGCTAATTGTACTTGGAGCAATTCTATACATACTTGATAAATATGAAGATGACAAAAATTTCAACAACTTCATAAAATTCGCAATACTTGTACTGACACTGGCTCCCGCTTTCAGAAACACTCTAAGACTTTTAGTCGGAGTATGAAAATTCAATAAATTGAACTGAATTACATCATTGAACGTATATCTTCACGCTTTTTCTTTCCCTGACAGCCAGCGCAGACCTTGTCAGAAGAAAATGTCTTCTTAGTACTGCACTTTTTGCAGAGTTCAGAGTTTGTATCGAGCCACTCTGCAATATGTGGAAATTTAACAGGAAGAGCAAAATTAAAGGAGCCTGTTGAAACAAAAACACCCTCTCCTTTTTCATAATATGGTATTTTGTCAACTAACTCACCCATATAAGGAGTTGTCTCAGTAAGTGCTCTGGCGTCCTTTGGAATTAACTGAAGAGTTATTTTATTATGTATCTGCTTGAGAACCCGCTGATCTATACCGCTTGGATCCTGTTCAACAACGATGGTGAACACTTTGAATTTCCTTCCTTCCTTTGCTATCTTTGCAATTGTATTTCCTTTTGAAGACTCTTCCTGAGAGAGGTAGTTGTGAGCTTCTTCTATTAAAACACCGGCCGGTTTGTAACTTTCCCAAGCCTTCCTGTCACTCAGTGAGGCTTTTTTATATGCATTGAAAAGTTTGTATGAAAATAGCGAACTCAGCAACTTGGTTGTGTCATCTGAAATTCTGCTAACATCAAGAACATACCAGCGCCCTTTTGTTGTACCTTCAATAACATCTTCAATAAGTGGATAATATTCCTCCAGCCAGACATCACTGTCTTCACGTATTATTCCCCGGACTCGGCGCTTAACAGCACCTATAATTGCATCTCCTTTGGACTGTTGACCATAATCAGGAAGTGCCCGCATCAAGAGAGAAGTGTCACAATTTAGAATCATATCAATCCAGTTCTTTGCCTTTTCCAGAATTTCCTTCTGTGCTAGAACCTCATCTTCCGAGCCTGAAGGACCATTAAGATTTAAATTCCGGTGAAGCTTCCAGCAAGCCCACATAAAGGGAATTTGAGTTTCAGAGGCGAAATCCTTTACTTCGCACAAATCAGTAGGAGTCAAGATATTAAGAGGAATGTGAAGTGCTTTTTCATTTTCATCACTTGAATCAGGAGACATAGTCAGGTGCACAATACGGGTGTCATTAGGTGTATTGAAAGCCTTCAAATCACGATAGTACTCCCCATGGGGGTCTATAACGATTCCCCCGGCAAAAGGCGAGTTTCCATCTCCCTTAAGTGTCACTCCGAGAAGGATTTTAGTCGAATTTGTTTTTCCGGAATTAGTCCATCCGCTGACAAGCCAGTGGGTTACATATGCATCTTTCTCAAAACCAACTTTTGTCTCCAGTTTCTGGCTTCCTGAGCGGACGTGGGCAAAGTCGAGTTTTGGCAACTGAAGAATATCAAAATCACTTTCCTCAAGTTCGTAAATTCCGCTACCGTGCCTTGGAATGGTCTTATAGCCAACTATCTTGGAATTTCCCTCTTTTCTGTATTCAAGAAGAACAGAAGCTTGCCCATAGAGAAGAAATCTTTCACCGAAATCGAAGTCGAAACCTGCAGGAGAATACCGTGAGCCGACATCTGGCTCAAGAGGTTGTTCTGAAAGACTTGTTACAAAAATATAGAAAATTTTATCTCCGCTAACAACCTTGTAAAAACCTTCCTCTTCAACAAAATTCTCACGCTCGACGAAGAAGTACAGCCTTCTCTTTGCCCCGTCAAAATAGTCAACAGATCCGACTTTTTCCATTATAATCGCTATACTAAAGGGATTTATAAATAATTAGCTCTGGTCCCGCATTTTGTCATACCACTCGGCGTGGTGTAGATCCTCTTTTAGCCTCTCATATGCGTTTGTATTGCCTTCTCTGAGTTCCTTTTTGATAAAACGCCTTAATTTGTCCTTTGTACCGCGGCGCATAACAGCATCGCTGTGCACCGCACCAAGAGGATAAGGATAGGCACCATATTTTGAGTCCAATGCGCAGATTCCCACTTTTCGCATGCAATCTACAACATTATTTTCAGAAAAGTCATTAGGAAAGTCCAGCCTGAATACAACAGAATTCTTTCTGAAAGTGCCGAAGGAGATTTGAGAAGGAGCTCTTTCAGGATAATTTCTTACAATAGGATAGGTGAACCAAGGTACTGAATCCTTTTCGTATTCCTTTGCCTTCTTTGCCATGAAGGACTGCGCAGAATATCCGCCAATCGTGTGAAAAGTCCTCTTTGAGACAGCCATTGTATTTCTGTGTTTATCGAGTATAGGAAGCGTTTCTCTTTCTATACTTCCGTCGATTAAGAGTAAGTCGCTTTCATCAATTAAGTCCAGTTTTCCAAGAATAAACTCAGTTTCCTTTGTTTTCAGAAGGGAGCCGTTCTCAAAGTCCTTGTAGGATTCAAAACCTTCAGAAGGATTGTTGGAGAGCAGAAAAAGGCCGTGTTGAAGGTCTTTGTTTATCTCTACAGTTGTGCAGGTCTTTTCTTCCAAGTTAACTTGAAACTGCCTGAAGGCAAGTTTGTAATAAGCGAAACCGATAGTGGGGGTTTCATAAATCATAAGAGAGCCGCCGTCGAAAGCGGCCAGTTTGAAGTCCTTCGGGGCTTCGTAGGGCTCGTAGGCGCTGAAAAGCTCAGGACTTACAGGATTCAGGTCATATTTGGAGATTCCCTGGCCTGACTGCATAATAGAGCTGTCCATATCCGAACTCTTTGCAAAATCCAGACTCTTTATTAGATCTTTCATAAAATGTCTTAGACTAGATTAAATAAATAAGTCTCTATGGTCTTCTATTTAAATAATAGTCCTCTCCAGCCTTTAGGTCTTGGAGGAGCTACCGGAGCCGGCTCTTCAGGCTTAGAAAGCTCGTGCATCTCATTGACGAACTTAGCCATAATAAGTGCCAATATTTTATGATGAACTGCATAAACTCGCCATGGTTCGAATACCAACCTTACAAATTCCTTTATTTTTGGTGAGAGTTCATCTATCTCATCATCTTCAAATTCATTAATAACCTGATTCCTCTTCCTTCCAGGTCTCTTTGTTGCATTTTGAACAAGTGAAGTTATTGTATCTGCATCATGATCTTTTATAGTATCCCATACTCTGTTAACAGTGGCTAAGTAAGTATCTACATCAGTAATAACATCCTTAGTTGGCTGAATCATGTCAGATATTACACCCTCTACCTTGCTGAAGTTCTCCCTATCCTGAGCTGTTCTGAAAGACCTTTCATTTGAGGCAATGTTGTGATACCAGTGATGTAGATGAGCCCCAACCGTATCCACAGTTGTTATCCTATCTCCCCCTCTTGGAACCCGTCCAGCTGTAGTTTCAACAAAATTTCCTATATCCTCTGCATGTGCCTGGTTGAAAACTGCCCACAAATATGCGTGTAAAGCACGTGTAAATCTTTTGACTTTTTCAATATCTTCTTGTTTTCCACGTGTTTTTCTAAGCTTAAATTGAAGGTCTTTGTTATCTGACAATTTATTGTAAATTTCCTGAACTAAATTCAACATACGTACTTCTTCATACATTTCCGGATCATAAATCGGAGGCTCTTCATTAGTTACATCCTCTTTGATGAAAGGCCAGATATGATCTTTGAAAGCACGCGTCAACTCTATCTTATTCCAAAGAGCATTCGGAACTTTTGCAATTGCTTTTGAATGGTATAAAGCAAGTGCCCAGGTATTGTCAAAACTGAGTTTCCAGTTCTCATTCACTTCATTAAAATCCTTTTCACTGAACCAGTCGATAATCTGCTCTTCATCTTGGCCAGACACATTGGTATATTCAAGGTCTCCAAGTCCATCTACTTTTCCTGCAACAGCTTCAAATAAAGGAGTCTTAGAGTCGCTTTTACTTAACTTGTCAAATTTTCGCGTCAAGTTATTTTCTATTTTTACTCTTGCATCACGAGAAACTCTTGTATCAGCCATAGTAGTTTTTTATGAGGAATATAGTATTTAAATATTATGCACCTTCACGCGAGAGCACAGACATATGCATCATGAACTTAATCATCAGAACTGCAAGAATTTTTTCATAAGCGACAAGCTCTATCCAGCGCCTGAACAAAACATTGGAAAAATTGTGAACATCCTTAACAAGTACATCGAGCTCTTCGTCCGTAAACATATAGTCTATTTCATTACCCGTTCTTCCAGGTCGAGAGCTTGCATCTTTTATTATTTGTTTAATGGTTTCATCATCGTGCTCGGCGACCACTTTAGCAAGATTTAGTACAACTCTTGAATACTTGTCAACATCAGTTTTTACTGATGACAGATCAGAAGACTGGTCAGATATTGTTCCTCTGACTCTAGAAAAGTTTTTCAAACTCAGAGCATTCCTGAATGCTCTTTCATTTGCATCGATTGTATGATACCAGCGATGTAGATGAGCTCCAATTGTATCTACAGTAGTTATTCTGTCTCCTCGCGGAACCCGTCCATGTGTCGCCTCTACAAAATCTCCAATATCCTGTGCGTGTGCTCGTATGAAAACATCCCAGAGGTAAGATTGGAGAGCGTGTGTGAATTTTGGATAAAAGACACTCGGTTTATTATTAAAAATGTCTTTTTTAGTCTTAATTTTATCATAAGTCCCACGCACCTCATGCTTGTTATAGACTTTTAGCATTTGCTCTATGTTTTTAATATCGACAGCTTCTGGTTCATATATTGGTTTCTTCTTATTAAGCACATCCTCTTTGATGAAGGGCCAGATGTTATCTTTGAAAGCCCGAGTAAGTTCTATTTTATCCCATAAATCATCAGGTACTTTTGCAATCGCTTTAGAATAATATAGAGAAAACGCCCACAAATAAGGAAATTCCCTAGTCTTAGTGAAGCCTCTGACACTTGACCTCGCACGTCTTGCCTTCCTTCCAATCTGCCAAGCCTCATCAATTTCTTCAAAGTCTTTTTCAATAAAATGTAGAGAGATATCCTGATCGTCTTTATTAAAAACATTCCTATAGTTGAGATAAAGTTTTTCATCTGAATTATCACAAGAACCCCTGACGAGTTCAAACAAAGGATTTTTATTTTGCCCATTTAAGGAATTCCATTTTACATTTACATAATTCTCAACTTTTACAAGATTATCATAATCAAGAAAGGCTGCATCATACCTGACAGCTCCTCTTTCTGCTGGAACCTCAGGTATTGCATCAGCTGGAACAGGAACCTCGTCATCTTCTCCAGCATCGTCATCTTCTCCAGCAAGGGGGATTTCAGGTGCTCCTCCAGGATCTCTGCGCCTTGCACGCCACCTTCCAATTCCACCAAGTCCCTTTTTCCCTAAAAGTAAAAGTAAAAGTACTGCAGCAATAAGCAAAATAATGCCCATTCCTCCGCCAGCCCCTCCAGCTCCGCCTCCGCCAGCGCCGGCAGAAACTCCTCCGCCTCCGCCGCCACCGGAGCTTATGGAGCCTATACCTGCGCCTATAGCAGAATAAATACCAATATCAAAGCCTTTATCCACTGCGAAAATTAGACCGCCAACAACAAGAACTATTATAGTTACCTTGATTCCAAGTTTAATCCTCTTTTTTGCATCTTCTGCAGCGGAACTCATGAAAACTATGTGGAAACTCTTTTATTTATAATTGGCGAATTAACAATATATAAAAGGAACAGCAAGGAGTGTTAAAAGATGACAGAACGCTATTTACTTACTTGTGCGCTTCCATACGCGAACGGGCCTCTGCACGTGGGCCACATTAGGTCCACTTATCTCCCTGGAGACGTATACGCGCGCTACCTTCGACTTAGAGGAAAGGAATCACTATTTATCTGCTCTACAGACGAGCACGGAACACCAATAACGGTCAGCGCGGAAAAGGAGGGAATAAGCCCGATTAAGATTGCCGAAAAGTACCACAAGATAATAAAGGGAAATTTTGAGGGATTAAATATAAAATTTGACCATTTTTCAAGGACCAGTAGCCCAACAAACATTAAGAAGGCACAGGAATTCTTCACGGAAGCGGAGAAACGCGGACATATTTACACAAAAGAAGTTGACCAGTACTACTGCGAGCACTGCTCAAGATTTCTTCCGGACCGCTATGTTGAAGGAGAATGCCCCGACTGCGGCGCAGAGGGCGCAAGAGGAGACCACTGTGAAAAATGTGCACAAGCTCTGAGCGAACTTGTCAAGCCAAGATGTATGATATGTAGCAGCAGGCCCGAAATGAAGAAGACTGAGCACTGGTTTTTCAAGCTTACTTCATTCAAGGGCGAGCTTTCTAAATTCTTAGACAGTGACGAGCTTCCGGACAATGTAAAAAACTATGCAGTAACATGGCTGGAAAAGTTGGAAGATTGGTGTATTACAAGAGATATGAACTGGGGAGTTCCTGTACCTGTAAAGAACAACAAAGGAAAGGTCCTCTACGTCTGGTGGGATGCCCCTATCGGCTACATTTCAGCCACAGAAGAGTGGGGAAAGAAGACAGGGAATGACTGGGAGAAATACTGGACAGACTCAAAAATTGTCCACTTCATTGGAAAGGATATAATATACCATCACGCGCTTTTCTGGCCGGCGATGCTCAAAGCACACGGAAAATATTCACTGCCATGGACAATACCGGCAGGAGAATACCTAAGCCTTGAAGGTAAGAAAATGTCAACTTCAAGAAACTGGGTTATATGGATAGATGACTTTCTCAAGGACTATCCCGCAGACTATCTAAGATATTATCTTACTATAAATTCACCGCTGGACAGCGATATGGACTTTTCCTGGGATGACTTCCAGGCAAGAATAAACAATGAACTTTCTGATGTTATTGGAAATTTTGTTCACAGAGTTCTCACATTCATAGAAAAATTCTACGATGGAAAAGTTCCTGAACAAGCTGAATTAGATGACACAGGCCAGGCAATTATTGAAAAAATACAGAAAACACCAGACAATGCAGCGAAGCATATAGAGAAATTCAAGTTTATGGACTCTCTGAAGGAAGTTCTTGCCCTTGCTGCGGCAGGAAATCAGTACCTAAATGAAAAGGCCCCTTGGAAAAACAAGGAAGACGGAACTCCTCTAAATCTCTGCGCTTCCGTCGTAAATTCACTTGCAATACAGCTCAGCCCCTTTATGCCTGAAACAGCTCAAAAGATATGGGAACAGTTGGGAAGAGAAGGACTTGTTGAAGAGCAGGGCTGGGAAAACGCAAAAGACTTACTGGAAGCAGGTCACAGTATTGGAAAGCCGGCGCCTTTGATAGAAAAGGTGGAAATAGAGGAGAAAGAAGCTGAATTCTCAGGCAAAACAGTTGTTGTAGATAAAGAAATTAAAAAAACAATCGACAGCAAAGAACTTTCAGTGGCTCTTGCGGAAGTGACTGGTATAAATGTAAAGAGGCGGAGCCGACCTCTTGAAAGAGAAAAGAAGGAAGTTCTCGGAAAGGTGGAGAAAGGTAGAGAAAAGACTATGGACTCATACCGCTACCTTCTTGAAGAAAGAGACAGAGGAAGTGAGGGACTTTCATCTGAGAATCTTATTGACTTTGTTAAAGAATCAAAAATGCTTCCGAACATAAACACAGTTACAGATATTTACAATATGGAGGCTTTCAAAACAGGACTAATAATGGGAGTCTATGATGCAGAAAGAATTTTGGGCAATGTCAGATTAAAAGTCACAGACGGAACGGAAAAATTCACACCAATAGGAAGTTCGCGTCCCGCTAAAATAGAGAAGAACGAGTACGTTCTCGCAGATGAGGACGACAATGTGATAACTCGCTGGCTTACGAAGGAAAACGAGAGAGTGAAGGTTAGTCTGTACACAAGAAATGTAATTGTATGCGTCCAGGGAAATAAAGACCTCCCTCAAAAAGATATTGAAAAAACCCTTGAAAAAGTCTGCAAGAAGATTGTAGAAGTTGCCGGCGGACGCTACAAAATATTATATCCTAATCAATAACCTGCGGTATCATTTTCAAAATGTCTGATGCTATAAAACTATAGCCAAATTGCCTGTAGCACTCATCACCAGCTCTGCCATTTACATATGCCGCATATTGAGCAGCATCATAACTTGAAAGACCCTGTGCAAGGAAACCAGCAACGATTCCTGCAAGAACATCACCTGTGCCGCCAACAGTCATTCCGGCATTTCCGCTTTTGTTAAGGTAAGTCTTTTTTCCGTCAGAGACTATATCACGCGGGGCCTTCAATAAAACGACGCACTTGTTTTCCTTTGCAAAATTAGTAACATTAAGTTTTGTGGCGTTCTTTCCTGACAGCATCTCAAATTCAAGACGATGGGGAGTAAGAACGACTTCCTTGCCTTTGAGAATAGAAAGGTCATCAAAAATTGCTCTGAGTCCGTCGGCATCTATAACCAGTGGCTTGTCAACTTCAAGTATAAACTCCTTAGCAGCGGCAAGAGACCTCTCATCGCGACCCAGACCAGGACCAATTACAACGCTATTAGCTTTCCTGACAAACTTTTCAAGCTCCTCAACATGCCTGTGCTCAAAAATATTCCCATGTAAAGGCAGTGTAATAAAATCAGGAAGCCAGTTAGCGCATACATCTGCAGCCCGATAAGGAGCAGCAATATAAACTATGTCCACTCCGCTACGGAAGGCAGCTTCTCCTGTAAGAGATGGAGCACCAGTATATCGTTCAGAACCGCCAACTACAAGAACACGTCCATTACTTCCCTTGTGCGAATCTGAATGTCTTTCCAATGAAATCTTCATATTAATCTGGATATAGAATTGGACTTTATAAAGTTTGAGAAAAAAATTGTAGTGGGCCCGGCCGGATTTGAACCGGCGACCTTCCGATTATCAGTCGAACGCTCTAGCCAGACTAAGCCACGGGCCCAGAATTAGTGTTAAGGTACTTAGGAGTCTTATATATTTTTGCTGAGTGAATAAATATATAATTAGATTGGAACAAGTGACTTGCATGATATCAGGGAAATATCACTTCACATCAGAATCAGTTACGGAGGGGCATCCGGACAAGCTTTGCGACCAGATTTCAGACGGCGTTTTAGATGCAATTCTTGAGAAGGATTCAGAAGCAAGAGTGGCTGTTGAAACGATAGCAACGACAGGACTTGTAGTAGTTGCAGGAGAAGTCACTACAAAAGCATATGTAGACATTCAGAATGTTGTAAGAAAGGTCATAAAAGAGGCAGGCTACGACAAGCTTGGGGAAAGTGGCTTCAACTACGACGATTGCTCGGTTCTGGTTTCACTACACGAGCAAAGTCCAGACATATCTCAAGGAGTTACTGCGAACGAAGAAGGAAGTAAAGAACAGGGAGCTGGGGACCAGGGATTAATGTTCGGATATGCAACAAATGAAACCGAAGAATTAATGCCACTTCCAATAATACTTTCCCATAAACTCACCAAGAAAATGGCAGAGCTACGAAAAAACGGAGAAATAGAATGGATGAGAACAGATGGAAAGGCACAAGTTACTATAGAGTATGAAAATGGAAAGGCTCTAAGAGCAGATACAATTGTTGTCTCAACACAGCATTCTAGTGAGGTAGAGTATGCGCAAATAGTTGAGGAAATTAAAGAAAAGGTTATACAGCCAGTCTGTGGAAAGTGGGTGGATGAAAAAACAAACTATCACATAAATCCGACAGGAGCCTTCATAAAAGGAGGTCCAGGGGCAGATACAGGACTTACAGGAAGAAAAATTATTGTCGACACATATGGAGGAGTTGGAAGCCATGGAGGAGGATGCTTCTCAGGGAAAGACCCTTCAAAAGTCGACAGAAGCGCCTCATATATGGCAAGGCATGTGGCAAAGAATATTGTTGCCGCCGGGTTCGCAGATAAGTGTGAAATTCAGATTGCCTACGCAATAGGAGTTTCAGAGCCAGTTTCTGTATATATTGATACTTTTGGAACAGGAAAATATACTGAAGCCGAAATAAAAGAGGCAGTTCTAAAGGTTTTTGATCTGAAACCCGGAGCAATAATAGATTACCTAAATTTGAAAAGACCAATATACAGAAAAACGGCAGCTTATGGACATTTTGGCAGAGAGGAAGCTGAATTTACATGGGAGAAAACCGGCAGAGTTGAAGATTTGAAGAAAGCTATCGGCGCCTAGGTTTTGAGAGAAGTATTCTTTTTTGATTAGTGTAACTCAATATTGCAAAAAATACGACAAGTGCCCCAATTGCAAGAGGTAGTAATGTGTCTGAAGCCCAGGGCTCAGTCGAAGGTTCATCTGGAAAAGTAGATACCGTATTTTTCAACGCAGCGTGAGCTTCCGAAAGCCTGAGATAAAACATTGCATCCTCCAGCAAGTTTATGCTCTGAACTTTCTGAGACCTTTCAAGAAGGAAAAGGGCATAGTCACGATATAACTCAGACCAGACTGAATCTTCTGTTTCCAGTGAAGAAAGCTCATCACCCAGGAAAAGAATTAGGTCTTCCAAACCACGGAGATTCATTTCCTGCTGACTGTACATTTTTGTACTTGCAGCCATTGAATCCACATATGAAGCAACAAACCAGCTCTTGTTCAAATTCTCTTCTGCAAGGGAAACATACCAGAAAGGCCCGTACTCAGAAACATCATAGAATTGGCTTGCAAGTGAACTTGTGTTTACCAGACTTTCTACTGCAAGCTCACTAAATGTAGATGCATCAAAGCGTTCTCCTGATGCTTTGTCAACAGAAATATCATAAAAATTATCTGCAATCTCGAGCCAGCCTTCTGTAATTGCAAGAGTCCTGAATATTTCTTCCTCATCCTCTCCTTGAGAATAGAACTGCATTTCAGCCTGTGTCAGCCTCTGTTCTGCTGCGACAGCCCATTCATAGGAAACGCGGTCCGACGCATAGTGATTAAGATTTTCCAAATCTATTTTTACAGCATCCAGTTTCCTTCCGACATCCGATATCCTGCTTCCAAGATAACTTAGACTGGAATCAACATCAAGAGAAGTGTATTTTATGAGATCTAGTGCAATGCGTGCATTTATGACGGATCTGAATGCATGGTTTGCGGCCCCGTATAAAACATTACTAGTGTATGCATTTTTTGAAATTGAAAGCTCACTTATCGCTGAATCTATGTGAGAGATAACAACAGAGGACTGTGCACTGCTTAGATTGGTACTCACAAGACGACCCTCTACATCCTTGATAAGTTCTGCTGCCTCACGGATAGTTTCATCTGCAAGACCTTTGAGAGGTTTGCTTGTTTCGCTAATATTGAGTTCTCCAAGAACAATACCAAGGTCTCCGCCAAAATCTACAGCAGTGGAGGGAAGTTTTCCATTAAGCATAATATCAATAACATCACTTATTGTGCGAACTGGCAAAATCTCTATACCAAAACTTTCCTCTCCATACTCAATTAAATTTAAGTAAATTGTTTCAGTGCGCATAATTGTCCAGCCAGGAGAGGGATGCTCTTCAACCTCAACAATAACAGGGATGAATTCCTGCTCACTTGGAATAAGAAATATTGTGTGCCCTGAATTTGCAGAAGCCTCAATTTTAGAAGGAAGACTTCCAACAGGACCGACGCTTCCGTCAGGCTCAATAGTTCCTGAAATTCCTACATCATCCCTCATCTCAGTTCCTGACATTGCGGAAATTATCGCTGTCGTAATTGCGGCACCCGCACTTGGACCGTCGATGCTTGAGGCATTTACTCTGAAAGTGACTATAATATCTTTATCAGAATGATCTATTCCAGTATACTTGCTGGCTATGTCTGCAGCAATTTTTTCTGAGTTTTGAGTCTGCAGACCAACAAAGGGTTCAGTATTCAGCAAAACTCTCCCTCTACCAGGAATTACCTCAATCTCTATTTCAGTAAGGACACCAAATCCATCAGGAGTGACAGCAGGAGCCATTATGCTAACAATATTTTCTGAGTCAGACACAACAGACGGCGCCATAATTATGAATATTATAAGTGTTATCGGCAGTAATCTCATACGCATTTCCATGCTCGCTATAACTCTTGGAAATATAAATAGTTTTGAGCTAGTTTTTGGAAGCTCTAAAAACACTCAAGAAACAAAAGCTTTGGAGCCATCTTCCAAACAGACTGTTTTCCAGCCTGTGCAACCAGAGAGATGCCTTCGGAGAAGCAAGAGTCCAAAGAGAGATTAAAGGGAAGGTAGGAAATATTCCTTTAGAGTCCTCAACAGAAAGTTCCTCGGCTATTAAATTTTTCCACTCTTTGTAGGTTCTTTCCCCTATGTGGTGCTCAGGAGATGCAGTTCTTGAAAAGCCACCAAGAAGAAAGACAAAGCGCCCGGCAATGTGTCCTATATTTGGAAGTGATATTATAGCAGTACCACCTTTTTTAAGAACTCTTTTTATTTCTGAAACTGCCTTTTTCTGTCCGTTGTAATCAATATGTTCGAGAACGTCCAGACAAAGGATGACGTCAAAACTATTTGCCTTGAATGGCATATCCAAGATGCTACCTCTCTTCACTAATTTGCTTTTGTAATTTAAATCCAGACCACTTATGTCAATGCCACTTTTTGAAAGCTCATCAACAAGGACTCCTTCACCGCAGCCGACATCAAGGAACTTACTTCCTTTTTTATTAAGATTTTTGCAGAGTTTTTTGACATATCTTTGTTTTTCTATAAAAATTGGATAGTAGAGCCACTTCTTATTCGGGTTTCGGTGATAGTCCCCTCTTGTTGAGTACTCACCAAAACCAATTGCATCTTTTGCCTTAGGCATAACTGAATATCTTCAGTGTTGTGCTATAAAAAGATATTGAAATGCGAGGGACAGGATTCGAACCTGCGTACCCACTAAGGGACTAGGCCCTCAACCTAGCACGTTTGACCACTCCGCCACCCTCGCATAACTNATAATGGCNTTAAGATAATATTCGAACTTATTAAAANGTTTTACTTTGCGAGCTTCTCGAGCTCTTTTGCCTTTCCACCNAGAACTTTTGCGGCNCTTANGACNGCNCTTTCAGGATCCATCGCACCAGTTTTCTCAACTCTGAAATTGAAATTGTTTTTATCTATACTGTATGAAGCTATCGCAGCCTGCCACTTGGCGTGGTCCTTTCCAGTTCCTAGGCTTGCTGTAGCTTCCAGTTTGATGTTCTGACCTTCGAGTAGTTTTACTAGAGGTATTTTGTCATCAGAAGGTGCAAGTTTGGAATCAGAAGATTTTATGTCCCCAGAATATACAGTGCAGGGACCTTTCTTTACAAGGGTGTATTTAACTTCTGTATCGGGCTTCAATCTTGCAGGTGTCTTCAAAGGAACTAGACCAAGTCTGTGTGAAAGAACCTCATCATAAAGGGCTGAACCATTGTCAATAAAAGTTACATCCCTTATAGCAAGGACTGGAATTTCTGAAAGAATAATTCTTCGTAGAGTGTTGGCAAAAGCAGCTGTACTTTCCTCAAGAGTAAACTCGAGAACATCTCCCTCTTTTTTTACATTGCTAATTTTCATCTTATACCCTCCTCCCTCTCTTTCCGCCCTTCTTCCTGAGATGACCATGCTGAACCGGTGTTGAATCTTCTATTTTATTTATTTTAAGACTGCTTCTTGTAAGAGTTCTTATCGCTGTTTTTGCACCCGGGCCCTGTGATCGGGACTTGTTTCCCCCTGGCGCTCTTACATGAACATCAGCTGAGGTGAAACCTTTTGCAACTATTTCCTCAGAAATCTGAGATGCCATTTGAACAGCAGCGTATTGTTTTGACTTGTCTTTACCAAGCCTGACAACCATCCCACCAGACATAGATGAAATTGTTTCAGCTCCGGTAACATCAGTTGCTGTTATATGGGTGTTGTTAAATGATGAGTATATTCTGATTATTGCCTTCTTTCCTTCTTTTGCCATTATTCTGAGTCTCCTTTCTTTTCTTCTGAAGCTTCTTCTTTTACTTCTGCGGGTGCTTCTTCTTTCTTTTCCTCATCCTGAGAAGATTCAGTTTTTACTTCTACGGGTGCTTCTTCTTTCTTTTCCTCATCCTGAGAAGATTCAGTTTTTTCTTCTGCGGGTGCTTCTTCTGTTGCATTTTCTTCGCTTGATTCTTCAGCTTTCTTAGGTTTCTGAACTTTCTGCTCTCTTGAAGGACCAACATAAGCTATTGAATCTTCTTCATCAAGAGACAAAAGAGAACCAGGAACCCTTCGCCTTTCGCCGTCTACAGTAACAAAGCCGTGTAGAACAATCTGCCGTGCCTCTTTTGCAGTGCTCGACATTCCCTTTTTGTGAACTATAGTCTGAAGACGCCTTTCAAGGAAGTCTGTGGCATCCAGAGCAAGTATATCACTTAGTTTTGAATCCTTGCTAATTACGCCCATTTTAAGTAATGTTCCAAGAAGTCTCTCCTGTTCAGCAGATGAATCACCCTTAATTCCTGCTATTTGTCTTGCCAGAGACCTGAACTTTTTAACGAGTGATTCTGCTCTCCAGATTTCCTGCCTCTTTTTTAGGCCATACTGTCCTGAAAGTTTTGTTTCACGAGTTATTCTTTCCTGAATCCACATATGAGAAGGTGTGGAATACTTTTTTCGTGTTTTGATTGGATCACCCATTATTAACTCTTAGAAACCCCCATTGACGTTCCCTTTCTCCCTGTTGAGCGGGTTCTCTGACCTCGGACTTTCAAACCGAACATATGTCTTAGACCGCGATAATTCTTTAGCTTCTTATATTTGATAAGATCATCCCTGTTTGCAAACATAAGATTTGTGTCAAGAAGATGAAGGTCCTTTCCGGTTTCATTGTCCTTCCTTCTGTTTCTCATCCAAACTGGAAGATTTAGTGTATCAGTTGACTCCAAAATATTGTTAAGCTCCTTTAACTGCGCGTCACTTAATTCAGAAAGCCTTATACTTCGAGGAAGTCCCAGTTTAAGGCGGACAGCACTGGCAATTGAGAAACCAATACCATTCACACGAGTAAGCGCAGTCTCTATAGTAAGCTCCCCTGGAACATCCTTTCGCAGGAGCCTGATAATTGTCTTTGCTTCATCTGCCATATATCAAAACCATGCGTTGTTATAAGAAGAACGCACTCTATTTAGACAGTTAATCTCTTATTTAAAGGTTACGCGGGACTTATGAAGGCATAGGCTTGAGCTTAAGTTTAAGTTCATGTAGACGCTTGTGAATCTCAGGCCAGTGCTCAAATTCCAATTCATTAAAAGAAATAGTTAGATTTGGAAGCTCCTCTTCGAAGATTATAGTCTCAAGATATGAAAGCTGACTATCCAGATTAGAAAGAACTGTTCCGGCTTTTATGTGGAGTTCTGATTTTTTCAAAATATCTGAAATTATATCCCGTATCAAGGTGTGGAGGTTGTACAGAAGATTTATCTGGTGGTCAATTGCCCGAGATAGTTCTTTCTCCTTTCCAAGTAAAAACTCCCCTTTCTTTCCGAAATGTGCGAGCTCTTCCTCAGACTCAATTGATTCCAAAAGACGGCGAGTCTCAACTTCCACTGCAAGAAGAGCCGCCCTGAGTTCTTCCTCATCATCCTCAAGTGTGTTGACTAAATCAAGAAGGATATCAAGTTCTTTTTTTGGATTGTTTGCAGGCTGAGTAAGACCTTTAAAATTTCCTGATAGCCAGTCCTTCTTTTTATTTATTGCAACAAGAACTTCTTTAAAGTGCTTGTCCGCTTTTTTAGATAAAGCATTCTTTGCCATTATAGTTTCTTCCTGTGCCTCTTAGCTTTCTTGTAGAGTCCCCTGACTTTCTTTCCTCTTACTTTGTGAAGGAGCTTCTTCTCCCTCTTTGTCAGCTTACCTTCTTCATCAAGTATTTCAAGAGACCTCATTGCATCCTTTGCATCGTGTATGGGTTTGAGGATTCTATCATATCTCTTCTTTGTCATCTTTGGATGTGGATATGCAGGGTCAGGATATTTCCTGAGATAATCCTGGATAAGATAGAGGAAGGCATAACCTGGACCAAGGAAAATCATAATCATTAGAAGACCAAGAACGACACCAAGACCCCAGCTTGCAGTGATGAAGGCATACATTGTTCCCGCTGTTACAAGCATAAGCATTCCCCAGATATAGCCTGGTTTTATGACAAGTTCATAGTTCCACCACATTGAAGCTATACCGTAAGTAACTTTCCGCATGAAGCTTACATACCTGTCACGACCAAGGAGACGCAGAAGAGACTTCTCCATATAGTAGTAAATTATGTCTCTCTTGAAATGATAATTCTTCCACTGATTGAATATATCCCCAAATACTGCAGTCATTTTGATTCCGTAAAACTCTGTATCTTCCCAGGCGTTTTTGACTATAGGTCTGTAGAAATAGAAGAACTTCCACCAAGGAGCGTAGATAAGCTCACGACTTGTTATGACAACATCTTCAGGTTTGACATCCTCAACATATGAAACCCACTGCATGGCCGCAAGCTTAGCTTCGTGTTTTTCCATAACAGGGCGAAGAACCTCGAAATGGACACCCACGGGAAGTTTTGGTTTCTTTATCTTTGTTCTTGGAGCCATATGCAGACTTTCAATCTGATAAATAATTTCATTATCAAAAATCGCCTCCTTCTTACTGCCTTTAATCTCTGCCCAGAGTTCCGGGTCAATATCTCTCCAGAGATCCAACTCACCAGTAACAGCATTTATGGCGAAGGTTCCCTCCTTCATATGACCATGGCTGGAAACAGAATAGGAGAACTTCCAGTATGGCTCATAAACCAGCATCTTGGTCATAAACCAAATGGTATTGAAATTTATGAAAAGCATTTTCTCGAAGAACCATTTAAGCTTCCATCTTACCTTCTCATAATCCCACAATACAGGGAAGGCAGGAGCATTATGCCACCACTGTTCCTTCACCATTGCTTTTCCAAGAAGCTGTTGGAGCTTCTTGGGACCCATAAGAGTTACTGTACCAAGTGAGTCAGCAGCTTTTTTTGCAGCCTCTGTAAAACCTGTTGTTGAAAGAAGTATAGCAGAATAACCCTGTGCAGCCTTCATTACAGCATTTATATGATTTACATCTCCAGCGTCAGCCGGATCAGTTCCACGTGTATAGCGAACAACTACACGCCCAAAGGGCCTTTCAATATCTTTTTTCTCTGCAAGAATATCTACTTTGTAAAGAACACCAGCTTCTTCTTTTGCAGGAATAACTTCGCCTTCTCTTCCGGTTTCCTTTGCAAGCTCGGAGGTTAAAATTTTGCCTCCACGAACCCCGACACTCCTTCGAGTAACATAGCCATACATACTCAAAAGTTCGTCCGAGAAATCAAGAAGTGTGTTTACATCCATAAACGGGCATCACCAAGGGAATTCATTGCATTTATTACTAACTTAGTAGTTATTTATATTTGTTTATGGTCGCAAATAAGACAGAAATAAAGGAGAATGGAGCAAAAATCCTGGTTCAGGAAGGAGCGCACACGCCAGAAAAGACTGTTGGTTTCTATAATGCCCGTATGGAATTTAACAGAGATTTCACCATAGCAACGCTTTCAGCAGAAGCTCAAAAAGGCTGGAAAGTACTTGATGCATTCGGAGCTTCAGGAGTAAGAGGGATAAGACTTGCCCAAGAAATAGAAGACATTGAACTTACAATAAATGACATAAGCAAGGGAGCTGTTGAGCTGATAAAAAGGAATGTAAAACGAAATAAAGTAAGTGCTGAAATTCTTCAGAGAGATGCCGCAGCTCTGATGAATGAGAGAAAGTTTGATTTTATAGACCTTGACCCCTTTGGAAGTCCCTCTCAATTTCTTGAACCGGCATTCAGGAGTATTCGCAATAAAGGAATTGTTGGAATGACCGCAACGGATATGACAGCACTCTGCGGAGTCTATCCAAAAGTGGCAGAACGAAATTATGGAGGAAGAAGTTTAAGAACAGAATACTGCCATGAACTTGGAGCCAGACTTGTTATAGCTGCTACTGCCAGAGCAGCTGCCAGATTTGAAAAGAGAATAGAAGTATTGTCAGTTCTGAATGCAGACCATTATTTGAGAATAACATTGCGGGCAAGAGATGGTGCAGAGGGTGCAAACAAGTGTTTGACAAATATAAAACAAGGATACCACTGTTTCAAATGTAATGAGCATGGTTTTGAGAAGAAATGTAGGTGCAGACAAAAAATAACAGAATTCGGACCAGTATGGAGCGGTCCAATATTTGAAAAGAAATTTATTAATGAATCTTTAAAAACTGTAAAAAGGAAAAACTTTGGAACAGAAAAAAGACTTCTAAAAACCTTGGAAGTGATGAAAGAAGAAATTAGGAGTCCGGCATTTTACTACGACCTTCATAAGCACTACAAGGGAAATGTTCCGAAAATTTCCGAGGCAATAGAAAAGCTAAAAAAACAGGGAATAAAGGCAACAAGAACTCATTTCAGCCCGACGGCAATAAAATCAGAAAAATTCAAAAAATGATTACTCTTCTTTTGCTGAAGCTTCACTCATTTTATCTGCTATACCCAGCTCATCTATAAGTTCCTTGTAACGATTTCTTATTGTAACTTCAGTAACACCAGCAACCTCGGCGACTTCTCGCTGGGTCCTCTTTTCATTTGACAAAGTTGAAGAAACATAAATTGCGGCTGCGGCAACACCGGTTGGACCTCTGCCCGAAACAAGGTCATGTTCCTGTGCCTGTTTTAGGATTTTTATTGCCTCTTCCTGAACAGAAGGAGAAAGTTTTAGGGAAGATGAAAATCTTGAAATGTAATCTATAGGTGAAGTCGGAAGAAGTTTTATTTTCAGCTCTCTTGTTATGAATCTGTAAGTTCTTCCTATCTCTCTTTTCTTGACATTTGAAGCCTCGGCAATTTCATCAAGAGTTCTTGGAACATTGTGCTTTCTGCAGGCTGCATAGAGTGCGGCGGCAACAACGCTTTCCATTGAACGTCCGCGAACAAGACCCTTTGTAACAGCCTTTCTGTAAATAAGCGCTGTAGTTTCCCTGATGTTCTTGGGCAAACTCAGAGTGCTTGAAATTCTGTCTAATTCACTCAGAGCAAAGCGGAGGTTCCTTTCAGTAGCTGTTGAAACTTGCTTATGCCATCTCTTAAGCCTGTAGAAAGATGCCCTCTTAGAGGGAGATAGTTTATACAAGTCACTGTATCCCTGATCTCCGATAGAAGTTGAAAGTCCCTTGTCGTGCCTTGTGTAAGTGAGAAATGAACCGGTCCTGTCACGCTTCTTCCTCTGCTCATAATCAAAAGCGCGCCATTCCTGAGTTGTATCAATTTGTCGCTCATCTATAACAATTCCACATTTATTGCAGACAGTCTCCGCTCTCTTTGAGTCAAAGGACACATTTTCTGAATTGCACTCAGGACATTTTTCCGACATTATACATACACCATTTTACCGAGCAAAGTATCATTATCTTTTTTTACGGGCTTCACTGAAATATATGGGCTTGAAACAGGACCAAAAACTTCTGAAATCTTGCCAACAGTATTCCTGTCAGAATCGAAAGTTTTTGCACCAGTTCTTGGCAGTTTTCTTATTTTTGAAGAACTGACAATTATATTTCCACTTTTTGACAAGTGAAGAACTTTTCCAAGTAATCCCATAGACTTAAATAGTAGCATCAAAGGCAGTATATAACCTTTTCTAACTAGTTCTTATAATAAATAAGCCAAACAACGGCCCCAAGAAGGACGGTTACAGAGGCAAGAACGACTGCATACAAGCCACCTGCAGGACCTAAGGATTCTGAAATTGAGAGGCCGCTAGTTGAATTTCCAGTATATACGAACATAAATAGAAGAAGTGAAAGTGCTGTTGCACTCAGGAAAAGTTTTACTAACCTTTCTTTTGAACTGGGTGTAGATTCTGACATAGATAAATTGTGGATTACCAAATATAAATAGCTTGGCAAATCAGTATTCCACACCCCAGCGACCCATAACACCGCGGTCAAATGGATGTTTTTCTCTTTGAAGAACTGTAACATAATCTGCCTCAGCTCGGATTTCTTCAGGAGCACCCCTACCTGTAAGAACTAGCTCAGTGGACTTGCTTTTGTTCTTTAACATTTCCAAAACATCCTCAGTTTTGATATATTTGAAACTGAGAGCAACATTTATTTCATCAAGAATAACAAGTCCAGAGTCTCCAGAGGATGTGACTTCTTTTGCGAGCTCAAGTGCGTCCTTGGAACTACTCACCATTTCAGTGCTAGTCATAAAACAATCTCTGCAGCTTCCACATGAATAATCCTTGTCCTTTTTGTACATCTCAGAGTAAGTACATTTTTTTCCAAATTGTTTTATTGTAAAATTAGGCATAAAAGTCTCCGACGCCATGTACTCCCCAACATAAGTTCCCCCTTTCAGAAACTGTATCATGTAAACTTTTATGCCGTGTCCGATTGCACGTAATGCCAATCCGAGAGCCGCAGTTGTTTTTCCCTTGCCATCTCCAGTATACACATGTACTAAACCAAGCCCAGTTTTTGCATCGCCTGTTTCCCCAAACCTCATAGACTGTCGCCGGCAGATAAAACTTGATTCTGGTGACTTCCCTCCCGATATACGGTGATTCCCTTACATCCACTCTTCCATGCAAATACCAGAGAATCATTTATTTCCTTCAGTGTTGCTGTGTTTTTCAAATTTGCCGTCTTTGAAACTGAATTGTCTACATATTTTTGAAGGGCTGCCTGAATTTTGATATGCCATTCAGGGGGTATGTCAAGAGAACTAACAAAAACATCGTGAACCTTTTTTGGAACTTCGGTGAAATTTTGGATTGAGCCAGTCTTTGCAATCTCGGCCATCAAGGCAGGAGAATAGAAACCGCCATCCATAGCAATCTTCTCGAAGATTGGGTTCGTATATACAAAACGACTGTCCCCAAGAACAGTCATAACATATGAAATCGCAAAATTTGGTTCACAGCCGGAAGACACACCTGCAAGAATACTGATAGTTCCCGTAGGTGCAATTGCAATGCAAGTTGCATTCCTCATACGCCTCTTATTTTTATGATGAATAGAGCCTTCCCAGGCCGGAAAGGTTCCACGATCCTTTGCCAGTATTTCTGATGTATTATACGCAGTGTCTTTGATATATTTCATAAGTTTCTCAGCCATTGCAAGACCTTTTTTCGAATCGTATTTTATGTCAAGCATATAGAGCATGTCAGCAAACCCGAAGATGCCAAGACCTATCTTTCGTGTACTCTTTGTCGCGAATTCTATGTCGTGATTTGCATAGCTGGCAACATCTATGGAATTGTCAAGGAATCTAACTGCTGTCCTGACTGTCTGCCGGAGAAGACTCCAGTCAATATCACTCCAGTCAGACTTCACCATTGCAACCAAATTTATTGAACCCAGATTACAACTTTCATTGGGAAGAAGGGGAACCTCCCCACAGGGGCTTGTTGCTTCAATCTCCCCGAGGTGTTTGCAAGGATGTTTCTTATTTATCTGATCTATAAAAACAATGCCGGGATCCCCTGTGAGCCAGGCACTGTGAACTATTAAATCAAAAAGGTCCCTTGCCCGGACCTCTCTGTGCTTCTTTTTTGTGTTAGGGTCAATAAGGTTGAATTTTCCATCCTTCATAACAGCCTTCATAAAATTGTCAGTTATAGCAACAGATATGTTAAAATTGCTGAGCCTTCCAAAGCGGTTCTTTGAGCTTATGAAATCGAAAATATCTGGATGGTCAATGCGGAGAATTCCCATATTGGCTCCTTTTCTTCTACCACCTTGTTTTATGGCATTTGCAGAACTGTCAAAAACATCCATAAAGGCAAGGGGACCAGCTGCAGTATCTGCACCGCCTGCAACCATACCCCGTTTTCCACGAAGCCTTGTAAATGAGAAGCCAGTACCCCCACCATTCTTGTTTACAAGAGCAGCAGTCTGAAGAGTTCCGAATATACCGTTAATCGAATCCTCTATTGGAAGAACAAGGCAGGAAGATAATTGATTCATCTGAGTTCCTGCGTTTGTTATAAGTGTACTACTTGGGAGAAAGTAGAGATTTTTCATCATCTCATAAAATTCCGTCTCAGTTTTCTTTATAGATTTTGAGCCATATTCTTTTTCAGCCCCTGCAACGGCTTTTGAAACACGCTTGAGAAGCTGTTGAGGAGTCTCTGTAATTTTTCCTTTATAATCTTTGAGAAGACATCTTCCTTTAAGGACTTCGAGAGCGTAAGTTGAAAAGTTAAGATTGCTTTCCTTGAAACTCTCACCAAGAACAAATTCATGTTCAGTTCTTTCTTTCTCTCTCTCATGTCTGAAAAGAATATATGCCTTTGCCGTTCTGTAATGACCGCCCTCAACGAGAGCTTTCTCAACAACATCCTGTATAGCCTCAACACTTAGGACTTTTCCAGAATACTTAGTTCGAAGAGATTTTACAACTTCCTGACCTATTGAATAGGCCATCTCCCGGTCTTTGCCGGCAACAGACTGTGCGGCATTCCAGATAGCGTCCTTAATCTTCCCTGGCTTAAAAGGGACAAGCTCCCCAGTTCTCTTCTTTACTCTGGATAACTTAGAAGTTTTTGCCATATTTTGTATAGGCAATATTGATATTTAAACTAAGAGTCGCACTTGCTCATTCCACACTCAGGATTTGTACAGGAAGAACAGCCCTGTTCAACTTTTAGAGTATTTTTTCCACAATTTGGACATTTTGCAAGGGAAGCTTCATCAGTAGACTCTTCTCCATCAGCAGAATCTGTATCAGAAGTCACTTCTTCTATTTCAGAGAGACTTTCCACTTCCTGTAGAGAAATTGTAGCTTGTCCGAATTTAATCACCATCACTTAACACCCCCTAAGTCAATCTTTCCAGATTTTACTGCATGATAAACTGTAGTCAGCCGACCATCTGCAAGAGATATTATACTGTCTCCTTTGAGAGTCTGCTTCTTGCCATCTTCAGAAGCTATTTTGAAGATCTTGTTCTTGAAATCCTGGAATTCTGAAGATTTGCTTCCAATACTGAGAATGGGGTAACGACTCCCTTCCCTGTATATTGTTATACCTTTGAGACCCTTTCTCCATGCCTCAAGATACATGTTTGAAATCACCTCAGGCTCTATATCCTCAGGAAGATTACAAGTGGATGAAATGCTGTGGTCTATGTATTTCTGGCAAATGGACTGAACCTCTATTCTCTTCTGCGGAACAATGTTATGAGCTGTTCTAAAGAAATGTTCAGGAAGTAGCCCCTTCAGAGAATCATCCGATTCCAGATTTTCAACTTTGTCAGAAAGTCCTTTAATATCCAAATAAGCCTGAACAGTTCCATGAAATACTTTGAAAATTTTATTTCCGAAGGATTCTGAACGTCTTGTATAGTAGAGAGCAAAGATTGGCTCAACTCCGCCACTTACACCCATATAGTTTTTATCTCCGTCTTTAAAACCAAGAACTATATTTGAAATTGAACCAGTGGGGGCTATTGAAAGAAGTGCAATATTTCTAAGACCTTTTTCCTTAATGATTTGTTTTGTTTCTTCATCCAAGCTTTCCTGGAAAAAGGGATTTTTAGAATATTTCTCATAGTCATAAATAGCTGAGCTTCCTTTTTCCTCTGCGAGATGTGCAGAAGTTCTGTAAATTGTATTTGCGATGCGGCACATAACTTTCTCTATAATTTCAAGAGCTTCATCAGAATCATATCCAAGGCCAAGCTGATTCAAAAGGTCTGCAATCCCCATAACACCGATACCGAGTCTGCGGGTTTCTCCGGCGGCAATTCTCTGACTCTCGAGAGCATTGAGGCTCTCATTCCATGTAACAACATTGTCAAGGAATCTTGTCAGATTTTTTGCAGAATGGTCGAGTCTCTCAAAATTAATTGAGGCATTATCAGTATATCCCTTGTCCACCATTCTTGAGAGATTTATAGAACCTAAGTTGCAGGCACCTCCATCTTCAAGAGGAACTTCGCCACAAGGATTCGTTGAGCTTATGGGACGTTCGACATAGTTTGAAGGAGAATACTTAGTCATAGAAGACCAGAAAATAAGTCCTGGTTCAGCAGTCTGATAATTTCCCTCAATGAAAAGATCCCAGACTTCTCTTGCCTTAACCAAATTTCTTACTTCCCCTGTATCATCTGATGCAAAATATAGTAAGAAATCACCAGAGTATTTGACAGCCAAGTCATAATCTTTGTTTGTTTCTAGCGAGTAATCACCATAAATATCTCTCTTTTTGATATCTTCAAGATCTGAAACATTTACCTTAAGGTCGTAATCACTGTGCAGTTTTTCATTGAGTGAGTCTATAGAGTCGAAATCCCCGAGTAGCTCGTATTCAGAAACATCTTTTGAAGGCACCCCATGGGAATAATTAAGAGCAAGAGTCTGAGGAGCTTTCATAACCGTTCCCTTCGGCTTTTTATAAAGAAGTAATTTATCAGAATCATGACTTGTTTGCTCGTCAACTGCCTGCATAAATTCATCTGAAACTTTTATACTTATATTTGCGAAACGGATTTGAGTATTGTCACGGACTTGTTTCTCAATTATTTCCAGCTGAGCATCAGTAAACTTGCCTGACCAGCTACACTGCTCAACAATTTGCTTAGTAACCCAGTTAGAAACCTTCTTTACTTTTAGGAAGTCCATAATGTCCGGATGCTTGACATCCAGAGTAAGCATAAGAGCACCTCTTCTTCCAGACTGACCAATTAGACCAGTAGTTAGTGAATAAATATCCATAAAAGAGACTGCCCCTGTAGATGTGTCAGCGGCGTTGTGGACCACAGCTCCCTTTGGACGAAGGGTGGATACATCAATCCCGATTCCCCCTCCATAAGATTCAGTTCTCGCGCACTGATATGCGGCATCATATATTGACTCTATACTGTCTTTTTTAATGAGAGCAACAAAGCAATTTGCAAGTGTTTTCAGGCGATAAAGATCTCCGGCTCCTGCGAGAACTCTCCCACCAGGAACATAATAACCATTATATAAATCATTGTAAAATTCAGACGCCCATTTTTCTCGCCCCTCATCAGAATCTTCAAGGGAAGCAATGAAGGCAGAAAGTCTTGCATAAACATCCTCTGGCCTCTTATCAACAAGATTTATGTCCAAATCCTTTAGATAATATTTTTTCTCGAATATGTTTTTTGCAAGTTCATTTCCGCAAAGATAGTCTGTAGAGTGGAGGGGAAGTGTCCCGTCTGCCTGTTTTTCCTTGACATATGAAAGAAGTTTTTTATAAGTCTGAACCGGTTCTTCACCAACTTTTTTAGCAAGATTGCTATCAAAATCAAACATATTAGCATAGCCATTAAGTGTTTCAGATTTTTGCATTATTTTTTCCTCCCCTCAAATTTGATATATTTTGAACCTGATTTCTGCGCCTTATCCAAAAGATTCTGAAGACCACCAGATTCTGGAACTGGAAGTGACTGTAAAGCTCCCCCCTCGAGAAATGGAAGTAAGCTAGACTCAGATAAAAGCTTATTGGATGCATCGAGCTCCGAGGAAGCCCAAAAGGAAGGAGTGTAAGCACCAATTTTTGATGCGGCATTATAATTTATTGAATCCACTTTAAAAAATCTCTCCAGAATTTGTGTAGCCGGGCACCCTGCTATTTGAAAATCCAGACCGCTTTGCGCTCTGTATTCTTCGGCATTTTCCTTCATCCTTCCAAGAACTTTGCGACCGAAGTCTTGGGCAGTTTTTTCAGATAACTGAGAACCAGTTACAAGTTCTACAAATTCATTCATCCCAGTTATTCCAAGTGAAAGTGGTTGGATATCCGGAATCAAATAAGACTCGTCGTCAAGAATTTTTTGCTGAAGAAACGGTAGAAGATTTCCTTCCATACTTCGATGAACGACTTCTCTTTTTAGGAAAAGTATGTCCTTTGCCGCCGCCATTCTCTGATCCAGAATAGTAAAAATCCTAGCCTCATCACTGCCAGAATCATATGCAATTTTAGGAAGATTGAGAGTGACAGTTTGAAGAACTCCTCCACGTGAAACTTCACTCTTAGGATAATTGAAAACATACGATGAGTTTTGATATGTAAGACCTTCCTGATTTCCAAGAACGAAATGAGGAGTCTGGAATTTTTCTGCAAGTTCAAGTGCCTTGGAAAGTAAGTCCTCAGAAGGAGAATCCCCAAGGAAGAGATTAAGTTGAGGATAGTCAAAGGGCTTTCCTGCATAATCTCCCTGAATATAAATATCCAGGACAGCCATAGCAATGGATTTTGACTCTTCAGAATAGTCAGAGTAAACACCTTTAGTGGAACCGCCTGAAGAAACTGCATCAGAAGAGGCAAGATTTTTAGGAATCTCAAAATGCAAATCAATTGTAGAAGTCATAGTCTGACCCCCACGAGTTACATACATGTGGCTCATTTCAAAAACGAACATCTGAACCAGTTGTTTTATTTTTGTATAATCGAGACCTTTGACATATGGCGCAAGAAGAACATTGAAGGCTATGAGACCCTGACTCCCTGAGCAATTTATCTGTGCAGCAGATAGAACTCTAGAAGCCTGGAGGAAGGCCACATCAGAAGCCTTTGCAGGACCAGCGACAGGAGCGAAGAGTCCAAGTCCGTCAACTTTGAGACCATTTCTTAGGAAGGGTCTGAGATCATGTGAAAGGCAGTAAGGTCTTGTTGCAAAATAATTCAGCCGATGAATATGTAAATTCCCACTCATGTGGTCATCAACGCGAGTTGGCGGAAGTATATTCACATAGGTATATTCTCTTGAAACAAGGTCCGCCATCATTTTATGAACTGTTTCAGGATTATGTGGAATTTTTTCAGTCTCAGATGGACCTGTAAAAATTAGCTCACGGACATCATAGACAGGCATTCCAAGACGAGTGTACCTCATTCTGGCGGATTCGTAACCGTGTTCAAGAAGCTTCACGTTGACTATCTCCCTTATCAGAGGAGCAGTTAGATACTTTAAGTGCATTCTAGAGACATCGTGCTCAACTTCCTGAGAGATTGACTTGGCGATTGACTCATCTATACTTGTCTCCTCCACCAGAGACCTTACAATCTTCTCCTTACTAAAGGGAACGAGAATATTTTGAGATGTCCTGACACGTACGGATTCAGGTTTTTCTATTGAAGAGGAAACTTGCGCAGTCATTTCTACCACCTTAAAACTTTCTTATGTGTATTTTGTGATAATTCAAAAAGCTTTAAATACATTTTTAAACCATACACACATTAAACCGATTAAAGGTGGGAAATATGCTAGACCCTGAATTCAGAACACTACTCAAAGAAGAATATGGTTTCAGAGAAAACCACTTAATTTTGCTAAGCCATTTTATGTCTAATAAAAAAAAGAAACTTTCAGCAGAAAGTCTTTGGACTGAAACTGAAGTTCCTAAAGGAAGGATTTACGAATTTTTAAACGACCTTGTTGACTGGGGATTCCTTGAAGTTGAATACAAAAAACCAAAAACCTACTCAATACTAAACCTGAAGGAAGCTCTACAAAACGCCATAAGTAGGAAAGAACGAAAATTAACTGAGACAGAAAAAAAGACTCTTGAAATGGCAAACAAAATAGAAAAAAGCTGGCGTACAGAAGTCGGAGAAAAAACAGGGAGCATACAAATTATAAGCAGTCCTGAGGAATTTTACATAAAAGCCCGTGAAATGTTAATGGACAGTACAGAGGCGAAGGTTTCAGAAAGAACACCTCTCCTCTTCCTTTCTACAGAAAGGAACTCAACATGGAGGAGGAGAACTTATGAGAGCATGATAGATATGACAGAAGCAAAGCGCCTAGATTTGAAATATATATTCTCTCTTGAAAATATAATAAAAATTGCATCTGAAAATGAAAACGCAGATGAAGTAATAAACAGTTTAAAGGATTCTCTTGAAAACGGCAACCTAACATGCAGATATGTAGCAGGAACCGGAATTGAGAGCATGCTTATTGTAAAAGACAGAGCACTTCTTGGAATTGTTTCTCCTAAAAGCGGATCTGTGGAAAATGGATTATACACTGAATCGAAGGAAATGGTGGATTCACTCCACAAGATGTATGACCTTGTATTTGATGAAGCTGAAACCCTTGGAATTAAAACTCTGCAGATATTAGGAAAGGCCCTGGAAGAATAAATTTATCTGGATTTAATTATTTTCAGGGAAGGATTCTGAAAGCTCAATCTTTCTAAGCTTGCCCAGTTTGTATGTTTTAATTAGACCCCTTCTTTCAAGGGTGTCGACCCAGCGAGACAGACTTGTAGTTGGAATGCCAGTTGCGTGGTAGATTTTTGCCTGAGTTGTTTTACCATCATTTTGTAAAATAAATTCTAGAATCTCCTTTGCCCGTGGATTGAGCATGTTCATCACTGAACTTGCTTCCTTTGACACAGTAATTTCGGACATGTTTGGCTTTGAAGGTTTCACCGAATCCTGAGATATCTTTCTGGAGAATTTTAGAGGACGTGGAATCTTTAACTCAGGAAGACCAGTTCTCATAACATAGGTAGATATTAAGAGAAACATAAGAATTCCGCCAATCGACATAGTTGCGACACCTTTGTGGGCTCCTGACCAGACAACAAGACCGGAAACCCAGGAATTTGAATTGTCCTGCTCAGCATCAACAGGGATATTTATCTTGTGAGTTTCTGCATCAGAAGAGTAGGAAAGTGAAGTATTATCTGAAATTAAATTTTCAGAAGAATTGACTTGCTCTTCTACAGATACAGGTGCTTGTGCAGGAGCTGAATTAAAGCTTCCGCCACCTCCACCGCCTCCGCCGCCTCCAGCAGAGGAGCTTTGAGCTGGCTCATCTTTTTGGTATCTAAGGATGAAGATGAGGCTCTCATTTGAATCCATGTTTCTTGTGAAAGTGACTACACCTGAAGAGTGGGTGACACCATTAAGAGAACTATTATTACCTGACTCAGAAACATTAAGTGAATCGTTGTGAGCATCACTAAGAGTAAATGAGATAACAACAGAATAGGACAGCAAAGAATCGGAATTTACAACGCTGAGATTCCTTGCAACAGAGAGAGTATCGCTTGGAGCTGAAACTGAAGTGGTGTATTCACTACCGAGTTCGAGGGAAACTAGATTGGACTTCATACAGGACTCTATATTCGATATATTAGACCAGTTCCCGGAATCAAGTGTAGTCTGATTTTGTGAAAGTGTACAATTCCAACCTGTTCTTCCAGTAAGAGGAATGGCAATATTGGAAAAGTTTGTAGAGCCAGTATTAAGGATACTAATATCTCTTGAAATTGATGTAGAGCCACCGGCGACGACGGAAGCTGAAGCCTGCCAAGCAGAATAGGACTCATCGAGAGCATCTCCGGACCAGTTTGCACTGATTGTATAAGAAGTACCTGAATTAAAGGAAGACAAATTTCCAGAACAGAGAGTGCAGTTTAAAGAATCAGAAAAAGACCAGGAAATATTCGAATAATTTACTGAGCCACTATTGTTCAGAAGATAAGACAGAGAGGCATGCTGGACTGAGATGCTAGAAGTCCTGTTTAATTCCTGACTTGAGTTTAGAATTGATTTTGAGAGATGATTTGTTAGAAGATATGTTGTATTTGGAAGAGAGCTATTTGAAGGAAGTAGAATACTTGAGTTTACTGAACAGACCTTTCTATTATTCAGTGTTGAAACAGTTCCGCTTATTCCACTGATACTGCAGGAGCTTGTTCCGCCGTCGACATAGAACTTAGTTATATTAAGTGAAAGTGAGGGAGACGAAGTAAAGGAGATTGCTTCTTCTAAGTTTGCAGTACTTCCAAAGGAGTTTGACAAGGAAATAATGTAAACTGAGGAAATTGCACCACTGTGATTGTAAGTCAGATTGACATCCAGACGGTTCAGCTCCAGTATGGCTTCTGCTTCAGAATAAAATCGGAGAGGAACTTGGCAAGACGAATTCAAATAAGTACAGCTTCCAATATAGGAATTAATTGCAGATGAAAAATCTCCTGTTGAATTATTATCAGCGGCGTAAAAACCTGAGACAGACCAGACCTGGGTGCTTCCAGCACGCAGATTTGGATTTTTTGGGGTCTTTGGAATTAAAACTGTGCTGGCGCCACCTTTTGTAAACTGGAAATAGTCCATATCCGCAAGAGCTGAGCCTCCGGAAACACCGAATTTGAACTCAGAAAAGGTTTGCCCTCCGCAGTTTGAATTCATACAAGTCATATGACTTGTCTGGAGAACCTGCTTCCCATCAACATATATTGTATTCACTTTGCCGTTTTCTAGATAGGTATAACGATAAGTGTGCCACTCAGTAGCATCAAGACTGTAATTGTCCGTATGTGTGTATACGTCCCCTGGAGCATTAGCAGAATCTTTGAATTTTACATGATCTGTGTATATTTCCATTGCATTTCCTTTGAAATTATTATAGGAACCGCCACCTGCAAATTCTGAACCTCTGTGGAAACTAAAAATCATTTGTCCTGAAGAACTGTTAGAAATGCGGGCTCTGAACTCAACCGTAAAATTATCAAATTGATCTGGTCTGTACTGAGAATTCAGATTCCAATAGCCACTTGAACCATTCATATTCAATATACCGGAACTTATTGAAGAACGTGTATTTCCACTTTCAGACCAATTATAGAAAGTCTCATTAGGAAGCTGGCTGGCAGAGTAAGTCCAGTCCCAGTTCTCCCCTGCAAGAGACTGATGACCAATTAACCAGAGCTGTGCCCCTGAAACTGAGGTTCCGTTTGGAATACTGATATTAGAATATGTATAAATTGACTGGGAAAATGTATGATTTACGGGAAGATAGGAAGAACTTAGTGAATTTTCATAAAAGGAAAACACAGGATTCTCCGTGTCAAGTGTAAAGCTTGTTTGGACAAGAGCAAATGAAGATGTTGAGAAAATGCACAAAAACACGAAAGACATAGAAAATAATAGTCCATATCTAGCGAGTGCAGAACTTTTGTATATGTTTTTGTCCAAAAAACTGGACATTTTACCACCCCCAAGTGCTCCGTGAAGGAGGCTGTATATAAATATTCGGATATTGTTGTATATTGTTCCAAATTGGCTCAAATTACTGAACATTTCTCCACCTCTGTACTAAAATGTGTGTTTGACCTATTTAAAAAAAATCCCGCGAAGCCAAGGGAAGAACGCTTTAACAATATATAAAAAGGACAATTATCATCAAAGCCAGTTATGACAGAGAGAACAAATTGGCTCAAAGACGAAGTACAAGGACTGAAAGACCAGAATCTTTTTGGAGAACTCCCTGTAATGGAAACACCAGCAGGTCCACGGATAAGAATCAATGGAAAGGATGTAATAACGCTTTCCTCAAATAATTATCTTAATTTTACAAATCACCCAAGAGTTATTGCCGCTGCAAAGAAGGCAATAGATGACTGGGGTTTCGGAACCGGTGCTGTAAGACAGATAAACGGAACAATGCCAATACACAACGAGCTCGAGAAAGAGCTTGCTGAGTACAAGGGAACTGAATCTTCACTAGTTTTCGTCGCAGGAATTGCCGCAAATCGCGGGACAATACAGGCACTTATGGGACCTGAAGACGCGATTATATCCGACGAACTAAACCATGGCAGTATTATAGACGGAGTGCGACTGACGAAATCAGACAGAAAGATTTTTCCCCACAATGACATGGAGGGCCTGAGAAAGGCACTCCAGGAAACAAAAAATGCTCGAAGGCGACTTGTAGTTGCAGACGGAGTATTCTCAATGGACGGAGATATTTCTCCTCTGGACCAGATTGTCGAGCTTGCAGAGGAATTTGATGCGATGGTAATGGTTGACGACGCTCACGGTGATGGTGTTCTCGGAAAAGAGGGTCGTGGAATTGTTGACCACTTCGGGCTTCACGGCCGCGTAGATATTGACATGGGAACTCTCTCGAAAGCTTTTGGATGTGTTGGAGGTTATATAGCAGGCGATCAGGAACTTAGAGATTATCTGACAAACAGAGCCCGCTCCTTCATTTTCACAACAGCTCACCCGCCGGCGATTGTACAGGCTTGCAGAGAAGCGATTAAGATTGTCCAGGAAGAGCCTGAGCATCACAAGCGGCTGTGGGATAACACTAAGCATTTCCAGGAGCAGATGAAGGACCTTGGCTTCAACACAGGAAGAACCCAGACACCAATAACTCCTGTAATTGTTGGAGAGGCCTCGAAGGCACAGGAACTTTCGAAGAGAATGTGGGACGAAGGAGTCTTCGTTAAACCAATAGTATTTCCTTTAGTTGCGAAGGACATGTCAAGAATCAGAGCAAACGTTACAGCAGGTCATACAAAGGAAGATTTGGATGAGTGCGTAGAGAAGTTCGCGAAAGTCGGAAAGAGCATGGGACTAATATAATCCTACTTTAATCTAGGATTAGTTCAAAACCACTCACTTCATATAATGACTGGCAACTATTAGTCCACCGGCGATTATTTGAATTATCGAATGTATCTGCACCTGGTCCTGAGGTAGTCCCTTTAGCAGAGTAAAGATGTGCAACCCTATAACTGCGACTACTCCAATCCAGAACAAATACTTTGATGTCTGTGCTTCCTTTGCCATAAAAGTGGATAGGGAAGTTTAGTATATAATAGTAATTATTTCAGCTTCTTCTGCTCTTCCAGTTTCGGAGTCTCCGCATAACAGCGGTCTTCATACTCACAAAATCTGCAGATATACCCTTTGTCCTCAATGCGCGCTTCAGGAACCGGAATAATATTATTTGTCAGACTTGTATGGAGAATTTTGAAACGCTCAATTATTTTATTTGCCATTTCTTCATCATAAGTAAGTGGGAAAACTTTTGACTTGAGATTTTGTTTGTCAATATACAGAATAACACCATCTTTTATATCAAGAGAATTCATATAAAGCTGTAACTGCATTTTGTGCTCAGGCTTCGCATCATCGAGACCATTGAGCTGTTTTATTGATTTTACCTCAATTAAGAGCTTCTTGCTGTCTTCCTTCAAAAGAATTAGATTGTCAATTCTTCCCGAGATTATGAAATCTTCCACTTCTCTGGTGAACGGAATTTCATCACCGATTGAATCTATATGTGCGTTTTTGTCGCTTTCCAGGACCTTGACAACAAAGTCATGAATCATATCTCCAAGTGCAAAAATCTTTATCAAGTCCTTGTCCTTTTCTTCGCTCGGGAAATTATAGCTGTACCAAATCTTGCGGAGACAGCTGCCTATCTCCGACGGATAGTAACGCCCAATTGTCTTCTTCTTACTTTCGCGCTTGAGGAAATTGTCCACAAGTTCATCAAAATCAATCATAAAAATAGCATTATCTGAGCTAGGATATATAATTTTAATTAGCTGAGACGAGTTAATGAATTTTATTTCTCAAGAAGAACTGCATTGATGTAGCCTTCTTGTCCAGGTCTGTTAGTAACTTTTGCAGAACCTGCGCTTGTTTCAAGAACTGCACCCTTTGTTATTGTGTTTCGGCGGATATAGTGCTGATTAGCTTTATTATCACTGACAGACAAAATCTCAGCCTTCTTGAACTTCTTAGTCTTCAAATCAAGAACATTGACTTCCTTTACAGTAATTGCCCGAGATTTTATGTTTCCGCCACATCCTCGGACAGACTGTGTCTTGCCTGCACCGATTCGGACCTCAATTTGATCACGTCCAAGAGCGTGAAAACGCTTCTTTCGGTAGGCGATATACCTTCCGCCTGTGTTCTTCCTCTTTGGTCTTTCCTGTAGTCTTGCCATTTGCCTTCTTATAGGAAACTTCTTGCTTTAAATAATTATCTAAGTCCTCCTGACAGCGTTTAAAAGAGGCTCCAGCAAGCAATAATTATAAATAGTCGTTTATGGGTAGAGAAGGCACTATGGGAGAAAGACCTTTTGATTCTCTGAATCAATCATTGGGAAATCCGGTTATTTTGCGTCTTAAAGACGGAGGAGAAATCCGCGGAATTTTGAAAGCTTTCGATGTTCACATGAATGTCGTGCTTGAAGATACAGAGGAGACAGACTCAGAGAGCACAAAGAGATTTGGAACCCTCATTGTCAGAGGAGACAATATTATTTTCATAAGCCCGAACAACAAGAAGTGAGGAAAGATGGGAAAAGGAACACCTTCAAGGGGAAAACATAACAAAAGAACGCACATTCGCTGCAGACGCTGCGGAAAGCATGCATACCATGCAACGCATGAAGTCTGTGCCAGCTGTGGCTTCGGAAAGAGTTCAAAACTCAGAAGCTTCGCCTGGCAAAATAGGTAAATTTATAACCGCAGTACCTTATTCCTACTTGTGAAAAGATTAATTATCATCTTGATTGCGCTGATTTTGATAGCCCCTGGTGTTTATGCTCACCACAGCAGTGTAAATTTGGAGAGTATAACAGATAACTCAAAGATTGTGGAAGAAGGAGAACTTGTTGAAGAAACAGATGACAATGATTCTGATGATGACCCACTTACAAGAGGAGAAGTGGCGAAGAAGATGGTAGATGAATTAGGGATGATTCCTGAATACGATGACACTGGTTTTGAAGACACAGAAATTGATTGGGATGCAGATTCTATAGAAGCTCTTGATGACGCGGGAGTAGTCAAGGGTTATGATGATGAGGGTATATTCAAACCTGAAACAGAAACTGCCCTTAAGGAGTTAAATTTAATTTTGACGGATTTTGGAATGGCTGAGAAAACCAGCGGAATTATAAGAGATTTGAGTTCCTCAATTGATGCAAGTTCCGAAGGAATATCAGAATTTGAGAAGGAGATGCAGATGAGGAATTTGGAAGACCTGCGAAGCCTGATTTCTAACTCCAGAGAAAGTGATGAAGAAAGGGAAAGTGCTCTGGCCCTTGTTGAGCAGGTGCGGATATTTTTTATTGCCATTCCATCAATTTCAGATGACCTTTCTCAAGCCTTGCAAGAACCCCGTGAGACATTTCGTGGAATACAAGAAGTAGACTCTGTGCAGAGAATAAGGCAGGGAATTTCAGAAGTCAGACAGATTCTAGATCAGATAAATTCCGAGAACAAGGAAGCCACACAGTTTGAGGCAATGTCACTTTTGAAAGAAATAAAAAGTTTTACAGATTCGGCAAAGCTTGACGAGGAGGAGAGGGAAAGTTTTGATAGCCAGATAGAGAAACTAAAATTCCTGATAAGAAGCGCAGAAAGTCCTGATGTAAAGAAAGCAAGACTGATAAAAAAGAAGGCTACAGTACTTTCAACAGACGAACTCAAAGTAATAAAGAGGAAAATAAGGGATATTTCTGAAGATGCAGATTGTGAAGAAAGTGATGACCGAGAAGAAAGAATACGTTGTAGACTCGCGGTTGTAAAGGAACATGGAACTTACCTTGTTTCAGAAGAAGAGTATGACAGTGATGAGTGCCGGGATCTGAAAGGAGAGCAAAAAGAATCCTGCAACCTGAAGTATACCTCATATAGAAAATGTTCTGAAATTAATGAAGAGAGGGAAGAAGTCCTATCTTGCGTTAGGAAAGCACTTGGAACCGAAAATAATGTTAAAGAAGATGTTTCTGAATGCAAACAAATGGAAGGCGAAGACAGAACAAAGTGCGAGATTGAAGTAAAGGATAGAGTTTATGACACAATAAAAATAAGACTTCAAGGACTGCAAGATAAGGCCGAGGAATATCTTTCACGAGGATATGTAAGTGAAGAGCTGGCTTCGAGACTCATAAATTCAATTGAATTAAAGAAGGGAGAATTTGACTCTGCTGAAACTCTTTGGGAAAAGAGAGAAATCATTAATCAGGTGAAGCGGATTTGGAGCGCATTTGTTGAAACTGGAAAAGCAGAATACCAAAAACAGCAGGAGGTCGGAATAAATGAAATATAAAATAATTGCACTTGTTCTTGCAGTTTTCGTAAGTGGGTGCACAGCGATAGATGGTGGAGCAGGAGAAATTTCTGAAGAGGAAAAACAGGAACGTCAGGATGTCGAAGAACTCTTTGAAGATGACTTAGATGAGGCTCATGAAGATTTGGATGAGCTTGAAGAACTCTTTGAAGATGACTTAGATTAGGTTCATGAAGATTTGGACGAGCTTGAAGAACGAGAGTATATCAGCAAACTTAAATAAAAGGAAGTTTCTATAAAGCTCTACTGCGGGCCCGTAGCTCAGGCTGGTAGAGCGCTTGGCTCTTAACCAAGGTGTCGCGGGTTCAAATCCCGTCGGGCCCTTTTTTTATTATTGTATATTATGATGAGGCACGTGTAGCTTTGTAAATGAGATCACTCATTTCTCTGAACTGAGTTCTTTCCATACTATCGAGCTTGCTCAATATATCTAAAATGGATAGCCTCTCACCATCAATATCAAAACACATTGCCCCAACTGTGCTCTCTTTTTCAATTAATCTTCGAAGTTTTTTAGTACTGGAATCGTATTTTTTCCAGCGTGGCGCCCCGTGTTTATTTTTAGCAGTAATGGCAGAGTACATATCTATAAATAAATGCATGACTTTTTTACTATGGTCTTTTTTCCAGAACATCTTAACAATAACAATATAATTTAATTTTATTTAAAACTTAGGCTGTCCGATTTATTTATAAGAGAGGTAAGCATCTTATCAAGAATGTTCACCCAAGTCATAACATTGATTGGCATTGTAATATTGGGATCCTTCATAAGCATAGGCGCCAGAAGAGCTGACCTACAGGGAATCGAACTATGGCTGCCTTTCGGACTGCTTATATCATATGCATATTCACCACTCTGGGGTTTCCTCATCGCCTTTCTGATGCTTTTGATATCCTGGATTGTATTCCCCTATGGAGTACAATACCTAGCTCTGACTTCAGCATTCCTTATTCCAACTTTCGCGATAACTAATTTCTTCCCGATAAGTGAGGCAAGCTTCTTTAGCACAATAATGGGGATTGTTGTAGCCTACAACATAATTTCAAATGTAGCCTATGTATTGTTCGGGGCAAATATAGTCCGAATAATAAAGTTCGCAGTTTTCTCTGTGGCATTTAACTGGATAATAATGTATTATTTTGGATGGACCTTCATCCAATGGCTAGCTTGAGGAAGATTAATATAAGCACATATTCAAGAAAATTGTAAACAGGTGAGGAGAATGGCAGAAAAAACAACAGGTGATCCAAGTGACGCGGGTGGAGAACCAAACCATAGGTATGAAGTTCCTGCTCAGCTTCATATACGAGAACACGAAAGAGCTTAAGGAGAGCTCAGCTGCACTTTTTTTATCCATATTTGCTTCTGCTGTAGCAGGTGCCTTTCTGAGCAGTTCAAAGGAAATGCTCCTAATTATACCTGGACTTATAATTCTGGTTCCAGGCGCAACGAATATGAGAGGGGCAATTTTTGGCGCTGTTGGTGCAAGGCTTGGCTCGGCATTTCATCTCGGACAAATAAAATCCTTTGGTCTGAAAAATGATGTAGTAAAAACCAATGTTCTTTCTTCTGCGTATCTGAGTATTATTTTTCCAGTAATACTTGCATCACTTGCCTCTCTCTTCTCCACCGTTCTTGGCTTAGAAGGTGCAACAATATCAACTTTCATAACAATAGCCTTCATGGGAAGTATATTTGCAGGCTCAATCCTGCTTCTTGTAACATTCTTTATAGCATTTACAGCATATGGAAGGGGCTGGGATCCAGACAATGTTACGTCTCCACTAATTGCTTCAATCGGAGACATAATTACCCTGCCTTCACTTCTTGCTGCTGCCTGGCTGACACTTCGTTTTTCAAATTTTTCTGATTATTTTTCACTTGGAGTTATTGGACTCCTAATTATATTGATAATAACAATCATTCTCGGAAAAGACTCTAAAACACGTGTAATAGTTGTACAGAGTTCTGCAGTCCTTTTAGTAACAACACTTCTGAACACAATATCAGGTCTTCTTCTACAAGACACCCTCGGAACTCTGATTGCAATACCTAGTGTTTTGGTTCTTCTACCGGCCTTTCTCTCACAAGGAGGAAATATCGGAAGTATATTCGCATCGCGTTTCACAACAAAACTGCATCTTGGAATAATTCATGAAGAATATAGGGGAGGATTTGAAACACTTAAAGAAATGTTTGGAGCTTACACATTTGCACTTTTAATATTCCCAGTAGTAGGTGCAATTTCAATTGGAATTTCAGGATTTATTGGAATACCAAATATACTTGGAACTAAGCTTATTCTGATAAGCCTCATTGGAGGATTGATTGTTACAACAGTTGTGGTTCTTTCTTCCTTTTTCATCTCCATATTTTTCATGCGACGCTCAATTGACCCGGACAATGTGATAGTGCCAATAATAACCAGTATGGCAGATATATTTGGAGTAATTTCTCTTGTAATTGTCCTGACACTTTTCGGAGCAGTATAAACACAAGAAATAAAAAGAGTTGAATTCAAACATAGAGAGCCAGACACAAGTGCCGGCGTAGCTCAGTCTGGTTAGAGCGCTAGACTCATAAGCATCTTATGAGTGATGATCCTTTCTTGAGCAAGAAGGGAAGTGACTTATGTGGCGCTAAGACATCTAGAAGTCGCGTGTTCAAATCACGCCGCCGGCACTCATATTTATCACGCAATACAATAAGTCCCGATGAAACTGAAGATACTATCCTGGAATGTATGGGTTGGAAATAGGAAAGCACAGGAAGTTGTTGATTTTATTTTTTCGCAAAAGGCCGATATAATATGCCTTCAGGAAGTTCCTTCAGATATATTTGAGCTTCTTCAAACGAGTTCACTACAAGAAAACTACTATTTTTATCAGGCAGTGGACCACCTGGAAGTGAAGAAACATGGGACTGCAAGTCACCTAGTAACTATGTTTAAGAAGGATTTTAGGAGAGGACGATCAAATACCTTTGAACTTGGGGAAGGAGGTATCAGAAGAATTTACCAGAGAATAATGAAATGGCACGAGAGTGTTGAGGGTTCGTTTGTAGATATAGAAAGAAGGAGAAGAAAATACAGAATTTTCAATGTACATCTGGAGGCTGTTGCCCCGCCAAGAAACCGAGAGAAGCAATTTAAAAAAATGTTGAAACAGAGAGAGCCAATTGGAGTAAATATTGTGTGTGGAGATTTTAATATAATAGGTGGAGGAAAAATTAAAAACTTCTTTCTTGCACCACTTTTTACAGTAATTTATGGTTTCAGGGGAAGAGACCTTGTAAAAAATGAAAAAAAAGAATTCAAAGAAGTATGTAGGAAATATGGTTTGAAAGATCCTTTTCTAGGAAAGAAAACTTACGCAGCTTTGGGACATACAAAATCTTTGGACAAAATATTAATCCCAGATAGTTTTGAAGTACTTGAAAAGGAGGTTATTAAAAAACTCTATGGCTCCGACCACTATCCTATTATTCTGGAAGTAAAAGAAAAGTAGCCTATAGCAAGAAATAAAAAGAGATTATTTCATCAATACTTTTATGCCTCGGTAGCTCAGATGGCAACCTGCAAACAGGTTGATCATTTTGACTACATGAGCCCATCTAAAGAGGGGCTAAATAGGCAGAATACCGCCTCGGTAGCTCAATGGCAGAGCGTCTGTTTTGTAAACAGAAGGTTGGGAGTTCAAATCTCCTCCGAGGCTTTCCCCTTTTAGTTCAAATCACCTACTAACTCTATATATACTCGCCAAAATGCAAGTATACCATATAGGGACACATATGAACAATCTATACCCAACAAAAAGGGCATACAAAAGTGCAAAAGAGAAGCTAAAGAATAATAAAAAGATTATTCCTGAGAATAAAGAGAAAATATTGAATTATGAGAAAAATTAAATGAAACAAAAACAACTAATTCAGATTGAGGATATTTGGAAAGTATACCAAATAGGCAGCATTAAGGTAGAGGCATTGCGGGGGGTGACCCTCTCAATAAAACAGGGAGAGTTTGTGGCAATAACTGGCCCCAGCGGCAGCGGCAAGAGTACAATAATGAATATGGTCGGGGCTTTGGATATTCCTTCTAAAATCTATTTATACTAAGATTAATTATTCTAATTATGACCAAAGTAACAATTTATACAACTCCAACTTGCGCTTACTGCGCAACGGCGAAGGACTTTTTTGACAAAAATAATATTGAATATGAAGCAATTGATATAACAACAAATGTTGAAGGAATGAAGTGGATGCAGGAACGCGGTTTCCAGGGAGTCCCAGTTATTGTGTTAGGAGAAGGTGACAAAGAAGAAATACTCCAAGGATTTAATGAGGAAGTGCAGGCACAGATAGAAGAAGAACTGGGAATGCGGGGTGACTCAGGAAAAGGATATGGCTGAAGGAATAATAACTTGCCCGAAGTGCGGGCACAAGCAAGGGGCAGAAATACCGGAGGCAGTATGTCAATTTTCCTACCTTTGCTTCGGATGTAAGGAAACAATTTTATCAGAAACAAAGTGCTGTGTTTTCTGTGATTATGGTGACAGGTCCTGCCACACTGAGAAGAAAGAAACTGAAGTGACGATAGTAGAATGAAGAGAGTTCATTTATTTATATCGGGAAAGGTCCAAGGTGTCTATTTCAGAGCTTTTGTAAAAGAAAACGCAGAAAATATGGATGTAAAGGGGTGGGTTCGGAACACAGACAAGGGAGTGGAAGTTCTGGCAGAAGGAACTGAAGAGAATATTGAAGTTCTCTTAAAAAACTGCGAAGAAGGTTCACCCACCTCTCTTGTTGAAAACCTTGAAATCACAGAGGGGAAATATACAGGTGAATTCAACAAATTTGCAATACTGCGCTGAAAGGAGGGAAAATGGACGAAGAAGAAAAGGCACGAAGATATGTGAAGAAGCTTGAGTCGGGAGAAGAAGTGGGCGAGCACACTGAAAAGCTTGAGATACGCGACTCGATTGAAGACAAAAAGCCAAAGAAAGCCAATAAAGAAAGAATACAAGACTAAATTTTACTCTGAACGCCATAAAGCTTAATAAGATAGCAAGCTTATGGAAAGTAGACTTCTTAGACTGGGAATTATTTTGTATGAAAAAAGACCTTGAAAAGATTGAAGAAGAGCTTAAAGAAGGTGCTGACCTCGAGGCAATACTTGAAAAATATGACTGGAAGGATTTTGAAAGCCTTGTAGCATCTATATTTGCTGAGAAAAATTACAGAGTAAAGACTGCTCACAGATTTAAGCACGATGGAAGACATCAAGTTGATGTTCTAGCCCAGGGATTCGGAGAAGTTTTTTGTGTAGATTGCAAAAAGTGGTCTGACAGAAAAGGAAAAGTATCTGCCTTGAAAAAATCTGTTCTTGAGCAGAAACTGAGAACACAGGCTCTGAAAAATAGTGAAGGGCACAAAACTGATGTCTACCCCCTTATAGTAACCTTACTCCAGGAAGAAATCGAGACACATGGAAATATTCCTGTGATTCCTGTGTGGAAGCTTAACAGCTTTCTTGATGAGTTTCCTCAAAATAGAAAGAACCTGCACAAGGCAGATTAGGAGCGCGAAACATTATTATAAGAACTTAGGCATTTTTACCCGATATGTTTGAGAAGGAAAACCTGGAAGAAGAAGTCCGAAAATTTTGGGATAAAAACAAGACTGACAAGAAGGCACTTTCGCTCAATAACGAGGCTAAACCCTATTATTTTCTTGATGGTCCCCCATATGCAACAGGGCATATTCATATGGGAACTGCCTGGAATAAGATACTGAAGGATTTCTACTTAAGATATAATAGAATGCTTGGAAAGAATGTCTGGGCAAGACCAGGATATGACTGCCACGGATTACCAACTGAGCTAAAAGTTGAAAAAAAACTCGGAATACGAGATAAAAAGGAGATTGAAAGCCGTGTTGGAATTGCAAAGTTCAACGAGGAATGTTACAAATTTTCTACAGAATTTATAGGAACGATGAACGAGGAGTTCGAAAACCTTGGAGTCTGGATGGATTGGGACAATCCTTACAGAACTCTGGACAAAGGATATATTGAAGCAGGTTGGTTTACTTTCAAAACAGCATATGACAAAGGTCTGGTTTACAAAGACAAGTACACAGTACATGTATGTTCAAGCTGCGAGACTGTTGTTTCAAATAATGAAGTTGAATATCAAAAAGTAAGTGATGAATCTGTTTATGTTAAATTGAAAGTGAAGGGAACAGACAATGAGTACCTGATTATATGGACAACGACTCCATGGACACTGCCGAGCAATGCAGGTGTAATAGCACATCCTGATTTTGACTATGTAAAGGTTGAGCTTAATAATGGTGAAAAATGGATTCTTGCAAAAGACTTGGTTGAAAATTTGATGGGAAAAATAGAAGCCAGTTACAAAACTCTTGAAGAATTTAAAGGGAAAAAGCTCAAGGACCTTGAATATGAAACACCCTTCAGTGATCTTCCACTACAGGAAGGTGTAAATGCGAAAGTCGTTCTCAATGAAGAGTATGTAAATCTTGAACAGGGGACAGGACTCGTTCACTGTGCCCCCGGCCATGGAACTGAAGACTTTCTTGTTGGAAAGGAAAACAAACTCTCAACGCTCTGCCCTCTGACAATGACAGGGGAATATACGGAAGAAGCTGGAAAATACGCAGGAAAATACGTAAAAGATGCTGACAGTGAGCTCACAGAAGAACTCAGGGAAAAGAGTCTTCTTGTAACGACAGAGAAAATAAAACACGATTATCCTATGTGCTGGCGCTGCAAAACACCACTACTTTTCATGGCAATGCCACAATGGTTCATAAAAGTCAGTGCAATAAGAAAGAAGATTATAGCTGACAATAAGAAAAATGTTAACTGGCCTTATGATTGGGCAGGCAAGCGTTTTGAAGACTGGCTTCAGAATATGGGAGACTGGCCAATTTCAAGGCAGAGATATTGGGGAATTCCTGTTCCAATATGGGAATGTCAGAAAGAAGATTGCGACGAAGTAAAGGTTATTGGCTCAATAAAGGAGCTTGGAAAAGACACAGAGAATCTGCATCGCCAGTTTGTTGACCCGATAGAATTCGACTGCAAATGCGGCGGAAGAATGAAAAGGATAGAAGATATTCTTGATGTCTGGTTTGATTCAGGAATAGCACCTTGGGGCTCTGTCGGCTATCCACAGAAAGAAGAGCCTTTTAAGACTTTGTGGCCTGTTGATTTTATATTGGAGGGTTCAGATCAGACAAGGGGTTGGTTTAACTCACTTGCAGTTTGTGGAATGCTAACTTTTGACAGAATTCCCTACATAAATGTTGTTCAGCACGCATTGGTTCTTGCAGAAGGTGGACTTAAAATGAGCAAGTCTCTCGGAAACATAGTTTCTCCAGATGAAGTTGTTGAAAAATACGGAAGAGACCATATACGACATTATCTGCTCTACTACGACCCTGCCGAGGACTTTGTATTCTCCTGGGAAAAAATGAATGATGTAAAGAGATTTTTCAATACCTGGAAAAACACAGTGAAATTCCAGGAACTTTACGGAAGCAAGAAGGAACTCCCAAGTAAAATTGCGCTGGAGGACAAGTGGGTACTCTCCAAATTAAACTCACTTATAGAAAAAGTCAGGGAATCTAATGAAAAATACTATGGATTCAAATCAGTTCAGGCAATACAGGAATTCATTGTAAATGACCTGAGCAGATGGTACATCAAACTAATACGAGAACGATTGTGGCCAACTTATACTGGTGAGGACAAAGAAGCAGCCCAAGCAACCTTGTACCACGTTCTCGACAGTGTAAACACACTGATGGCACCCGTTCTTGTTCATATGTCTGAAGCAGCATATCAGGACATTTTCAAAGGAGATGGGGATGAAGAAAGCGTACATTTCAGAGAATTTCCAGACTTTAATAAGAAGGGCATAGACAAGAAGCTAGAGGAAGCAATGACAGAAGTCAGAATGATTACAGAAGCATCAGCCTCGGCAAGACAGGAAAGTGGTATAAAGTTAAGATGGCCGGTGAAGAAAATAAGTATTTCAACAAAAAATGACTATCTTAAAAAGAATTTTGATAAAATCCTTATGTTTGTTCTCAATGCAAAGGAAATTAAATTTGCAGATTCGGCAAAGGGTTCAGTAAAAGCAGAACATGTAAAAGGAGCAATTTTCCTCGACAGTAGTGTGGATGATTCCCTGGAGAAGGAGTGGCTGATAAAGGAACTTGGAAAGCACGTACAAGGACAGAGAAAGAAAGCCGGTTTCAATATTGAAGATAAAATAAACCTAAGTGTAGACTCTGATATAAACAGCCAACTTGAAAATGCCGACGAATTGCTTTCTGAAAAGATAGGAATTGGAACATACAGCCTTGGAAAGCTTACAGGAAAGAACAAAAGTGAGTTTGAATTCCGCGGAAAGAAAGTAAGAATCGCATTCTAGGAAAGTAATTAAAGACAGTAGGATATTTTATTTTATGGACTGTGCAAAATGCAAAGAGCAGACTGATGATGGATTTCAGTGCGAGAGTTGTGACTCAAGTCTGCACAGAAAGTGTGGAAGAAAGTACGGTGGACGATTCCTCTGCAAAAAATGCCTCAAAAATGCCCGTTTTGAAACAACAATGTCCTCAGGATTCTGATGGGGAAAAGGCAGAAAAAGGGAGATAAACTTGTTGTACAGGAACGTATAAGTCGCCTTTTTAGTTTATCTAGACGAGTGTTCAAAGAAAGTCCTGAGCTTTCTAATAGATATGTAAAACTGGCACGAGACTTGGGAATGCGTTTCCGTGTTAAAATACCGACAAAATATAAGAAAGAGTATTGCAAGAAATGTCACACATATCTAAAACCAGGAGTAAGCTCAAAAATAAGACTTAGCCAGAATAGGCAATCAAAGGTAATGGTAAGCTGTCTTGCATGTGGAAATATAATGCGCTACCCATATTCCAGAGAGAAAGAAAAAGCTTAATAAAGCAATTATTCATAGAGATGTCCGTTCAAATGGTAAGCACACTTGATATAAACACAAACGCCTTGATTGATGCAGCAAAGGAAGAGCTGAAGACAGTTGAAGCACTAAAAAAGCCTGAGTGGGCACACTATGCAAAGAGTGGGGCTCACAAAGAAAGACCACCTCAGAATGACGATTTCTGGCAAATTCGCGCAGCTGCTTTAATGAGAAAGCTATACAAGAAAGGACCTATCGGAGTTTCAAGACTAAGAAAGGAATATGGCGGAAGGAAGAACAGAGGAGCAAAGCCAGAGAAACACTACGATGGTTCAGGAAATGTTATAAGAACAATTCTTCAGCAGCTTGAGACTGCAGGTTATGTAAAGAAAGTAAAAAGTGGGAGAGAACTTACCGCAACAGGTATGAAATTTTTGGACGGAATATCGCACAAAGTAGAGAATTTAGAGCAGGATTCTGAAAAGGCTCCAATAGAAAACAAGAAGGAAGTAGCAGAAGAAAAGATTGAAGTTCCGGAAGCAAAGGAAGACAAAACTTCTGAAGAATAATTTATACAGAGCAGAGTAGTAGACTAATTATGAACGATTCTGAACTTGATAAAATAAGAAAGAAAAAGCTTGCTGAGATGCAGACAGCGTCAGAGCAGGAAGAAGCTAATGCACGACAGGAAGCTCAAGCAAAAGATCAGGTCGAATCAGCCCTGAAATTAATACTAACAAATGAAGCCTGGGACCGATGGAACAATGCGAAGGTGGCAAATCAAAATATTGCTTACTCGGCGGCGATGGCATTGCTTCAGCAGACAGGTGGAAAGGTTTCCCAAAAAATAACTGAGGAACAATTGAAGCAAATACTTTCACAAGTAGCTAGCTCGCAGAGACGTGAATTTAATATACGAAGAAAATAATTGAACTAAAACAGCTTCCTTTGTTTGCTGAACATTTGACCGACAATTCTTTCTAAATCTTCTTTTGAAATTACGCCACCCCTTAATTCACGGTCACGGAATCCTGAGCTGATTTGGTGGAAATTTTCTGCTAGAAAACTACCTTCATCATAATAAATATGGAATTTTGCTTTTTTTGATTTTCTGAAAACTGCATCTTCGAGAACGTCCCTTGTATCACGTGGACCTTTGAGTTTGAATAAAACCAATTTATTTGTTGCCGTAGGAATACCATAAACAGGGGACTGTCTACTTCCAATGGAAGTCAAAATGTTGCCGACAGTGCAGTTGTTAACAACAATATCATTTGTCAGAAGAGTAGCCGCCGAAAAAAGTCTGTCTGCAACAAGATCTTTTATATAGATTTTTCCCTTCACGAGAGCGACTACGAATGCTTCAGAAATTTTTGAATTTTTTATTATAACACTGACATCGACATCTTTTCCTCCATCTAGAGTTCCAAGAACTGCCCTCTTGAACAGCACAGGAGATCTGCGCTTGTAATCAGAAATTTCTGTGATTTCTACACGGCCAGATACATGAGCACGTTCAAAGGCAATTGAGATAGAGCTGTTCTCAATAGTAGCTCCTTCTATTTGGGAGACATTTTGATTTGAACCAGTTGCACTGAATAGGGTTTCACACTCTACATTTCTGAGAATCATTTTTCTCAGGTAAGAACTGTCGCCAATAGACTTGCAACGGACTCCACTGATTGTATATGAGCCTGCAAGCTGTGTTCCTTCGAGAGCATGAGAGCCTTTGAGAAGTTCACAGTTTTCAATAAGTTCATTGAATGTGTTGCGTTGCTGTCTAGTCCAGTTTGAGACATTCAAGAGTTCCACAGGACCGGAGCTTCCTTGACTGAGTAAGAACTCAGACTCTATTTCAAGGAGAGCGCTTATGTACACACCTCTTAAAAGTAGTGTTTGATTCTCAAACGAACGCAAATCTGAGAAGAAGTTTCTCTTGTTGTCAACTCTGTCACGTTTAAATTCACCCCAGTCTTCGTGGCGCAAAATTCGCTTTACCTTCTGAACTTTCTTGTTAAACTCTACAGAGTTTGCAAAACGCCGGTCAGTGGCCCTTTCGAGAACTTTTGGGATGATAGAATCTACCATGAGTATGAGCGGGGGCAGATTTTGCCCCCAGAGTCAATTAAGGTTCTCCCTTAATCACCTCAGAAAATGTTTAGCATTAAGATTATTTAAGTTTTGAAGAAACATGATTTACTCACTCAGAAAGCGCCCTTCCAAGAAGGTTGGCTACAGGGGATTTATAATATAAATAGATGAAGAACAACAATATTCGCATGGAACGCAAGTACATTTCTATATGGATTGTTGCAATAACTTCAGGAGCATTTTTGCTGCAAATGAATGCCCCGATAACAGACAGTTTTGCTCTTATTTCTAGTCAGGTCGCCATTCACCCATGGACCCTCATAACACATATGTTTATGCACGGTGGAGCGACACACTTACTTTACAATATGTTCGCCCTGGCTCTGTTCGGAACAATTCTTGAAGTAACAATTGGATGGAGAAAATTCTTGGTCATATATTTTGTTGGGGGATTAGTTGCCGGGCTTGCAGCAATACCATTTTACAATGCGTCAATAGGAGCGAGTGGTGCAGTTTTCGCAGTAATGGGAGCACTTGCTGTCCTGAAGCCAAAAATGATAGTTTACGTTGGCTGGATACCGATGCCGATGGCAGTTGCTGCTGCAGTATGGGCGATGGGAGATCTAATCGGAATGTTCGCCCCAAGTGGAATAGCAAATGCGGCACATCTTGGAGGTCTTGTTTTTGGACTTGGCTATGCATTTTTACTCTTGAAGGAATTCCACGAGTGGGGAAATAAAAACAAGCGTCACAGCGCAGAAGACGAATGGGAAGATTCCTATTTTGATAAGGATGAGATGCGCTGGTACTAGGAAGAATTTACAAGTCCGTTTTTTGGACATATTTTTTTGAAAGGACATTCAGAACATTTTGGTTTTCTTGCAGAGCAAGTGTCCCTGCCGTGATAAATAAGAAGTAATGAAAATTTGTCCCAGTCGGCTTTTGGAATTAATTTTACCAAGTCCTGTTCAATTTTTACAGGATTTTTATGCTCAGTCAGACCAAGCCTGTAGGAAACACGTTTAACATGAGTGTCGACAGCAATTCCATCATTTATGCCGAAGGCGCTGGAGAGAACTATATTCGCTGTTTTTCTCGCGACTCCGGGCAAAGTTATCAAGTCCTCCATTGTTTGAGGGACCTTTCCTCCGAAATCTGAAATGATTTTCAAGGAGGAGCCTTTAATGTAATGAGCCTTACTCTTGTAAAACCCTGTACTTTTTACAAGGTTCTCGAGCTCCGTCTGCTCAGATTCAGCAAAATCTTTTACTGTTCTATATTTCTTAAATAAAGCAGGAGTAACCTTGTTTACCTGCTTGTCTGTACACTGTGCAGAAAGAATTGTTGCAACAAGAAGTTGGAGAGGATTTTTATGACGGAGTGCAGTTCTGCTGACAGGATGTATTTTATTAAGAGTTTTATAGACTTTTGAGGCTCTTTTTTTAATAATCTGAAGAGAATCTTTTTTTCCTTCCATCTTAGCACTTATGACTCCCGCGAATATTTATACATAGGGAAACATAAGCAAGATATGTTTGGACGAAAGATTACGAAGCTCACAGGAGGAGTTGGAGTTCAGGAATATCCATACATAGATGGGCGGCTCAGAACGCTTTTCAGGGAAAACGGAGTTTTGGACACAGGAGATAATAGAATACGGAATGTTCTTCTCGTTGACCCGTGGTGGAATGATGATGCAGACACTATTTTTGGAACACCTTTTCTACTGAATCATTTGCTTCAAGGACAGACCAACATATACGCACTTTATTCCAAGCCAGTTGATATGAAATATTTTGAAAATCTGAAGAAAACTGCAAATAAAGGATATAATGACGAGAACGCAGGATTTGACGCTGAAAATATTTTCGTTGCCGGAGGCGTTAATCCTGAAGACGGAAGAAGGGGTTTTGGAAAAACTGGATGGCGCCTCGAAGAAAACTCTTTTCAGCTGGTTTTCAAACCAAAACAGCAGAACCTCATAACAAATGGGGCATTCGAACTCTATAATTATATTCTCGAAGAAGGTGGAGTTCTCTTCGCAACCTTGGAAGGTGGTATTGTAAGAAGAACTGAAAATATAATGTGCGGATGGAACTATAGGAGGCGAAGGGCAGAGCCTGAAGAGAGGCTGGAGCCAAGAGAAAGAGCATTCAGAGTGGCGCCGGAGCTGTCAGAAGTGGAGAGGTATGCAGGAGGACCATTCGCTGGAGATGAGAGAAATTTCATACAAAGAGCAAGACATTGGAAAATTTATGTAAAGTGTGACAGAAGACGGCTGAGAAGAGGAAATGAGGAAATATGGAGATTTTTGCGAGATAAGAGAACAGAATTAAAACCCCTGAGGATACTTCCACCTCAAAATTATCCAGGTGGAGAAAACTAACTACTTTTTTGACTTACAGAAATCCTCAAGTTTATCAAATGCATTTTCAAGGGTTTCCATTGGAGGCAAAAACACAATACGGAAGTGGTCTCCTCCGTACTGCTCACCAAAGCCAGAGCCGTGAACGGTTAGGACGTGCTTCTCTTCAAGAAGGTCGAGGACGAATTTTTTGTCTCTTCCTTTATAGGAGTCTAGCTCGATTTTAGGGAACATATACATCGCGCCGTGGGCCTCTGTTACCGAAATTCCCTCAATTTCATTGAGCCTTTTAAAACTGAATTTTGCCCTTTCCTTAAGTTTTGATAAATAGCCCTCAAGATAACTATGATCTGACTCCATTGCTGTTTTCAGAGCCAGTTGTGCAGGAGTATTTGTACTGAGACGGCCACGGGCCATTTTGTAGCAGGCTTCTTTCAGTTTATTTATCTCATCATCCGGACCTTTGAAACCCATGTAACCTATTCTCCAACCAGGGGCAAAATAGACTTTTGAAAGACCACCAATAACAATAAAGTTGACATCATCTGCAAGACTTGCAGTGCTCACGAATTTTCTGTCAAAGGTTATCAAATCATATATCTCATCACATATTATTGGAACATCATTCTCAGCAGCGATGTCAGTTATTTCCTTCAGAGTCTTTTCAGGATAAAGTGCCCCAGTTGGATTGTTGGGATTTATGACAACAATAGCTTTGGTGTTTTCGTTCACCTTGCTTCGAATATCGTCAATATCAGGTTGCCAACCTTCCTCTTCAATAGTTCTGTATTCAACAGGACTTCCACCGTAGAAATTTGTCAATGAAATATAAAGAGGATAAGAAGGTCCGGGCATCACAACATCATCCCCTAAACCGACAAGGGAGGCGAAAACCATATTCATCCCCTCAGACGCTCCGGATGTCGGAAGATACTGCTCAGGTGCAATGTCTATATTCTTGTACTTTTTTTCGCGATTCGCTATAGCCTCACAAACGGCAGGAATACCTTCAGAATCGCCATAGTAATTGTTTCCATTAAGGGCTGCATCGGAGAGGGACTGTTTAAGAAAATCAGGTGTATCAAAATCATATTTGTTTGGGTCTCCGATGTTTAACTTCAGAACTTCGTGACCCTGTTTTTCGACTTCACGTGCGTTGACAACAATTTCTCGAATTGCATAAGTCATACCCTTAGTTCTCTTGTTTATTTCCATGCAACCCTGCCTCTTTTCGAACTTATTCTCGAAGATATATAAAGATTCGCGCAAGGAGAATAGCTTATATATTGGTAAATGTTAGAGCAAGATATGAGTAAAAGACTCAAAATTAATCTGAATAATATTATACTTTTAGCCGTCGTTTTTGGGGCGCTTTCTGGGGCTCTAACGACCTACTATATTACAAGTGTACAGACACCGACACAGGAAGATTTGATAAAATCACATTACGATACAGAAACTGCAGTTCTTGTAAGCCCCCATGGACTAAGGAAACACTTAGGAGACGGAACAACAGTTCTTGTGGATGTTAGAAGTCAGGAAGAATATGAGGAAGAGCATATAACTGGGGCACTTAATGTCCCGGCTTATAAAGATAGAGACCATTCAGACTACGGGGCTGTTGAAAGAATAGCCACATCTTTTGCAGAAATTAAAGCCGACAATCCGAACAAGGATATTATAATTTATTGCTACAGCATGCCATGTATGACTGGAAGAAAGGTTGGTAAGATGCTCGCTGACAGAGGAATATTTGTAAAGGAACTTGGAATCGGCTGGAATGAATGGAGATACTTTTGGACGCTCTGGAATCACGCGCATGAGTGGAATCAGACCAAACCAGAAGACTTCATAACATCAGGTCCTGAACCAGGAGAAATGCTGATAGAAAGTGGGACAGGATGTCCGATTGAAGGCGACTTTGGCTGCTAATGAAAATATTAACAAGCACACTCGTATTGGCCACAGTAATATTGATTAGTGGATGTACAGGCTCAGTTGAAACTGCGCCTTCCGAGCTAGACAGTTTTGCTGAATGTATAGACAATAATGAAGTCAAGATGTTTGGAGCCTATACTTGCTCTGTTTGTGCAAAACAAAAAGCACTTTTTGGTACATCTTTTGAAAAAATAGAAGAAGTTGAGTGTCATCCCCGTGGAGAAAACGCACAGACTGATTGGTGCCTTGAACTCAACATTGAGAAAACTCCGACTTGGATGATGTTTGAAAATGGAGACTTAGTAAAAACCGCAGTAGGATTCCAGACACTGGAAGAACTTTCTGAATTTTCCGGTTGCCCGCTGGAGGTAGTATAATGGCAAGCCAGCTGACCATAGGAATAGTTATTGCGGCCGCCCTTGCAGACAGTATAAATCCCTGTGTTTTTGGAGTTCTTATTTTCCTGATGGGATATATGCTGACCGCCTTCAAAAGTAAGGCGCGGCTTTTGGTAGGAGGATTAATCTATATAGCAACTGTGTATGTGACCTACTTTTTGATAGGTCTTGGAATTTTGTCCGCGGCTTACAGTGCGAATCTTACAAACACATTATACACCATAGCCGCAGTAATAGCAATATTTGCAGGAATTCTTGAAGTAAAGGATTTCTTCTGGTATGGTAAAGGACCAAGCCTTCAGATTATACCCGGAGGCGCGGAAAGGATAAAGAAATACACTTACAAGTTTAGTGAATTCAATAACAAACATCCTGCGTTCAATATGGCTCTTGCAGTTGGCCTCGGAGTTCTTGTAGTATTCGTTGAACTGCCCTGCACTGGAGCTCCCTACCTTGCAATAATCGGTCTACTTGCAGCAGGAGAATATTCAAACGGAGTTCCACTTCTACTCTTCTATAATTTGATATTCATACTTCCTCTGCTTGTAATCCTGGGACTGGTTTACACTGGAAAAGCTTCCAAGCAACTTGAAGCCTGGAGAAAGAAGCACAGAGGACTTATGAGATTATTCATAGGAATATTCCTGCTGACTCTGGGAACTTATATGTTCTGGTTAGTTTCTTAAAGTTGCTTGCAAAAACTTTTTAAATCAGAAGGGTTTAGAGAAGCTGTAAGGAGGAAAAATGGCAATAATAAGTACAAGATTAACAAAGATATCGGCTAGTGTTAACAAGCCAAAGAAGGGTAAGTCAGACTCTATAGAGATATCAAACAAAAACAGTATAGAGAGTGTAAAAAGGGAAACGATAAAGGGAATTGGAGATGTTATTGAAGTTGATTTTTCCCTTGAAACTCAATATGAACCAAATATCGGAAATATTGAAATAGAAGGAACTGTTGTTTACCACGACAAGGATTTGAAAAAACAATACGAAGAAAAGGATGGAAAAATAGTTCTTCTTGAAGACGCTTTTTTGGAAGTCAACAACACAATACTGGCAATAGGCTCAGTGCAATCACTTCTTATGGCAAAGGAGATGAATCTCCCCTCACCAATACAACTGCCAATGGTTGAAGCCAGCAAAAAGGCAAAGGACAAGGGCGGAAAGGGCTACGCTTAATTAAGAAAACTTTCTGAAATTAACCAAGTATAACAATACTTTCTACGAAGGCGCCTGCAAATATAAAGGCTATTCCGAAGACTATTAGGTAGAGGCTATCCGTTATTGTCTGCCAGAATTGTTCAGAGTGCCAATCTACTCGAAGGAATGCTATTGAGAGGAGACCTCCTGCCACCGCAGCCAGGAAAAAGCCTGTAAACTCTATAATTATGTGTGGTATTGAGGACACCAAGAGACCTGCTCTGGAAAAGAGTGAGGTCACAAAGACACCGAGAACTGATGCATTCCAGACAAGAATTATCATAGAGCCTGCTCCATATATGACTGAGAGAAGCATTAGAGTGAAAAGAACACGCATATTATTCATGAATATTGACTTGAAAACACTAGTCCCCATAACAAACTGCCCAAGCGTTGTTGTATATGTTCCGCCTGAGAAGGCTGCAAACTGTTTTGAGAATACCAGACCAAGCATCCAATCAGGAAGAATTAGTGCCCAAACAAGATAAGAAGCCGCCATCCCCATAAAGAACATGAAAAATATAAGCATAAGGTGGGCGTTCCTCTTAATGAAGGACTCTGTGCCTGACATATAGGAGCCGACCTGCTGCTCTATTCGCATTATCTTGTGGAGAAATGGAAGACCTGCAATAGTCGTTAAAAGAACACCGGCAAGACTGGCGTCATTTGGGAAAATCATGGGTCCAAGGAAAATTCCAATCGTCGAGATACAGGCTCCGAGTACGAAGCCGTACAGTGGATTTTTTTCAACCCACTCAGGACGTATTATGTTTTCAATGACCATAAACGCTGTAGGGAGGGAGAGTATAAAAGTTATATAGGTCGAAGGCAACTAAGACCTTAACAAAAGTAATTGCGGAGGTGGCAGAACCCGGTTAATGCGCGCGCCTGCAAAGCGTGTTTTTGTGAGTTCAAATCTCACCCTCCGCTTCGTTTTTGGAATTTAATCAGATTCTTCCCAGATTAGATGTGACATTCTTCGAGGATATTCAGTATAGCTAGTCTCTGTATACTCTCCCCTGAAATTCTGGATATAGCAATAATCACCAGGCCATTTTATGTGAGTCCATTCAAGTTTTTCGAGGAAAAATTTTAGTCTTTCAACAAAATTCCATTTAGGAAAACGCTTGAATTTCAACTGATTAAGAAAATCAGGATAATTTATTTTGTCAAGAGAATCGAGTTCGATGGCTTTCCCGTATGAATTCTTGACATCATCCACAAACCACTGTCTTCCGCTTATGTAGTCATCAAGAACCACCTTTTTGAAGCCACATGCTTTTGCATACGTTATAATGGCAGACATAACACTCTCCATAGTTCCTGTGCGATAAGGAAATTTGGGAGATATTTCAACAGAATCTATCAAGAGGACCGGCTTCTTCTTTTCAAACATTGCATTCAGATAAATAATTCCAACTGGTTTCAGTTTGTTGCCTAGGTGCATCAAAAGTCTGCAATGTCCTGCGTCCAGATTATGAGAAAGTGCAGTAACAAAATGAGCTCCGTGCTCCGCACTAAGACAATCCTCAACGCAGTCACTCAGAAAGAGATTAGCCGGAAGTTTTCTCTGCCATATCTTGAAACGCAGGTCAACTTTCTCATACTCTCCTGAGCCAATAATTTTCAGGTTTTGAAGTTCTTTTATGCGGCGTTTATAGAATCCTTCAAGAATTTTACTTCTACCATATCTATCTGGATCACCATAATATTCCAGCATTACAGAATGGGATTTAGAAAGAGCTCCTAAATCAGCTCGGCGAACCATACCTTCTACATACAAAGAGGACTCCCCAAGGTAGCCTTTTCTGCCATTAATGAAGCTCCCGCGATAATATACATCAACAATATTTCTCATTTTTGAGAGATGTCCCTTCAACCTTGAAACATAATCATAGAAAGGTCCTTGTATATTTCCGAGATCTTCTACAGATACGCCATAAGCAGAAGAAAGTTGTTCGTCGAAGTTTTTTTTCCACTTCCTCCTCTCTGCAGGTCTCAATCTCCTTTCAGAGCCATTTTCAGAAATTGTTTTTGGGGCAGTTGGACTTATGAGACCTTCATCTATCAAAAGTTCAACCGACTCACTGACAGCTTTTGAAATAAGTTGCAAATATATTGGAGGACTTTTGTTTGCAACATCAAGCTCCTGTATTTTTGCCTTAACTTTTGCAAATGTACCATCAGGAGCAAGAAGACGTCTTCTCGACTGAATAGATACAGACGGAGGAAGCTCAGAAAGCTCATCCACTATATTTTCAAGATCCATTTGCCTTTTTATTACCTGAAAGCGACCGTAAAGTGTGGGTTTGTTTATAGATTCTGTAGGATAAAAATCACCCATAGTGGAAAGAAGTCGTTCCTTTTTACTTACTCTTCTTCCCCTGAAATTAACTTTTGCATCACTGAGTTCAGAACGGGGCATCCCAAGAAGATGTGACTGAAATTCACTGTTAAACTCCTTTGGCTTGTAGTGGAAATTATCCCAGATATCAAGATCTATTCCTATCTTTTCGAGTTTTTCATTAGTTTTTGCTGTGGCAGGATTTTTTGAAACGGCATTATTGAATGATTTTTCCTTTGTATAGCCTGAACGAACAAGAAACTCATAGAGCAATATACCATAGACACTGGCATTTTCTATTGCCTCTCTTTGCTCCTTTGAATTTAATATTGAACATCGTGCAAAAACAGCTGTCAAAAGTTCCACATGAATATCAAGGTTCTTATCATTAGAAGAAAGAATGTAATCCAGACCCTCTGTAATGTGAGATTTGAGTTTCTTAGCTCTTCTTGGATTCAAATGGTCAACCAAGAATTCTGCTGCCTTTGTAAGATATATCAATTTGTCACTGTCTTTGAAAGTTTTTTCCCGAGTAGATGCGGCAAGATATCGCTTCCCAGCAAGAAGTTCATTTCCAGCCTCTGCGGCCTCTTCAGCAGACTTGGCCAACTCTTCAGGACTTTTAACCATACTAGACAGTGGTTCCTGTTGAATAAAAATGTTTGGAAGCTGGAAAATCTCTTAACTAAAAAAAATTACGAACAGGAACACTCACTTGGTTCGAGCTCCTCTAAAAGAACGCCTTTCCTGTATTTTTTCAGTTCCTTTGAGACCTCCTTGAAGGGGTCTTTGGAGCTCTTTGACTTCTTGTCTCCCTTTTTTTTCTTTGAGTTTTCAGCCATGTAAAAAGGGATTCTACTTTTCCAGCTATAAACTTATCTAAACGCAATATAGTTATATTACTCAGAATTAGGAACACTATGGAAGCCAAGACTGTAGAAGAAATCACTGCACTTGCTTTGTCGCTTGTGGTTTTTGTTCACGTAATTAGGGCAATAATGGGAATACCAGTAAGCATTGGAAGTGTAGAAATTCCAATCTGGGCGAGTATTGCCGCAGCAGGAGTAGTAGGATATTTAGCATACCTTAACTGGAATGTATACAGAGAAAATTGAATAGAGAGAAGCAATGGCACAGAGAATATACAATACTTTAAGCGGAAAGAGAGAGAATTTAGAATCTAGAGAGAAAGGGAAACTCCACATCTATGTCTGTGGACCGACTGTATATGATTACTCCCATCTTGGTCACGCCCGCGTATATGTAGTGTTTGATGTGATAAGGCGCTATCTTGAGCACAGTGGGAATGAGGTAATTTATATCAATAATTTAACGGACGTAAACGACAAGATAATTAAAAGAGCTGAAGAGACTGGAGATACTCCAGAATCTGTAGCAGAACGCTTCTCGGAAGAATTTTTTATAGATATGGACTCATTGGGGGTAAAGCGAGCAGACTTCTACCCTAAAGTTAGTGAACACATCACAGAAATAACAGGAATGATTGCAGGTCTTGTTGAAAAGGGCTATGCCTATGAATCGGCAGGAGATGTCTATTTTAACACGAGTAAAGTAAATGAGTACGGAAAACTTTCAAGACAGAATCTGGAAAAAATAATTGCAGGAATAAGAGTTGACGCAAATGAGAAGAAGAAAAATCAAGAAGATTTTGCACTTTGGAAAAGCGCCGGTGATAATGAACAGGGCTGGGACAGTCCTTGGGGGCGGGGAAGACCAGGCTGGCATATTGAGTGTAGTGCTATGGCGATGAAGTATTTTGGAGAAAGTCTTGACATACACGGTGGAGGTCAGGACCTTGTTTTCCCACATCATGAAAATGAAATAGCACAAAGCGAGGCATACAGTGGAAAGGAATTCGCAAAATACTGGATGCACAACGGCTTTGTAACTGTCGACAAAGAAAAAATGGGAAAATCACTTGGAAATTTCTTTACTGTAAGAGAGATACTAAAGAAACACAGACCTGAAGTTGTTCGCTACTTCCTGCTTTCAACGCAGTACAGGAAGCCAATAGACTTCACAGAGGAGGCGATAAACGAGGCAAAATCTTCTTTGGAAGGAATAGAGAATTCTCTCTCGAATCTGAAGCATGCAATCACAGTAAAAGAAGGAACAGAAAAAACAAAAGATGACAAAGAGGTTCTGAAGAAAATAGACTACTATAGAACACAGTTCTTTGCGGCGATGGATGACGATTTTAACACACGTGAGGCAATAAGCTCGGTCCACCAGATGTGCACAGTCCTCAATTCATATATCGTAGAAAATCCAAATAATGAAGTCCTTCGGGAGGCACTGGACAATTTTGAAGAATTCAGCCAGATACTCAATCTTTTCGAGGAGCAAGACATAGACCAGAATGAGGAAATAATTGCCCATCTTAGAAAACTTATGAGAGAGTTAGAAGTCAAAAAGCTAAAGGACGACTATACTGTTTCCGGTCTGATGAGGCTTGTTCTACTAGAACGTGAGAAAGCGAGAAAAGAAAACGATTATGAAAAATCTGATAAAATAAGAGAGGGTCTGAGCCACATGGGAATAGTGATTGAAGATACAGAAGAAGGACCACGCTGGCAGTTCAGACGAAGTTAAGACCAGAAAAGTTAAGCAAGGTTTATATAGCTAGGAGGAGAACAGAAGCAGCATGGCTAAGGGAGACAAGACAATTACATTGAAATTCAAGGAGGCAACTTTGTGGAAAGTTGCAACAGCGGTTCTCGCAATAATATTACTCTTTTCATTCCAAGGTGGCGAAGTTGAAGTGCAGGAAGAAGGAAGTGTTGCCGCAGCGACAATAAAAACAATTGACCTCAGCATCGATGACGACCCAGTTCTGGGAAATGATAATGCAGAAATAACTGTAATAGAATTTTCTGATTTCCAGTGCCAATTCTGTAACAGACTGTGGGCAGATGCAGTAAATGGAATAAAAACGAATTTTGTTGAGGACGGAACTGTGAAATTCGTATATCGTGATTTCCCGCTTAATTTCCACCCAAGCGCTGCAAAAGCAGCAACAGCTGCCAACTGTGCAGAGGAACAAGGACAGTACTGGGAAATGCACGACAAACTCTTTGAAAACCAGCAAAGTGACTGGGGATATTACGTACAGGAAGAGCGAAAATATCTCGCTCTTGAAGATGCCATGCCTTTCTTCAGGCAATACGCTTCTGAGCTTGGACTGGACACAGACAAGTTTAATGACTGCCTTGACTCTGACAAGTATGACAGCGAGATAAGCAAGGACCTTGTTGATGGCCAGACCGCAGGAGTTACCGGAACTCCATCAGTATTTGTTATGATGAGCAAGAAGAAGGCTCCAAAAGCAGAGCTTCAGGCTCTTGATGACGGAAGCAACATATTCTACTTTGAAACTTCAGACGGCAAGTACGCAGGTATACAGGTGGCAGGTGCTTTGCCATATGGAGCCTTTGAGCAAATTATAAACATAATGCTTACATAATAATTATTATGTCTGATAAAGAAATTGAAGTCCAGGTTGATAAGCAGAGTCTAAAAAGTGGAATTTTTGGAGGTTTAATAGCATCTATGTGCTGTATCAGTCCTCTAGTTATAGTCATGTTCAGTCTCGGAAGCGTGACTTTTGCCCTGGCGATTGCGACGTATAAAATATGGTTTATTGTTGCAGGAGCTCTGTTTTCAGGAACTGTCATTTTGTACCAGCTTCAGAAAAGAAATAGCTGCAATATAAAAGGAATCAAACGAAATAAGTCACTAATAATAACAGCATTTTTGACTTTTGCAGTGGTGTATTCAATTTCCATTTATGGTATTGTACCTGTTGTCGCTCCACTTGTTTTTGAATCAGGAGGAGTTGAATTAGATAAAGAAAGTGGTGAGCTCTATGAGATGACATTCACAGTAGGAGAACTGAATTGTGCAAGTTGTGAGTCAGGAATCAAGTGGTATCTTGAAAATCAAGTGGATGGAGTCTTCAGTGCAGAAGTGACACCTTCAGGAGCAGTTAAGGTAATCTATGATTCAGAGACAATTGATGCAGAAGGAATAATTGAATCTGAAGTCTTTGACAATTACCCGCCAATGGAAATAAATGAAAACAAAAGACTATAGTGGAACAGAAAGGCAGTGGCTTGTTTTAGCTGCTATTTTTTCTTTATCTGTTTTTTCTCTTCATTTTTTTACCGGAGTTCCGTCCTCCTTTGAAGCAGAATCCATAGATGATGCTCTTTTTATGAGCGAAAACTGTCCAGCTTATGAAAGGTTTTTCTATGAGGAGAGTAATATAAAGTGGCAGGAAAGTGAACGCAAAAATATACCGCAAATCTCTTGAAGAGTACAAGATAAAGAAATTCTTTGATACTCTGGAGAGATATGAAAATGATACACATCTTCTTCCAATTGGGGAAAGAATAGAAAATCTTCAGGAACTCAGTAGAGTTGGAAGCGTCTCGCTTGAAGTTCTCAAAGGAGAAAAAAACTGGAAAGGATATTTACGAGAAACACGAGGAAGAGGAAGGAAGTATTACAAACATTTCCCGCGGATAAAAAGATTTTTGAATATAGAAAAAGTTGCATACAGGCTTAAAAAATTTCTCTTGGAAATAGAAGAGGAACTCAAGCTAGCAAACGAGATTCTGGAGGATATGGAGCGTATTTTTTTGAAATATGGAGCAAGACTTAAGAAACGGAAAATAGAAGAAATAACTGTTCCGCCTTCTCTCAGGTCGGTAAAACTTCCTATAGGAAAACACCTGCCACAGAGCGAATTGGTAAAGAGGAACATACTGTGCCTTTCCAGTAAAGATACCGATGAGTGGTACGAGAAGGTTATAAAAAAGTTTGAGACGAATATGAGGAAAACTCATGGGAGATTTTCACTTTCTTCTTCAAAGATTCCACTGACAGATATTGAGCATAGACACGTTAAAGAACACAAAGCCTTCGCATTCACACAATACGGAATTGCCAAAAAACTTATGACTGTAGATTATATTCAGCTTGTAATATATTACTTAAAGGGAGTAAAACCGTCAAATACAGGGTACCTTTACGCTGGCTCAAGATCACCAAGAAAAGCGAATATTCACAAAGCAGAATTATTGCTTCTGTATCATTTATTAAAAATTGCTGAGGAAGGCAAAGTAAAGGAAATTAAAATAAGCCTGCATACAAGAAGAGAAGGGCAGGGGGAAGGAATTTTTCCTGTGTACGAGGAAGTAAAAACAGCCGCTACAGAGATAGAGGGAAATTGGGTAATTTTTAGGACCTGAGCAAAGCATTATAAATTATATCACTTTAGTCCAGATATGACAGGAAAGCATTATGTCTGCGAAGACTGTGAATATCAAGGAGACGGTCCCGGAGATTGTGCAAAATGTGGAAAGTCCCTGCAAGAAAAGAAAGGGGAAATCTGCGAATTTTGCTGAAGGAGCTTCACTAAAGCCAAATAAAGGCTATTCTTAATTTAAGGCGTAATTAATATAAAACTCAAATTCTTAGTGGATTTATGGAAGAAACTGAAAAAGTAACTGAGCCGACAATGTTTGTCGAGGTAGAAGTAAAGTGCAAGAACTGTAATCATCTCGACAAGGTTCACGTGCCAGTAGTTTGTGGAGTCGATAAAACAAGTAGTGACAAAACTCTGTACTGTGATTTAGCCGGAGATTTGAAAGACTATGCACCTAAGTGCACAGAATGTGGCAAAAGGGATTACGCAGTAGAGAAAGAACCTATATTTATCGGAGCAGGCGGCTCCTAATCCCGAACTATAAGAGTTCCACTCATTCCGCCGTGACCAGAGCCACAGAATACTGAGCAACGGAATGTGAACTCCCCAGATTTGTCAGCGATAAATTCGACACTTAGTGTTTCTCCGGAAGGAATTTGCTCATTTACACCAAAATCGGGCAGACTGAAACCGTGTGTTGTGTCCTCACTTGTTATTGTGAGACGAACTGTATCTCCTTTCTTGATGGTTATTTCTCCGGGGGTGAAACTAAACTTCTTTGCAGTCAGTGAAAACTCTTTTACTTCTCCTTGGAAAGTTGCTTCTTCAGACGGTGAATCTGAAACAGGCGCAACTTCTTGTATATTTTGAGTACTTTGTGACTCCGTCGAAGAGCCAGTACATCCGCTTACAATAAGTACAATAGAAAGAATAAGAACCATTAATATTTTATTTGCCATAAATTTTGAAATACAGCATAGGTTTAGATAATTAACTACTTGTTCCCGCGCTTCTTTGGCCTTAATTGCTTTCTCTTGCATTCCCTGCACTTTGCCTTTCCAAGCCTGAAGCGTCTTATATCAACACGGTTAGTTGCATTGCAATTCATGCATATGTAGACATTGTCAAAAAGGGCTTTCATAGCCTCTGGGAACTTTGCCATAACTCTATTTTACTGTAAGAGGAGCCTTTTAAAGCTTTCTGACTTACAGCGACAATCCCTCCAATCTCTTTACGCGCTCACTAAGAGGAGGATGTGTGCTGAAAAGGCCTGCAAGACTCTGTGCCTTGAAGGGATTGAGAATAAACATATGAGCACTTGCCTGATTACCAAGCCTCATAGGATGGCGGCTTCCTGCAGAGGAAATTTTAGTGAGGGCACTAATAAGAAATTTTGGCTTCTTTGTTAAACTGGCTCCGAAAATATCGGCTCCATATTCCCGGTCTCTTGAGATTGCAAGCTGAACAATCATTGCCGCAACTGGAGCAAGAATCATAGTCAATAGAAAACCTGCTGCGTTTCCGCCCTGTCTGCTGTTCCTTCCCAAAGACATATACCAGGCAAGTCGCCCAAGCATCATTATTGCACCGGCGATAGTAGCAGAAATTGTACTAACAAGAATATCATGATTTCCTATATGCCCCATTTCGTGTGCGAAAACTGCCTCAAGTTCATTATTGTCCAGCAAATCTAGAATCCCTGTTGTTGCGCATACAGTTGCATTCTTCTTGTTTCTGCCGGTTGCAAAAGCATTCGGATTTGCGCTTTTCATAATTGCGACTTGTGGCATTGGTAATTTCGCCTTCTTTGCAAGTTTCTCAACAACATTGTAGAGTCTTGGAGAATCTTTTTTACTTACAATTTTGGCACGATATATTGACAAAACGATTTTATCTGAATACCAGTAGCTTGCAAAGTTTAAAACTAGGGCGAAAACAAGGGCAGTAAGCATCCCGAAAGTTCCCCATAGAGAACCTACTGCGAGAAAGATTCCAAGAAGAAGTGAAAATAGAATAAAAGTCCTCATTTTATTTTTCGTCCGAGACAGGCCTTTACAAAGCCAATAAACGGAGGGCTCGGAGTCTCCATTCTTGATAAGAACTCAGGATGGAACTGTGTTCCTAGGAAAAATGGATGTCCAGGTAATTCAACTATTTCCATTACAGGTCGGTCCGGAGATTTTCCAGAAAATTTCAGACCATTCTTTTCAAGAATGTCTATGTAATCAGGGTTTAACTCATATCTGTGCCTGTGCCTCTCAGTGATGAGCTCTTTCCCATAAACCTTATGAGCAAGACTTCCTTTTTCTATCTTGCAAGGCCAGCCACCAAGACGCATGGTCGCACCCATATCAGTGATTTGATGCTGTTCTGGAAGTATGCAAATAACAGGATGTTTTGTTTTTTCATCACTTTCAGTTGTGTGTGCTCCTTTAAGATTGCATTTTTCTCTGGCAAAGCCGACAGTTGCGAGTTGGAATCCATAACAAAGGCCAAGGAAGGGAATATTGTTATTCCTTGCATAGTCAATAGCAGCGATTTTTCCTTCCACACCACGAGAGCCGAAACCCCCAGGAACTATTAGACCGTGGACTTTGTCAAGAGCCTCTAGCTTCTTTTCGTCTTTTTCGAAATCTGATGTCTCGAGCCAGAGAACATCAACCTTGCATCCACTTTCCATTGCCGCATGCTTGAGAGCTTCAAGAACGCTGACATAGGAATCATTAAGAGATGTGTATTTTCCTGCAAGAGCGACAGTTATGCGCCCCTCAGCATTCATTTTCTTGTCTACAAGTTTCTTCCATTTTGAAAGTGGGCCTCCTTTTTTAAGTCCAAGTTTTTTTGTGACCTTCTCTCCAAGTTTCTCCTTCTCCATGAGAAGAGGAACTTCATAAATAGAACTCGCGTCAGGGTCGGAAACTATATCGTCAACATGTGTATTGCAGAAGCGTGCAATTTTCTCTTTTGTGTTTTTATGAAGAACTGAAGTGGAACGCGCAATGATTATATCAGGCTGTATTCCTGATTCAAGAAGTCTTTTTACGCTGTGTTGAGTTGGTTTTGTTTTTTGTTCACCGACGACACTCATTGTAGGAACAAGAGTAAGGTGTAGAAAGAGGACATTTTCAGAACCCTCTTCAAAATGAAGCTGACGGACAGCCTCTAAGAAGGGCATGCTTTCTATGTCGCCAACTGTGCCACCGACTTCGACAACTACGACGTCCTTGCCTTTTCCAACTTCCTTGATATGATTCTTGATTGCATCTGTGATGTGTGGTATTATCTGAACCGTTTTTCCGAGATAATCTCCTTTGCGCTCCTTGTCAATAACTGTCTTGTATGCTTTTCCAGTCGTTATGTTGTGGATTCTGGAAAGATTCTGATTCAGAAAGCGTTCATAGGTTCCCAAATCCATATCAACTTCCCCGCCGTCGTCGAGAACAAAGACCTCTCCGTGTTCAAAGGGATTCATTGTTCCTGCGTCTATGTTCACATATGGATCTATCTTAACATTTGTAACATCATAGCCGTAAACCTGAAGAATTTTTGCAATTGAGGCTGAAACAAGACCTTTCCCAAGGCCACTTATTACTCCACCAGTTGTTATTATGTACTTAGTCATGGCTGGCGCCACCCCACTCTATAAGATGCCTACAAACAAAACTACCACTCCCACGCATATAATTAAGAGTTCAGAGAGCTATTTAAGTTTAGTGGCTTTTCTGTTGAAAGGAAGTGACATTATAGATTTGAAAAGGTCTTTTTCCTTCCTGTTAAAAACACCGATTACATATGCTGAAGCCCCAAACACTGCACAGCCAAGTAAGATTGTCAGAAGTTTTGAAACTACATTAACAGGGTGTATGAAAGCGATAGATAGTGCCATTATTCCTGCAGAAACAAGTATGTGTGGAATTTTCATATACTTATAGTCAAATCTTACCAAGGTCCTCGAAGGATAAAAGACCAAGACCGCTATTACGAAATAGCTGATTACTGTCGCAATCGCAGCACCATGCATTCCATAGAGAGGTATCAGAAACAAGTTAAATGCTATATTGAGAAGAGCTCCAAAGGTATATGCAAGACCTATAAATTTCGTCCTGCCATTTATCATCAAAACATTGGTTCCGATTGCTCCGATAAGAGCGAATAGAGGGAAGGCCATCAGACTTGCAACAAGCGGTACAGAGGCGAGGAAGGCTTTTCCGGAAAGAAGTGTTATAAGTTCAGAACCGAGTAGGTAAGCTCCGACAGTTCCAGGAACGAGAACGAGAAGTCCATATTTCAGCGCAGCACTTACATAGAGGGCATATTTTTTCCCATTTGTAACTCTACTCTCAGAAAAATAAGGGAGAAGAACATTATTGGGAGCATTTCCGAGATTGAATATCAGACTGAAAAGCGCATAAGGAACTGCATAGAGTCCGACGAGCTCAACTGAGCCAAGATAATTCAGTATGTATCTGTCACTCGTCATTATGACCCAGGTCATAACAGACATCAGTATCAGAGGCATACCGAAAAGGAAACCTTGTTTTGCAGCGCCAAAATTAATTCCACCATCTCCGATAAATAAAGCAATATCTGAACGGCTTTCCCATATAAAGATAAAAAGTACAGCCAGATTAGAGAAGAGCCATATCATAAGGACATCTGTCAAAGAAATAGACCTGTATACGGCAAAGAAAGCCAAGAGGAAAACAACCCATCCTTTTCCTCGCATAAAACCCAGAAAATTTGAGAAATTTATTCTTTGTTTTGCCTTGAAATAGAATTCATATACAACAATAAGAGTTGCAGTGAAGGTGATGAAAAGACTGAGTGAGAATAGTTCGGAATGCCCGCTCAGTTTGTTAAATTCAAGGAACCAGGACCGGAGAGGAGTAAAATAGAAGACCAGCAGAACCGAAGATAGGAAAAGAAGTTCAAACGCCAGAATTGAATGAAAAACCTGTGACCACTTCTTTTTTGGCAGTTCCGGAAGACGCGCGACAAGATATTGAGACAATCCCGGCTGAAGCAAAAGAGAAAGCAGGGAAATTAGAGCAACAAGGAGCATGAAAACTCCATAGAGCTCAACCCCAAGTGTCCTTGTTAAAAGGATTATTAAAATTGGACTTAGAACAAGATTGAGAGCTATGATAAAATAGGAAAAGGCAACTTCTCCGCTTATTTTTTGGGATTTACTCATCGCAAATTGTTAAGGAAGCGTAGTATAAAAATGATAGGATACCGTAGCCTCGCGGGATTTCGTTTAAAATATTTAGGATGCCACATATCAATATGAAGCTAGTGTTATTGTTGCTACTCGCCATTGTTGCAGTCAGTGGCTGTATATCTTATTCAGAAGATATTGAAAATGCAGAGCAAGAAATTGCCTTAGTCCTTGAAGAAATTGACATCAGTATAGATGTAGGTTCTTGTTGGAAAACAGAGGAAAGTTTGGAAGTAAGTTATTTTGGAAAGTACGCAATTATTGAAGAGGAAATAAACCTATATTTTAAAGGAGAGCCTGCGAACAACAATTATATTGATATTCTTGAAAAGGAGGAGAGATTGGAAAATATACTGCTCAAAGAGATAGCAAAGAAAGGATTTTTTGGATTGGGGCTAAAAAAAGACTATGAGATATATGGAAAGACTGAACATTATATTGACCTGGAACAGGGGAAATTTGTAACAAAGTCAGGAGAATTTTTAGAAAATAGCCCAAAGAAAGGTGAATTAGGAAAGGAAGATTGGAGACCTATGTTCTCCCTACTTCTTGGATGTTATGATCTTTCAGAATGTTCTCCGAAAAGAAACGCAAGGTGCGTAGATGCACTTTTGAATGATAGTTTCTTTGTAAACAAACTTGAAATTATTGAGCCAAATTATAAAAAAATATTAAATAAGCCATTTGGATGTTGGACAGATGACGAATGCAAAGGAGGAGAGACCTGCATAAGCAGGGCAGATTCTATGTGGCTTTATGGAAAGTGTAAGGAAATAAAAAAACAAAGAGGAATAAGAAATCCTGTTAAAGGTCAGAGTAAAATTGAAGAATGGATATACAGCACCGGAGAGCTCACAGCAAACAGTATGCCTTTGCTTGAACTCTATGTAGATGACAGAGATATAATTGAATGTGACTCACTTGAAAATCAGACTTCGGCAGAAAGGCTTTATTGTGGAATTGCCCGCTTTGCAGGAGTATACGACGTACTTGGAACCACCCTATCTGTCCTTACACTTGGGCACAGCACAGGTCCTGTCGAACTCATCGACGGACTCCTATCTAAAATAAAGATATTTACAAAACAACGCGCTAAGCAGAGCAGAAGTCATCAGAATCAAACTAAGAGCAATCATAACTTTCAGAATTATCGAAAAACCCTGCAATTTCATAATGTGTAGAGAAGTCGCACCCTTCCTCAATACATCTGTAAATTGAGAACATATCATTTGTAGTTGGATCCAGCTGTAGCCAGTATCCATCTATATTTACAGACACCCATGCATGACTGTAATCATCGATTTCATTTCCATAAACAACATAAGATTCGAAACCTGCTCCCTTAAGAAGGGAAACAAGAGCAACTGATTTGTCAGCACAGTCTCCATCCATAGACTTTAAAATATCCTCTGTTTCTCTCCACTCTGAATATCGTACGTAGGGCATGTTTGAAATATAGTCAAACATACCTTCCACATTCTCCATCTGAGAGCCTGTTGATAGTTCAGATGCGACCATTAATGCAGTTGGTCCTGAAAGATGGATATTTTTTGTTCTTGAGCGGAATATGCCGCCAGACTCACAGTCCTCTGTCTGTTCAAGATAAAGTGAACTAAAGGCCTCTTTGTTTGCAGACCATTCATATTCCGCTTCTGATACTGAATTTGTAATTGGTGCTATAGCTGCCGATTTCTCCACAGAAATTCCAAAAAACAACATAGGAGCTACCAATAAAGCGACGATTAACAGTATATTCTTCATTTGTTACTACTCCAGAGTGATTAATACCTTATAAGCATTTCTATAAAGGAAAAATAGAAGAAAATTATTCCAAAAACTCAAGAGAATCCACAGTTCCGTCGGAGTCGGCATCTATGCCCTCTACGACTTTTGCGAAAATTTTCGGCTTTGAGGCATTGCCTTTTTCTATTGTTTCAAGATGCTCAACAAGTGCAATAGTTGCGGCTCTTGTTCCAGAATATCGCTTTCCTGCAAGAACAAGAACATGCTTATCTTTCTTATAGGGGTTGGGAAAACGGACTATCAGACCTGTTTCATCTGCAGAATATTTTTTCTTTGTTATTGATGAATAGATATCCTTTGTCTTGAAATCGAATCTTATTGGCATTTTTGCATTGAAACGCTCCGTTATTTTATTGACTACAGGACCTCCAAGGAGAATAAGATTTTTCCGCAAATCCTCTGACCGAAGTTCAGTATCCAGACGGACATTTGTCTTGCTGGCATAATTAAGGAAGGTCCCCAAAAAGAGAGCCACATCTATTCCGTAAAAACCGTCTCGGCTCCGTGACCTTTCAGGACCGTGTGCGTGTGGGCTACCGATTATTATATTGGCATTTAGAGAACCATCTTTGATGAAGGGTTCGAGAAATTCGCTTTTGCGTTCTTCTGAAAGCTTTCCAGTCCGAACTGGATCCTTGAAGCGAACAAAAAAGGAAGGGCGAGATAGAGTATAGTACTTTGCAGTTGCACCCTGACGAGATTCTTCACCACTTACATCAACAACTCCATTTTTAAGAAAATTCTTTATATGGTAGTAAACTTTTTGCTCGTGAACGCCAAGGCGCTCCGCTATTTCCTTTGGATAACTGGAACCTTCAGAGAGAAGGTTTAATATTTTAGACGCTAGAGGGGAGCCCATTACCTTCAGATTTTCACAACTGAGCTCCTTTGCAGGAAGCGTATAAAGGCCCCCATCTTTCTTTTCTACAAGGTACATGAAGGCTATATTTCAGAAGTAGTATATAAATTTTTTAGTGGTGTTATAAATTTTTTAATAATGCTTATAAGGAGCCCCAGAGTAAGCTAAGAATATGTGCGGAATAATAGGCTATATTGGAAAGAGGAAGGCTTCAGAATTGCTTCTGAAAGCTCTGGAGCGCCTGGAATACCGCGGTTATGATTCCATAGGGATTGCAGTGGTGGGAGAGGGCTTGGAAATACTTAAAGACCGAGGAGAAGTCTCAGAGGTTTCCAAGACCCTCAATTTCACCACATTAGAAGGTAATTCAGGGATAGGTCATACAAGGTGGGCCACACATGGAGCACCGACACAGGAAAACGCACACCCACTAACAGACTGCAATGAAAAAATTGCAGTAGTTCATAATGGGATTATAGAGAATTACTCTGAATTGAGAAAAGAACTTGAAGATAATGGTCACAAATTTAAATCAGAAACAGACACGGAAGTAATTGCGCACCTTCTTGAAAATAAGAACTTGCCAGAAGTTCTCGATATGTTAAAAGGTTCTTATGCAATCGTTGCAATTAAGAAAGATGAGCCCGATAAACTTCTTTTCGCAAGAAACAGGTCACCCTTAATAATAGGCTTAGGAGCTGGAGAAAATTTCATCGCCTCAGACATACCAGCTTTTCTGAAGGAAACTAATAAAGTAGTGGTACTCGAAAATGGTGACTATGGATATGTCAAGAAAGAGTCCTATGAAATAAATAATGTAGAAGGTTCAGCAGACAGGAAAGTTCAGGAAATAAACTGGAATTCGGAAGCTGCAGAGAAGGAGGGGTATGAGTATTTTGCCCTCAAGGAAATTCACGAAATACCGAGAACTACTGAAAACACTATGAAAGCACTGGAGGATTTGAAACCATATGCTGAAGAAATACGAAAATACAGCAGAATTATGTTTACTGCATGTGGAACTTCCTACCACACGGCTCTTTATGGAAAATATCTTTTCAACAGTATTGGAATCAGGACGGAAGCAGTCATAGGTTCTGAATTTTCTTCTGTGACGATTGGAAAAGATGACCTAGTTATAGCAATATCACAATCAGGAGAAACCGCAGATACACTGTCTGCAGTTGAAAAGGCAAAACAGAGAGGCGCCAAAATTTTGTCCATATCTAATGTTCTTGGAAGTTCTCTTGAGCGAGAGGCAGATTTTTCAATACATACTCTTGCAGGTCCGGAAATAGCAGTTATAGCAACGAAGACTTTCTCTGCACAGATGCTTAGTCTATACTTACTCTATAAAATGATAAAGGGAGAAAAACCTGAAACAGGACTTGAAAAAATGCAGAGAACTGTTCTGAAACTCGACGCTGAAATCAAGAAAATTGCAGAGAAAATACAGAAAAAAGAAAATGCATATTTCATAGGCAGGGGAATTGGTTATCCACTCGCTATGGAAGGTGCGCTTAAACTAAAAGAAATCAGCTATATGCATGCGGAAGGAATGCCGGCAGGAGAACTGAAACATGGGACGCTTTCCCTCATAGAAAAGGGAACACCTGTAATTGTCCCACTTCTCCCCGAAATGTATGACAAAACGATTTCAAATATGGAAGAAGTTAAGGCACGGGGAGGACTTATAATAGCACTCTCCTGGGAAGGGGATGAAAGAGTAGGAGATGTGGCCTCAGAAGTTCTCAGAGTTCCCAAAACAGGGAACGAAGAATATCCGCTTCTTTATATTCTGATTCTGCAACTGCTTGCATACCACGTAACTGTCTTGAGAGAGCTGTCGCCGGACAAACCAAGAAATCTTGCCAAATGTGTAACAGTGGAATAAGACAAGTTATTTAACATAAACGAGTTTATGCAATTTTATGGCAACCGACCTACTGCTAGCGGTAACTTATTTCGCAACCCTTCTTGGATTTGGAGTATTTGTCATGGGATATGCAGAACGCTGGAAAATACCTCCTGCCTTTTTTCTGCTTCTTGTGGGACTGTTTTTTGGACCGACAATTCTGAATCTTGTCAGCGTCCCGAAGATGGGAGATGTACCTGACTTTCTGAGAATTCTTTCCTTGGTAATAATAGTCTTTGCTGGAAGCTTCCATCTTAAATTGAGCACTTTTAAAAAAGTGTCCAGAATGGCAATAAAATTGGCATTTGTAGGATTTGTAGTATCTGTAATATCTCTTGGAGCTGCCGCGCACTGGATATTTGATATGAGCTGGGCGTCCAGCCTCATTTTGGCTTCAATAGTAGGAGGAACCTCATCCGCTGCTATATTTACATTTAAGAAGGCACTTGGGGGTTCTGAAGCACTTTCCATACTAACGGTTGAATCCATATTCACAGACCCACTTACAGTTCTTGTTCCTGTACTTCTAATGAATGCATTTATGTCAGGTGCAATACAGAGCTCGACACAATTCCTTGGCAGTTTCTGGCAGATGATTTCAGCAGGAATTGGAACAGGAATAATTATTGGTTTCCTTGCAGCAGAGCTCTTCAAGCGAGAGGAGCGGGAGCTTTCACCAATATTGAGCTTCGCTATAGCAATGATAACTTATTCTCTGGCAAGAAATGTTGGAGGCTCAGGAATACTTGCTGTCGCAATATGTGCAATAATACTCGGTAACAGGAATATACCATTCAAAAAGGACATACTGAAATTTGAAGACTCTATGTCTACAATACTGACAATATCTGTATTCACCTTACTTGGAGCTCAGATAGACCTGATTTTAGAGAGTGCTATTTTACTGAAGAGCCTTCTGTTCATAATTATAACAATATTCGTAGTCAGACCAATTATGACCTATACAATACTTTACAAAGACAAAGTTCCGAAACGAGATCTTTTCCTGATAGCATTTACAGGTCCAAGGGGAGCGGCTTCAGCGGCCGTCGCTGCAATGCCAATAGCATATGCAGCCCAGTATGGAGCAGAGGCTTTTGTAACTGAAGCCCAGACCATATTACTTGTGACCTTCCTTGTGATACTGGCGACACTATTTTCAAGCACAGTGGTTGATTATGTTTATTCAAAAATTTTCGGACACAGGACTAAGCCCTAAGTAATGATTTAGCTTTTTCAACAAGCTCTTCTGCGCGTGACTTTTTAAGACCGGTCTTTTTACTTAGAGAGTCCGGTCTGCAGGAAGCAAGCTCTTTGACAAGAAGTATATTATTAGCCATTATGAGCTTGCGCTCTTTTGCACTCATAGAAATAATATTTGCAGGATAAGCCTGTGTTTTTTCAATTAGTTCGGGAAGAGAGCCACCTTTAGGAAAATTCCAGCCAATTAATTTCATTTTCTTAGCGGCAGAATATTTTTTTGCGTGATTTGAAAATTTTGTATTGTTAACAAGCCAGATGTTGTTGTAAGGATTTGGACCTTTTCGAATGTCGTCGAGAACTGCCCAAGTAGTCAGAACAGTTCCGAGACCGGTAAGACGGTGGGGATTTATGTGATGTTTACACTCTATCAGAAGTTTTCGCCCATCCTTTTCAAGAAGAGAATCTATCTGATGCTCAATAACTTCCCCCTGAACAATTACATTCCATCGAGTTTTATAGCCGAGCTCTCTGAAAAGATGTGTAACAAATCGTTCAAACTGACTGTGTTCAGGATCGAGTTCTGCTATTGCCTGCTTCAAATTATATTTGTATTTATGTTGTTTAGATTCGTGCTTGTCAATAAGAGTCAGTGTCTTTTTCAGAATTTCTCTGGTTCGCATCCCCTCATAAACACCACGAGCAACTTCATCCGCGATTTTGACTGCTACATCTTTTGAAAGACCTGAACGAAGGCAGGTCCCGACGATTTTGCTTTTTTTGAAAACTGCGCGACTTCCATCCGCCTTTGTAATCTGAACCATACTAGCCATAGGAAATTGAACTTAAAAGCTTTAGTGCAGAAACGTTTTATAGGGATATTGCAATAAGATAGCCACAACGTGGGACTGTAGCTCAGCCTGGGAGAGCACCAGACTGAAGATCTGGGTGTCGCTGGTTCAAATCCGGCCAGTCCCACTTTTATTCACAGAAGCAAAGCTTATATATCAAAATTATCACTGCAAAGTAGTGAATATGAAAGGCATTAAAATCGTGGGAATGGTGGTCTTGTTTTTTGCACTTATAGCAGCGCCTGCTCACGCTTTTGTTGATATAGAAATTACTTCCTTATCTATCAATAACTCTGAAATACGCTCAGGTGAGCCTCTTGAGGTTCAGACAACGCTGAAAAACCTTGGAAATGAGACAGTTGGAAATATCAGTGTTTATTTCAATATAGTAAATTCAAATTCATCAGTAAACTGGACAAAAACTGATGACAATAACGGTTTTTCAGCAGGAGAAAGCAGAACATACTCACAGAGCTGGACAGCCGGAATCCCCGGAGATTACACTTTTACAGCATCCTACAATATTAATGATACTGGCAACAGCATAAATGACACTAATCTAAGCAACAATGAGCTTCAGATGAATTTTTCGGTACTCAAGGACCTTGAATTTGTAAACCTTGACATATATCCACGAAATATTACATTCGGAGCAGACAGTAAGGCAGAACAGAGCATTTCAATAACCGGATATTTGAAAGAGAACGGAACAGGGGCGAATTACAGTATTCTTGTATATCTAAACGAGGCTTTGAAAGAATACTTGATTCCAGATACCAATGACAGCGGAAGATTTACAGCAACTCTTACACCGGACGAGCTCGGTTTCCTTCAGGAGGGCAATTACACCCTAAGCCTGAATGTCACAGAGGGGGGCACAGTTCTTCTTAATCACAGTGAAACCATCAAAGTTGAAAGCTCCTATCTTTATCAGGTTGATACAGCAGGTGCAGGTTCTGCGAACTATGACGACATAGAACTAAGAAACCCTTCTGTTGATTCTGATAAAACACGCAGTACAATGGGAGAAGAAATGTTATTTTCAGTAGATGTGTACTTCAGAGATTTTCAGAATGACTATCCTACAAATGCTAAAGTTTATCTTAATATAAATGGTGAAAGAGCTGCAGAGCAAAATGTCACATTGGTAAGCGGTAAAACCAAGAAACTTGATTTCCCGATAAAAACGGATAATGATAAAATACAGGACAAACTTGGAACATACAGTGTTCGTTTTGAGGCAGAAGTTATCGGCTCATCTGAAAGGGACGTAAGCAGTGAAATAAACTTCATTGTAGTTGAGAAGCAGGGAGAATTTTCCCCTGAAATTGACACACTTACTCCTGAAGTATTTATCAATGGAATAGGCTCAGTTAACATTAGCCTCAGAGTGTACAACAAGGACACAGTTACGAAAACTTTCAGCATCTATATTGACAAAATAAATGCAACGATTAGCCCTGAGAATGTAACACTCGGATTCGGACAGGAAGCGGATATAACAGCAACCATAAGTTTCGGAAACAACACGATTGGAAACCACACAATGAGAGTCTATATCAAGAGCTCTGACGGAGACTACGATTACACAAATGTAAATGTAGATGTTCGCTCTGAAACGGGAGAAGGCGCGTCCCCAGGAGGGTTTGTTACAGGACTCTTCACATTTATGAAGGGTGGAAAGGGACTGCTTTCTGTGATAGTTGGAATATCAATTCTTGCACTCATAATGACATATTATATAAGGTCTCAGAGAGGAGATAGGCAGAATATGAAAAGTGAAAAGGAATCTGAAGACTCAGAAGAAATGGCAATAATTAAGGAAGCTTTGGAACTGGCTGATACAGAGCAGGGCGAAAATGAAAGAAAATCACATTTCGCAGGAATTTCTAAGATTCTAGATCCAGGCGAAATGCAGAAAGGGGAAAATGAGGAAAGTCAAGGAAGAGGTAGACTTGATCTAAGCAGAATAGAAGTGAAGAATTTCGAGAAGAATATTGAGTCATCTAAAACTGGTGACAAGGAAGACACAAAAAACACATCCCCTGAAGAAGTTGAGACACTGATTAATAATCTTGAGGAAGTGATTTCCTCCTTTAACAAAACTCACAGTGAGGCTCTTGAGCTCAGGAAGGTTATGGAAGGCCTGACCGGAAAAGTTCAGGGCTTTGAAAAGACAGAGGAAACCAAAGCAGTGGAGACTGGCAAGAAAGTTGCAAAGGCAGGAAGGGCCAGGAAAAAGGCTAAGAAGACGAAGAAACCTGAGAGCGATTATATAGAAAGTGTCATTGACACAATAGACGAGTAGTGCGGACAAAAGCTTAAATATCTCTTCCGTAATCTAAGAGAGTTTTCAGAAATAAACAAAGGTGAATTGTAATTACAAAATACATAGTAGTTTTATCAGGAAAAGGTGGAGTCGGAAAGACCACAACAGCAGTTAATCTCGCGGCCACATTAAATGATATTGGACAAAAAGTAGTCGTGATAGATGCCAATATAATAACCCCGAATGTTGCTCTGCAGTTGGGACTTCCGCCAAGACCGAACAACAATCTTAACGGAGCTTTGAAGCACGATTATAGTATATTTGATGCAATATCCCAGCACGCCTCAGGACTTGATGTAATACCTGCAGGCCTTTCTATATTCGGAACAAAGAATGGATTCTCAGGAAGTATGCGAGATGCTCTGACTCCGCTTGAGGAAAAGTATGAAATAGTCATAATGGACTGTGGAATTGGATTATGGGGAAGCGACATCAAGACATTGAATGCGGCAGATGAAGTTCTTATTGTTACAAATCCGGAGCTTCCTGCACTTATAGATTCACTAAAGGCACTAAAAATGGCGGAGAAAATGAGCATCCCAGTTAGAGGAATAATACTTAATAAGGTAACCGGCTCAAGTTATGAACTCAAGGATGAAACAGTCAAGGGAATACTTAACAACTATCCGATTATTGCAAAAATACCCTTCGACAAGAATGTAAGCAAAAGCCTTGGAGCCAGAAACCCAATAGTTCTTAATAAACCCAATTCCCCTGCCGCTCATGCCTTCAAGAGACTTGCTGGCGATTTAATTGGAGAAAAGTACAAAGAAAATATTTTCTGGAAAACTGTAAATAAATTCAGAGGCGTCGCCTAAACCTAAGCTTTATAATAAAGACAATACAGTAATTGACTATGCCATCTAACAAAGCTGCAAGCGGTACGCTTGTAGGAGGGAATATAGTTGTCTCCAATCAGAAGGAGGCAAGTACCCTGAATCAGAAGGGTTATTTCGGGGAAATTGGAAAAGGGGGGAAGCTCGTAATTCCATTAGTCGAAGCTCTTTATCTTGTGGAAAATGGGAAACTGAAAGTTAAGAAAGGCAAGAAGGAAATTGATTTTGATTCTCTTCTAGCTCACGCTGAGGAGAGAGACCCTGGAAGTTTTGTACAGTATGTCGCTTTCAGTGATATCAGAGACCGCGGTTACATTGTAAAATCCGGATTCAAATTTGGAGCACATTTTAGAATATATGAAAGAGGTTGTGTCCCCGGTGATGACCATGCAAAATACCTTATCCACGCACTCCCCGAGAATTTCAGCATGACGCTGACAGAATTCTCCAGGCTTGTCAGACTTGGACACTCTGTAAAGAAAGAGCTTTGGATTGCAGTAGTGGACAACGATAATGGAGTAACATATTACACACTTGGGAGAGTAAAACCCTGATGGCAAAAAGACCAATAAAAGAAAAGGGATTTGTTATTTTCGGAGTAAGAATGAACTCTCAGGCATGGGTTCTTTTCGGTCTCGTGGCAATGTTCCTCTTCGCAACACTTGGGTATTATGTAACTGGCGCAGGCAATGCAGAAGAAACGAACCAGGACTTTGTTCAGGCTTCAGTAGTATTTGGAATTGAAGGAAGTATAACAAGAGTAGTCACACTGGAAGAAGGAGAAAGTGCTATTGATTTATTCAGAGAAATTGCTTCAGTAAGCGCTGACCTCTCCACAATAACGATTGGTAATGTTAGTAAATCATCAAACAATACTCACGCCTGGAAATATTATGTAAACGGTGCCCTAAGACTGGACAACCCAGCATCTCACTTCCCAGCAAGTGGAGACTATTTAGAACTCAGAATGAGCGAGAGATTTTACTAATGGGCGAAAAAACTTCCTATTCAAAGCCGGTCAAAGACATATGTATTGAAGCAAATGAGGGGGCAGACAGCATAGTGAGGCAGATGTTTGAATCTGGTGGTTTCGTTGCGAAAAAGATGGCAGTAGGAGTCGATATACTTGAAACAATGAGCCGTGAAGAAGGGTGTGTAAAGTTCTTCTCCAGTCCTTCATCACCAGTATCTACTGGCTGCAGAGGAATTTACAAGGTCCTTGTAAAAAACAAATTTATTGATGTTTTCATAACAACCAGCGGAATGGTTGACCACGATTATGCAAGAGTATGGAGAGATTACTATCACGGAGATTTTGAAATGGATGATGCAAAACTCTACAAAGAGGGAATAAATAGGGAGGGTAATGTTCTGATTCCGAATGAGTGTTATGGAGAAATACTTGAAGACCGGATACAACCACTTCTTGAAAAACTCTACAAGGAAAAAAAGGAATACAGCACGAAGGAACTCTGCTGGGCACTCGGAGAGAGCCTGAAAGACGAAGAAAATAAAGAAAGCTCAATACTTTACTGGGCATGGAAGAATAAGATACCAATATATATACCGGGACCTACAGACGGGGCTTTTGGCTCACAGCTCTGGCTTTTCTCACAGCAAAAAAAAGATTTCAAAATTGACCTTTTCAAAGATGAGCAGGAGCTGAACTCTATAGTAATGAACGCGAAATCCACAGGAGCCTTCATGATAGGTGGAGGAATCAGCAAACATCACACAATATGGTGGAATCAGTTCAGAGGAGGGCTTGATTACGCCGTATACATTACAACAGCACCAGAATGGGATGGCTCACTATCAGGAGCAAGAGTAAAGGAGGCAATATCTTGGGGGAAGGTAAAGGAAAAGGCTCAGCACGTAGACATAGAAGGAGATGCAACCACTATGCTTCCACTTATGATTTCTTCACTTATGGAGCGTTTAAGGTCTATCCAGAAATAATTTATAAGCCCAAATAGTATCAGAATTTATGGCAAAGGAATACACAGTAACACCATGGGAAGTCCATGGAGATGTCGACTATGGCAAGCTCGTAAAGGAGTTTGGAACGAAGAAAATAGATGAATCTCTGCTTAAAAAATTTGAAAAATACGGAGAAGTGCATCATTTTTTGAGACGCGGTCATTTCTTTTCACATAGAGACCTTGACTTAATATTAAAGGATTACGACAAGGGAAAGAAATTTTATCTCTATACAGGACGGGCTCCCTCAGGTCCAGTACACTTAGGACATATGATACCGTGGATATTCACAAAATGGCTTCAGGATACTTTCGATGTTCCTCTGCTCTTCCAGATACCAGATGAGGAGAAGTTCCTTTTTAAGGACAATCTAACTATGCAGGAGAGTGAAAAATGGGCAAAGGACAATATACTGGATATTATAGCTCTCGGATTTGATCCCAAGAAGACGCATATTTTCAAGAATACAGAATACGCCAAGACTATGTATCCTGTCGCAATTGAAGTATCAAAACGAATAACACTAAGCACCGCTAAGGCTGTATTCGGATATACAAATGAAACTAATATTGGAAGCATATTCTACACCGCAATGCAATCAGTTCCTGCCTTCCTTCCTTCAATTGAAGAGGGCAAGCCAACAAACTGCCTAATACCTTATGCCATAGACCAGGATCCGCACTTCCGTGTAACCAGAGATGTGGCCCCTAAGCTTGGATATCCAAAACCAGCATCTATAAACTGTAAATTTTTACCTTCTTTGAAAGGAAATTCAAAAATGAGTTCTTCAATTGATGAAACCTGTATATACACAAAAGATTCGCCAGAAGAAGTTTCCAATAAGATACAAAAATACGCATTTTCGGGAGGCCGTGATACACTTGAGGAGCACAGAAAGAAAGGCGGAAATCCCAATATTGACGTGGCATATCAGTGGCTTACTTACTTCGAAGAAGATGACAAGAAACTGGAAAAGATATATCATGCATACAAAGGTGGGGAACTCCTGAGCAGGGAACTCAAGGAAATGTGCATAGAAAAGATTAATAAATTCTTGTTAACACATCAAAAAGCTCATGTGAAGGCAGAAAGCAAGGTCGAAAAATTTATGCTGAGAGACTGATGAACTTTGAAGAATTAAAAAGTCAACAAGAAGAACTTCAGAAAAAGCTTGCCCCACTTAACAAGCTAAAGAAAGAAACATCTAAATTAAAGAATGAACGTGACAGACTTAATGAAATTGTAAAGAAAACCAGCGCTGATGTAAAGAAATTGAAAACAGAGCGTGACGAGCTTAACAAGAGTGTACAGAGAATGAAATCAGAAAGAGAAACACTCAATAAGCAGAGAGAGGAGGCGAAGAAGGTGCAGGAGGAAAGTCCTGCAAAAGTATCAGCTCCGAATAGCTATCTTGTCTTGAAAAAGAAAATAAAAAATCTATTATGGAGAATAGAAACTTCAGGAGTATCTTTCAAGGAAGAGAAAAAGCTACGAAGTGAAGTAGATGTACTCAGCAAAGAAGCAGGAACACTTGAAAAACAGGTAAGTGCGAAAAGAATTTTGAAAAGCAGTATACGAGAAGCCAGTAAAAAACATCAGACTGTTGTAGGACTTGCTCAAAAATCAGAAACAACACACAGAGAACTTCTCAAAACCTATGCAGAACTTAGAAAAAGCCGGTCAGCCGCGAATACTGCTCATGGAAAACTAATAGAGAAGAGAGAGAAAATACAGAATTTTGAAGAACTTAATAAAGAGGAAGTAGGCAAACTTGAAAAGATTACTAAGAAGATAAAGTCTGAAAAGAAAAAAGCCAGAGAACTTGCCTCAAAGGGTGGAATAAAGGCAGTGAAAAAGGCTGAACGGGTAAAGAAAGAATTTGAGGCAGGTAAGAGAGTTGACTTAAGAGAGCTCCAGGCAATGGTTGAAATTAAGAAGAAAAGGAAGAGAAAATAATGTCAGAAAGAAAATACGACAGAATATTGAGGATAGCGAAGAGCCGGGGATTTATGTGGCCAAGCTCTGAAATTTATGGGGGAATTGGAGGTTTCTTTGATTATGGACCTCTCGGCTCACTTCTAAAGCAGAACATTGAAAATAAGTGGAGAGAAATTTTTGTTATCAGAGAAGGTATGTTCGAAATAGAGACTCCCACTTTGATGCCAGAGAGTGTTTTCATTGCATCAGGACATATTGACCATTTTGATGATCCACTTGTTGAATGTAAAAAATGTCAGGAGAATTACAGAGCAGACCATCTCGTAGAAGAAAGGCTTGAGATTAGTGCGGATGCAATGGGAGTGAAGGAACTGCAGAAGCTGATAAATGAAAACAAGATTAAGTGCAAGTGCGGGGGCTCTTTCTCAGAGGTCTGGTCATTCAATCTTATGTTCAAAAGCGAGGCAGGCTCCGGAAAAATAAAGAGAGATGTTTATCTCAGACCAGAGACCGCACAGGGTATGTTCGTAGCCTTCGACAGACTTTACCAAATCGGGAGAAAGAAAATACCACTAGGTGTGTGTCAGATAGGTCATTCCTTCAGAAATGAAATATCACCTAGGCAGGGAATGATAAGACTTCGGGAATTTACACAGGCAGAGGCTGAAATATTTTATAATCCACGGAAAAAGGAACATCCAAAGTTTTCGAAAATTAAAAACCACGTTCTTCCACTGTATACTGAAAAATACCAAGAAGAAGAGAAAACGGAAGTTCTTGAAATGACAGTGGAAGATGCTGTCAAAGACGGAATAATATCTTCAGAACTGCAAGCCTACTATCTTGCACTTGCTGAAAAATTTTTCGAAGAGATAGGAATACCACGTGCTAAGATGCGCTGCAGGCAACAGCTTTCAGATGAAAGGGCCCACTATTCGTCTGAGACATGGGATATAGAAATACTTTCAGAAGATTTTGGATGGGTTGAAGTAGCGGCGATTGCTGACAGGACAGACTACGATGTGAGCAAGCACGCAGCTACTTCACGGAAAAAGCTAGAGGTCCACGACGATGGGGAAAAATTCATACCACACGTTATGGAAGCGTCATTTGGAATAGACAGACCATTCTACTGCCTTCTAGAACAATCCTTCGTAGAGGAGGAAGAGAGAACTTATTTCAAATTCACTCCAGATATGGCTCCAATCAAAGTGGGGATATTTCCACTGGTGAAAAAAGACGGACTTCCAGAAAAAGCAGAGGAAATATTTTCAGAATTGATAAAAAATAAGATAATGACAAAGTATGACACAGGGGGCTCAATTGGAAAACGTTATGCACGTTTTGACGAAATAGGAACGCCCTACTGTATAACAGTTGACCACGACACATTGGAAGATGGAAAAGTCACAATAAGAAAGCGGGATAGTATGGAACAGGAATACTGCAAAGTAGATGACTTAGTGAAAAAGCTTAAAGTTTGGTATCCGTTAAAGTAAATTATGAGAGATATTATTGACAGATTCAATGGGAAAACTAACAAGGCAAAACTGGCACTGAGAGGAATAAGCAGTAAAGAGGGTAATGCAGCAGACCCTGAAGATTATTTTGATTATCACTCAGGAAAAGTTCGCTATCTAAAAAGTAATCTAACTAATGCTCTTGACTCTCTTCAAAGAGAAGCATGGAATCTGGTAGAGTTGAAAGATGTGCACAAAGGGAATGAGAAAATAATTCTTCAGATACTTACTACAATTTCAGAAATAAATGAAAATACTGACAAGAGTAAACTTCCAAAAATTCTTGAAAAAATAGAGGAACTAAGTGCAGGTCTGACAGTTGGAGCAGGTAGAGAGAAAACACCCTTATTTACAGAACTTCCTGAAATTCCGGAAGCAGTAAGAGCGGACATGGTAGCGGATTTGAATGAAATAAGAAAAAGCTTCGAAGCCGGATGCAATCGGGCAGGAGTTGTTATGTGTGGAAGAGTTCTTGAAACCGCACTTCTTAGAAAATATTATGAGGCAACCGGAACCGATTTGATGGAAACAAGCCCCGGAATAGGTCTTGGGAAAATTATAGCCAAGCTGACAGAAAGAAACATACGCTTTGACCCCGGACTAACCCAGCAGATTCATCTGATAAATCAGGTTAGAATATCGTCAGTTCACACGAAAAAGGACTCATTTTACCCAAGCAAGGGTCAAACACAGGCAATGATTCTTTACACACTTGATGTTCTAAGGAAGCTCTTTGCCTGATTCAAAAGTTATTTAATCTTTATTTACAAAGCGTGAGCTATGGATTTACACCCCATTGAAAGCAAGCTAATAAAAGGACTCAAAGCCCTAGGTGGAAAAGGAACTGCCTCAGAAGTGGCAGAGGCAGGAGGAATAGAAAAGATCCAGGCAGAGCGTTTTGGCTATTCACTTTCTGAGAAAGGTTTTGTAAAACTGAATAAAGAGGTAGCAGACTCTCTAAAACTTACGAAGCTTGGAGAAAAATATCTCAAAAAAGGACTTCCTGAAAGGCAGATATTAAATTCTTTGAAAACGGGTCTAAAGAGCTCCAAAGAACTTGCTGAAGAACTGAATATTGATGAAAATGCTATTGCCGCCTGTATAGGAATTTTCAAGAAAAATGCCTGGGCAGAAGTAAGAAAAGGCGACAAAAGTCTTGTTTTTGAAATTAGTGAACTTGGAAAAACTCTTCTTGAGGAAGGAGAGTTTGGAAGTCTCACAAATTTAAGCTCCCTTGAACCGAGGCAGACTGATGAACTTCGAAGAAGAGGAATAGTTGAAAAGGACGAAACCACGACATATGTTCTTGAGCTTCTTAAGGAGCCAAAGACAGGAAGCTTCAAGTCAATTGAGAGCATAACACCAGAAATTCTTAAAACTAAAGGCTGGAAGGGGAAGAATATCAGAGGCTATGATATAAATGCGAAGACACAGCCATATTTTGGAGGCGCACTGCATCCACATACACTGGCAACAGAGAAAATAAGAAGAACCTTCCTTGAGCTCGGCTTCGAAGAAATGAGAGGAAATTATGTCGAAAGCACTTTCTGGAATTTTGATGCACTTTTCCAGCCGCAGGACCATCCTTCCAGAGATCTTGCAGATACCTTTTATCTGAAGAAGCCTGAAAAAAGCAAACTTCCTGATAAAAAGTATGTTGATGCTGTAAAAAGAGCTCATGAAACAGGTACACAGGGTTCAAGTGGCTGGCAGTATGACTGGAAAAGAAGTCTGTCAGAGAAGCCTGTTCTTAGAACTCATACGACGGCAGTTTCAGCAAGATGGCTGACAAAGCTGAAGCCTCCTGCAAAGGTATTCTGCATAGGTAGAGTCTTCAGAAATGAGACAGTTGATTACAAACACCTTCCTGAATTTACACAGATTGACGGGATTGTGATTGACGAGAACGCAAGCTTCCGCGACCTGTTGGGATACCTAAAGGAATTCTTCACAAGGCTCGGATTCGACAAAATAAGATTTAGACCGGCTTATTTCCCATATACTGAAATGAGCACAGAGATTGAAGTTTATCTCAAGGACAAGAAAGAATGGATAGAGCTTGGGGGTTCGGGACTCTTCCGCCCTGAAGTTACAGAACCACTTGGAATAAATGTACCGGTACTTGCCTGGGGTCTGTCAATAGAAAGACCATTGATGATGAACCTCGGGCTCAAGGATATTAGAAGTTTCTTCTACAAAAATGACCTCAAGTGGTTGAGAGAGGTGCCTTCAGCATAATGGCAGTTATAACCTTCAGTAGGAAGGACCTTGAAAATCTCGTGGGACGAAAGATAACAGACAATGAATATCACGAGCTCATTCCGATGTTAGGAACTCCTGTGGAAAGCTACGACAAGAACTATGTTGAATTTGAAGTATTTCCAAACAGACCTGACCTGCTTGCAATTGAAGGAATGGCAAGAGCTCTCCAGGGCTTCCTTGGACTAAAGAAGGGTCCGATAAATTACAATGTTAGAAAGTCCAATTACAAAGTCATAATAGACAAGTCCGTAAAAGACAGAAAATTCGCCGCCTTCGCTGTTGTTAAAGGAATGAAATTCGATGATGAGCTTATAGCAGAATTTATGCAGCTCCAGGAAAAGCTCGCTGTGACGATTGGAAGAAAGAGGAAGAAGGCATCCATAGGAAGCTATGACATAAAGAATTTGGAGTGGCCTGTAAAATATACGACAAAGAGCAAGACCCACAAGTTTGTCCCACTTGGTTTTGAAGGTGAGAGAACTATTGAAAAAACCCTGAACGAGCATCCCAAGGCGATAGAATACAGTCATTTGATGCAGGGTCTGAAGAGTTATGGAGTCTATGAAGATGCGAAAGGCAGGACAATGTCACTTCTTCCAATAAC
>NZBN01000003.1 GCA_002687935.1 Methanobacteriota archaeon
CAGCCACAAGCTTAAGGGACCTGCATACATCAACAGTACTGAGTACAATTGGCACGAAGAGCTCTCAATTGACTTGAGCGACTTCAACGTTTCAAGAGACACACTTGACTCCAATGCTGGAGACCAGTATGACGAGATTTTCTTGTCAGTTCAGTCTGGTTCTATGCAGTACAAATGGACCTTTGATAACAGCCAACAGCTAACACACACTGATTTGCAGGGCGAGAAGATGTGGTTCATGGGTGAGGAATACACAATTGTATCTGTGACTAACAGCAAGGTCAAGCTAGGAGCATCAGATGCTGAGCTTGTTCTAACATCTGCAAATCCAAGTGCAACTGTCGCTGAGGTAGACGTCGTTATGGGCGGAGTATTCTCAGCTGGTGCAGGTTCAACAACCTACAAGGCTAAGATGACTCTAACAAACGGTGGAACAACTGAGACCAAGTATGTAACATCCGGAACAACCGAGACTGTTGCAGGAATTGAGGTCTATGTAAAGAACGCTGTTGTTACAACAAGCGGAACCAATGAGGGCGAAGTACAGGCCATTGTTGGAGCTGGAATTGTTGAACTAACTGACGGTGACTACCTGAAGTTCGGAGATGGAACTGAATCAAGCTGGATTGTAACAAAAACACCAAGCAACGCAAACAGGATTGGTTCAATAGTTATCAACGAGTCTCAATCCCACACCTCAAAAACAGGTGAATATCAGGTTTTGAGTGATGGTGGTTCAATAAATGTTCCTTCTGACTTGTTCGGTGCAACATACACTGGTCTAACAGATAAGGACGGAAACACTGTCAGTTACAGGACTGTAAACCTACAGCCAGAGACAAAGAACCTTGGAAGAGGTTCAACAACTGAACAAGTTGTCCGTGTAAGAACACCTGACGGAAACTACGTGGAGTTCACTGATGCTGCAGGAAACACAAGAACTGACGACGAAATGTGGGTTGCAGCTAATCAATCTACTGGTAGTTTCTACTGGAAGAATGAGACTGGCACCACAACTGTCTACAGCAACTTGACATCCCCAGTCATCAGACTAAGTGCTTCTGCTGCGTCTACAATATCGTGGAAAACACACAACTCAGCAGGTACGTCGTACTTGAACCTATCTGACCCTGTTCTATCTGAAAAGGCTACGGCATACAACCTATCTATTGTTTGGAGCAACGCAACCAACAAATTTGACACCAATTCAACAACTGGTGTTTACATGGGATACGCTGCAACAAACCTTGATAGGGCTGGTCCAACTTCAGGTAAGTGGATTGCAAGAAAAACCAACTACACAACAGCTGTAAGAGACTACTACACCCTATACGGGCACAAGGTTTCAACTGCAGGAACGCACCTTGTAACAATACAAATGCCAGAAGGGCAGACCTACGGTGAACTTGTACTTGGTCAGCTAGAAGGAACTGAAGGAACACCTATCACTGCTGATGCAGGCGAAACTGTAACCATCGGTGGAGAAGATGTAAGAGTTGGCGGAGGCCTCAGTGCTGATGTCGCAGTAACTCTACCTTCAACAATCGGTAAGGTTGACAGTGCAGTTACTTCCGCAGACAAAACTGCAGGCACACTTGTGCTTGTCGGTGGTCCAGCGGTTAACACACTAGTAACTGAGCTTCAGACAACTGGTAAGCTAACAACAGATGTTGCAGGCCTAGGAGCCGGCGGCGGAGTTGTTGAGCTAGTTGCTGACGCATTTGCTGATGGCAACTATGCAGTTGTTGTCGCAGGTTCTGACAGAGCTGGAACTGCAAAGGCCGCAAACGTCCTTGCAAACTTCGACAGCTATGCAGCAGAGCTTGACGGCCAGACTGTATACGAGGTATAAACAACACTCTGAGAAGGGAGAGAGGGTTAATCCCTCTCCCTTCTTTTATTTTTTTCAAAATCATTATAAGTAGTGCTAGCGTTCTCTACCTATGGCAAAGAAAAAGACCAAAGATCGAGGAAACCTAATCATCATTACCTCTCTAATTTTATTTCTCGTAATTTCAGTATTCCTAGTACTCCCTGAAGAGAAGAAAGCACCTCCTGACATCTTCACCTGCCAGGGCCAGGAAACTGACTTCAATGTAAACATATCTGACTGCCGCGCAGTTCAAATAATCCCCAACGAAGCAGCTCTCGTCGGAATTCTTCTGAATAGCCAAGTAAACGGTATAACCCTGCTTATGGATCCTAACAAAAGCTGCACTGGCTGTCACCAAGGTGGTTACATAGGCTTAGCGGTCGGAACAGTCCAAAAACCAGCCCAGGCTCTTCATCTGCCTGTAGCATTTGCATACACAGAGCAGTGGTACAAAACTCCCGGTATCCGAGTTAGTTCTCCAGCCGATGCAAGCACTAGAAATCCAATAATCTGGTTCAACCCTATCAACCAGTCCGAGACCTCAATCCAAGTCTGGCCTGACGGCTTAATTACAATTAATGCAAAGGACGGCTACGGAATGCAGGCCGCTTCATGCAAGCTTGCAATAACTTTAATAGAGAGTGTCCTTACCTGCTAATTAAATGGAATTAAAAAAAGTAAAGAGGCCTCGAAGTCTTAAGGAAGCCCTAGAAGGAAAGCTCACAGAGTCTGAAATGAAGCTTCTCGGAAGAGCTTTCGATTATCTTGGAGAAATAGCCATAATTGAAATTCCTGAAGAGCTTTTTTCTAAGGAAAAAATAATCGGCGAGGCTCTTCTCGAAGTTCACAAAGCCCTCAGGGCAGTATTCAGAAAGTCAGGAAAAGTTTCCGGGGAACACAGAACGAGGAACCTCAAAAGAATAGCCGGAATAGGCACAGCTGAAACAACCTACAAGGAAAATGCTTGCACTTATCACTTTGACGCAGAGAAAGTCTTCTTCACAGGTCGCCTTTCAACAGAAAGACAGCGTGTTTCTGACCTTGTTGGAAAAAAAGAAAGAGTTCTCGATATGTTCGCAGGCGTAGGTCCTTATACAATTCTCATAGCGAAAGAGCACCCAGGAGTAAAATTAACTGCTATTGATATCAATAAAGCCGCTATAGATTACCTTCAAAAGAACGCTGAGTTGAATAAAGTTCCAGAACAAATAAACACATTTATTGGCGATGCATCAGAACTAGCATCAGAACTAAAACAGAAGTTCGACAGAATTATAATGAACCTCCCTGCCGGTTGTAGCGGACACATCCCGGCTGCTGTAAAAGTCCTAAAAAAGAAAGGAATAATTCACTATTACTTTTTTTCAGGCACAACCGAAGAGGCAAAACAAGAAGCACAGAGAGTTTTTTCAGACTACAATTACAAAATACTTAATATTAAAAAGGTAAAACCATACTCTCCAAGAAATTTTACCTTCGTCGCCGATGTAGAGCTCTCAAGATAAAGATTAAATACTTCTTTCCTTAATCAAAATCGGGAGAATGAAGCGCATCGTAATTATAACACTAATAGCATTCCTTTTGCTTTCTAGCTCAGCCTATGCAGGAAATATTCTTACTATAACAAATGCAAGCATAGAAAATGGTTCAATTGCTCTGCATATCAAAAATGAAGTTTCCTCAATTATGTACACTAATTCGAGCAAACACAGTACAGAATCTCTCTCTTTTATGGTTGATGGAAATTCAGTCGCTATAAAATCATCTGAAGCAAATGACATCGCATATGGTTCTACAAAGAAAGTTGTTCTTGATTCAGCCTGGCCAGCAACAGGTGCCAAGCTCATAAATGTCACCTATACAGATTCTTCCAACACTTCCTATCCTTCAGAATTTTGGGTAGTCTTTGCTCAAAAAGGACTTGTGAAGATAGACTACTCTTTCTCTCCATCTATTGCTAATACTGACAGCGACCTAATTGCAACATTTACTCTAAAATCAAGCAGTGAAGCGGCAATAACGGGCTTAGATATTGATATTCCAAATAATCCACGCTATTTCTTTGTTGATTCAAAGGGTTTCCCTAACAGCATGTCTGCAGGCGATGAACGTGAATTCAAAATATACTTGAAATCCTCAGGAAGCTCGATGGCTGACACTACAATATACACAACTGCCTACCTTGCAATCAATGTGACCTATACGTACCTTGGCTACAATGATGAACTCTCACTCAATGAAAGTATCATTGTTTTCAACCCACTGAAAGTTTCAACACTTCCTCATGTAATGACTAAAATAGAGGGACCGCAAAGTGCTGAGCAGGGAACTACTGCTGAAATAAATGCCTTTGCATGGAATGATAAAGAAGGAAGCAACAAAGGTTGCAGTCTCAGCCTCACACTATCTTCAGATGAGGACAGCCTCATAATTCCTGTTACAACAGTTATTCCAGGAGAGGATTTAATTCACACTTATGCAATACCTTCTGACTCATTGGGAACATTCAAAATTGAAATCCCATCCGACTTGTCTGATGGAGAGTACTATCTTACTCTGAAAGGAACATACAAGGATTGTGAGGTTAATGCTCCTCTCTCAGTCGAGGAATCAGTATTTGTTCTTCGTGTTGTCACAGCTGCCAAAGAAGAAGCGGTCGAAGAATCTTCTGAACTTATAGAAGAGGAAAGCACTGAAGAAGAAGGTCTGACAAACCAGACAATAGAGTCTGAAGTAGTTGAAAAAAAGACCTTTAAGGAAAGAAATCCCTTTCTCTTCCTCTTATTCCTTGGAGCACTCACCGGTCTCAGCACATTTGGAATAATTCACTATCTCATAAGAAGAAGTAGTCATATCTAATTTTTTCTTGAGAATATTTTTGGATAAATTAAGAGCCACCAATAGACATACAAATAAGCTGAAGCAATTGCAAAGAAGAAGGAACTCGCGTAAGTAAGTCCTGCAGAGCTGTAAGCGATTGCACACAAACTTGCTACTATTGCCGTCTGGGAGAATGGCTTTTTACTTCCAAAAGGAAGAATCATTTTCACAGGAATGTAAAGAATCGCGGCTCCAAAAATAAAGGCATAAACTTCCGTTGCCCCCAAATACAGACTTACTGATGTTATTGCACTTGACACGATTGCAGCGCTGTTGAATAACAATCCCATGTCAATACCTTCTAAAATATGTAACATAAACTTTATCTATATAGTATCATTAGTCTATATTTATGGGAGTAAAGCTTCGGGACCTTCTTGAGAGGGACGAAATCCGTCTTGATTCGCTCGCAGGGAAGCGAATTGGAGTTGATGCATTCAACACACTTTATCAGTTTTTGAGCACAATCAGACAGAAAGATGGAACACCTCTAATGGACTCTAGCGGAAATATAACTTCGCACCTTTCAGGCCTCTTTTACAGAAATGTTCGTCTTCTTGAGCACAAAATCCTTCCAATATATATTTTTGATGGAAAACCACCCTCTCTCAAAGAAGACACAATAAAAGAACGCAAAGCTCGCAAGGAGGAAGCAAGAAAAAAATGGAAAAATGCCCTAGACGAAGGTGATTTAGACAGAGCAAAGACATATTCTCAAGCTACATCACAACTTGACGAAAAAATGATAGATGAATCAAAAAAGCTCTTGGACTGTCTCGGAATTCCCCACGTTCAGGCACCTTCTGAAGGGGAAGCCCAGGCTGCTTATATGTGTAAAAATAATGAAATAAACGCCGTAGGTTCTCAGGACTATGATTCCCTTCTCTTTGGCTCTCCTATTTTAATCAGAAATATTACAGTGAGCGGAAAACGAAAGGTTCCGCGCAGAAATATGTATGTAACAATCAGTCCAGAAAAAATAATTCTCCAGGACCAGCTCAATCATCTTGGTATAAGCCTAGAAAATCTCATAGAAATTGCAGTCCTCACAGGAACTGATTTCAATCCTGGAATAAAAGGTATTGGAGCAAAAACAGCACTAAAAGTAATAAAAAAAGATGGTTTCGAAACCGCAATCGAAAAATATAATTTCCAGGTTGATCCATATGCAGTCAAAAAAATCTTCACAAATCCAGAAACCACTGATGATTACAATTTATCCTGGACTTTTCCTAATGAAGAAAAGGCACAGGAACTTCTTCACGAAAAGCATGAATTTTCAAGAGAGCGCATAAGCAATGCTCTTTCAAAACTTGAGGAGGCAACGGGCAGTCGTGACCAGACAAGCCTGGACAGCTGGTAATGGAGATAATCGCAAGCGGTCACACGAATGTTCTCGGAACCCACCCAACTACAATTGAAATAACAAAAGAGGCAGAACTCACTCCTCGTGGAAATTGTATCATTGCAGTCCGCGCAGACAAAGCCTGTTCAGACCTTCCTGATGAAATTAAAAAAGAACTACTCGGCGGAGAAAAATTCAAGGTTACACTACAAGCCGGAGAATTGATTGAGGAGATAATCGGAGAGGGCTCTCCTGACTTATTTTTTATACACCGGAAAGATATAGTGCTTCGAAAATCAGAATTCATAGATGACAGAACTCTTCTAGTAAATTGTGACAAAGCCTGTTCAGACCTCAACAGAGAATTCATTGAAGAGCTAAAGAAACCTGAAACAAAACTTTACTTTACACTAGAAAAATTATAACTAAAGAATTTTACAGCCCTTCTTCGTCACAAGGATATTATCTTCTATTCTGACTCCATATTTCTCTTTGACATATATTGCCGGCTCAATAGTAAAGACCATGTTTTCTTCAAGAACTTTGCCTGAGCCAGTCATGATATTTGGTCTTTCGTGCACCTCGAGTCCTATACCGTGTCCCAAAGAGTGAACCATCCTATATCCTGCTTTCTCAATTATATCGTTAGCTGCCTTTGAAATATCTGAAATCCTGACTCCTGGCTCTATCAAGTCAATTGCCACCTTCTGCGCCTCTTCAACAGTTCTATATATCTCCTGCAATTCTTTATTCGGATTAAGAAGAAAAGTCCGAGTTATATCTGCCCCATATCCTTCATAAGAACCGCCAGTGTCAACAAGAAGGCAGTGTTTTCCCGGCTTACTTACTCCTCTGTAATGAGGAACTGCAGAATCAGCATCATAAGCCACTATTGCACGGTAAAATTCATCCATATCTTCTATAGCATATTGTCGAAGAAGCTCAGCTCTTATCTCATTTCCTGGAAGGGAAGTATCTATTTTCTCAATAATCTGTTTCGTTGCTTTTACAGCCTTTCCAATCAAGTCAAGCTCATCTTTAGTCTTATACTGTCTCAAATCAAGAAGTGCCTCGGAAACATCCTTGGTTTTTATCCCAGCTTTCTGCAGCTTTCCTTGGATTCGAAGAGGAAGGAATTTCCCATTTACTCCAACAATTTTGTCCCCAACTATTTTCTTGATATTGTCTAGACTATTCTTTGTAGAAAACTCACGAATATCCTTTATCCAAGTCTCTTTTGAAGCTCTCTCCATCTCAAAACCAGGTGTGTAAATGATTGGCTCTTTTCCAATAATAGCAACTGAACTTTCAAAACCAGAGGCTCCAGTAAAATAATAAAAGAAAGGATCCTTCGCCTGAAGGTTCGTTAAAAAAAGAAAATCTATTTTCTGCTCATCAAAAATCTCAAGAGCCCTCTCTGTCTGCTCCTTTCCAATCATTCTTCCTCTTCAGCTTCAACAAGATGCATTGCGGATAATATTCTTCTGAGCTCTCCGTCTACAATTTTGAAAGCAACGCTACTGGTAAATTTTTCTGGCTTCTGGAGCTTTTTCTTGAGTTCTTCCAAATCTTTCTCGTCAATTATCCCACAAAAACCAACTATCATTGGTTTGTCAATTTTATCATCAAGAGTATCTAGAGCTCCCAATATTATATCCTCATAACCCCTTCGCACAATCAAACTTCTCCTAATATCGCTCTGTATTATAGCCCCCTTTTTTCTAAGCTCATCAAGGTTTATTGGTCTGAGAAGTTCAATGGGGAGATTACTCTTCTGTATGTGCCTGCTCCTGAAATACATTCCAAGAATCCTGCCTTCTGCATATTTCTTTAATTCAGTATGAGCCTCTACAGGCTTCAAAGAAATTGGTGCTCCTGTCAGATCTCCTTCTACCCTTACCATAAGTTGTGTCTGTATAATTTCAACTATCCTCCCAATTCTCTGCTGAATTCCTTTAATATCTCTCTTTCCGTTTTTTGCCTCATCATCTTCTTCAATTTCCTGAAGCTTTTCAAGAAGCTCATTACAAACTTCAACCAGTGGTCCAACTCCTTTCAACTGTTCCAGAGTAAGGAAACCCTTTATTCTTCGTACTCCCTTTCTATCAATTCGTCCAAAAACGAAGCCATAATTCCTTGCGGGAACATTCTCAGAAAGATGCCGTGCGAAACCTCTCCTTGTCGGCTCTTCTATATCATAAAAATCCCCCTTTACCCTCTTTTCAGAGAAAGGAATCCTCAAATAACCATTTTCTTTGAACCATTTCCACAAATCTCTTCCTAAGAGTCCTGCTTCTATAAGAGCAATAATTGTTGCCGGCTCTACCATAATTTCTACCGGATCTACAGGGTCATCTTCCCCCAACCTTCCCATGCTAGCAATTATTTTCTCCGGGGAAAAGGGAAAGAAAATCTGAAAATTGGCTTCAACTTCCTTCAAAACCTCCTTTGTAGGGTTTTTGCCCTCTTCAATCCCAGTTCTAATATTTTTAAGATTCTGTATATGTCTATCAAAATTGAATTTCTCAGGTGGTGGACTCATAACAAAAACATTAGTTTTCTGACTTAAAATAATTGTCGGAACTACTCTTCAAGATTCCATCTCTCAGCTGTCACTTTGCTCCAGTATCTGCCCCACTCTTTTTATTGTGTTATATAAGTCTTTTTTCAATTCATCCAACTTATTCAGGTCTGCCTCGCCTTTTGCCTCCTCATATATCTGGTCAATCTGCATCAGACAGGACTGGAAATCATTTTTCAAATAGTCCTTAATTATTCCTGTTGTAAATCCTTCCATTGCTCCGGCATCTTCATGAGCCTGTCTTAGAATTCCCAAATCATTTTCAATCCTAATAAGACTCTCTTCAATTTGCAAAAGAAGGAAATTTGCCTCTGCGACTTTTTCTTCTTTCATTAGTTTTAAAACGTCTAAAAAAGTTTTTGGATATTCTCCCCTCTTCCGTATACCTAATTTCTTTGCCTGTTTCTTGGCCGCATCATATCGGTCTAGTATCGCTTCCTTATTCTGCAATGACCATTCATGAACAGTCAATTTTTTACTTCGTTTTTTACTATTCACATATGCAACAACAAAACTCCTTAGATAAGATGTAATCGCCTTAAGTCTCTCCAAACTAGTATCCTTTTCAACCTTGTCATAAATATCGGTGAGCCTGCGTACATCAGGATAGACCATTTTCATTATTTCTATTGTGGTGTTTCTGCCAAGAGCGTTATTAACCCCTGAAATCTGGTCAATAACTCTACTTTTCTCTCTTTCAAGACCCTCTTCTTTCTCTAGCTTTTCTCTTATTCTTTTAAAGGGTTCTTTTACCATAATATACACTACTTTGCTTTCCAGATATATGTCTTTTTTGTTTTAGGAATTCGCAAGTTTTTAATAAACAATAACCTTAAAACAAATATGGAACAAGCCGGAATATGTCAAAACTGCAAAAAAGAGCTCGCATCTTCACCATGCCCAGTCTGCAAACTTAACCTTTGCTCAGAATGCAAAAGCTCTCACAGTTGTATGTCTTCAAATAAGAGTTAGAGCAAGCTGTTCAATACTGCTGACTCCTTCTGTTTCAGATAGTTGTTTTTCAACAGAGTCAGGGTCACTCTTTGGATCCTTGTCATCCAGAATAAAAGTTGCAATAATCTGCTCCATTCCATATATAAACGGCTTTTTCTCAAGAGTTTCGAAATAAGGAACACCCCTTATACATTCTTCAAGCTTATCCATATCAACATCCGGTCCGTCCGGCCTTACTGCATAAATCAATGCTGCTTTTCCCATAGCGATTTGATATAATCACAGCGCTTAATAATACTTTCCCAGTACCTCTAAAAGCTTTTTAACAATCCTTTTAAGGACAAAAAGTGATAGGAAAACGGGAAATGGTAATCATACTACTAAATTTAAAAGCCTATGAACAGGGCATCGGAGAAAAGGCAGAGGAGCTTGCCCGTATAGCTGGGGAACTTGCTGAGTCTTCAGGCAGTCGAATAATCATATCTCCACAGGCTACCGATATTGCCTCACTTTCAAAAAATATCGAAACATTTTCCCAGCACGTAGATTCTTCACCTATGGGAGCACAAACAGGCTCAATTCTTCCGGAATCAGCAAAGGCAGCAGGAGCTACAGGAAGTCTTCTGAATCATGCCGAGAGACAGATTTCTGAAGAAGAAATAAAATCTGGAATTGAACGTCTTACAGCACTTGGAATGGAAAGCATGGTATGTGCAAGCACTCCGGAACTCGCTGCAAAATACGCAGAATACAATCCGACTTACATAGCAATAGAGCCCCCTGAATTAATAGGGAGTGGTATTTCAGTTTCAACAGCCAACCCTGACATAGTAACAAATAGTATAGAGCAGGTAAAAGCAGTAAATCCAAATGTCAAAGTTGTCTGCGGTGCAGGAATCTCTACTGGTGAAGATGTCAGAAAAGCAATAGAACTCGGTTCAGAAGGAGCTCTTGCCGCAAGCGCCTTCGTAAAGGCAGAAAATCCAAGGGCAGTTCTTGAAGATTTAATTGGAGGATTAAAATGACGGACTTTAACACAATGGATAACTTCGATTTTTCAGGAAAAACAGTGATAGCAAGGTTGGATCTGAACTCACCAATGGACCCACAGACAGGAGAGTTTCTGGATACCAGGAGAATAGAAAAACACGCAATAACTGTCAAAGAACTTTCAGAAAAAGGAGCGAAAGTCGTTGTTCTTTCTCATCAGGGACGTCCGGGCTCAAGAGATTTTACAACTCTCAACTCTCACACAGAATATCTTCAGAAGGAGGTCGGGATTCCTATAGAATACATAGAAGGAGGTCTCATAAGTCCTGGTGTTGTTAGAAAAATAAAGGAAATGAAGGATGGTGAAATAATTTTACTTGAAAACGTTCGTTTCCTTTCCGAAGAAAATATTTCACAGCCAGCAGATGTCCAGGCAAAAACACATTTCGTTGGAACACTTGCACCTCTTGCAGATATCTATGTCGGAGATGCCTTTGCAACAGCCCACAGAAGCCAGTCTTCCTTAGTAGGTTTTCCTGAGATTCTTCCGTCCTGTGCAGGAAGGGTGATGGAAAGAGAACTTTCAATGCTGTCAGAGGCGAGAAATTCTGATGCAAGACCTAGTGTTTTTTCAGCTGGTGGCGCAAAGGTCCGAGATAGTCTGAAAGTGATTGCCCATTTCCTTGACCGTGGAGTTGTGGATACAATTCTTACTTCTGGACTAGTCGCAAGTGTATTCCTCGTTGCAAAAGGTTACACAATAGACGGTCTAGAATACATGGAAAATTATGATTCTCTTGTAAGAAAGGCAAAAGCACTCTACAACGACTATTCAGATAAAATACTTCTTCCTGAAGACCTTGCTGCAGATAAGTATGGAAAACGATTGGAGATTCCTTTATCAGAACTTCCAATTCCCTACAAGATATCAGATATCGGAAGCAAGACAGCTGAAAAATATTCAGAAATTCTTCGTTCAGCAAAGACAATCATAGCAAATGGTCCTGCAGGAATATTCGAGGATGAAAATTTTGCCAAAGGAACCAATGAAATTGCCAAAGCAATCGCAGAGTCCGGTGGATTCACAGTTGTTGGTGGAGGACATATTGCAACTGCCATCCGCAAGTTAAATCTCGGAGATAAAATTACTCATATAAGCACAGGCGGTGGAGCCTGTATACTCTTCTTGGCAGGTGAAAAACTCCCTGCTATCGAAGCCCTTAAGAAGGCAAAAGAACGAGAGGCTAAGTAAAATGAGTAAGGTAAAAGTAGCAATCAATGGTTACGGAACAATTGGAAAAAGAGTAGCGGATGCAGTCAGTCTACAGGACGATATGGAGGTCCTCGGTGTAACAAAAACAAGACCAAATTTCGAAGCCCGCCTTGCAAATGACAGAAATTATCCTTTATACGGAATTTCAAAAGAAAGCGTTAAGTCCTTCGAAGAGGAAGATCTAAAAACAGAGGGACTTTCCGACAGTCTTCTGGAAGCGGCGGACATAGTTGTTGACTGCACTCCTGGAAAAATCGGCGCAAAAAATAAAGAAGCCCTTTATATTCCTAAAAAACTCAAGGCAATTTATCAAGGTGGGGAAAAGGCTTCAGTTGGAGATACAAGCTTCATCGCCCAGGTAAACTACATCTCTTCACTCGGAAAGGACCACATCAGAGTTGTCAGTTGTAATACAACTGGTCTGTCAAGAACTCTCGGTGCATTGTCATCAAATTTCACTATCGGAAATACCAGGGCCTTCCTCGTAAGGAGAAGCGCAGACCCAAGGGATTCTTCAAAAGGTCCAATAAATGCAATAATTCCTGATCCACTTAATGTTCCAAGTCACCACGGTCCTGATGTAAAGACAATTCTTCCGGAATTAAATGTTATAACTAGTGCTGTAAAAGTTCCGACAACGCTTATGCATCTTCATTCTCTAATGATAGAGCTAAAAGACGGAACTTCAGGAGAGGATATTAAATCACTTCTCGAAAAAACACGAAGGGTAAAAGTTCTTCATTCAAAAGAAGGCTTCCGTTCAACAGCTGAACTTATAGAATACGCCCGTGACCTTGGTCGTTCAAGATATGACTTATATGAAAATATGATTTGGGAGGACTCAATCATCGTAAAGGACAGTGAGGCCTACCTTTTCCAGGGAATAGCCCAGGAATCAATTGTTGTCCCTGAGAATATAGACGCAATCCGTGCAGCTCTTGAACTGGAAACAGATGCAGAAAAAAGTATGGACAAAACAGACAAAGCACTTTCAATATAATGCCCTACAAACAAGCAATAGTTGTCAGAAAGGATCTCAAGCTCAGTCCTGGAAAGATGTCTGTCCAGGTTGCTCATGCTTCTGTCGAATCTCTCTGGAAAGCAGATGGAAAAATTGCATCAAAGTGGTCTGAAGAAGGTGCAAGAAAAGTTGCAGTATATGCGACAGACGAGAAAGAACTTCTTGAAATTTTTGAGAAAGCAAAATCAATGGGAATTCCCACAGCTCTTATAACAGATGCCGGAAAAACCGAAATTCCTCCTGGTACAAAGACAGCTGTTGGTATAGGTCCTGATACACAGGAAAACCTGAACAAAATAACTGGTACACTTACTCTTGTATGAAAAATATAGGAATTTTGGCGTACGCTACAAAATCAAAAGGGATAGGTGGAACTATCAAGGAGCTTCCGGAAGATTTTATGGTCCAGGAAATTCAAGAAGACAGAAGCACTTCCAGTTTTGAACCCTCAAAAGAACTGCCAAAATCTTCTGAAGAAGTCAAGGAATACACACATTTCACTTTAGTCAAGAGAGATTGGAATCAGGAACAGATTTTAAAACGAGTTGCCCGTCGGCTAGAGATATCAAGAAAACGTTTTTCGACTTCAGGAACAAAAGACAAAAAAGCACTTACTGCCCAAAAAGTTTCTGCCTGGAAAATTTCTCCAAAAGAGCTCCTGAACGTCAGAATAAAAGACTGCGAACTGGGGGATTTTTCCTACTCTTCGGAAAAAATAGAACTCGGAGACCACTGGGGCAATCGTTTCACAGTAAAGCTTCTTGGAGCTTCGGGAAGTCCTGAAAAAACACTAAAAGAACTCGAAGAATTCGGAGGGATTCCAAATTTTTTCGGAGAACAGCGCTTTGGTCTGCGTCTTAACAATCATATTGTTGGAAAACACATACTGGAAGGTAATATAGAGTCTGCAGTCCACGAATTCCTTGCAGGAACTGGGGAAAGAGAATCAGAAGAAGGAAGGAAGGCCCGCGAAACTCTTGCAGAAAACTGGGGTGATTTTGGAAAAGCTCTGAAAGAATTTCCAGTCTATATGCGCTTTGAACGAGCTCTCCTCGACCATCTCAACATTCACCCAAATGATTATGTCGGAGCTTTCAAAAAACTGTCAAAACAGACATACAAATTCTTCACTCACGCATATCAGAGCTACCTTTTCAACATAATTCTGAGCGAGCGCATCAACAATGGCTCCAATCTAGATGGAAGTTCAAACATACTTGGCTATGAATCAGAACCAGATGAAGCTGAATCCACTCTTCTGGAAAAAGAAGGTCTGAATTTGAAAGATTTCAAAGTCAGTCAGTTCCCTGAGGCAAGCGTTCGTGGTGACATCCGAACTCATCTGGCAGAAATTGGAAATTTAAGCTGGGAAGATGAAAAAGATATCAACCTTGGCTTTGACCTCAGGAAAGGGGCATACGCAACAATTCTTTTGAGGGAGGTTCAAAAGGCATAAATACACACTGCCCTATGAAAACTCTCTATGGCTGAGCAGGATTATTCAATTGATTTTTCAAAAATTGCTGAAAAACTCGTAAAGAATAAAAAAGTCATTTTCGTCGTTTTACTAGCCTTAGTACTTTTTTTCTCGGCATGGGTTCGTTTGATACCTGCAGATCAGTATTACTTGTCTGCGATGGACCCTTACTGGCATTATCGCCACTCAGCTGAAATAGTTGACCACGGTTATCCGGGGACAGAATTAAGAGAAATAGATGGAAAGATGGTTCCTTGGGACTCCTTTCATAATGCTCCTTATGGTGGGGAGGCTTCAAAAGAGTTCTACCAATATTTCACAGCCTATAGTTACATGTATTTAGGGAAGTTCCTTGTTGCCGATTTAATGACTTGGGCTAAACTTACTCCGGTCTTTTTCGGAGTTCTCTCAGTTCTTTTCATGTACTTATTGGTCGCCCAACTATTCGGCAGAGGAGCAGGTCTCGGCGCAGCCTTCATGTTTTCTATGGCTCCATCCTTCCTTATGCGAAGTGTTGCAGGGTTCGCAGATACGGACGCTCCGATAGCATTCTTCACTATACTCAGTTTCTACCTCTTCCTTCTTGCATGGGATAAGGAATCTTACTTATGGGGAGCTTCAGCCGGTCTTTCTATGGGGCTGTTTGCATTCACTTGGGGTGGCTACAGATTCGCCCCGCTATTTATAACAGCGGCCGTTGGTTTCCACGTGGTTTCCAAAATAACTCTTGCCTATGTCAGAAAAAAGAATGTTATTTCTGAACTTAAAACTCATCGCAAAAAATACATCGTTTTCGCTGTTTTCCTTCTTTCAATGTTTATATTCGTTACACTATTCAAAGGTATAGAGCTTGCAAAATTCTGGAGTGCGACAAGAGTGTTCTCTTCCCTGAAAGAAATGCAAAGAGAATCACTTGATACGGAAGTAAGAAATGTTTTCCTGACAGTTTCTGAAATGAGCCCAGGAAGTCTTGTAGAAATTGTAAGCCGCGTTCACATAATCTCAGTATTCCTTTTCTTCGCATTCCTCGCTCTTCTGCCCTTCGGTTTATGGAAAAAACTTTCAGGCAAATTCTTCCACTTGTCCTTCTTTACAATCTGGTTGGCTGCTACCTTCTATTCCTCTTTCACGGCTGTCCGTTTCATAGAAATGTTTGCAATACCGCTCGCTATCTTCAGTGGAATCGTAATTGCAGAAATGGTTTCTAAAATATCAAGCAAAAAACCAGTTATCTCTATCTTTGTGGTCGTTACGCTTATCGCACTTATTTTCTTCGTTCCAAATTACAATCTCAGCGGACCTTCATATTTCCAAACTTCAATCTCAATAGCAGGACAGTCAGGGCCGGGTGTTTCGGGTCCTTGGCTTGATTTCTTTGACTGGGTAAAAACAGAGACTCCAGAGGATGCTATATTCGCAAGTTGGTGGGATCCTGGTCACGCTCTTACAGCTCTTGGTGAGCGTCCAGTTGTAGCTGATGGAAGTCAAAACGACGAACATGTCCACGACTTAGCTATAATGTTCACATCAACTGATATGGATACTTCCCTGAGCCTTATGAAAGAGTACAATATCAGCTACTTCTTCACAAGTTCTGACCTTCTTCCAAAATATAGTGCAATAAGTTTCCTTGCTGGAGATCCTGACTACTATCCACAGGTTCCACTTTCACAGACAAGTCAACAAGGGGATACTACCGTTCTCGAGTACAGACTCAGCCAGACTGAAGCCGTTTATATTTCTTTAACAGGCCCAGTGGCCTCATCAACACTCCAGAGTGGCTATAATACAGTTCCAATACAAAGGCTTGTCGCCTTTTCAAATGGTCAAATTGTAAAATTCGAAACAGAAGCGGACGACGCGGTGGATTATATGATATATGTCCTTCCAGACTACCAATCCATTTTCCTACTTCCACCAAGGCTTGAAAATAATCTCCTCACACGTCTACATCTCTTCGCCGGCGCCGATGTTGAGGGTCTGGAATTCGTAAAGGACTTTGGCGGAACTATAAAAGTATTCAAAGTAGAATAATTGCCAAGAGAAAGCTTTAATAATACACTTTACTAATGTTTGGTTTATGTGGTTTCCCAAAAAAGATACTACATATTATTAGCAGCTATAAGCTGTGGGCGCCTCCCCTTGTGCTTCGGCACAGACCACCACCGGGGGGCGCATCCCATTCTCATAAGAGTTATAAAGCAGCTAATCAACCTCTAGAGCATGAAAGTAAGTGTTATAGGAACTGGATATGTGGGCCTGATAAGTGGAGTGGGCTATGCCAGCCAGGGGCATGAGGTTATCTGCGTTGATGTCATAGAGGGAAAAGTCGCAAAAATAAACGCAGGCGAAGCCCCAATACACGAGGAAGGACTTCCTGAGCGACTAAAACAGGTTCTGGATTCGGGAAAGTTCAGAGCAACTAGTAATATTTCAGATGCTGTGGAAAACTCAGATATCTGCTTCATTTCTGTAGGTACACCCTCTGCCTCAGATGGTTCAATAGACTTAAAATACATAGAACAGGCTTCAAAAGATCTCGGAACAGCACTAAAAAACAAAGATTCCTATTTCACAATTGTTGTTAAAAGCACAGTAACTCCTGGGACTACAGAAGAATGTGTAATAAAAAATGTAGAGGCAGCATCAGGCAAGAAAGCAGGACAAGATTTCGGTGTCTGTATGAATCCCGAATTCCTAAGGGAAGGAAAGGCAATAGAAGATTTCGATAATCCTGACAGAATAGTCATAGGAAGTTTCGATGAAAAAAGCGCAGAAGCTCTCAAAGAACTTAACAGTGCTTTTGACTGTCCGGTTCTAGAAACTCCACTTTCAACAGCTGAAATGATAAAATACGTTAGCAATGCCTTCCTTGCGGTGAAAATTTCATACGCAAATGATGTTGCTGAATTCTGCAAGAAAATAGGAGCAGATCCATATGAAGTTTTCAAAGGAGTCGGAATGGACAAGCGCATTAATCCAGCTTTCTTCAACTCAGGTCTTGGTTGGGGTGGAAGCTGTTTTCCAAAAGATACAAAGGAATTCGCCGCCGCGGCAAAGAGAGAGGGTGCAAATCCACGAATTGTTGATGCTGCAATCGAGACGAATAAAAAACTCCCCTCTAAATTAGTAGAGCTCGCTGGAGATATTTCAGGAAAAACTGTTGCAGTTCTTGGTCTCGCTTTCAAAGCCGGAACTGATGATGTTCGTGAATCACAGGCAGTCGAAGTTATAAAACTCCTCAACGATGGCGGAGCAAAGATACAGGCATATGACCCCGAAGCAGCAGAAGTCGAGGGTATAGAAAGAGCGGAAACAATGGAAAATGCTCTCGAAGGCGCTGACATCTGCCTTGTTCTGACTGAGTGGCCTGAATTCGAAAATGTTCCTTTCAGCGGAAAGATAATCGACGGACGAAACATAGTAAAAAACAGAGAAAATTACGAGGGGCTCTTCTGGTAGATATATTAAAAAGAAGAACTAATGGGACTTATGGCAAAAGCACTTGTAACAGGGGTCGCCGGTTTTATCGGTAGTACCTTGTCAGATACTCTGCTTGGACAGGGAAAGGACGTCATTGGAATTGACTGTTTCACAGACTATTATGAGCGTTCTACTAAAGAGAAAAATCTTGAAAACTCAAAAGCAAATGAGAACTTTAACTTTCTTGAAATAGATTTATCTGAGGCAGAGCTTTCAGACGCATTCAAGGAGGTTGATGTCGTTTACCATCTTGCCGCCCAGCCTGGAGTCCGCTACAGCTGGGAAAACTTTGATGTCTATCTTAAAAATAATATCAAGGCAACACAGAGAGTTCTGGAAGCAGCAAAAGAGTCCGGCTCACGAGTAATCTTCGCTTCATCCTCTTCAGTATATGGCGATGCTGAGCTTCCACTTACAGAGGACACAAAAGCAAGACCAGTATCTCCTTATGGCGCATCAAAACTGGCATGCGAACACCTCTGCAGAATCTACAGCGAATCCTTCAAAGTTCCGACAGTTTCTCTCAGATATTTTACAGTATATGGACCGCGGCAGCGCCCAGATATGGCGATTAATATTTTTACTCACAAAATCCTCGCCGGAGAGCCTATCAAAATATACGGAAGTGGCGAGCAAACTCGGGATTTCACATATGTCCAGGATATAGTTGACGGAACTATTGCCGCAGGAGAAAGCAGCCTCAGCAAGGATATCCTAAATATCGGCGGCGGTTCTCAAATAATGCTGAACGACCTTGTTTCAAAAATCGAAAAGGCACTTGGAAAAGAGGCCAAAATAGAGAAAGAAGGTTCACAACGCGGGGATATGAAACACACAAAAGCTTCTCTTGACAGAGCAAAGAAAGACTTAGGTTATGAAGCAAAGGTTTCAATTGATGAAGGAATAAAAAGGTACACTGACTGGGTAGTTTCAAATGGATAAGTTCGTCGCCAACATAAAAAAGAATCGAAAAATCTACGCTGCATTATTCCTCATACTTCTTTTCGGAATGTACCTCAGAGTCTATCATATTGATTATCCCACTATCGGTTATCACAATTGGAAGGAAAGCCACTACCTGGCAGAGTCAAGGAATTTTGCAGAAGATGGTTTCTTCAATCACGGTTTCTTCGTTCCTGAGTGGGACGCACTTCGCTCTTTTGACGATCCGACAGGAGCGCATTCTGATACCTTCCCAGTTATATCAATTCTAATAGCCATTGCATTCAAGATATTTGGTCCCCATCTCTGGGTCGCCCGTCTCGTCGGGATAATATTTAGCTTAGGAACTGTCCTTATGATGTTCCTTCTATCAAGGGAGCTTTTCAAGAGAGATGACATAGCAATAATTGCGGCCGCTCTCACAGCGATAAATCCACTTTTCGTTTTCTTCAGCCATAATGTCCAGCTCATAAATCCTGGAGTGTTTTTCATGCTAAGTTCAGCCTATTTCTATGTCAGATGGCGTGATTCTGACAAAAATTCTCACTTAATCAGTACTGCAGTCTTCCTTTCCCTTGCAGGACTAACAAAATACACCTTCTTAGTAATAGCTATACCATTTGCGCTCACTTTCCCCTACAAAAAACTGCTAAAACTAAACAAGTCTCAGATTAAAGCTTATTCAGCCTCATTCGCGGCGATGCTCACAATTCCTGCCTGGTTCCTCTATTCAAAAACAATAGTTCAGGCTGAGGGAACGGCACTTGCTATCGGAGAAATGAATATTTGGGCCTTCCTTACTCCTGGCTGGTGGAAGTCTGTCTGGCCTTTCTTATCTGACAATTATACAGTTATCGGCTTCTGGTTTGCTATTGCCGGAATCGTGATGCTCGTTACATTTTATAATTCAAATAAAAAATTCGCAGAACTATTTCTTCTATCTTACTCAGCCGCTCTGATACCATTTATTATGATAATGTCAAACAAACTAAAGGGACACAGCTATCACCAGTTCCCAATAGCTCCAATCATAATCCTCACAATGTCCTACTTCATAATGGTAGTTTCCCAGACTTCTATTGGGCTTTTCAAAGTAAAAGCTGAAAAAAAAGAGATTCTTAAATGGATCGTAATTCTGGTGCTTTTCATTGTCTTACTGTCTCCTTCAATGGATGCAAAAAACAAGCAATTTGATACGCAGTTCTTCGGTCTGGATATTGCCGGAGATTACATAAGAGAAAACAGTGAAGTAAATGAAAAAGTCATATTCTCAGGTGGCCAGTCCTTCGGCTTCCTATGGAATGCTGACAGAAAGGCGTATTACAGCACAGACCTAAAATTGGATATCCTTAAAGAGGCAGAAGAAAATGGAGTCCGCTGGATTTTCATGTATCATTGGGGCTTTAAAAGTATGCAAAACTCAGAACTTCATCAGTATCTTGGGGAAAACTACAATCTCCGGCAGATGGCATATCTTTCACAAGGAAAGGATAATGCAGTTTACTACATTGTTCTCGAAAAGGGAGAAGGCGGATTCTCAATGGACTCCTTACAGAGCTGGACAGACGGCAAAGAGCTCAGGTATAAAGACTACGATTCAACTTCAGGAAAAATAAAACTTTACTACGTAAATTAACTACTTTTCTTCTCTAGTTCTAATTATAAGTTCAGCGAGAAGCCCGTTGAATATGAACTGCATTCCAAGCAGTACTAAAAGAACAACAAGTATCAAAAGCGGTCTGCTTCCTATTGTTTGTTCAAGAGCATATTTATCATAAAGAAGTTTTACTCCTCCTAGAAAGCCAAGTCCCATGAGAGCAAAACCCATTGCTCCGAAAATATGTATTGGTCTTGAGCCGTAAGAAGTCAGGAATTTAAGAGTGATGAGGTCAAGAAAGCCCTTTGGAAGCCTGGAAAGTCCATATTTGGTTTTCCCTGATTTCCTTTCATGGTGTTTTACCTTCATTTCTATAACTTTATGTCCCCTAACTGAAAGCATTGCAGGTATATATCTATGCCCTTCTCCGTGAAGCTCAAGGTCCTTTATCGCAGAGCTCTTATAAGCTCTTAGTGTACATCCTTGGTCATGAAGGCTAAGACCAAAAAAACGCCTTACAAGGAAATTATTCAACTTTGATGCCATTCTCTTTCCAAAAGTATCTTTCCTGTCCGCTCTCCAGCCACAGACAACATCGGCCTTTTCCAGACCTCCAATAAGCTTCGGTATATCTGAGGCATCATTCTGCAAATCAGCGTCCATAGACACCACAATCCTCCCTTTGCTCGCTTTAAAACCAGTAAGAAGTGCTGCAGTTTGTCCTTTATTACTTCCGTGCTTTACAAGTTTAACAGATTTATCGTGCTTTGCAATTTTCTCAAGTTTTTCAATAGTTCCGTCACTGCTTCCGTCGTCTACAAAGAGAATTTCATGACTCTTCTTCATTCTTGTCAGTACAATTGCCAGCTCCATATAGAGCCTTTCCACATTTCCCTCCTCATTATAGGTGGGTATGACAACCGAAATTTCCATGCGAAATCGTTGTACAGGGGCATATAAATAATTGCCCAAGACATAATTTTTTCATAGAGAGCTATAAATAGCAAATATCCTACACATATGCTATGGCGCCTTTTTCAACAACTGGCATAAGGGGCTTAGCGAATATCGACATAACACCTGAGTTTATGCTGGACCTCGGAAAAACATTCGGGACGATGGTAGGTCCCTGTAAGGTTCTTGTTGCCAGAGACACAAGAACCAGTTCAGAAATGCTTTCAAATTCCTTAATTGCAGGATTAATTTCGACTGGCTGTGACGTATTCGACACTGGAATCGCAGCTGGACCTGTCGTAAATCACGCTGCTCAGAGCGCTTATGATGCAGGCGTCATGATAACGAGCTCCCACAATCCCCCAGAATACAATGGAGCTAAGTTCATCCTTAAAGGTGGCAAGGAAGTTGGTGAAAAGGAAGAGATAGAGTTCGAAAAAATACTAAACTCACGTAAATTCACTACAGTAAGCTGGGACAAGGTTGGCTCATATTCAGAGTGCGACTCAGTAAGCCCTTACATTATGGATGCTCTGGCTCTCGTTGATTCAGAAAAAATAAAGTCTAAAAAATTCAGAGTCGTCGCAGACCCCGGAAACGGCGCTCAAATCGACGCAGTTCCCAGAATACTCAAAGAGCTTGGCTGCGAAGCTGTAATAATCAACGGTGAAAACACAGGAAAATTCGGACGACTCCCTGAGCCAAGACCTGAAACACTTTCTGAGCTTCTCGAAGAAGTTCGCACACAGAAGGCGGATTTCGGCGTTGCCTTCGACTGTGACGGTGACAGAGCGGTATTCTGCAATGAAAAAGGAGAGTTCATAATGGGAGACGTTACTGGTTCACTGATAGCCAACTCTCTGGCAGAAAAAGGAGACAAAATAGTAACTCCTGTTGCAACTTCCAGTATTATTGACGATGTTGCCTCAAATTCAGGAGCGGAAATTCTCAGAACAAAAGTCGGAGCCAAATATGTCAGTGATTCTGTTATTTCTGGAGGTGCTGTTTTCGGTTTCGAGGAAAACGGCGGATGCATCTTCCCAAAACTCAGCCCCGGCCGTGACGGTTCAATGACTCTTATTACAATGCTTGACCTGCTCACAGATTACGACTCTTTTAGTTCTGCAATTTCAACACTTCCAAAATATTTTCAACTTAAGGCTAAATTTAAATGCAGTGATGATAAAAAAACAAGCACAATGAAACGCGCCATGGAAAGGGCAAAACAAGAAGGAAAAGAGTTCTCAAATATCGACGGTCTTAAATTTTTCGAAGAAGACGGATGGATTCTTGTCAGAGCTTCCGGAACTGAGCCTGTTCTAAGAGTTTTTTCAGAGGCAAAAACAGAAGAGCGGGCTCTGGAACTTCTTGAGCTTGGAAAAGCGCTTCTCTCTGACTGAAATTAAAGTCTCCAGATTTTAATCGGGTCTTTCATCCAGAAGAACAAACCAATTGCGGCTATACAATAGTTAAACAAAAGAACAATTAATGAAAAGGCAACTGCACTTCCCGCACCAATTCCAAGAAGTCCAAACATCCCTATCAAAACAAGGTCTCGTGTTCCGATTCCTGATATCGAAATTGGTGCGAGTTCAGCAAGCATACTCACAGGCATTATCATAGCTATATAGAAATAGCTGATATCAATTCCCGCCGCAAGAGAAAGCAGGTAATATTGTATGAATACAAAGAACCAGGCAAGCATTGTCAGTGCGGATATTTTAAGCAAAAGAAGACGTTCCTTTCTTATTGCCCTTACTCCTTCATAGAATTCTTCAAAATTAGTTTTCAAAATTGCCTGATGTTTTTTCGGAATAATCTTGCGGAAAACGGGTCTTAACATATTTCTTGTGACTCCTTCCTCTAAAACAAGGAAGACAACTATTCCAAATGCAATAAATACGGCTATAGCAGTTTTCGGAGTGCTAAAACCGAGTGCAAATTCAGCAGTCATATAATATATTCCAATTATAGCCAGCAGAAAGATGAGTAGAGTATCAATTACTCTGTCTATAAAAACAGTTGCAAAAGCCTTACCTGTTCTGATTTTTCTGTTGTCAGCTGCATATATCGCCTTTATGATTTCCCCGAGTCTTCCTGGCGTTATAACTGCTGCAAAAAGTCCAATAATAAATGCCTTCCATGCCTCAAAGAACTTGAAACCCGGTTTCTGTACGTCGACTCCAAGCTTCCACTTATAGGCTTTTATTCCAGAGCTTACAGAAGTCAGACTAAGAGCAACAATAAAATAAAGTGGGTTGGTTTTCAGAAAAGCTTCAGTTATTACTGATACTCCTACTGAATTAACAATATAGGCAAAGAGCAGAAGCCCGACTACCGGAAGAAATCTCTTGGCTTTAAACATTCTGTTTTCGACCTTTCTGCTCAAGCTCAAGGGCGACCTTTCTGACAAGATTTGTTATCTGTCTCTGGGTTTCCTGATTTCTTATGTAGACTTGGAAGACAAATCCGTAGACTCCGAGGAGACCCAGAACAAGAAGTGCATCAAGTCCTCTTCCGATTTTCAGCCAGCTAAGAACTGAGTCAAGAACAGTAGGGTAAAGTGAAACGAAAAATATAGCAAGAGCGACGATTCCCCAAGTAACAAAGTCACGGTCCTTAAACTTTCCCTGTCTGTAAAGTTTTACAGCATAATAGAACATAAGAAGCCCGAGGGCCAGTCCGAATGCCTGTATTCCAGCTATCATTTTCTCAACCAAAGGCGCTTAAGGAAAATTCCATACATTATTTTTACTCCTTCGCGCACGTTTGTACCTTTTTTCTTACTACGTTCGTCATATAAAGCTTTTATCGGGACTTCCTCAATCTTCATCCCATAGCGTCCTAGTTCGTATACAATTTCTGAGGATACATCGTAGCGGTCACACACAATTGACAGAGCCTTGGCGGATTTCTTGTCAAATGCCCTCAGTCCGCTCTGCGAGTCCGTAATCTTTGTCCCGGCAAGGAAATTTGTAAATCCTGTCAGGAACCAGTTTCCAAATCTTGTAACTGGCGGCATCATTTCTAAATCTTCCTTTCTCAAAAACCTTGAACCAAGAACAGCATTTGCCCGTTTCTTCTTTATCGGCTCTATCAAATTTTCTATATCCTTCCCAACATGCTGAAGGTCAGCATCAAAAGTAACTATAATATCTGCCTTTTTCCGCAGGGCTGATTGTATCCCTGTAGCAAGTGTTGCTCCAAGTCCCCTGTTTATCACGTGCGTTGCAACAAATACACCCTCCTTCAGAGCAAATTCTTCAGTTTTGTCCGAAGAACCATCATTCACAACAATAACTTCCGCCTTTGGAAAACCCTTCTTCAGACTTTGCAGACTTTGCCGTATTGTCTTCTCCTCATTGTAAGCAGGCATTACTATAACAACTTTCATTTCAACATATCCTTTATTCCTTCTTCAATAGAATATTCTGGTCTATATCCTATTTTCTCAGAAGCGCGGGCTATACGTGTCCAACTTCTCTGTATATCACCTTCTCTCTCACCGGTTCTTTCAATATTCAACTCTGTATTAAGAGCATTTTCAATCGCTGAAACAATATCATTTATGCTGGTCTCTTCCCCGGAAGCAATATTCAAAGTCATATTATTGCCTGGCTCAGTCTTAATACACAAAATACAGGCATTTAGGAGGTCCTTAATATACAAAAAGTCCCTTGTCTGCTCTCCACTTCCGTAAATTTCAATTTTATTTTCTGAATTAAATTCCTCGAGCATCTTTGATATTACTCCTTGTCCGCCTTTTCCATAGATATTAAAAATTCTCAAAATAAAAGAAGGTATAGAACTTTTTTCGCAAAGTTTCTCAGCGGCAAGTTTGGATTCCCCATAAGGGGATATCGGCATTGCTACTGTTTCCTCACTAATTGGAAAGTCCTTAGTATCTCCATAAACTGCTGCAGAGCTGAAGAATATAATTTTTTTCACTCCTTCCTTTTCAGCGGCCGCAATAACATTCCTTGTCCCAGAAACATTTATTTCCCTGTCTTCCTCAGGATTTTCAAGAGATTTCTGCACAGAGCTCTGCGCCGCAAGATGAAAAACAAGTTCACAACCTCTTATCACTTCTCCCAAATCCTGAGGATTTCTGATATCTCCTTCAACTATCTCAGCTGAACTATTTTCCAGTCTTTCTTTATCTCCGTTTGAAAAATTATCAAAAACCACGACTTCATGCCCCTCATTTTCCAGAGCCCCGACTAAATAAGGTCCTATAAATCCCGCTCCTCCAGTTACAAGCACTTTCATATTACTAATGTTACTATTCCCAGCGCAATCTCAACAAGCCAGTAAATTGCTACCAACTGCCACTCGCGCATTCCTTTTATGCGAAGTATGAGGTTTGTAAGTGATAAATAGCTTTTCTGAGGCACTAAAATACCATTTTCAACTCTGGTCGGAACAATACGTTTACTGGAAGCAATTCCCATTGTAATAAATTTGAGAAGCATATCAAAAAAATAAGGGATGGAGAGTATCATCAGCGGAAGCAATGGAGCTCCAAGCGCTGCCGAAGCCGCTAGAAAAGCACCAATTGGCAAAGTTCCAACATCTCCGGGAAAAACCTTTGCAGGATACTTATTGAAGAAGAGGAAGCCAAGGAGAGCAAAGGAGTAGGCAAAAAGCGCCGTCCTCAATTCAAAATGTCCTGTGTTCAAAGCCAGGAAAAAGAGTGCTATTGCACCCATTCCTGCTTCAAGCCCGTTGAAACCGGCGAGCATATTTGTCCAGTTGGACAGAACAACTACAGCAACGACGACAGCAAGAACTTCATAGACCCCAAAACTCCAGAACAATATCAAAGGGAGCGCTGGAAGAGCCGTCAGACCAAGCTTCTGGTAGGGATTAAATCTGAAAATATCATCAAGAAGTCCAATGCTTGCAGATATCAGAAAAACAAGTGTCAGAGTCATATAAATTGATGAAGCTGTAAGAAGATACATTCCTAAAAGAACAGTACCAAGTGCAGCTGCTACAGGAATTCCTCCAAAATCAGCTCTCATTGGTCTTCCTTCTTTGTGAATGTCCTCTGAAACTCGTCCTATCCGTTTAAATCTTCGTATGAAAACTACTGTTAGAATTATTGAAAGTGCAAAAGTGGAAAAAACAGGGACTGCATCGAAGGGAAGCATCTCAAATTGCAGTAGATCTTACAGTATTTGCTATGACCTCTGCCGGATCCTCCATCGAGCTTATCAATTTATCAGCAATTTTCCGCTGCCTTCTCTTATGCTCACCGTTTCTTTGTATCAAATCTGAAGCCTGTTCAAGTAAATTATACTTCGTAGTTCTGGAAACTAGATGTTTTTCTATTACATAGTCTTCATAAAAGGTTCTCATAGGTCTGCAGGCAAGTGTAGGTGTTCCAAGAAGAGCTGATTCAAGTGTCATAGTTCCTCCGCCTCCAATAAACAAGTCTGAGTGATAAATAAGGCTCTGGGCATCTACTACTTTATCAGGTACAAGTATCTTTTCTGCTTTAATTTTTCTTATTTCGTCTGCTTGCTCCTGGTATCTTGCCAGAACAACAATTTTGTGTTCAGGAAAGTTTCTAGACATCTCTGTTATCATAGGTTTAATCAATACTTTCTCTCCTCTTGTGCTATCACTTAGATAGGAAGCATTTGTCTCGGAAGTTCTAAAAGTTATAATCTTCGTCTGCTCAAGCCCAAGTAGTCCGAGAACTTCCTCACTAGGTTTAAAATCTCTCAACCAGGCAACTGGGTCAAGAGCGTCATATTGAACCACTTTCTCGGCTGGCATTCCATACCTTGCCCATACCTCCTTTGGTATTAGCTTTGGAGCAACTACTTTTTCAGAAAGTGGTACTGAGAGTCTTGACTGCGCTGAAGCCTCAGGTATGTCATTAATACAAACATGGGGTATTCCCAATCCAAAAGCGACTCTGGCAGCCTCAGGCGAGGAGAGGGAAAGAGCTACACTTGGCTCTTCTTTAGAAACAATGCTATTCATTTCACGCATTCTCTCTATGCTTGCCTCAAGTTTTCCATCGAGGCTCGCTCCTCCGTGCTTTCCTACCACAAGTGCTTCTATGCTCTTTTCCTTCAGAAGCTCTGAAGTTTCCTTATATTCTCGTGTTGTAACGAAAACTTCCTCTCCTTGTTTCTCAAGCATCGGTATCAGCTTCGAATAGAGCATAACCTGTTTTGGCGTAAGTAGGTCAATCCATACCTTCATAAGAAAATGGTATAATTCTGCTTATATATAGCTATCCTGTGAAACCGTTTCATACGTTTTCATACGTTTTCACAACAGTATTTTTTATTAAAAAGACCAATTTCATCAATTCATTTCCTTGATAAGTTCAAGAATATTAGTTTTCCCGGATTTTCTTTTACTAAGTATCCCCCTTTCAACGAGTTCAGCAACAAGCCGTGAAACCTTTGGTCTGGAGAAGCCAGTCATCTCATCAAGGTTTTGCTGTTTCATTTTTCCACCCTGTTTATCAATAAGTTCAACAATTCTTCTTTCATCTTCCTGAAGTATATCATAAGGTATCTCACTCTGCTTCCTTCTTATGACTTCAGCTCCCCATAAACTTGTTATAAGGAAAATAATAAGCCCGCCAGCTATTAAACCCACGACAAAACTACTTCTTCCACCTGTCTCAACAAGAGGAAGCTGTGTAAGTTTTGTCTGCTCAACTCCTCCCAAACTGTCCAGTTTTTTTCTTGCCTCTTCAGATACGTCTCCTACAATGACAATACGCCTTGCTCCGAGCTTTTCTATTGCCTGTTCAGCCGATTCTGATAGTTTCCCCCGTTCTGTCAGAAGAACAGGACTTCCATAGTCTATAGCTATTCTTGCCGCTGGCATAATAGCTCCTTCTCGGTCTCCTTCTGCAATCACTACTGTTTCAGACTCTCCCCACAATGTAATAGCCACTCTAGCTGCAGTTCCATAACGATTCCAGTCCCAAATTCTTACAACACTGTAATTCATTGCTCTCAGACTTCTCTCAACACTTGCAGGAACTGCCTCAGTTCCACCTATTATTACTGCTTCAGAATAGCCCTGCTGAACATAAGCCGAAAGTTCTGATACAATTGGCTGTGTAAATCCTTTTTTAGAAACACCAATTAATGGAATTCCCTCTTTACTGGTGTAAGTCTGTGCCAGAAAAAAATCTACAGGATAGTCTTCTCCTGCAACTACTAAATCATAGGCTGAAACTGCCTGACTTGTCAGGAAAGCCGCAATCAAGGTAAAAACAATAAGTTTTACGGACCTTTTCATACGATTTCATAGGTTAAAGGTCTATTTATGCCCTCTGCCCCCTATAGCCCTCTGCATTGCCGCAGCCATCTGTCCTGGAAGTTCGGATTCAACAATTATACAATTCCTCCCTTTTGCAAGTTCTGGAAGACCCCCTACATTTGTAGCTACTGCGGGCAGTCCACAGGTAAGAGCCTCATCAAGAGCTCTACCATATCCCTCAGATCTGGATGGCATCACAAAAAGAGCCGACTCATTAAGATATTTTGGAAGGTGGTCGTGTGGCATCTCTCCTACAAAATGAACTTTATCACTTATTCCAAGTTCTTCTGCAAGATTTTTCAGAAGTTTCAAATAAGAGGGGTCAATAATTCTTCCAACTATTTTCAAATTGTAGGTTTTATTCTTTTTAGAAAACTCTGCGAAGGCGGCAAGAAGTATATCAACACCCTTTATGTGATGAACAGAGCCAACAAAAATTACTTGTTTCTTCTTTTTAATTTTCCTTCCTGAAAAAGCCTTCCCAACATCCCTTTGTTTGATTTCTATCACATCTTCCGGAATTCCTGCCGTCAAAACAGCGTCCTTTATACTTTCACTGACTGCATAAACTCTATCCGCTCCTTGCAATGCCTTCTTTGTAAAATAACTGTGCGGTTTTCTTTTCAGATTTATCAGAGCATCAGTCCCGTGGCAGGTTACAGTATATGGTATCTCAAACCACTTTTTTGCCAGATGAGCAATATAACCAAAAGTAGTTGCAAAATGAGCTGATATACTTGTAATATATTTTCTCCGTCTCATTATATGATAAATAAGAGAAGGCCCATTAATTGCAAATCTATTTCGTCGTATAAGTATCCGGTCATCTAGTTCAATAGGAATTACACTAGTTCCAATCAGAAAAGTATTTCCTCCTAATTCCTCGAATTCTTCTCTTACAACGAGTTCTGTCCCCGCATATGGCGGAGGATAGGGTCCAAGCACCGTTTTCATCTGGGATAAACCTTTAATATTAGCTCTTATATCTATTTCCTTACTGTTATTGAATATTCACCCATGGAAATTTTAGAGAGAAGCGGAAATACAATAATTGCTCTGTTGAATATAGCGGACTTAAAGGACCATGAGCACATAAATGAGAATTATCTTGTTGAACTAACCCGGAAAATAAAGGAAGATAAAGAACTTAAAATCCCAGTGGTTGTTGATAAGCACTCAAATGTTGTTCTGGACGGTCACCATCGGTTCTACGCTCTTCAGCGCCTCGGCTGCAAGCGAATACCTGCATTCGTCGTTGATTACTACAATCCTGATATAAAACTGAACTGCTGGAATCATTATGTCAAGACAGAAGAGGAGCGGGAGGAAGTATTCGATTGCCTAAAGACTCACGATTTCCTAACAAGCACAGTGGAAAATGAAAATGTAATGAAAACACTCCTTGAATCGGGACAGGCAATTCTCGGAATAGCTGTAAGGAATGGTGATAAGCACTTTTTTATTGTTCAGTCAGAAGACAAGGAAAAAACATTCGAGGACGCTCTTAATTGCATAAAAAAAGGACTTTCAAAGGAGCTCGACTACATTCCTGATACAGTATCTATTGAAGAGGCGATGAGTGAGCAGAAAGCATCCCTTGTAATGATAATTCCTAGTGTAGATAAAAGTGATGTCGTAAAAAAGGCGGTTGAAGGACATCCATATCCCCCTAAAACAACACGACATAGTATGTCAAAGCAAGGTGAGTATCCTGTTCCTCTTAGAAATTTAATGTCCGAAGAACAAAAAGATTAATGCCTTCCAAGGAAGGTCGGTGGTATATCTTCCAATAACATTCCCTCAACTAAAACAGGCTTAGTCTTAAGCGCCAGTTCTTCAGCGTCCTTCAATTTAAAATCTTCTTCGGCATAAATCGTGTAAAGTGCATCTCCTTTCTTCACACGTGTTCCTCCCTTTGCATGCAGGAGGACTCCTGCTCCTTTGTCATGCGGAGCTCCTGCAGTTTTCGCCACATTTCCTATCGCCTTGTTATTTATTTTCGTAACATAACCTGCTCTTAAAGATTTTATGATTTTCTTCTTCTTTCCAAGAAGTTTTTCTATATCTTCAACACATACATCAGAATTTCCTCCCTGCGCCTTAATAATTTCCCTAAATTTCTTCAGGGCTTTTCCACTTTCAAGAATTTCCAGAGCTTTTTCAGCCCCCTTACCTTTTCCGACAACTCCTCCGGCTTCCAAAATTATTCCTGCTATTGCTGTCGCCTTTTCGACAACTGAAGGAGTTCCATTTCCTTCAAGAGTGCTCAAAGCTTCCCGTGCCTCAAGTGCAGGTCCCATTGCATCACCTACTGGCTGGGCTCCGTAAGTAACTGCACATTCAACTGTCATATCAAGACGTTTTCCAATCTCAATAAGGTCACGGGCAAGGTCCCTCGCCTGTTTTTTATCCTTTATTTTAGCGCCTTCTCCTGTCGGCATATCTATAACCACGAAATTGGAACCTACAGACTTCTTTTTGCTCATTATTGAAGCCAAAAGAAGGGGTCTCGGATCTAGAGAAAGCGGATGCTCAACTCTGATAAGTGCATCATCTGCAGGGCTCAGGTCAACTGCACCACCCCAAACCATACAGGCATTTGTTTTGTTCACTATTTTCTTTATTGAGTTTATCCCGTGCTCAACTGGGGCAAAAACTTCCATCCTGTCAGCAGTACCTGCCGGTGAAGTTATTGAACGACTGCTCGTCTTCGGTATAAGAAGTCCAGCCGCAGCAACTATCGGAACTACAATAAGCGTCGTCTTATCGCCTGGAACTCCGCCCAGGCTGTGTTTGTCAAAAGTTTCCGCTTCGAAATTTATGGTCTTCCCTGACGCGACCATCTCCTTTGTCAGATACTCAGCCTCATCCAAATCCATCCCCACTGCCTGAAGTCCTGAAACAAAGGCACTCATCTCAACAAGCGTTATTCTCTTTGAAACAATATCTCTAACTATAGATGCAATCTCTTCTGGGCTGAGCTTTCCTCCATTAAGCTTTTTCTTTATAGCTCCCAGACTTTCTGGTTTTCCGACACGTTCATAATCAATTTTGTGTCCGTTGCGAACGCATATTTTCTTCGCTATCTCTGTAAAAACTCCTATTTCACCCTCTCCTACAAGCGATTCAGATGTATTAACAATGGCAACGACACTTCCACACTTTCCCTTGACACGTATTCTATCGTGCGGATTTAGTCCGAACTCAAGAGCATCATTATGGTTGAGAACAACCTCAACGGCTCCGAAGTCTATGTCTATTGTCTTTACTTTGAGCATAGTTACAAAATGTATTCTCTTATTATATATTTGACTTATCTTGTACCTAGTTACTGTTCTTTAAGGGAAACCCCCGCCTCCAGGTAGAGTTATTGGACATCCATCTGTATCAACTACAGTTCCTGTCTGAGTATTTGGACAGTCATCGTTCAGGTCATTTACTCCATCTCCATCTGAGTCCGTCCAAAGATCACAGGCGTCACCAATTCCATCATCATCAGAATCATCCTGATTCGTATTTGATATTAGTACACAATTATCTGTATCATCATTCACGTAATCTCCATCACTATCCCTTTCAGAAGCGCAGCATCCAAGGAAGCTTCCACTCTGCGCTGGATTACAATCTGGAGGAGAGTTCTGACACTGGTCAAGATCATCAAATATACTGTCTCCGTCACTATCTCTCTGGTATGCAGCACAGCCATTACTATCAACAGAGGAGCCTGCTATTGTATTTGGACAGTCATCACCAACGTCGTCAACTCCGTCATTATCATCATCACTATCTTCTGTGGAATCCTTACATCCATCACCATCTCTGTCATACCAGCCACCAGACCAGCCGCTTTCTCCTGTTGGACAGTCGTCTATAGCATCCGGAATTCCGTCATTATCATCATCCAGATCTTCTGAGTCCTTACATCCATCATTGTCGTGGTCTGAACCTGAAGAACTTCCATCAGGACACTGGTCAACATCATCATTCATTCCATCTCCATCAGTATCGCGCTGAGATGGGCTACATCCACAGGTGAGTGGGTTGCTTACACACCAAGTGAGTCCAGTTACACCATTTGTATTGGAGCAGTCATCTATAATATTCGGAACTCCGTCATTATCCTCATCTTCTAATTCAGCAAGAGCACATCCAAATATTTGGGAAAGAGCACTATTTTCTATAATATCATTAACATACTGCGCAGGTGTATTCGGACACATATCATCAACGTCGTCAACTCCGTCATTGTCATCGTCGGTGTCACAATCATCTCCTTGGCCGTCATTGTCGTGGTCCTCTTGGTTCGCGTTCGCAATATTCGGACAATTATCCACATCATTTGCTACTCCGTCTCCGTCATTGTCTATGAGTCCGTCACAGGCGTCACCAATATCATCGTTATCTGCATCAGCTTGATTACTATTCGCATTATTTGGACAGTTATCCTGACCGTTATTCACGCCATCATCGTCAATATCTGGGTCACAGGCGTCTCCAAAACCATCTCCGTCCATATCTGCTTGATTTTCGTTATAATTATCTGGACAGTTGTCATTACTGTCAGATGTTCCATCATTATCACTATCTTCACATCCATCATCGGCGACATTAGTTCCTTCTACAGTTCCTGAGCAACTGTCAGTTGAATCCAAGACTCCGTCGCCATCATCATCATCGTCACAGGCGTCTCCAAGACCGTCACCGTCAGTGTCTGTCTGTGCGCTGTTTGAAACTGCAGGACAGTTGTCATTACTGTCAGAAAGCCCATCTCCGTCACTATCCGTACAACCATCTTCCGAAACAGTTTTTCCTAATGTAGTATAGTCGCACTGGTCAGGCTCATTAAGAACTCCATCATTGTCAATATCTGGGTCGCAGGCGTCTCCTTTACCGTCTCCGTCATGATTTGTCTGATCTAGATTGTAATTAGATGGACAATTATCATCTTGCCAATATATTCCGTCGTTATCTCCATCAGGGTCACAATAATTCATTGGATTTCTTACAACAATTGTCATTGATTCAGGAGTTTCCACTGTAACGCCGGTTCTCCGAATCTCCAATGCCGCAGGATCCTGCTCCTGATCGAATAATACAATTATTTCAACAGAATCTGTTAGTTCCCTAACAAAAATGTCCGAAGCCCACGGAACTCCATAAAGGACAGTAGCGAATTTGCTATTGTATTCTGTTATAAAGCCATTTACAGCCTCTTTCATAGCTGGCTTGTTGTAGTCCAGCCGCGTGAAAAGCTCACTTATCGTGTAAATATCCCTCGCTGGGTCGCAACTCTCTCCAAGTTCGTAGAGTGTGTAGCTTCTAATAGATTCTCTTACAAGATTATCATAAAATACACTCTTTCCCTCAAGCTCCTGCATTCCGCCGATTATAACTTCTTTAACGATGCCTTTTGCTTCTATTCCTGCCGCATTCTTCTTTGCCATATATGTAACAGTCACTTCGGCGCTCAGAAGCAGAGCTATAAGGAAGAACTGGAGGAATATCAGCTGAGCTTTTCTGTTCTTCAGAAGATTTATCATACTATAAGTTGCCCACCTCCATACCTCTGCGGAGTGAAGGGATCTTCGTATCCACTCGTTCCCGTTGTTCCACTCGTTCCTGATGTTCCTGTTTGAGCCTGTTGAGCCGCCGCCTGTTCTGCTACATTAACAAGGTTCCAAGTTTCGAGCTTCAGCCGGATTCTGTCTATGTTTGTAGAAACTACAGTTTCAAAATAAGGAACAGTAAATTCACCAACCCTCTTTGTTTTCATCTGCAGGGTTTCGGTTCTCCTCAAATTAGGCAAGTACTGGATAATTTCACCAATCTCTCCTTCTTTTGGTGCTGTACTCTGCAGTTCCCACATTACCGAATCACCGGTATCCATAAACCTTATCTCAAATTTGAAATTGGTCCACCGTCCGGAAAGTATCGTCTCAAGTTTATCCAGCCCAACATCCTGCGCCCACTGCCTGTCAGCTCCCATTCTACTGATTATCTGAGCTCCGGTCATCTCTAGATCCTCATCATAAGAACTCAGTATTGCGCTCATCATCATCCTCGCGGCTGCTCCCCTCTCAGCTTCCTCAAGAACGACTTCCGTTGACTCTATACTTGAGGGAACATTTACTGAAAATACTACAACTATCGAAACTGCGATAACTATGGTACCGACGACTGCCATTATATCTGCTGTTGTTGGCTCTTCTACACCCTTTTTATTTCTGAAAATTCCCCTTCTCATCAGTCGAGCGACCTCTCTGTTGTGCTTGTGTAAATCGTTCTCTCATAAACTAATGCATACTCATTAGACGGAATTAATATTTCAACTTCATTACCGTTGTAGTATCCAAGAACTTCAACATCTATAGAGTATCTGTTATATTTGGAAAAGCTAGGGATGTCTCTTCCATGTTTATACACAGTAGGTGTAAAGTCTCGTGTTTTTTCTCCATACCAGGTTTCGTTCAGCTTGAAAGCACTTGGAAATGATGCACCTAGCTCATTATACTCATAAGTATAATCTGGTTCAGTACTCTCCTTCTCATACCAATTCTCTGTAACTCTGAGATTCATATCACAGTCCGCAAAACTGTCAAATGTCAAAAAGAGTTTACCACCCTGCACTCTTGGATTAGTTCTAAATGCGAGACTTCCAACTTCAACTTTCAGAATCCCTTTTTTATGTCCTGAACTCCCTTTGTCTATTGTCACCGGGATGCTCGCATAAGTTGGAAAATCACAATTAACTATCGACTGAATTCCCTGCGTAGCTGACGCAGAATTATCTAAATCCTTAATCTCTGCTTTCCAGATGTAGGGATATTTCTGAATACAGTTACCTTTATCAGAAGCTCCAGACCATTCAACCACTCCTTTAGCAATCGAGCCGGGTACCCTTAGACACTCATCTGAAGATATAAGAGTTTCAAGAATTTCAGTCGCAACGACACTTGATGACTCAACTTGAACTTGCTTGACAAGACCAACACTCGTTATTCCGACCATAACAAATAGACCAGAAAATATAACCATCTCTGCCATCCAAAGCAGGGCATTACTCTGAGCCTTCCTGCTCATCATCTTCGCATTCCCTCCAGCCACAACTGTTCTTCGGCTTCCCAGAGTGCCTGAGATTCTGAAAGATACATATGGTTTGCAACATTGAAATTAGGATTCTTATCTTCACTTTCCCCGCTCAAGTCAGTTGAATAGTCCCCTGCTCCTTCTTCGAAAGTCCATAGTCCAACCAAAGAATCTTCTGCAAATTCCTCGTTTGCAGCTTCTTCTATTTCATTTACAGTAAGGGCTCTTTTCCATATTGCAAGGTCGTCAACTCTCCCTTTAAAGTAAGGTCCGTTGAGATCGTCAGCAATGTCAGCTGTTCCGAGTGCTATCCAACTTTCCATTCCTCGCATATCTCCAAGGTCAGCAGAACTGCTCCAGAATTTTTCACCGTCTCTGTATATTATAAAAACTCCATTTCCTGCATCATAAACAAAGGCCAGGTGAACCCACTCCCCCCCTTCAATAGAAATACCATTTTCACTTTCTGCTGGGAAAATTTTCTCGTCCATACAAATGTCTCTGCCCGGTCTCACAACAAAACGACACTCCTCATCACTTTCGCAGTAGACTCTCCATCCATCACAATGTACCTCATATGTTTCACAATCTTCACTTGTGCAGCTATACCATTCTCCAAACCTCACAGGACCTGCATTCTCCTGACCAAAATCATCAACCCTCATCCAAAAAGCAAGCGTTGTAGATGCCCCAAAATTATAATCAGGAGTTACTGTAACAACGTTCCAAGCATAAAGAGGCGTTCCGTCAAATCCAATACCCCTCTCCCGTTCCTTGTGAATCAGCATGATGTTGTTGTTCCTACAGTCAACAGAAGAACTTTCAACAGAAACATCACTTCTGTCTATATATTGGTATCTGGCTTTTTCACTTTCATCACCTGCTTCCACCATTAAATAAGTGTCATCCTCCGAAAGCGAGAAAACATAGTCCTTTATACAGTCATTCGCCACGGATATATCTGAATCCGTCATTAACATGCTGTCGATTACGCCGCCATAGATTGTCGCCCAGCGTATAAGGTCTCCGCTGCTGGCTCCTGCAATCTGATAAGCACCAAGACCGATTCCTGCTCCTAGAACCAAAATACCTACAAGCATAACTCCAAGTGGAACTCCTCCGCCTTGAGCCTTTCTGGACCTGAGCGTCATATTTGCTAAAGGGTCTCAGAGCATTTAAACTTAATCAAGAAGGAAAATAGCTTAGAACAGGAGCTTCGTCAGATAGTCAGGAACTTGTTTTTGAAATTCTTCTGATGTTCCTGAAACAGTTTCTCCAATTGTTCCAAACATCACATCAGTGCTTCCCAGGAAAAAGGTAAGAATTATAGCAAGCGTTATTGCGAGTAATATTATGACTATGACCAGTTGAAGTGTCAGCTGTATTCCACGCTCATTCATCGGATTTCCCATACGCACCTTTTATTTTCTCCATTTATAACATCTCCTTCTACAGACCTGCACTTCGCGTATGTCAGGTCACAGCACACTGAATCATCACAGTCTATATTTGGATCACCGGGGTAGCAGGAAGGAATTGCTGAGAGAACTCCGCCGATGTCTGTAGTGTCATTTGTTGCCAGCTTTCCAACTGTTCCTATACTACCTGCACTCTCCCTTGCTTCGTTAAAGAAGAAGTTAGATACGAGAAAAACAACAAAGACAGCCAAGGCAAGTACTACAAGCATATTCATTCCAATAGAGACACCTTTTTTACTCATTCTACCCTCTGCCAGCTACATCCACTTACTTTTATACAATTTGCTGAATCCAAATCCCCACAAGTCACAGTTCCGCCTGTGCATTTAAAGTTTGACCAAGTACATCCAAGATCTTCGCAAAGTGCTCTATTTCCTATGTTTGTGCAGGTTGGGTCTCCATTATCAGCAACACACTCAGTTTCAAAACTCCTTATTTTTTCACTTATTCCAATACTCTCAACAGCCCTCCCTGTCTGTCCGACAGTTTCTTCAATCTGACTCTGTGGCGCTTCCTTTCCTGTTATTAATATCTTCATAACTATTCCAAAGGCGACTACGAGCATTACTATGGTTATTACAACTCCTATTGAAAGCGAAATTCCTTTTGTGTTTTTCATTTAATTATTGAACTCAGCCGAAGCCCCCTGCCACTCCGTCTCCGCCAACAACATAACCATCTCCACTACCTCCAGATGTTCCACCACCTGGTGAGACTCCACCACCTCCAAGACCGCCACCACTTCCTGTTCCAAACACGGAACAAGAGTCAGCAGTAGTTTTTGGAGTGAATGTTCCACCTGAGCTTGAAGAACTGCCACTTCCTCCTCCTAGTCCGAAACCTCCACTAAAACCACCTGTATCTGCTCCTGTTATAGTTCCTCCTGAAGTTTCTGAAGAGTCACATATCGTATCTTCATCTCGAGCTGTAAATTGAACGCAATCATCACTAAACTTACTCTTACAGTATCCTATATCACATCCTCCACAAGGTCCAGTCCCTATGGTCATCTTTCCATAATAGTATGTTGTGCTTGTTAGTGTGTCACCAGCGCATACTGTGTTGTTCGGACATGTGTAAGTGAAGTCCCCACAGTCTGCGTTAACATCATCGGCCCAATTTCCACTGTTGTCGCTGTTGCTCGGGCACTGTATTTCTGTCGGGCAGTTGTCAATATAATTTGAAAGATATACTCTGTCTCTTCTTCCAGAGTCAAATGTTCCTGCTGATCCTGCTTTCACACGCTTCATAAGCTTGTCTGTGTCAATTTCTGTCTGCTCAGCGACTCCTGCGCAGTCTCCTATTATGTTGCCGCACTCTGCCGGAACTTTGTAGATTTCATCGGGAGTGTAGTCTTGCTTGAGGCAGGCAAGCCTGCGATTGTCTGAACAACTTGCGTCAGCTTTAGAGAATGTGGAGCCGATGTCTACTCCATCAGCCTTACCATAAGTTCCGCCTGTCCCTAAAGTTCCTGTCCACGAAGTATCTGAAAGCAACTGTTCACAAGCCTCACCAGAGTATCCTCCACTACTGTCAGTCCCTGTCCAGAATTCATTGTCTGAAATGTATGTTCCGTCTTCGTCGTAGGAGAAAGTTCTGCTGGCTAGATATCCAACATTTGCTCCTCCATAATAATTTCCATTATTATTCCTACTGTCAGAGGAGGATCTATCTTGCACTGTTCCTGCTATCCATCCACCAAATTCGTAGACTGCTCCGAGATTTTCTGTATAATCTGTCCATCCCCATACTCCGTTTGTGTACTCACCATAGGATTCAAAGATCTCTTCTGCCTCATCATTTAATGCGCCGTCATAAGAATAGAAGCTATAGTAAGGATTCTTTGTAATTCCCCCTACTCCTCCGCGACCAAGTTTTTGAAGCATATAATATTGTTCACGCCCAAGCTCAGTAGTCCATATTGTTATGGAGTCTATCATTCCTTTGAAATGATTTGAACTTGTGGGGAGGGCTTTCATCGCTCCTATATACAAATCCTCATCATTTGTCGAAAGTGTTGCATCAATTCCAAAAGGTCTTGAGGAACTTGTATCTGTGGAGTATCTATCAGGTTTGTAGTAGTCCCACTCCGAAGCGTCTGATACATAGAGTGTCATCAACTGAGGACTTACAACAAATGTGAAATAGTGCCATTTATCTGTGGAAATATCAAAACTAGAAGTTACCGTTTTCGTTGTAGTAGTTCCCCCTACTTCTCCTGATGCATTTAATTGTAGTTCGTCATTTGAATTAATTGCCAATTCATAATTTATTTCACGATTTCCCTGTGAGCTCTTTGACAGTATAACTCTATATCCTGATGAAGGCTCTTCAAGCCAGAACCACCCAGTTACCGTAATCGCAGTGCTGGATTCAATATTGTTACTGTCCGGAATCTGTACATATCCACTGCTTCCGTCGAGCGAAAGAACATCATCCTCTAGCCATTTATATGCTGTACCAAAAGTGTCTCTTAGTCCGCCGTAAGTTATACTCTCTCCATAAACATTCTTAGCAGTTTCGGCTCTAACTCTACCCTTTAAATCATTTTCAAGATCGTTTTCTTTGTAGCTCAGAGCTGCAATCCATCTTCCTTCAAGACCGAGTGAGGAACTCTCCGCCTCCTGCTGGCAGATATAATCTGCTGATTCTATTCCATCTTCAAGATTAAGACCAACTTCAAGCCTGCACAGAGGCTTCGTCAAATCATTTTCATATGGCTGGGTTGCCAAAGTTTCAGGATCCGAATTCTCACAATAGCCGGAGCCTCCTGCCCCAATATTACACAAGTAATCTGTGGAGCAGTCGCTTTGTGATGTACAGACCTTCTTCACAAAATAACTTGTTTCACATGCACTCTTTGAAAGGCTATGGCAGGCCGCTGGACTTTCTGAAACAAGAACACAGTCACCGAAAGTTTCACAACTCTCGACAGATATTCTTTCACAGTCAGTTGATGTAGGTGTTCCTACATTTCCACTACCTAAATCTAGGTTACTTCCGGCTCCTGCTGCCGTTCCTCCTAATTCAGTTCCGATAACGAAGCCTGTCGGAGCTCCCTGGAATCCATCTCCTCCTGAGCCTAGACCGGTTCCCGGACTTTCATCTCCTCCTGTTCCTGGCCCATCTCCCTCAGGTAGAGCAGGAGCTTCTCCCTCTCCACCAGTTCCACCAGAACCCTTATTCTTACAGGAGGTGTAAGGTATAGGTACGCAGCTGTAAGAGTCTGATGAAATTTCACCACTTGTTCCTTCAGACAGAAAGAGTGCATTCAGACCTATACTAATCTCTGGCGTGCTTAGTTTATCTGGTATTTCAGAATAAGCAGGAGTATCCCATTCTTCCGCTTCCCTGAGGGCGACCTTGGGATTAGGGGAGCCTGGCGTTTTTGCCCCTTTTCTGAACTCACTACACGCGACATATTGCCGTCCGCAGTAGTCTAATGATTCTCCGTATGAAATTTCCGGAGTATCGAAGTAAACAACACTTTCCTCCCAGGATTCTGTAATAGGTCTCTCTGGAGCCTCCCCAGCGCGCTCGAATCCTTCTGGACACTCTACATTGGAGAATCCTCCACAGTTGCGCAGGCACATCCATTCAGGGTCGTTATCACCGCAAAGCGTTTTTTCCTTTCCATCTCCTGCATACCGTGTATAGTCTGGGCAAACTACCATATCACTTCCACAATTTTCGTATCCATCTGCTCCTGCCGTCCTTACCCACTGACCGGCAAACTCACTATAATCTGGACATTCAATCATATCGCCACCGCAATTATTGTAGCGGTCTTCTATATATTCACAAAGTGACTTTTCACTATCATCGGTAAAACTCTCACATCTTTCCTGACTCAGACCAAAGCAAGCAGCTTCGTTCTCAGGCTGGAGTCCATGACAGCCTACAATTGTTTCTGGAACATATTTTCCGCCAAGTTCTGTATCTCCTGGACAGAGGACTTTTCCGAGTCTGCAATAGAGATAAAGATCATTCTCAGGTCCTTTCAGCGCAGTCTTCTTCCAGCCACAGTATCCATTTCGTGGAGTAGATTGTCCTGACGTGGTTCTCAACTCTCCACCTTTCCTCTCTCCCTGGTTCTCCCTTCCTGATGCGTCCCTTACCATTGAACTATAGTATGAATCTCCCTCAAAAGAATAGTGAAGGACCAAATTCTCAAGATTTTTGCCATAAGCAGGAGAACTCATATTCATTCCCCGCCTTGCTGACGAAAGTCTGTCGTCTGCATTCATAATCTCATTTATTTCTTCTATAGTGAGAGCGGTTTCCCAGATAGAAACTTCATCTATGTAACCGTCAAAAGGATTCGAGCCACTTCCAGCGTTCGTATTATCTCCTATCCAAATATCAGTTCCCTCTGAAAATAGGTAATTTTCTTCTGTACTTTTCGTTGCTTCAAGTTCCCCATTGATATAAAGTTTCAAATCAGTGCCGTTATAGCTTGCAGCTATATGAGTTCTCCATCCTGCATTAAGGACTCCTAGTGCTTTAACTACCTGAACCTCTGAGTTAGAATTGCTGTGATCTTCTGCATAAATACTAAGAGCAACATTTCCATTTACTGTATAAAGAATCCAGTGTCTCCTTCCGTCGTTCCAAAAGTACTTACTTATAATATCTCTGTTAGTGTTCCCCACATCTCCTGGCTGAACCCAGACTGAAAGTGTCAATCCTTCCGTTATATCTTCTACACCAGAAACTTCAATCTGTCCTCCACTTCCGTCCAAATAATATTGGTTTTCATCAATTCCACAACCCTGTCTATCTTTGTCGCACCACTCAACAGGATTTCCCATCAAAGGAACGCAGGATTTTCCCACATCACTTATCGGGTCAACTAAATAATCTGGACAGACGATATTTTCAAACTCTACAAAACCGCCGGCGTACTTTACGGCGCCTTCAAGATCAATAGCCGCTAGACCTTCTGCGCCTTCCAACCCTGTTTGCGCAATCGCAAGCTCCGGCGCGGCGGAGCCTGTTGTCGCATACTTCACACCCGCTGTGAGTGCGAGCATACCACTCGTTATTATGATTATTGCTCCAATTGTCAACTGAGCCTTTCTATTAAGTTTCAATTTGCCACCACTGTACACCCGCTAACTTTCTGACACTGGGACAATGTCAGATCTGAACAAGTTACTGTTCCTCCACAATAGCTGTCATCCCATTGACAAGTATTTATTGAATTGCAAACTGCCTGTGTCAAGCCTTCACAATCGGCGGCTGAAATACCACTTTTCCTATCGCAGTCATAACCTTGTCCAAGAATTCTTTCACGGATGTCCAGTTCTTCTATACCTTCTGCCGTTTCCGTGCCCGCCTCGCTTGCGGCAGCCGCCGGATCACGGAATCCACCTGTAAAAAATTGCACAACAAAAAAGAGTACCATAACTGCCAGAGCCAGCGTCACAATTGTGGTAATCGACAGTCCTTGAGCCTTGCGTGCCATAAAAAAGCCTAATCTCCGAAGATTTAAATAGCTACCGCTGCTTGTCTGTTAAAAAAAAGAGGGCGAGCCCTCTATCTAATTAGTTTGTAGCGCAAGTTGGAGCTAGAGGACCTTCAATGGATGCGTTGGCGGCGATTCCAGTACAAACATACCATTCTCCGTCTATTCTTCCATCACCGTCCAAATCAATATCAGCTCTCGTCGCCTTAAGTTTGTCATCCCAAACATCACCAGGAGCTATATCTGGTCTTCCTGCGTTTGCATACTGTGTACAGAAAGAATCACAAGTGATTCTTGCGGCTTCAAGACCTGACCCTGCTCCTGTTGTTGCTGCCCCAAATAAACCGGCGAACTTTGTCCAGCCGCCAGTCGTAAATCCAAGAACTATGAATACGACAAAGACAGCCAGAGCAATTATCACCAGCATATTTATTGACAGACCTTGTCCCTTTTTATTGGCCATAATCCGAATAAAGCGTTACTCTTTATATACCTTGTCTTAGTTCAGAACATCAACAGCCTGTCCGCTGAGAGTCTTGAACTTTCCTATTAATATGAATCCAAGCATAGCAAGCATCATCGCTATGACTGCGCCCACCACTATCCACAGTGGTTCAATATCTCCCTTCCTAGAGCGTATCGCGTCTATCGCCCTGTATTTTATGAATTCCTTCATCATCCTGGCAGTGCTCCTATCGCTCCTTTAGCAAGCTCGTAGAATTTAAATGCTATCATTAGAGCAACCATTACTAGAATTGCACCTATTATGAACTGCAGGGTAAATTCAATCCCTTTCTTGTTTTCAATTACACTTTTCATTAGTATTCCTCAATATCATATGTCGGTACAGAGCTCAGGTCCATAATTGCCATGGTTTCAGCTGTATCTATGAAGAGTTGAGTATAGAGAACCTCAGGCTCCCCAACTTTTATTGTTTTCGGGAATCCGCGATTCCACCTGATATTGTCTTTGTCAAATAGAAATGGAGCGAAATAAGCGCTTACTGGATGACTATATCCACACCCTCTATAGTCATTGGAGAATCCTTCGCCCCCCCATGAAAGAGTTACATGTCGTAATATCGATGAGCCCGTGTCAGTTTTTTCTGTGTAATCATAGTAACTATTCGGAAGTCCCTGTGCTCCAGTTGAACCAAGTTCCTGCTTAACAAAGCACTTACAGTCTTCACTTACTGGCCCTTCTTCAAGTACTGAGCACTTCGCCAGCATTGCAAGTGTCATTACCTGCTCGTCCATATAATTTGTTTTTACATAACACCTGTCTTCAAATTGATGATACCAGGCTGTTGCAATTAAACCATCGTTTGTCATAATTGTGTATTTATCTGTTTTCCACTGACCTTCAGTTCCGGGAACATCAATCCTTTCAGTTTCCGCGTCCCAATAAGCAAACCAATTTGTGCACCTTCCCGGCAATGGCATCTCGGGACCTTCGTTGGAGAGGACAACACTTATTTTAAAAAGTGGTATTCCCCAGCCGGCTGCGTATCCATAATAAGTTGTACCTCCGTGAAGGTAATGGAAGGCTTGTGAAGCCCTCCTGTAAATACAGGCTCCTGCTTCATAGGAGCTTCCGGCGCAGGTCACTGGCGTTTCTTTACAGAGCTTTGGGAATGCTGCTGATGTACCTTCCCTCAGGGCTTCGTAGACTGCTCTTTCTGTTGCATTAAGAGTCTCAATGGCATCTCCAAAAGCCCAACCTTTTATACAATTTCCAGTAGAGTACAGCCAATTGCAATCCGGCTTCGAAAAATGGGTTTCATTAGTTTTTCCAATAACTGTTTCCATAACATTGGCTCTGACTGAAAGAGAACCGTAGCAAACACTTCCTGTTGCTTTTCCTTCTGTAGCACTCAGGAATGTTTCTGCCGAGCCCATCATCACAACAGCAAGTCCCATAAGAACTGCCATACTTACTACAATTGATATTAATGCACCCTTTCTCTGTCTCATAATTTCCGATTGTTTTCTCATATTATTATACTTGCTTTATCTTAATGACATTCCCTTCTGAAATTCTTATTAAACGGAATAAAAGTATCTTGGAATTTCCTTCAAAAATTCCCTGCTGTCCCCCTGAACTCCATTTTATCCTGTCTCCCCCTATGTCTGAAACATTGAAAATAAATGGTTCAGGCTCCGCTCCGCAGCCAACATAATTGCCTCCCCATATGTAATCACTGAAAGCATCAGTTTTTATCACCGGAGAAATTCTTGCATTATCCTGAACACTTATTTCAGAATTCCCAAGACCGTTTGCATCAGAGTAAACAAGCTTTCCAGGTAATTCTTCCTTCACAAAGCAGATACATGCTCCGGATTCTGGACCTACTATACCCTCTCTGTCCTGGGCATTCATACATCTCTCCATCGCTGCGAGTATCATTGTTGATTCATCAACAAATGATACTGTAATATTGCATTTATTACTTACAGAGTTCCAAATCACTTTAGAATCTTCCACACTAGTGTCGATCCACTCTGAACAGGAACCGTCCATAAGAAAGGTACCAGGTCCATTTACCTTAGCCGTAATTTCAAATATATCAAAATCTGTCACTGCATTTTCTGTTGAACCATGAAGACTGTAAAAAGCGTTTATCGAAGCTTGGTAGAGGAAATAAGATAACTGGTCTGCATTCATTGCGACTTCCACCCTTTCTGTCTGCCTCCTTGTACATCTATTAGGGAAGTTATCTGTCATGCTGTCAGTTATTAATGTAACTCTGTTTTGAAGACCTTCAAATCCACCTATCGTCGCATCAATCAATTCTATTTCACCAGCTGCCTTGGATACTCTATATAAATTCTGAACAGTTTTCACTTGCCCATAGACAGGAATAAAGGCAACTGCAACGTCAGTCCATTCCATATCGGCATCCTCCACAGCCTTCTCTCTATTTTCCTCAAGTTTTTTAAGAATTTCCTGAAAACTAACCTGCATCTTCGCTTTCTGTCCTGTTCCAGAATAGCAGTAAGTTCCTGCACTTTCAAGCTCAGCCTTTGGCAGAAGATTTCCAAGAAAGAAGAAAATTCCAACAAGCAGACCAAGCCCCACAACTCCGGCAATAACTATCATCATCCATCTCTGGGCAGTCGCACCCTTTCTGTTTGTTATCATAGTCAGATAAGTGAAATCCCAAGGTTTACAAGTCCGATTGCCGCGAAGGCGAGGACTACAGAAAGAATTCCCTTCCAATATGGTAAGTCATGAGACGCTGAAACTGCTGCAGATCTAATCCAGAGCGCCCAAGCCGTAAATATCGCAACTGTAACAGAGAGATATACTGTATAAATTCCGAAATAGGCAAAGGGGTCAGGAATAGTTCCTGTAGTTGTAATCTCGTAGAATGTTGCTCGCATCGAAACGAACTTGAACTGCAGTCCAGCCGCTGTAAGTCCCATCAAAGGCGCCAGCATCTGTTCATAACAAGCAAGTCCGAAAGTCGTTTCAAGATTTCCCTTTCCACCCAGAGCTTTTGCTACGTAATGAGCTATTGCAATAAAGATAAACAGAGTTGCAAAGGCCTTCGCCATCGCAGTCAATATAGAAATAGGGAGAAGTTCCAAACCGGCTCCGAAGTCAATAGGAATAAAACCAGTTCCAAGCCGTGCTTCCGCCGCCGCGTAAATTGCAAGCCCTGCGAAAGTCAGCATCAGCCATACAGCTGCTCCATGCTTCCAATTTGCATGCTCTTTGAGCTCCGTCAGCTCAGCTTTTGGTGTTATAAGCACTTTCAAAGTGCCGGCAGATACTTGCATATTCTGATTAAAGATATAGACCTTAAATTCTTTCTGGTTAACTTATCATCCGTGTATATATGATGTACATCGTGGCGACTGTTGCAATCACTGCGAGTATTTTTATTACAAGAAGAATGGTTTCGTCAATATCCCCTTTTCTGTTCCAGAGCCTACATTGTGAATATGTCAAACCTTCCAAAGAGAATCACCCCCGAAATCATCGCTATTGAATAAACAATTACTGATACAATCAGACTCTTTCCAATCATATTGTTTCTGTAAACTTCGTCCTTTCCATTTTCTACACCGCTTATCAAGATGGAGAGAAGAACAGTAACTTGTATTACATAAATTCCGACAACCATCTGCATCATCTCTGCAGGTATAGCATTTGCAACATCGAAGAAGCTCCCCTGGAAAATATTTCCAACTCCGGTTGTTCCTAGGACTCCAGTAGCTGATTCAGAGCCCTGCAAAGATCCAACCTTTGTGCTAAGTTCGCCGAGTATTCTCGTTAGAAGTATGTCAAGTGAAACTATTATTCCGGCAATAAAAGAAGTCAGGAACTGCGCCTGAAACTTCATAGAGCTTACAGTCGTACCAAGAAGCTCCTTTATGTTACTCTTTACAACTTTCATATTCTTCAGGTACTTGCTTATTGTTCTCATCGTGCTGGAAGTCGCACGAAGACCTTTCTTAGTTCCTTCCAAAACGATTTCCATCACCGTTCTGATGAGGTCAGAAGGGTAGTAGACTAAAGCACCTTCTTCTTTATTGAAAACAGCCTTTTCAAAGGGCATTCCCATAACTACCATATTGTCATTTATCTTTCTGAAGAATTTCTTAAGAGGTCCTTTTTTCAGGCTTCGTTCTGCCTCTCCAATAGCATGCTCTATCGGACTCCCCATATTCAGTCTGTCGCTCAAATCATAGAGGGCTACATCAAGTCCATCTTCAAGCGTTTCAAGTTCCATTCTTGCAGTGAGCTTCTGCCGCGAGCTGCCTATAGTGTATATTATTACTCCAAGAGCTATTCCCCAGATAAGAGTCATCGACTGTAGTATATTCATAAAACTGTAGCTTTCCGGAATTGAGAATATTTGCATTATTCCTGGAAAGCCTACCAGAAGTGCAATCGCAATAGATACATAAATGAGGGGAACTTGCGTCACTTTACCGTTTCTGACTATTGCATAATGACCCTTCTTCGGCATTCCGGGTATTGTATCAACGCTTGCATGGGAGAAAGTTCCCGGGCGCTTACTTAGAATGAGTCGCATGAAGAAGAAAACTATGATTGGAAGAACTATATCGTAACTGATAAAGAGTGTTCTTGCCTTCATACCACCTGAAAGAATTGTCGTCATTATAGGAGCGAGAACCAGACCCATTACTGGAAGAACAATTGAAAGCATGTAAAGAACAATAACTGGCATTGTCATTCCGCGGGCGAAATCCTTCATCATTTCAAGATTTCCCTCAAGCATCACATTCGATGCCTGATCAAGCGTTGCAAGTCTTTCCTTCTCATTTGCTATGTTCACTGAGCCTCTGATAATCTCTATTGAAGTCGAAAAATTCTTGTTTTTATTCTGCCACTTTTCTGAATATTCTTTCAGAGCATCATCCATTGAGGAATAGGTTCCACTTTCCAGCTGCCATACAAGTCTGTTTAGGTCTCTTCCAAGAGGACTTCTGAGGTGCTTCCCGGCAAACATAACTGCTCCTTCTAGCGTTGGCGTGTTTCTCAGGTATATGACAAGATAGGTTATCGCAAGTGGCATGGAGTTCATAACTTGCATTGTTCTATTGCTGGCAACGAAGTTTGGATACTTTTGTATCATAACAAAGGAGATCAGACCGAGAAGCATCATCATCAAAGCCGTATTGAATGATATGAACATATAGGCAAAACCAGCAATTGACCACAAAAGAAAAGCCGCAAGTCCAAAACTCACAACTTCTTTGGCTTTTATCTTATATTCTATATAATCTAAAATTCCCTGCGTCTTTATAGCGCTTTCTTCTCCAATATTTATTTGGAAAATCTTCCCAGATTGCTTGCAGGCTTTTTCGAAAAATGTTTTTAGTTGCTCTTGCTCTTCCTGAGTTTTCTTAAATTCTGCATACTCCTTAGAATAAAGACCAAATTTATTTGTTCCCAATTCTTCAACTAATTCCTCTTTTTTTGCATCCTCCTCTTGAAGGAGTTTCCTTATCGTTTTCTGCTGCTCAAGAATTGGATGAGTTTTATCTTCTTTCTTCTTTCCAAAAATCGCCATTATTGACCCTCAGCTGTTTCTTCCGTCTGCCCCTTTCCTCTAATATCATTCTTTGCCCAGGTTTTCCAGCGTTTGAATATTTCTGCATTGTCAAAAGCTCCAAGCTCACGGTTAACATCATCTGAAATTATATGGAAATAGTTATTTGCCTTACCAACAAATGGGGCTTCCATTATATCTCGCCTGTTTGAAGTCCTTGAAAAGTCAACTATCGCACTCATTACATCAGAGCGGAGTTTTATATTTTCATATATTGCATCCCAGTTTCCTGCCCATTCCCTTACTCTTGAACCAATGTTCATGAGCATCGGCGAATCTCCATTCAGAAATGCATCACTTGCGTTTAACTGATCTTTCTTCGCATCATAGCCCATAAGCTCTATAAAGCCGTTCTCCTTCTTAGGATCATCAATCCAGTCCTTTCCGACTTCTGTAATATTCACTATTCTTCTAAATCTGTGCAGACCGTCGGCACTTCTTATCGGAGCCGGCATAACTATCAAATCCGTTGCTTTGAAAGAAGTAGACGGAACTTTCAGGTCATTGACAACACGGTCCCAAAGTCCATAGGGATTGTCTGCGTGAATAGTTCCTCCTGTAAAGTTTGACAGAGCTCCAATACGCATAGCTTCATAAAGTGCTCGTGCCTCCTCGGAACGAACTTCACCGACAATCAGACAGGAGTCTCCCAATCTGAGAGCTGTCCTGATTCCTGCCTCGGCTGATATTTCGGTCTCCAGTTTAGTTATGGCTGAACGAACTTTCAGGGGAACAACATTAAATCCAAGAGACCTCATATCCTCTGCAGGAAGTTCAAGAGTGTCTTCTACAGTTATGATTCTGTACTTCTTCATAATCTGCATCATCGTTGCTCCTAAAACAGAGGTTTTTCCACTTGACCTTGGTCCTGCAAAAAGTACACTTCTTCCAGCATCAACGACGAACCACAGAAGTCCAGCTGAAAGCGCATTCATTGTCCCGTTTTCCATAAACAAGGGATAGGTCCAGGGATTGCTCCTATGTCTTCTGAATGCAAAGGCAAGTCCGTAAGGGCTGAGATTCTTGGTTATTATTGCAACACGGGCTCTTCCTCCAGGGACAATTGTTGAAGTATCTAGAATGGGGTTTGCCTCATCCAGTGGTCTGCCCGATTCCATCCTGAATCTGGCTGCCATTGCTGCCGCATCTTCCCGTGTCGGTATTATATTGGTAACACATTCTTCCCATTTAGAGTGCAGAAGTTTGATTGGAAGTTCCCCCACTGGGGCATTGATATAAAGGTCCTGCAAATTCGGGTCTGCAAGAAATATTTCAATAATTCCGAGACCTGTTGTATATCTTGTCAGAATCTGCGCTAGTGATTTAATTTGAGAATGACTTAGTTCTATTTTTCTTTCAGCGGCAACAGTTCCAATAAGGTCCTCAGCAACTCGTTCGAAATATTCCCTTGTCTGGTCTGTGAATTTTGTTGATGAAGGCTTATAGCCGACCATAACTCTGCGAGCAAGTCCGAGAGCCATATACTGGTCTTCCGGAAGCTGGAATTCAGGGGGAATTATGTGGTAGTAGTTCTCTGTCTTCCCCGGTATTTTATATATCTCAATATTGACATCCCCAAGAATTGTATAAGCATCAATTAATTCTCCCTTTGCAGGAGGTTTTACCATGAAGCGAGTCAGTGTAAAATTAGGTCTGATTACAGGAACAAAAATTTCTTCGTAAATATGCCTATCGCCTGGACTGATTTTCCCAACAAGAGGCATTACTCTCTTAATCAATGTCGTTTTTTCAAGATAATTCTGTATTACAAGAAGCACATCATTAACGAAATATTCATAGTCCTTTCTTGCCACTTCAAACTGAATGCTCTTCAGTTTCCTCTGATAGGACTGAAGTTCGGCGAGAACTGTAAGATATGCCGCCACTGGATCTCGGCGCATTTTATCAAGAATCAAATCCTCAACAAACTTAAAGCGGTGTGGTGCGTACTTGTCTAGTGCCGTGCTGGTGGTTTTACTTTTTGTCAGTATATTTTCCTCTTTCAATAAAAGGTCTATTACACCTGCAATTTCTGCGAGAATTCCAGTCTGCCTTTTAGAATATTCATATTCATAGGCCTCTGCAATAACAACTCTGCTCACATTTCTAACTTGTATAATCGCATCTATAACTCTGGACATACATTCTGGGTCGTCTTCGATAGAAGGAGAATAAGGACATCCGAGCCAGTTGAACCTAATTATTGTCTCATTTCCTTCTTTCTGAACCTCATAACTGCACGCCTTGGCCACCATTTTTAACAAAAAGCTTTATTAATCGCACCGTTAAATACTTCTCGGTTAAATATGGCGACAGCACGACAGACGCAAAAACAAGTTGATGTTTCTGATTTTGAGTGGCGCCTCAATGCTTTGATGACAAAAGTCAGAATTAATGAACAGAATGTCATAAATGAGAGAAAACATGCCCAGCTCCTCAATAAAAATCTCATAGATTTCAAAGGAGAACTGCGCGGAAAGATAGATTCTATTACCCAACAAAACCGAGAGCTCAAACTTTCAGTGAACAGGGTGAAGGAGCAGATGAAAACTCTCACAAAAAAACTAAAAGACCTGCCTTCAAAGGCGGAACTTAATGAGCTCAGAAGAATACAGGAGAGCGCAACATTATATGGAAAGGACCTGTCAAAGGACGAGGCAGATGACATACTTGATAAGGTCCTTTCACAGATAGAAAGCAGAGAAACAGGAAAAGAAAATGGCACTACTGAAGAAAAAGAAGAATGATTACGACCCTCTAGAGGACACACCTCCTGAGAAGGACAAGCTAAAGACAAAGACAGCCGGGGCTGATATAGAAAGCATAAAAGAGGAAGTTGGATTTCCAAATACTCCTGTTGAGGAAGCTCCATTAGAGCCTATGCCACCAGAGCCGCCAATTCAACCAGAGCCAGAAGCTTCACAAGCTCCTTTTGAGGCACCTCCTTCTGAAACCGGACAGATTCCTGAACTTACTCCTCCAACTCAGCCAGCCCAGGCACAGGAAGAAGACCCACTGGCATTTCTCGGAGGAGCAGGAGAACCTGAAGCCCCTACCACACCTGAAGATACAAGTTCTCAAGCACTTCCCACACCTCCTTCTGAACTTCCACAGGCAAATATTCCACAGTCTGAAGCACCAGGAGTTCAAGAAGAATTACCAATGGCACCTGCTACGTCTTCAGCACCGGCATATGGTACTATGGTAATGAATGATGCTGATGCAGTCAGAAGAGAGTTTGAGACAAAACTCTCACTTCTTAAAGATGAAATCCAAGCATTAAAGAAACTTGATGAGGAAATAAAAGGAGTTGTCGACTCTATGGACAGAATTGAACAGAAGTATGAAAAGGTAGAAATTCGTGCTGAAGATAATAATACAAAATTAACTGAAACACTTGATGATGTCAAGTCCACAGTTTCTGCAATAGACAAAATAATGAGCTCGGCACTACCAGCCTTAATAAAAGAAGTCCGTTCAATTTCTGAAATAAAATCTAAAGGAAAGTAGTTTCTAAACCACTATCTTCAAAATGTAGTATACTCCTGCAATTATTGCTGCAGCGATAGCCAGGTCAGCTATCATACTTCCATTAAAGAGTAAAAATCTGTAAATATTTGTCTGAGAGCCGACTGCATAATATGCACCGCTTGCGGACATCGCGGCTATCAACATATTTATTTTCTGCTCTCCTCCAAAATACTTCCTTCCAAGAAGGTAGAAAGCTCCGAAAAAGAGTATGAAAAGAGGTGCCACTGCTAGAATCCAGTGTGTCGTATACCAATGTGGTGCGTAATAATATACCATTTTCGGTTCTCCCTACAATTTCCGTGAAAAATATGATATTTAAGTGTTTTGTCTTCTCTTAACCAAACATTGCCAGCGTAACTGCTATAAGAGTCCCTACAGTTATCCACATCGGCTGTCGTATACCTGCCGCGATGGAGTAGGCACCCTTAATAATGAGGGCCACTCCGACATAAAACATCAACTGGCTTTCAATTCCCATTGAAAAAAGTGAAACATTTGCATACCTCGGAACGCTCATCAGAAGAAGNCCTGCCACAACATCGCAAAGGCTGAGGAAGGCAAAAGCAAGCCTAGTTCTTACCTGCATAGCCGCAAGAAGTACGAAAACTCCCACAACAATCGCTCCGGGGCTTGTCATACTAATCACTTCTAATCACCCCGTGAAACAGTGAATATGCTCCTTTAACCAGAAGAATTCCAGCCAAGTAATTTGCTAAAACAGGAGTAATTCTGAATGAAGCAAGAAAAACTTGAGAGTGCGGAACCGCCGCCAGAAGAAAACCTGCCGCTATGTCTATTATACTCATAATTATCAATATGTATGATGCCATGGGCTAGAACAATGAACTCACTTATTAAAATTATTTCCTATTGCTCTATCCTCTTCGGACTGTCAGAATTTCGTCAGACCAGGACTGATTTACCTGAGTTTTTACTCCGCCTATTGCATAAATTCTTCCATTTGTTAGAAGTCCTTGTGTTCCATCGTGACCGTCTGCAGCAGTACCGTTGCAAAACTCGTCGTGGTCAGGTCTTCCATTCGGAGCTGCTGCACATCCACTTGTATCTCCCCAAAGAAGAAGCTGCCAAGGTACAGGGTAATTTCCCGGAGCCGGATCACTTCCATCTCTTATGTGGTTGAAGTCAAGAACACCTATGTTGTCATCAAGTCTCTCTTTGAAGCTCGTAGCTCCTTCCATTATTATATTATTCAGTTTTTCGGCCGCCTGAGTATAGCTATCATTCGCCAAAGGATTATTAGGTCCTGCTACTCCCAATCCTCTGAGATTCCATGCCTTTACTCCACAAGCTGCTTGAATATGAGCTGCATGGGCATCATCGACCTCCCAGTTTCTGTATTCCAAGTTTTTTCCAATGTTATTTTCTGATATTCCAGCGTCTTCAGATATCGCGTTTATGGTTTGAACTGTTCCATTAATAATTGTAAGTGCATATGAGAACTTCTCCATGACTCCAACTTCTCCTGTGAATAATTTATATACCTGTCCAAGTCTATCAGAGCTTGTAGGATTTCCGGCACCATCGAAACCTGTTGTAATAGAAGTTCGAACTTTTGCCGTCTTAATTTTCGGTGAAAATCCTCTTCCCCTCAACTGGCTTGCTACCAGATAGAGTCTCTGCGATGCTATAAGAGCTTCCTCATAAATTTCAGTTATTATTGTCTCAGAACCTCTTCCAGCTTCCTTGCTCAGTCTCACTGTCAAATCTTTTTTCTTTCCTGTTCCATAGCGCTTTATGAAGTCCTCTATTTTATCTATAAGTCCGTCGAGAGCCTCTGCCCCAAGACTGGCTATATCAAAAGCCTTTCCAGTCGGGTCCTTCTTTGTTATCATCTTGAGCATTTCTTCGCTGACATTCTTTACTTCATAAGTATTAGTGGCCGTAGACGCAGTTGAAGGAGCAGCTGCTCGGATTTCTGCAAGGTCAATTGTCAGTTTTCCAGCTTCTTTAATATCGTTCTTCATTTGCTCAAGACCTTTCTTCGTCTTTTCAAGGTGTTTAACTCTCTCTTCAAGTTCCTTTGGTATTTCGTCTGCCCAGAACTTGTTTAATCTATCCTTATATCTTTCCTCAAATAGCTGTTTTCCCTGCCTCATAACAAAGACAAGCAGTACAACTCCTATCATTATTAGTTCTGCCTGGTCTCCGTCAACAAAGAGTGTACCTATAATAAGAGCTCCGTAGAAGGTTCCTACCATCAGTCTGAATTCAGGAACTCCCTTTTCTCCTCCCTTTGAAAGGTAGTCGAAAACAAAGGAGTACATCAGGATGTATATGATAAGTTTCATAACATCCATCATACTAGCACGCCAGAATGGGTGCAGTGAAAATTGTCCTGTAAGGAAGCCGTTTGTAAAGTATCCAATAACTATGATTATGCCTACCCAGTAGTAGGCTCTCATCAGGAGAACCGGCACCGGCGACTGTGATGAGGGAATCTCTGCCATTTTAACTATTTTTGAGTGGTAAACTTATTATTTAAGGCTTATTCTTCTTCAGTGGAGGAACCTTCTCTTGCTCCCTTCTTCTCAACTCGTATGACTCTTCCTACCTTCTTTATTTCACGGTTCATGAGCTTCAACTGCTCTTCATATTTTCCAATAAGTCCTGTAATCATTCCGGATAATTTTCCAGCTTCTCCGATAAGTTTTTTCCCTTCTTCGGTATCTTCTCCTATTTTCTTTATCTTTCCTCCTTTCTTAAGATAACTTTTAGTAGTCATTACCGCTGTTTCAACATGATGGAGTAGCTGTATCTCATATCCTACGGCTTGTGCTTCTTCAGCCTCTCCGGCTCGCTCCTGCTTCTGCAGTCTCATAACTCTTCTGAATATTTTGTGCTCGGCCCTCTCAAGTTCTTCTCTGTCTTCTCCCTCTTCCATCGCCTGGATAAGCGGAGCAAGCATCGAAATGAGTATCAACTTCTCTTGGTGTTCTTTGAGTTCTTCCTCTCCTATTTTCAGTTCTTTAAGAATTTCTACAAGGTCTGCAGCCCCTTCGTGCTGAGGAAGCTCGTCATGTTCAATATGTTTCTTAACTTCTTCAAGAAGCTTTNCTATATCCTTATCAACANCCATCTGGGTGTTTATCCTTGCCCTTAAATCTCCATTTTTCTCAAGGAACTCAATTACCTTGTCAATCTCATCTTCAATTTCCATGGCAGATGAAATAAGTTTGCCAACAGTTTTCGTAACTCCTTTTATGAGCCTTGCTTCCTTTTTATCAACATCCTTTGCCAGAGCAGCTTCTGTTTTTTCCTGGTCTTTTCTCTTCCCATATTCTGTTTTCGTTCTTCCCCAGAACCATATTCCTAGCTCAATAAGTCCCAAAACTCCAAGTGGAAGGAGGAACTGTGACCTTGGCGTTACGAATATTGCAATAATTGACATAATGACAATCATAACTCCAATATTTGCCGCGAAAGCTCCGTACTTGTCTTTCTTGGAGTAATATCCAAGCATTATTCCCGCAACCATAACTGAGAGAATCATAAGTGAAACTTGTGTTGTATTAAATGAAAGATCGAGCTCTGCCTGCCCGCCACTGATGAGTGTATATGTGTAACCAATAAGAACTATTATTGCAATACCATTGAGGATTGTAGAAAGTGTTTTTACTGACTTATCATCATCGGCCATATATCTTTAGAGACCAGTATACCTTAAATATATTCCTAAAATACGAAAAGCTCTTCGTTTTCAAGGACTTTCAAGGTGCCGGAACCAACTGCTCCGTCCAATAAACCGTGAGAATATTCCACAGCCGCGAGAGCCGTGACAAGTTCCCCCCTTTCAGCGAAATGTTTTGCATCATCGCGGTAGGAAAGAGCCATATCATAAACTGCCTTTCCACTTTCCAAAACTTCAAGAGATTCAAGCGCCTTTGAAGTCTTTTCTATCAGCCCCTGAACATATTCTGGTGTAATTTCCATTTTACTTCTTCAAAAGCTCTAGCGCTTCCTCCTCAGCAAAGTGAAGCTTTCCTGGTATTATCAAAACCTGCAATGGCTCTCCAAAATTCTTCTTCAAAAGTTCTTCCACTCTCCCTGCTTTTACTACTGGCTTCGGTGAACCGGCTCTTGCTATCCCAACTACAAGGGTGTCTTTCATAAAAACTTTTTCTTCTCTTACTTTTTCAATCTTCAGGAGCTTCTTCATCGCCTCATTTACCGTCATAAACTTTCCGTCCTGTATGTCTAGAAGGCAAAGAGTATGTGCCCCGATACTCTTGTTTTCTTCTATAATATTATAGGGGCTCTCCACATCTTCGAACGGTATTGATACAGTCTTCCCAAATTTATATACCTGCAATCCGGAAAGTCCAGCCGCCGCGCTTACAATTGAAACTCCGTGAATTATTTTACTCTCAACGCCAGCTTCTTCCGCATCCAAAATTAACTGAGTATGAGTCGTTGCTGTCATAGCATCTCCACCGACAAGAAGTCCAACCTTCTGCTTCTTCGCCTTCTCCAATAATTCCTTTCCAGATTCAACTTCTTCCCTACTGAGTTCCTGAATATCCTTCCCTATTTTCGTCTCAAGCTTCTTCAAACTCGAGCCGAACATTTTTGAGGTATAGAATTCAGCGTAAAGAAAGTCACAGTCTGCAGCTTCTTCCTGGGCCTGAAGTGTCATACTTTTTTCATCCCACAATCCAATTCCGATTATTTTTATCATATTATCAATCCAAGTCCTGCAGCCAGCAATATTGCCAGAGGAAGTCCGACGAACCAGCTGAACAATATATTTCTTGACACCTCTCCTCCAACCCTCCCTCTTGCAATTCCGACTCCCATCGTTGCCGATATCAAAGTCTGAGTAATAGAGATTGGTATGCTGAGGTATATAAATGTCAGAGCAACGACTCCGGCGGATATCTGAGCCGAGAAGCTTCTTATTGGACTAAGGTCAGTTATTTTTATTCCAACTGTTTTCGCAATTTTATAACTCCAGGTTGTAAGACCTAAAATAACTCCTGCAGCTCCAAGAACTGAAAGCGGACCAGCCCCCATTATACCTCTCAACATTCCAACAACGACTCCTATTGAGTTTCCCCCAATTGAGAGGGACATTATAATTAGTGCTATAATCCCGGGGATTGCGAACTTCCTCTCAAATTTCTCCCTTTCTCTTATTGATTTTCTTTTGGAAAGCGCAGTTTTCTTTATCCCATTATATAGTAAATAACCCCCTACAAATCCTGCGAGAGGGGAAACAAATAGAGCTATCATTATATTTCTGAAAAGCCCGTAGTTGAAAGAAATTCCTGCAGTGTAGGCATATCCTGCTGCGGCTCCAAGAACAATATATGTCGTAAATATTGGAAGCTCCTTCTTCGCTGTAACTGTCAGAAGAAGAGCAGTTATAACAAGAACAACAGTCATTCCAGTCGCATCAAATGAAACCAGTTCATTTCCGACTGTGTCTATAATTCTTCCAGAAAGATAGGCGGCTCCAACAATTACAGAAAGCCCGGAAATTATTACAGCTTCACGGAGTCTCATCATTCCACTACCTATGCTGATTCCCAGCATTGCGCCCATGGTGTGGACTCCGACTGACCATGCAAGATAGAGTGCAAAAATAATTGCAAGTAATTCCATACTTTTCAAATCTCTCTGCACTATATTATATATTGCGGTGAATCCCAAAATTATAAATATCTTCCATCTCATTTTCTGTTCATGGTGGAGTTTTTCTCTGTTCTTAAACCGGACAAGACAGACGAGTTCTTCTCGTCCCTCGAGCTCTTTATAGGGCACATTCATGACAGCGTAGTCTATATGGAAAAAACTTTGGAGCACTACTGCAATGATGATATAGGTGCTGTCAAAGAGCTCTCAGAAAAAGTCCTACGTTCTGAAAAGAAAGCTGATGTTATTCGAAGACATATAGAGCAGATGCTTTACAAAGGAGTTTTAGTTCCCTTCGGAAGAGAGGACAAATATAATCTTTTGGAAGCTCTTGATGATGTTGCAGACCGCGCAGAAATCGTTGTAAGAATTGCAAGAATAGAAAGCCCAAAAGTTCCTGCCACAATAAAAGATGGTCTCAAGGACATGGCTTCTCTTGTCGTAAAAACCTCGAAGAATCTCAAGAAATCGGTTCTAAGCCTGGATAAAGACCTGGATAAAGCAATACAGGAAGCCACTTCTGTTGAGCTAGACCGTGAAAAAGTCCGAACCGAAGAATTTAAGCTCCTCGAAATACTTTTCAGTGACAAGAAGAACACAAAACTTCAGATGATGCTGATTAAAGAATTAATTTCACTTTTGGGAAGAGTTGCAGACAGAGCTGAGGAAGCAGCAGACAGAGTAACGACTCTTGCAGTAAAATATCAGAATTAATCACTCACTTTTGAAGCTGTCAAGAACTATTTTTAGGCTCCCTATTATTACGGGACCCAATATTATTCCAGCTACTCCAAAGGCCATTGGTCCTCCGATAAATCCTAACAGAAGAAGTGCTGGATGTACAGGACTTCTCCTCTGAGTCAATATAGGCGTGACTATTATTTGGGCCACTCCAAATATTACTCCAGCAATTGCCAGAACAATAGCCACCATGCTATTTCCGACAAGATAGCTGTACACAGCAAGTATCGCGAACATTACCCAGCTTCCTACCATTGGTATCAATGTCGTCACAGAAACTAATATGGCATTAAATGTCGCCAGTTCTATTCCAAGAATCAGAAACAGTGGATAGGAAAGTGCTCCGAAGAGTATTGCAGTTCCAAAGTATCCATCTATTATTCCAATCATCAAACTGTTTATATTCTTGACAATTTTCCTGTGTTTCGGCTTCCTCGCCAACCGTGTGATATATTTTTCAATACTGTCCCAGTTCTTCAGAAGCTCGAAAAGCGCTAAGAGCATTATGAAAAGATTGAGAACAAGTATTGGGAGGCTGATGAAGAGAGTTCCAGAAGCCTCAATTCCTGCCTGTATCGCAGGGGACATCGAATTTATATCAAAACTAAGTGCAGTTCCTTCAAAAACAATAGCAAGTTTTCCTATAATCTTCGTTGCAAAGTCTGCTATGCTTCCAGCACTTGCCACCAGTGATTTGACTGTCGCGGCAACGGGGAATAGTATTATGAGTAGGACAAGAGTAGTAACTGCCGCCGCAGAAGTTCCGGCTCCAATTTTTTCTGCAAGCCTCTTATGAAGAGGCCTTCCAAGGTAGCCGAACACAATTGCAAAAACTAAGGGGGCAATTATTGGATATAAAACTACGAGGGCCAGTGCAAGAATCAGCGCCAGCTTAAATTGGAGAACTTTCATAGATTCATCTAATTAAAGTTATTATATAAATCTACCACTTCTGGCGAACTCCGCCTTCAGTTATTATTCCTCTGAAATAAACTTTCTTTGTTATGTCAAAAACAAGATTCTCAACTTCAACGCCTGGAAGTTCGGCTCCTTCTAAAATTTCTTCAGCCGGTCTGCTCTCTATATCGACTCCCTTTCCTTCTGTATCAAATTTAATCCTCTGAGTCGCAACATACATCGGAACTCCAAATTCCTTTGCAGCAAGAGCAAGTCCGAGAGTTCCTATTTTATTTACAACATCTCCGTTCTTCAGAACTGTGTCTGCCCCGACCATAGCCATATCGACACCAGGCATAACACTTGCAACAGCCGAATCAACTACAAGTGTCGTCGGTATTTCGTGCTCAGCAAGCTCTTTCGCAGAAAGAAAGCCCTGCTTACTTGGTCGTGTTTCTGTGCATATCACCTTAAATCGCTTTCCTTTGTCCCAGGCTTTTTTCAGAAGTCCTGTTACTGTGCTGGAATGGCAGTGAATTAAAATAAGCTGTCCATCTCTCACTACTTCTGATCCCTTCTCAATAAGTTCATTAAAAGAATCTTTAGTATCTGCTATCAATTCCTTTCCTGCAAGAAGTGCTGCTTCTTTCAGGTCAGGCATTCCAAGATTAATGGCCTCAACCTTTTCTATAAATGCCCTCACAGCATTTGGAAGAGCTATTGCACTCGGTCTTGCTTCTGCGAGTTTTCTCCCTTCTGCTCTGAGCTGAGAAAGAAAATCATCACGGCTTCCTGCCTGGCAACTTTTTATAAATTCTTCCAGAGCCTCTTCTGCCGCTATTGCTATAGTAACAGCTCCTTGAATCTTCATCTCCTTTATATCGCGTGCGACACTTTCAACACTCATACTATGCAATAACAATTCCTTTGTTTTAAGCTTATTGGGTTTGAATTGTATTAACTACCTGCTCGGCGAACTCGACAAGATTTCCCTCACAATAATCTTTTATCTTGTCAACATTTGAAACACTTATAGTCCCTGTCTCCTCAAGAAGTGATAGCGGAACTTCACAGTCCATTGACCTGCCCTTGACAGTTATACCAAGAACAGAGCCTGCGTCTTCTATTCTTACAAACACTTCACACTTGTCTCCTTTCATTCCCTTAACTTCAGTGTAGCTCACTGCTTTGCTATCTTCCTCTCCTCTGGAGGTCAGCCCTGTTGCGGGGGTGCAGGACATCAGAGCAGATTTAAGACAGGCTTCGTCATTTCCACATTCCTGTGTTTCGACGCCTTTCAATATTCCAGACTTTGCCACAAATGTAACAAGAACAACTAATAAAATAACTCCAAATATTATTCCGGATATTAAAACAATTCTCTTATTCTTTATTTTCTTCACATCTTTTTTCGTCTCGGCACTCCTTGGTCTGACTTTTTTCGGAAGAGCCTGTTCAATGGCGGCTTCGACATCAATGGATTTCCAACCTGTTGCTGTGAGAGCGCTACGAACCTCGTCCGGACTGTGTCCGGCGGCCAACTGTTCCTTTATATAGTTTATAATTTCTTGCTCAGTCATTTTTTATTTTAAATCTCAGAGTCGCTCCAATCCCCCCAAGGCTCTCAAACTGCTCAGATTGTTCATGAGACCCGCTGATTATTAGTATTTCTCCTTTCATATCTCGTATATCTTTTATGAGTGTCTCAACTTCTGTAATGCCGTCTATCTTCGATTTCTTCAGCCTTGCATTTGAAACCACAAGAGTGTCTATCGCTCCCATATTCCTGGCTTCTATAACGTCTTCTATTCCGCGGACAGCGAGTCCCCCATCTTTACTAATTTCAACAAAGAATTTTTCCAGGAACTGCATTTCTATCCTGACTTTTGTCTCCTTTACAATGCGATCTATAATTCCACGCCTTACAATCTCCTGAAGACCCCGGCTTCCCCCGGCACTTATGTGTTCGAGAGCTACCATGTCTATAAGTTTTGGATATTTGTTTTTCAGAAAGGCTCCGAAGTCATCCTTGATAAAGCCTGGTCCGGCTACAACGGCGCGGTCGATATCAGGGTAGTTCTCAATAACCTTGGCAACTAGATGAAAAAATTTGAGTGTGTCAGATTCGTGGGCTTCCTCTTCCTGCTTTCCGGATATACTCTCACTGACTTCTCCAAGTTCCTGCACTCCATAATCTCTGAGCATTCCAATAGCTCCGTGACCGTCTTCAATTGCAAGAAGAAGTATTTTTGACCGGACCGCTTTTGCGGCTTCATCAAGCCTGAGAAGCTCGGAAGGAGTCCACTCAATTTTCTGTAGTGTAACTACCATCCCGGTTTTCAGATTCAGCGTATGTGTCACTCCGGTAGGCACGGTCTCTGGACCCGCCACTATATTACCAGTCACTCTGAGCCTGTCAACTGTCTTGTCAAACTCAATATTCTCAGCTTTCACTGAAATAAGAACTGTGTCTTTCTCCTGCCTCTCCGCTCTTTTCGTATCTCTATTTAATTCGAGTCGCCTTTTCGTCAGAGCCCTGACTGTATTGCCAACTTCCATAAGCTCTGAAAGATACCAGAGGTCGTCAGGTACTTCCAATTTCAAATCAATACGACCTTCTTTGAGGACCTTTTTCAGGATTTTCATCTTCTCTTATTCTTTACCAATAGCTTTATAATATTATATCTACTAGTCCCTTTAGCACTATGGCTGTCAATAAAATGCTATTCAGGAGTCCAGTCCAGAGGGTGATTTATTAGATGGCTCTGAAAGATATTTTCTCCCTTTTCGTTCTCGTTATTGTTCTTATTTTCTCTATTTACGGGGCGCTTTCCATGTCAGGCTGGCTCTGGCTCGTTACAATTGGAGTTCTTCTCTATATATTAAAGAAATATGGTCTTCCAGTTCTTCTAAAATCAATCCCTTGGGTTGGAACAGCTTACTGCGGATGGAGGGCCTTCCAGGAGTTCCAGGACCAGGACAAAGGGGAGGCAATGAAAGAGCTGGCACTTGCTGCCGGTGCTCTTTTCCTTCCAGGAATGGGTCTCGTCTCTATTATAATAAAGAAAAGTGATGATGGAAAAGAAGGTGGAGAAGGCTCAGAAGCCATTGGAGCCGCAATTACAGAATTCGCCAGAGCATCAGAAAACCAGGCAGAAACAGAGAGAGAAATAGCCCGCGAGCAGGAAAGAATAGATTTAATTGAGGGGCAAAAAGAGGCTCTCGAAACTGATGAGGCAGGAACTGCCGTTCCTCCATCTTCTGCGGTGGAGGGAGAGGAAGGTGCAGCTCCCAGGAAAAAACCATCTGCCTGGAGTAGATTTTCTAAATGGAATAAAAAGAGAAAGCTCGAAAAAGCAGAGGCAGAAATAATAGATCCTGATAAAGCTCTCGTCCCTACAGAAGCTCACTATATGTTCGTTGCAGTACTTTCTGTAGTTTTGCAGGCATTCTATTTCAGGTCAGGTCTATTCTCAAGTGCATGGCTTGGAACTGCACTCCTTATTTTGATAGTGACTGCTCTTATAATGCTGGTAGACCGCAAACTCTACGGCTGGTACGGAGCTCTTGATCTCAGTTATGGTCAAAAGACTGCTTTAGTAGCTGGTCTAGCTGTTGTAGTTATGGTTGTTTCAATTTCTTTGAACCCACTC
>NZBN01000004.1 GCA_002687935.1 Methanobacteriota archaeon
CGCGGCGGAATATGGCATGGACGTATTGGTAGAAGTCCATGATCGCGCATAGCAAAAGCTTGAACAAGGACATGAATTTGAAGAATATGCTCATAAATTATTTCCTGATGCTGTTAATCTTGCAGAATTAGAATTCAATAGAAATTTAGAAAAGACAAAAGAGTTAATATTCTAAACGAGTATTGAAAGAAAGCATAACACAATTTATTGGAACTGATAGAGTTTGTAAAGGATGTGTCACAGTATTTGAACCGGCATCGTGGAACCAATTATATTGTAATAAAATGTGTCGTTTGAATAATTATTGCCCGCCAACCATAAAATGTAAGGTTTGTGGAAATAAACGAGAGAAATATGGACGCGGGATGTGTAGAAGTTGTTGGAAAAGGAGTTACCTCTTAAAGAAAAATCCAATAAAACAGAAAAAATGTAAAAAATGTAGTAAGACATTTGAAACACGTTTTTCATTTAAGATTTTTTGTTCAAATGAGTGTAAAATTAGATACCATTCGGAAAACCAAAAATCTAAATAATCCAAGCGCCGAGGATCAGATTCACTTCGTGAATAACCCCTCGTCGCGGGTTAAATAATCCAAGCGCCGAGGAGGGGATTTGAACCCCCAAATCCCGAAGGAAACTGAGTTAGCAACCCAGCGCAATACCAGATTATGCGACCTCGGCTTTGTGTTGACTTCTTCTGAGCCAAGGGTTATGCAGTATCTAATTGCATTGTCTGCATCTGACCTCGGCTTTGTGTTGACTTCTTCTGAGCCGAGGGTTACATAGTAACCAAGTTCAAGGTCTATGTCTGACCTCGGCGAACTTATAGCTCTAATCTCTTTCTAAGTTCTAGAAAAAACTAATAGAAAAGCTAGGATATAAAACTTAAGTTTTGACCTGAATTTCAATATTAACAGCGTCAGGAATTGGTATTCGCATAATTTGCCTCATGACTCTCTCATTCGGCTCGACGTCCATCAGACGCTTGTGAATCCTCATCTCCCAGCGGTCAAAAGTCGCTGTTCCCTCTCCATCCGTCGACTTGCGAGTGGTGACCTTGAGCTTCTTTGTAGGAAGTGAAATAGGTCCTGAGAACTTTACCTTGCTGTCAGAGGCAATGCTCTTTATATTCTCACAAATATCATTAAGAAGGCCTATTTCTCTACCTGTTAGTCTTATTCTTGCTTTTGTCGTCATAAAAAGAAAGAGTGAGGAGGAAAAGAATTACTCCTTTTCCTCTTCACGATATTTTTATTGGCTTAGTCCGACTTCTTAGGTGTTACCTTAGTAACTACACCAGCACCGACTGTTGCTCCCATATCCCTGATAGCGAATCTACCAAGAGGTGGGAAATCAGCGGCTGTCTCCAGAACAAAAGGCTTAGTTGGTCTAAACCTGATGACTGCAGAGTCGCCAGACTTGAGCATTTCCTTGTTTTCAGTTACTTCCTGCCCTGTCTTCGGATCCATCTTCTTGACAATCTCTTCGATTGTGCAAGCTACCTGCGCTGTGTGGCAGTGGATTACCGGTGTGTATCCTGCGGTTATTGCGCTTGGGTGCTGTAGAATAACAACCTGTGCCTCGAAAGTCTCTGCGACCTGAGGTGGATTGCTTACTTCTCCAGCTACGTCTCCGCGCTTTACCGAGCCTTTGTCAAGGCCGCGAACGTTTATTCCGACATTGTCCCCAGGCTCAGCCTGTGGAAGCTGTTCGTGGTGCATCTCAACAGTCTTAACTTCTCCAGTTGCCCCGCTTGGTTGGAATAGCAGCTTCATGCCTGGCTTGAGAAGTCCTGTCTCAACACGGCCAACAGGAACAACACCAACACCAGTAATGCTGTATGCATCCTGGATTGGCATCCTGAGTGGCTTGTCTGTTGCCTTTTCAGGCGGAACTAGCTCGTCGAAACGCTTGATGAGTGAAGGTCCTTTGTACCATCCCATATTCTCTCCAGCATCTGCTGTCATGTTCTCTCCTGTTACGAAAGCTGCTGTTGGGATGAAAGTTACTTCATCTGTCTTTACGCCGACCGGCTTTAGAAGGTCTTCAACAGTCTTCTTGACTTCATTGAATCGCTCTTCCTTCCAGTCTACTTCGTCCATCTTGTTGATGGTTACGATTAGCTGGTTAACGCCGAGTGTTTTAAGAAGCCATGCGTGCTCCTTAGTCTGTGGCTGAATTCCCTCTTTGGCCGAGACGACCAAAACAGCTGCATCAGCTTGGGAAGCGCCTGTGATCATGTTCTTGACGAAATCCCTGTGACCGGGTGCGTCAATGATCGTAAAGTCGTACTTCTGAGTCTTGAACTTCTTATGAGCTACATCAATGGTCAGACCTCTTTCTCTCTCTTCCTTTAGCCTGTCCATGACGAAAGCCAATCCGAATGTCTCCTTACCCAGAGTCTTCGCTTCCTCCTGGATCTTCTTCATTTCCTGCTCAGGGATGTTTCCTGTATCAAACAGTACTCTTCCGACTGAGGTGGACTTTCCGTGGTCCACGTGGCCAACGAAGACCAGATTCATGTGTGCTTTGTCTGCCATGTTTTTTTCTCCTTGCGAACGATATGGTCATGCCATAATCGCGAGCATTATGATGTTATTACACCTATATATAGGTTTATATGTGATTTTCGCCATCAACCGAGCAAGTCGCTCGGAGTCTGTGGATTCTCGCTAAGACCCTTCCTCTGCCTGATTTCAGAAACGGTTTTTGCCTGCAATTCCTTTGGAATCTTCTCGAAACCAGAAACTTCCGTGCTCCAGAGGACTCTTCCCTCAGTAGCGCTTCTTATTGCGCCTGCAAATCCAAACATTTCTGCTACAGGGGACTTTGCGACTATTTCCATTTGGTCTCCTTCCTGTTTAATATCAAGTATCTGACCTCGCCTGCTCTGCATTTCCTTGTTTACAGAACCCATATGAGTTTCAGGAACACGGACGAATACCTTCTGTATAGGCTCTGTTAGGCTTATTCCAGCTGTCAGCATAGCTGCCTTTATTGCATTCCTTACTGCAGGGATTACCTGTGCAGGTCCCCTGTGAATAGCATCTTCGTGAAGTTTGACATCGTGAAGAACAACTTTTAGTCCAGCACATCGTTCATTTGAAAGCGGACCCTTCTTTACAACATCGTCAAATCCATCCATACAGAGTTCCATTACTTCTCCAAGGTGGACTTCTCCCTTGACAACGCTCATGAAGATATTATTTCCGTGGATGCTTGAAACTCCCTTTGCAAGCTTGCTGTCCATTCCAAGCTCTGTGAATTTCTTTACAATCTCTTTCTGTGTCTTCTTCTTTATTCGGCCCTGGGGAAGCTCTCCCTTAAGAATTGCCTCTGAGATTTCCTCTTCCAGTGGGTGAACACTGATGTAGAATTTGTTGTGCTTGTTCGGGCTCTTTCCTTCGAGTTGAGGACTCATTGACTCAGTAGTTTCTCTGTAAACTACAATTGGGTCAGATGAGTTGATTGGAATTTTATGGTCATTCTCTATTCTGTATTTCCAGATTTCAAGGTGAAGCTCTCCTGTACCAGACATCTTGCACTCTCCGGTTTCTTCGTCGACTTCAATCTGGATTGCAGGGTCTTGTTTTGCGATTCTGTAAAGAACTTCAACAAGTTTTGGCAGGTCCTTTGTACTTTTTGCCTCTATAGCTTCTGTAACGACCGGCTCAGTCTCCTGAATTCTTTCGAAGGGGTCAATCAGCTGAGAGGGAATGCATCCGGTTTCTCCTGAGCGGGCTGTCTTCAGACCGCTTACAGCGACAATGTTTCCGACAGGGACTTCCTCAATCTGGACTCTGTCATTTGTCATGTAGAGAGCCAATTGCTGGATTCTGAAATCCTGATTTGCGTTTATTAAATGAATATCACTTCCTGCTTTGAGAGTTCCTGAGTAAAGTCTTCCGAGAGCAACGTCTCCTGCGTGGGGGTCAGAATGAATCTTGGTTATCATAAAAGCAACTGGACCATCTTTATCGCAGGCCTTTAGTTTTTCTCGGACCTCATCATCTTCTCCAGGCCAGATTGCAGGAATTCTGTATTTCTGAGAGTCTACAGGACTTGGGTGGTGCTTGACAACAAGGTCAAGGGCTATTTTTGAAAGTGGTGCCTTGTCTGCGAGTTCCTTCCACTTGTCGTCTCCTTCACTGTATGCGTTGATTATATCACCGAATGATATGTTGAGCTCCTTCATGTGAGGAACTGAAAGTGCCCATCGATGGAAACCTGAACCGAACATAACGGAGCCGTCTTCAACTCTGACCTTCCAGTCATGCTCGAAATCATCAGGAAGATTCTTTGCAATTAGCTGGTTTACCTTTGCGATTATTTTTACAAAGCGCTCCTGCATCTGCTCCGGTGTCAGTTTAAGTTCTCTTATAAGTCTGTCAACTTTGTTTATGAAAAGAAGTGGCTTTACTCTTTCTCTGAGAGCCTGTCGTAAAACTGTTTCTGTCTGAGGCATGCAGCCTTCAACAGCATCGACGAGAACTAGTCCGCCGTCAACAGCACGCATTGCTCTGATGACGTCGCCACCGAAGTCAACGTGACCGGGAGTGTCGATAAGATTTATAAGATAATCTTCTCCTTCAGAATTGTGGACCAGAGTAACATTTGCCGCATTAATCGTGATTCCACGAGCCTGTTCCTGCTCGTCGAAGTCGAGTGCTCTCTGCTGTCCTGCAAGTTCTTCAGAAATAAGTCCAGAGTCTGCAAGAAGGCTGTCAGAAAGTGTTGTCTTTCCGTGGTCTATGTGGGCTATAATTCCCATGTTCCTGATTTTATCAGGAGTCTTCATCAATTCCTTTATCTGTTCAATTAAATCTTCTCTTCGTCCCATTTTAATTAACGTGCGCTTGCTGCAACCCTCTCAAGTTCATCTCTTTTGCTGACAGCATAGCACTTCTGGTCACCATTGCCTGCTGCAATAATTTCAGCCGCAAGAGAAGTTTCCACACTCTGCCTAGATTTGAAGGCTCTTGAGCTTGCTCCATGGCTGATGAATCTGAGTGCAAGGTCAACTCTCCTGATTGGAGAAACATTAACAGGTCTGTGAGCGATTATTCCACCCTGCCTAATTCTTGTTGTTTCCTCAATTGGGGCACTGTATTCTACCGCGCGAACGAGGACCTGAAGAGGATTTTCTGATGTCTTTTTTTCTATGATTTCAAGAGCTTTTCTGACTGATGTAAGAGCCTTCTGCTTCTTTCCTGAGTCACGACCGCTGATTTTCTTGTGAGTTCTGTTATCCTTCAAGTGCCCTGTGACCATCATCTTGTTTGCCAGCCTCTCGACCATTGAATAGTGAAGGTTACCGAATTTTACCTTTGCATATTTTCCGTAAGAATGTGGGACTATGTTTCCGCCGGTGTTAAGATATGCTTTAAGACCAATGTCTCGTACCAGAAGACTTGAGGTTTCCCATTTGCCAAAAACTTTGAAATCCATTACTTGAGTGACCTCTCTTTCTTACCTCTGATGAGTTCCGGAAGGGAAACTCCATTGACTTTAATAACTTTGAATCTGACACCAGGGATGTCCCCTTTTGACTTACCCATTGGTCCACTGATTCCGACAATATCGACTTCGTCGTGCTCATTTATGAAGCTGATAGCATTATTTCCGGGCATGAAGGCAGTAACCATTTTATTATTCTTTGTAAGCTGAACTCTGACACACTTCCTGATAGCAGAGTTAGGCTGTTTTGCCTCAAGACCGACCTTTTCAAGAACGATTCCCTTAGCCTGAGGAGAGCCTGCAAGGGGTGAAGAACGGATATTTAGAGCAAGAGCTCGTCTTTTGTAGAGGCGGTCACTCCATCTAAAGCGCTGCCTTCTTTTCTTCAGCTTTCTTGCTGTAAACAGTCCGGTTGGTTTTCTTGCCATTAGTTTACCTTCACCTGCAAATTATAGTGTCTTTTTAGTAAGGAACCTAGTATTTTAACCTTTTTGCCACCTTTTCCAATTACTCTTCCCTTGTTGTAGTCGTCTGTGTTTATCAAGAGAGTGTCGTCTTTAAGCTCAATTGAATACTCCATTCCATTTCCGAGATAATTCCTGACGAAGTTTACAGGATCCTCTGGCATTTCTACGATGCGGACATTTTTTCCTACATCTCTTGTCAGACGCTTTGCATTTTCCCCGTTTTTTCCTATTGCAAGGCGGGCATCGCCTTCCTGTACGATGTAAATGAGCTCGTTTTCAGAATCAATACACTCAATAACACGGGCATTTGAAATTTTTTCAAGAGCGCTTACAAGTGCAAGGGTATCATTCGTTATAAGGAGCGTCATTTCTTATCTACCTTTTTCATTATCAGCTCTGGAACACCGGTTCCAAGGTTTATTACCTGCCCGACAATTATATTCTCAACAACACCGTTTAGAGGGTCGTCTTCATTGTATGCTGCTGCCTTTAGAAGATGCTTTACAGTTTCTTCGAAGCTTGCTCTTGCGAGGACTGATGCCTTGTCTCCGGAAATTCCGTGCCTTCCGACAGCTTTAACCCGGCCATCAGCGCACATTGTGTCAGAGACAAGGGTTATGTGCCTGTTGTCAACAGATAGACCTGCATCGTCGAGTGTGAGAATTGTCTCTTCAACAAGCATGTTTCTTGCGGCTTCGATTCCGAAGACCTTCTCTGTTTCAAGTATATCATTGCTCTTTGTTCTGGAAGCGTCGACACCAGGAACAATGAGAGTGTCTTTTAGATTTGTTCCACTTGTGTAAAGTACAAAGTCTCGGTCCTTCTTCTGTACGACGACATAGCTTATTCCGCCAATTCCTGAAAGATGAGTTTCTCGCAAATCTTCCTTTAACTTCTGTAAGAGTGATGCAATTTTTTTCTCTGTCTTTACTACTACCTTATTTCCGCCTTCAACTGAGACGCGATTTCCATAGATTTCTACAAGCTGATTCTCAAGCTTCTTCGGAGTTATGTTTCGCTTCTTCAGCTCCTCTTTGTCCAGAGTTGCAGTAACTGAATATTTTGCGAAGTCAGTTGACATTTCAGTCATTATGTTCTTTATTCGGGTCTCCTTAAGACGGTGAGCCATTGATTCTGCCTTTTCAATTGTGTTATTAGACTTGTCAAGATAAATTTCCATCATTGGAGTCTTAGGAGTTCTTCGTGCATCGAAGATTTCAATAAGCCGGGGAAGACCACGAGTAACGTCCATCGCAGTTCCTGCGTAGTGCTTGGTTCTCATCATCATTTGAGTTCCAGGTTCACCGAGAGACTGGGCGGCTATAACACCGACTCCTTCTCCTGGCTCTACCTTTGCCTTATTATATGTTGAGTTAACGAGACTTAGAAAGTCCTCAGACTGCTTCTTATTCTTTACATTGCCTGCAAATGCCTCTGCCTCTTTCTTTAGCTTTGGAGGCAGTTCAAGTTCATTCACTTCTGATGTATTTGACTTTTCACTCATTTGTTTTCCACGTCCTTCATTGTTTTTTCCAGATTTACGGATTTTCCAAGGTCTGTCTTTGCCGGATCGACTCCATCTTCACCATAGTTAAATTGTATAATAACTCCACGACCGTCTCTGACAGTCTCATTGTAATCAACAATAATGTCCTGCATAGCATTGATGAGTCTTCTCTGGAGATAACCTGATTTTGGAGTTCTCATAGCTGTGTCAGTCAGAGACTCTCGACCCCCCATTGCATGGAAGAAGAATTCAATGGGACCCATTCCACTCTTGTAGCTGGAACTAACGAATCCACGGGATCTTGCACCAAGATCATTTTTAGCGAAGTGAGGAAGAGTCCTCTCCCTATATCCTCTGAGAATTCTCTGACCTCTGATAGCCTGCTGACCAATGCATGCAGACATTTGTGTAATGTTAAGCATGCTTCCTCTTGCTCCAGTCTTTGCCATGAGAAGAGCAAAGTTATTCTCCTCGAGGTGATCTTTTGCGAGAGTTCCTGCCTTGTTCCTTGCATTGTTTAGTTCAATCATGATTAGCTCTTCGAGCGTGTCTATGACACTCTTTCCTTTGGATGGAACAAGTTTTCCTGCTCTGTATTTTGAAACCAATTCGTCGACCTTCTTCTCTGCGCCAGAGAGAACCTTTGAAATGTCCTCCATTGTCTTTTCAGGAAGGTCTTCTTCATCAAGTCCTGTTGTGAAACCTCTCTTGTCAAGGTAGGCAATAGCGAGTTTTGTGATAGAGTTTAGGAAGTTCTTTGCCCCTTCAGGACCGTGCTTTCTCAGAACTTCATCAAGAAGCTTTCCTGCCATAACACCGACAGATTTGTCATCAATTGAACCCTTCTTCAGAATTCCATTTTTTATGACAACGAGACCATTATCCTTTGCAGTATATTCCATATTTATGTCATCAGGTATGAAGAGGCTGATAATATCCCGGCCCTGTATTCTTCCTGTGCCAAGTTTGAATTCTTCTGCATATCCTGCTCTACTTGCCAGTTGGAAAGCCTCTTTTGAATTCAATTCATCCTTGCTTAGAGAATAAAGTCCAGAAATGTGGTCGTGTATACATCCGATAATAGGTCCTCCGAATCTTGGAGACCTTATCTGGTTCTGGACTGACATAAGAAGACGTGCCTCAGTTCTTGCTTCCTCAGTCTGTGGAACGTGAAGGTTCATTTCGTCTCCGTCGAAGTCAGCGTTATAAGGTGTGCAGACACAGAGATTTAGTCTGAAGGTCTTTCCGGGAAGAATTCTTGCTCTGTGAGCCATCATTGACATCTTGTGAAGTGAAGGCTGTCTGTTGAAGAGAACTATATCTCCGTCAATAAGATGTCTCTCAACGATGTAGCCAACATCAATTTCTTCCAATATTTCATCAATACTCTCTGATGTAAGTCTCTTTCTTCGTCCGTCCGGTCTGATTACGTAGTTTGCTCCAGGATATACATCACGATTTTTGACATAAGTCAGAATTCTTTCTTTGTTAAGTGTGGTAATTCTTTCAGGTATTGTAAGCTCTGTTGCAATTTCATAAGGAATTCCTACCTCATCGATGCTGATATTGGGGTCAGGAGAAACAACAGTTCTTGCCGAGAAGTCAACACGCTTTCCTGCAAGGCTTGACCTGAATCGACCTTCCTTACCCTTAAGCCTCTGTTTTAGAGTCTTCAGTGGTCTTCCTGACCTGTGCCTTGCTGTTGGAACTCCAGTTACTTCATTGTCCATCAAAGTGGTTACGTGGTACTGTACAAGCTCCCACTGATCCTCAACAATTAGGTGAGGAGCACCTGCTTCAATATTTTCACGAAGTCTCTGATTTAGCCTGATTATATCAACAAGTTTGTGAGTAAGATCGTCCTCAGAACGCTCTCCTGTTTCAAGCGTAATACTCGGTCTTGTGGTGACAGGTGGAACAGGGACAACAGTCAGTATTGCCCACTCAGGTCTTGAACTCTCAGGTTTTAGCCCAAAGAGGAAAATATCGTCGTCAGGTATTTTTTCGAACCATTCTTTTATTTCTGTCGGCATGATTCTTGCGCCGTCCTCAGTATAGCCAGTTGGTTTTTCAAATTTGATTTTGAGTTTTTTCTCAGAACAATGGGCGCATGCCTTTGGTTTTCTTGCTTCTGTTGTGGTTTTCTTGACCATGTCCTCAAACTCTTCAGCACCAACGGCCTTTGCCTCCCTGAGTTTTATTTTGTAATCATCTATATCGCTCTGAGGAAGAAGAATTCTTCCGCAGGGTCTGCAGGTCCCTCTGAGAACATTGTATATTAGCTTTGCAAATCCAACGTGGATAACAGGTCTTGCAAGATCTATAAATCCGAAGTGCCCAGGGCATTCTCCCATCTTGCTTTTGCAAGTTCTGCACCTGAGTCCTGGATCTATAACTCCGAGACGTGGATCCATAAGACCAGATTTGATAGGATATCCGTCAGTATCGTGTGTGTCAGGAGTGATAATTTTAGCAACAGACATTCTCTTTATCATTTTAGGAGAGAGCATCCTGAACTCTATGCTGTCAATTTTACTTTTTATGAATTTGTTCATCCTTTATCACCAACCAAAAGTCTTGGGTAAATGCAGAGAGACTTCATTTCATCAAGAAGAAGCTTGAATGCGTATGACATCTCAACCATTTTTGCCTCAATGTTTTCGCCGCAAACTGTGCAGAAGTACATATCTCGGAATCTGTCGTAGACAGCAACTAATCCACAACCATTGCAGACTGGAACAGTTGTCTTGTCAGACTCGTCGAGAAGTCTTTCCTTCAGCAATAATGAAGCTCCGTGAGCTACAAAGGTATCCTTTTCCATTTCTCCGACTCGCAGACCACCATCTCGTGCCTTTCCTGCAGTTGGCTGACGAGTAAGAATCTGAACAGGCCCTCTTGAGCGGGCTCTTATCTTGTCAACGACCATGTGCTTAAGCTTCTGATAATAGACGACGCCGACGAAAATTTCTGCCTCGAGTTTTTCTCCAGTAACTCCATTGTACATGACTTCCTTTCCTGTGTTTGTGAAACCGTGCTTTTCAAGCTGGGCTCTCATATCGTCTTCAGACTCTCCAGTGAAGGGGCTTGCATCAATTCTTCGTCCTTCGATTGAGCCAAGCTTTCCTCCAATTGACTCCAGAAGCTGTCCGATAGTCATTCTTGAAGGAATTGCGTGGGGGTTAACTATTAGGTCAGGAATAATTCCAGAAGCTGTGAAAGGTGAATCTTCTTGGGGAAGAACCTGTCCGACAACTCCCTTTTGACCGTGTCTTGAGGAGAATTTGTCTCCAAGTTCAGGAACTCGTGGGTCACGGAGTTTTACTTTTACCTGTTTGTCTCCCTCAAGGTTTTCTGAAATAAGAATTGTGTCCGCTATTCCGCCCTCTCCTGTCTTTGCTCCGAGAGAGCTTTCTCTCCTGTTCTTGACAGAGATTCCGAATTCCTCCATTACTTCAAGGAAACGTGGAGGTGAGGTCTTTCCGATTATGACGTCCTCTTCACCTATAAGAGATTCCGTCTCGGCAATTCCGTCTTCTCCGAGATGTCTGTAGCAAGTCTCTGAACGGTAGCCTCTTACTTCCTTATCAGGAACTTCTATTGAATCAATCTGACCTCCAGGATATCTCTGCTCCGAGGCTTTGTAAGTTCTGAAGGATACTGTTCTGCCAATTCCTCTCTCGATTGAAGCCTTATTCAGTATGATTGCATCCTGCATATTGTAACCGCCCTGTGAAAGGATGGCGACGACAAGGTTTTGTCCTGATGCTCTCTCGTCGTAGTTTACAAGGTCCATTGGAACTGAACGGACAAGTGGCATCTGAGGATAATTGAGAAGGTGCTTCTGTGTATCAGTTCGAATTGAATAGTTTGAAGCGTAAAGTCCTGTTCCTTGTTTTGACATGTTTGCCCCGAGGGTTACACGGGTCGCCATGTTGTGGTTCAGGAAGGGGACAAAATTTCCGCAGACTCCGAATATTGCTGCAGGGTCAATTTCAAGGTGAGTGTGTTCCTCAGTAAGTTCAGAATCGTTTAGAGCTATGAAAGTATTTTCCTCTTCAGAAGCGTCAAGGTATTCTATAATTCCTCTTCGGACTAGATCTCCCCAAGACATCTCATCATTTTTTACCTTGTTAAGATAGTCTTCAGTTAGAATGGGAACACCCTTTTCAACTCTGATTAGCGGTCTTACAACACGACCTTCGTCCGTGTTTATATGAAGCTCATTTTCAGTGTCAATGTATGAGATGCTGACATCAGAGGCTATAACGCTCTGCCGTCTTAGATTTCTCATCTCATCAGAAAGTTTTAGTGCGTCGTCCGTGTTGCCGACAATTCTTCCATTCAGATATACGTCTGTCGGCCTTTCCATTATTCTAACCTCTTAACTCCCTTCTTTCTCAGAGTTTCTTCAATAAGTGCATCATCTGACTCAGTTGTAAGTTTTGTAGTGAGTGCCAGATTTTTAACAAGTCCTATGTTTGAACCTTCAGGAGTTTCAGACGGACACAGTCTTCCCCAGTGAGTTGAGTGCAAGTCACGGGCTTCGAAATGCGGCTGTGTGGTGCTGAGAAGCGACCTGACACGCCTTCTGTGAGAAATTGAGGATATGAAATTCATTCTGTCAAGGTGCTGTGAGACTCCCTGTCTGCTTCCAATCCAGGCTCCGGTTGCTACAGCGTGCTGAATTCTTTCTGTGAGGAAATTACTGCGAATTGAATTTCTTATTGCGAGTTTCCTATTCCTCTTGTATGCTTTTTCAAGTGAATAAGTGGTATTGTTGACAAGTGCTCTGAAAGCAACTCTAAAGAGGTCTTCCAGAAGACTTCCTGCAAGTCCAAGTCTCTTGTTTGAATAGTGATCCTTGTCATCGACATCGACCATGTTGAGATGGAGTCTGATTACTTTGTTTGCCATTCTGCAGAGATAGACAGCCTTGTAAATTCTGTCCTCAGGCATTGTTCCAATATGAGGAAGAAGGAATGTATCAAGAACTCTTTCTGCCCTCTCCATTCTGGCTTCCTTTTCCTGACCAAAGGCCACCTTCTTTCCGAGAAGGTCGAGTGCATCATTTCTGTTCTTTGCTTCTTCTGCTTCTTCAAAGCTGACGTAAAGCTCAGAAGCCAGAGAAGGGTTACTTGCAATTTCCTTTACTATGTCAGAATCCTTTTCCATTCCAAGTGCTTTTAGAACTGCTATGAAAGGTACTGGTTTTGAGAAAGGTGGCATCTCCATTATAAGACCGCCGTCTTTCTTTCTGCTGACTGAGTTTCTTCTTCTGTACCAGCCTCCTTCTGAGAAGACACGGGCACTCTCAGTTGTTGGACCGAGTTTGACGTGGCTGACATTCATCAGATTCGGAGCCAGGTCTTCAACAAGTATAAGAACTCTCTCTGTTCCATTGACAACGAAATATCCTCCGGGATCATTTGGGTCCTCATTAACTCCTATAAGCTCGTCTCTGTCCATTCCATAGAGATTGCAAATTTTTGAGCGAAGCATTGTCGGGAGAGAGCCAATTGGAACTTCCATTTTTGGCTGCTCAACTTCATTTTGAATTGGAGTAAGTTCTAGGATGAGTGGAGATGCATAAGTAAGATCTCTGAGGCGAGCCTCATTAGGGAAAATTTGTCTGACTGCACCGGTTGCTTCCTTGATGGAAGGCTTTCCAACTCTGATTCCGTCGAGTCTGACTTCGAAACCCTCGATGTCAGGATTTATGACTCCGATTTCGTCTATGACACTCTGAAGTCCGTTCTCAATAAATGAATTGTAAGAAGATATATGGTGCTCCACAAGTCCGTTTTCTTCGAAAAATTTGTTAACAAGCGAGCGACGTTCCATTTAAATCACAACCCTATAATAAAGTGTTTTGCCAGCCGTCTCACTTTTTCTGGTGATACAGATGACCTGACCCTTTGAAGGCTTCATATGTTTGATAGCCGGATCATTTTTGTTAATCTTTGGAAGCTGTCTTCGCTCTGCGCCATACTTTGTCAGTACAGCCTCGACATCCTTTTCTTCAAGTATTTCGTGTTTCGGAACAAGTGAATGCGCTGACACATCGAATGTTTCTTTCTCTTCTACCATTTATGAATATCCTTCTGCCTTTTAGGCAATCTTCTGTACTATATTGGGCTATGGGCCCGACGGGATTTGAACCCGCGACACCCTGGTTAAAAGCCAGGCGCTCTCCCAGCCTGAGCTACGGGCCCAATGAGGCCCTTTTTTGGTGTTGCGTGGGCCAAGCGCCCTGACTGGGATTTGAACCCAGGTCACGACCGTGACAGGGTCGTATGCTAAACCACTACACCATCAGGGCATTTTGCGAGACTCCCGACTGATATTGTAAGTCTGTTGGGTGGTTTTATATTTGGCCTGACATCGGTGATCTCCGCGAACGGATGAGTATGGTGCCTGACAGCTTCATGAGTTTCCCGTGCAGTTGCACAGTACACATCATATCGTAAGAGAGCTTAACTTCCGTGTTCGGAATGGGAACGGGTGTTTCCCCTCTACTATGACCGTCAGACTCCATTTATGAGTACCCTGAGGTATATAAGGCTTGTGGTAACTTAAACGAGAGGAAGCCCACATAAACTATATATAGCGAGACTCTTTAGAGCGACTATGATTTGGGGATTTGAAGCCATACTGTACTACCTCTTCGTTTTAGACAGTAGTATATATTTTGTGATGGCTTTTTCGAGGGGAAAGTTACACAAAAAGACAATGCACTGGTATTCAAACTATGCTAAATACTTTTTTAATTTCCCTATAAATCGTGGTGTTGCAATAATGTATTTGGCACTTATTGTATGGATAGGACTTTCACTATCCCGACTTGGAATTATTTAGAAGATTTCTTTTTGTAGATAGTTGCAGTAAATCCGACAGTATTTATGAGAGAAGAGTCAGTCCTCTCGGCAAGCTCTTTGAATAAGTCATTTTTATTGTCCTGAATTGCAGTGTTTAGAAATTTAACCTTGATAAGTTCAGTATTTTCAAGTCGCGCCTTTATTTCAGATATAACTTCTTCAGTAAGACCTGATTTTCCAACTCTGATTGAGGGAGGTAATTGATTAGCTCTCTTTTTGAGACTTAGAACAGTTTCAGAACTCATTTCTTTTTCTTTATTTTTCGCCCAAGTATATCCTTCTTGAAGCGATCCTTTCTGAAGAGAAATAGATAGGCTATTTCCAACACACCAAGTGTATTAACAACAAGTAAAACAATGAACCATTTCTTTTGCAGATTTCTTGCGGAGTGCCACAGAGCAAACCCCTTCCATATAACTGCCCAGATTAATGCAAACCAGAAGAGAAGGTATGACGGGCTTGAAAGCATTGTAAGATAACTTACCATAAGCTAAGTTGTGCTTAGTTCTTTATAAAGTTATTTTTTATTTTTCGCGCAATTGCAAGTTCCGGTGCTGTGTCCAACACAACCTATGAGCCAGTGCTTCCTGCATCCGCAAATTATGCATTTCCTCTTCATTGATTGAAACCCTTTACGCGTGTGTACAGAGATAAACCTAAGTCTGCTTTGGAACGCATAAACTACAATTAGAATGCTAACTTATTATTCTTTGTGAAGCTCGAAAATAGCTTAAAGCCTAAGCTAATAAAAATCAATTCAGAAAGTCCAGTAATTACTGCATGTACATGAAGTAATAGACGAGAGCGGCCGCGATAACAACGACGACACCCCCAACCAATAGTTTGTTCATGTGCGATATAAAGTTAAGAGCCTTATAAAGCTTTCTTGATAACCCGCAACTACATGGGATTTGTGTTAAATAGATTTCTGTGCCACTTTAAGTGTAGAGGTGAGCTTATGGAAAAGCTGGTGATAAAAATAGGAAAAGTAGTAGGAACATCTCTTGCAGGGCTTCTTGCACTGTGCAACGCAGCCTATGCAATAATACCACCAAACACAACAGAAGTTCCTGATGAGATACTGCAACCATTTTGGAATGCTTATGCCCTTATAAAAGGAATAGCAACAGCCGCAGTGGCGGTTGCACTTGCATACAATTTTATGCAATGGTCAGCAGCATCTGGAAATCCTGCAGAGCGAGAACAGGTGAAGAAGCAGATGCTTGCAGTAATACTTGGCTATGCAGGAATACTGCTTGCAGTTCCAATAATAAATTATTTAGTATAAATGAAAAAACTGAGAATTTTTCTTGTAGCGGCAGCTCTGGTATTTGTATTAGGGACTGGTTCAGCGACAGCTGTAGGAGATATAGGAGGAAGTTCAATAGGCCTGATAGACTTAAGTCCCATAACTACATCAATAAATCAGCTGAACACAGATATACAGACAAAACTTCCCATAATTATAGCAAATGAAAGCGAAGCAAGAATAGACAAGGGTATTGACACATTCAGACAAAAAGTTCTCTTAGAGCCAGGGGAGAAGAGCTATCAGAATTTTATGGAGGTTTACTCCAAGAAACCAGAGCTTGATGAGAAAAAAAGTGCGAAGGTTACAGGATTCTTAGTTGCCGCATTTGTCCTTGTGCTTTTCAGCTACAATCTACTTCCTCTTGTTGTTGGAGGGATGGGAAGTCCCGTCGCAAGAGAAACAATGAAGGGGCAATTGAAAAATCTTGTTTTCATGCTTGCAGGCCTCTATGCTTCATACTACATATACACCTCAGTTTACGAAATGTCACTTGCGGGCGCAAAATATTTGATATGGAAAGAGAAAGTACAGTTCCTGAATCCTGTAAATGCCAGTGCAGACTTTTTTACAACACTCTATACAGTAATTGTTGTAAGCATGGCAGAGATTTTCGTAAAAACGAGACTCTTCTTAACAGAATTTGGAGTCTTGATTCTACCCTTTGCTTGGGTTATGTACAATTCAAGTTGGGAAGAATTTGAAGCACTGGGAGCCAAGGCAATTGCGACACTTACTCTCTTTCTGGCGATGCCAATTGTAGACGCACTTCTTCTTATGACACTTACAGGAACGACTGACTTTGTTTTTGTCTCTCTTCTAGCCTTTGTTATAATAAATTACTATGTGATAACTGGAACTCTCAAATCCCTTGTAAGCCCAGTGAAGGATGCAATAGGATCTCTTAGAAGATTTACTGTGGTAGGGGTGATTCGATGACTGAAATAAAATCCGGATACGATGTTCCACAGAGTATGCGTTATGAAGAGAAAGTATTAGGAGCACTAACTTTCAGACAGGTAATCTATCTCCTCCTCGGAGGAATTGTAGCAATCTTCTTCTGGAAACTGCCACTGATAGAGACTGTAAGAATATCTCTCTCTGCTATTTCACTTATTTTAGGACTTATACTGGGCTTCGCCAAAGTAAAATCAAGGAATGCTGATGAACACCTCTATAGTATCGCTAGGTATCACCGCAGGCCAAAGCGCTTCGGCTACCTTGATGCTGAAATGGCGAAGCTCATTGGAGTTAGTGGAATAAAAAACGGGGCAGTTCTTATGGATAACGGGACAGTTCTCGCGATAGTACAGGCAAGTCCGATAAACTTCACTATGCGTTCTGAAGAAGATAAGGAGGCAATAATAGGACGCTACAGAAGGTTTCTTGACTCTCTGGATTTCCCCATACAGATACTTGTGAGGACTGTGAAGTTAGATATCGAACCATATTTGAAATCAGTAAAAGAGCGGGCCAATAAGTCAAAAGGAAAGAAGGCAGGAAAACTCTTCGAACATTTCTGTAAGTATTTTGAGAAGACTATTAAAGAGAGGAATGTGAAAAACCGTCTCTTTTATGTTATAGTTCCGGCGGGAAAGACGCGAAAGGATCAAAGTGAAATTGATTCAAGAGTTTCTCTTTGTATAGACGGACTATCCGGCTGTGGGATAAAAGCAAGAAGACTAAACTCAGGAGAACTAGCACCACTTCTGGCCAGTTTTCTTGAAGGCCATATTGAAGAAGATTGGGGCTACATCTCTCCGATTACAGTACTTGGAAATTTCGAAGGAAGGAAGGAAAATGTTTAATCTGAAAAGAAAGCAGAGTGAGGAAAAGGGAGTACAGGAAATTCTGAAACCCAGCTCAGTTTCTATTGGACAAGATAAAATAAACATAAATGACAGGTACAATCGAATAGTGATGGCAGCTGGCTGGCCCGGAAGAGTTCAGGAAGGTTTTCTTGACAGAATTATTACAGCAAAGGGAGAGTTTGACATAAGCCTGCATATCCATCCAATGACAAATGATGACAGTAGAGTTTATCTGGACAATGCCATAAAAAAGATGGATGCAGATAATTTCAGCCTTAAGAAAACAGGTAGTAGTAGTGCCACTCTGGCAAACAAAATAGCTGACGCTAATTCAACCCTGAAAAGAGTTGAATTCGGAGAAGAGAGACTTTTTGACACATCACTCTATGTAAATGTAAAGGCTTATGATGACAGCGAACTGGAAAGGCAAACAAAAAAAGTCGAGTCCATAATGAGCTCAGTAAAAATTATTCCGAGGAGACCAGGATATAGAATGAGAGAAGGTATTGAAAGCGTTCTCCCCTTTGCTAGAAACAGACTTAGTGTAAAGAGAGCCCTGACGACTTCTGCTCTGAGTGCACTCTTTCCATTCACCACAAGTTATCTTGAACTCGAAGACGGAGGTGTTTTCCTTGGAGTCAATGAAAAGAACAACATACCTATAATACAGGACATCTTCAGATTCAGGAACCCGAATGGAATAGTTGTCGGATCTTCTGGAAGCGGAAAATCCTTCGCGGCGAAACTGCTCGCAACAAGAGTTATGTGGAACGGTGCAAAGGTAAGAATAATAGATCCTGAAGGAGAGTACGCAGCCCTCGCCTCGGCACTAGGAGGGAAAGTTGTGAAAATTTCAAGGGATTCAAAGACCTGTATTAATCTTCTTGACTTTATGGGACAGGATTATAGTGAAAAGCGGGAATCTCTTATGAGCTCCTTCGCCGTTCTTTTTGGAGATATGTCAAGCTATCAGAAATCCAGACTTGAGAGAGCAATATTGTCCGCCTACAAAATGAAGGGGATTGAAAAAGAAGTCAAAGAAAGTTGGCAAAATTCTCCGCCGATTTTATCTGACCTCTATGAGGCACTTTCAGAAGAAATGGGAAAAGCAGAAACACAGAAACAGAAAGATGAGATTTTATCCATTATGTGCAAGATGGATATGTTCATTGAAGAGGACGGACTTTTTTCTTATCTTAACTCAAGAACTCAGATGGAATTTGAAAATCAATTAGTCGTATTTGATATATCTGAAATGTCTGAGCACGTCCAGCCCTTAATATTGCATATGATACTGGAATATCTGAACTATGAAATGAGAAGAGACAGGGAAAGAAGCTTCGTCGTAGTTGATGAGGTCTGGAAACTCCTTAGAGAACCAGCAGTAGTTGACCACATTTTCAAAATGGTTAAGACATCGAGGAAGTGGAATATGTCCCTCATCCTCATTACACAACAGGTAAGAGACCTTACGAATAGTGAGGCAGGAGAAGCCGTCCTGGCGAACACTAGTTTCAAATATATTTTTGGTCACGAGGCAAGTGATATGAAATACAGCCAACCCTTCTTTGGACTGAATACAAGAGAAAAACAAATACTTCTGACAGCGAAACCAGGGGAGGGAGTCTTGATGTTGGGAGACAGTCATTACAATATAAAGATTGAAGCATCTCCAGAGGAAACTGAAATTATTACAACTGACGCAGATGTTCTCAGAAAAGTGGAAATTGATTAACTTTCCAAGTTAAATCAAATTTATAACTTAAACCACGAAGTTTCCATCATGGCGATACAAATAAGGGCGATAGAGGAACTTTATGTATATCTGAAGCAATTTGGGCTTACAGATTATCAAGCACAAGGAACAGCTGCTGTGATGATTCTTGGAAAGGCAACTGCTAGGGAAGTCAGTAAGAATACAAACATACAGATGAAACACGTCCACAGAACTATGCAGGAACTTGGATATTTTGGGCTGATAGAAACTATAGAGACACGACCAATGTTGTATATCGCAAAGCCAGATGAGGTTCTTGAACGTCTAATAGGCATGAAAGAGGAGAAACTTGAAAAACTTCAGAGCAAGAGAGAGGACCTTCTTGGCACAATAGAGGACTACCAGAGCTCAGTGAAGCTGACAATAGAAGTCTGATGGAACAACACTTGCTCGACGCAAAGGCAGAGGCATTCTCTTATTCTGCAAGATTTCCAGAAAAGCGATGGCGACGAATTGAACTGATGCAGAGAGTTGCAAAGGCGATTCAGAGGACAAGAGATAGTTGGTGTTTTTCTGATATTATTTATGCAATTGAACTTGCATATGGAGAAGAAACAGTAAACGAAAAACTTGTTGAGACACTTGCACTTGAGGGGGAAGAGTGGATAAACTCTTCTGAGAATATAGAATCATTGGGAGAAGATGGGATCGAAGAAGCCTTTGCTTTCATCTCTAAGACAGAAGACGACGATCTATATTTTTGAATTCTAGTTCTTTCTGAATCTCTGCGGAATTACACGATTGAAAAATTTCTTGTATTTCTTGACTAGAACGGTTCCAAGAACTGCAAGTACGGCCAGTTTCACTAGAACGTAGATTCCATATACACCGAGTAGTAATTTTATGGGCATGATACCTCCGCTACGAGTATTTTTAACTATAAAAGCATTGTGGAAGCAACATATTTATATCAACCAAAACTATGTGAGTTATGGCAGATTACAAAGACTCAGATATATACAAAGGATATACTAAACCATTTCAGGCTCTCATTAACACTACGTTTAGAAATAAAAGGCGCGAATGGATTATAGTCCCGATGGGAACTGATGAAGAGCATCACTATAAATGGCTGGCAAGCTCATATTTCATACGAGATTTATGCAAAGATGCACCACAGAGCGCCCAGTACGGATTCTATACAGTTCTTCCATACATTACAATAATGTGGGAAGGGAGAGGAATAACCTTGAACCAGGTCAGAGAAACTATTGATGGACAGAATTGGGCAGTATTGTTCAGGAGTGGAAACACCAGAGATAACACTTCTGCATTGTTTGAACAGATTAAAGGTCATTTACAAACTCAATTCGGAGCAAGTTATGAAATCATTGAAGGAGTCGAGATTTCAGGAAATGGTTATAATTTGAACAGAGAGCTTAGAGAGAAGCTTGAGAAACAAATATCAGATTTCAGGCCAGTAAGAAAAATTGGTGTTTTTAAGAAGAAGTAGCTAAAGTTCGCTTTTATTCTTCCTCTTCAGAAGCTCCACTTTCAATCCATTTATTTAGAAATTCTGCTGCAAGAGCTTTTATCCTCATAACTTCTTTGTTGTAGGATTTTCCGTAAGAATACTTTTCTGAATATTCCCCAAAGTTGTGCTTTGCAGTATCAAAATACTCTGCAATATCGTCAGAACCCATATTTTCAAGGCTATCAATATGAAGTAGCCCCATTGCAGTTCGACGCCAACGCTGATACTTTTCTGTGATTTCAGTAGCGTTCATCTCCTTCCATTCCCCTTCTGAAAGGGCGTCCGAAAAATCTTTCCACTCAGAGGGTATGTCCCCCTTCTTTTTGTAGTCCCTAGTCTTCCCCTCAAAAGGATCGAAAACAGGTGGAATATAACCAAGGGGTAGTAAGCCTGAAAGTATAACAGGTGGCTCAACAAGAAGCTTCAGAAGAAGCTCTTCAGTAATCCACACATAACCCCCTTCTCCAAAGCCCTTACCCCAACTATTCCTGATTTTGAAAGCCTTGACTCCACCACCTTTGTGTGGATAGTGTGAGTGGTAACCAACAATCGTCATTGCATGACATTCGTCTTTACCACCTGAAGTTTTTGTATAAAGAGATTTTGTATGATGGTTGAAATTTCCATAAGTATCCATAGCTATGTATATTGGGTCTCCTTGTTTCAGCCAAGATATCCACTCTGAAGTGTCAGTTCTGGAAAGTTTTAATGACTTCTGTGCACCCCTTCGTCTTGCATCGTCTTCTATAATAGTAGCATTTTCAGGTTCCTCTGTAGGATTCTTTTTGAACTTATTTGGCTCATCTGATTCTTGATCCTTGTAGCTCCACAAAGCCTCGGTGCAAATTCCTTTATATGAAGCACGTGATTCATCTGTAATGCATGAAAAAATATTTTGAGTTAAGCTACCCACATCAGAATTTTTAGCTTCAACCCCTCTCCCGAAATAGTAAAGGAAGAGAGGAGAAAGTACCTCACTCTTTCCGTCAATATTGTGGTAGTATTCCACCATACAAGAGGCAGCAAATGCAGCGCAGGAACCTAGCCCCCCTTGTGACCTTACACCCAGAAAATTTTCAGAAAGGTCAATTAAAATTTCTTCAGTATTAATTTCTTCTTTTTCGGAATCTGATAGCTCATCAGCCTCCTCTATTTCATCGAGGTCTTCGTCGACGTGGAGCTGAGGCTCTTCACGCTTTTCATCCGGCATATCTGGATCACTATCTACAGAGTCTGCCAAATCTACCAGACCTTCAGGGTCTATTCCCTCTCGTCGCTCGCCAGCGTCTTCTTCATCCGCAGGCGCAGGAGGAGTAGGTCTTCTTCTGCCAGGTCCTCCGTCAAAGCCTAATCGACGAAATAAGAAAATAAGTGCCACTACAGCTACCAGGAGGATAATTATTCCAGAGCCGCCCCCTCCGCCGCCAGTTGCTCCGCCACTGCTTCCGCCACTAACAGCAGAACCTCCACCTCCGCCGAAGGAAATACCACCAAAACTCTCCATTATGCCCAGACCAAGGAGTCTGTCAGCAAAGAAGAGTGCGCCTATAATTACAATAAGGACTATGAGGATTTTACCAAATTTCCCATACTTTTTCTTAAACATCGTATAATATTAAGGAACTTTATAGCTATAATAGTTTTTCAAATTGAATTTTGAAAAAAAGTCCCCCCGGCTGGATTTGAACCTGCAACCTTCCGGTATCAGCACATACTGATGACGTTCTACAGCCGGACGCTCTGCCATTGAGCTACAGGGGGATAACATTTTGATGAATGTTTGCTTATTTAAATCTAGTGGGGTGCTTGCTTGTCTCGATGCTATTATAGTTTAGTTCTGGCAAAGCTTATTTGGGAAGTATTATACTTATCTTTTTAAGCCTTGAATTATGGAGAAAATATACTTTTTTCATAATCTCCCTTGCATTATTTAACTGATCTTTAGTAAGACATTATTATATCAGAACGGAGTGAAATGGTTGAAGAGGGGAGTGTAGTGGGCCCGACCGGATTTGAACCGGCGACCTTTACCATGTGAAGGTAACGTCATACCGAGCTAGACCACAGGCCCACAAGTATTCTTTGGGTAGGGGTTACGCGCTTGCGCGTCTGACCACAGGCCCATCTGCATTCAATCGTTTAAAGCCAATCACCAGAAGGTCGCTCTTTTGGCTTCTCATCTTCTGCAGACTCTGTAGCTTCGCTTGTCTCTGCTACAGGGGCTTCATCTGACGATGAACCAGGAAGGTCGAAAAATGCAAAGCTCGAAGGTGACTCTGTAGAAGCAGGCATAGCAGCTCCGCTTTTGACAAGAGCTTCAGGATATTTTATTCCAAGCACCCTCAGAGCAAGATAGGCGGCATTTTTTCCATTATCAACGCCGACAGCCGCAACTGGAACTCCGGCAGGCATCTGTACTGTCGAAAGAAGGCTGTCCAGACCTCCGAGTTTTGCATCTACTGGAACTCCGATAACTGGTTTCGCGGTTATGCTTGCAACAAATCCTGGAAGTGCAGCAGAAAGACTGGCCACGCAAATAAAAACATCTGATGCGGAATCCAGCACTATTTCTCGAACTCTGTCAGGATTTTTGTGTGCAGAAGAGACTTCACAAAGATAGGGAACTTCGTAGACATCCAGAACTTTTTTTACAGACTCGGCTATATGCATATCTGTTTCCGAGCCGACTAATAGTGTTATGTGCTTCATTCGATTGCCTCTTGCACGCTTTTTGCGAGCAGCTTCTCCATTGTTGGAAGACCTTCTCTTGCACCCATGTGCTGGATACATAAGGATGCAACTTTGCTTCCCATTTTTCCAGACTCAGACAAAGTCCGTCCAGCAAGGATTCCGGCAAGGAATCCTGCGGCGTAGGCATCACCTGAACCTGTGCTGTCCACCACATTTGCAGGATATGTTGGGATATTATATGACTCTTTCCTTGATGCGACATAGGAACCTTCCTTGCCACGAGTTACAGCAATTCTTTTGACTCCCAGCTTGAAGAGCCGGCTACACGCGCCTTCGTAGGACTCGTCCATGAGATATTTTATTTCCTCCTCATTTATGAGAAGGATGTCCGTCTTTTTGAGTATTGGAATTAATTCACTGTAACCGAAATGGGACATTACCTTGCCAGGAGAAAAACTTAGTTTTGTTTTTCCCAGTTTCTTGACAAGAGCCTTTTGAAGGTCCAGTTTACTGGAATCAACAAAGGAAGACATATGAAAATATTTTGCCTTCTTAATTTGCTCAGTATTTATGTCACTTAGCTCGAGCTCTTTTGCCACGCCAGAATCTCTGTAAAAAGTTGAGGCACCAGATTTATCAATTATAGCAAGTATTTTAGAAGTCTGCCCTTTTTTCTTTGAAACTCCTGATATTTTGACAGACTCTTTTTTGAGAATTTCCATAATATCCTTTCCTGCAGAATCAGAACCTACAACACCCAAAGCGGCTGTTTTGAAACCTAATCTTGAAAGTCCGACAAGAGTATTTGCGGCTGAACCGCCTGCCTCTTCTTTTTGTTCAAGTATACAAGCCTCTCGACCGTATGATGCAGAATCAACCCTATACAGAATATCCGTATTCAGATTTCCGAAGCCGATTACATCAGACATTTTGAATTTCCTCCATTTTTTTCATAGCTTTCTGAGCAAGTCCTATAGTCCCTATATCCTTTCTATAGAATATGTTTTCGGACTTTACTGCAGAAATAGCGGACTCAACTAAATCTTCCGAATCCTCGTGAGAGTCTTCTAAAGCAAGAATCGCGAGTGACCTACCTTCAGAGGTGTATAATTTCCCGTTCTTGATATTGACACTATTGTAGTACAGCTCGGCGCCTGCCTTAGATATTTTATCCTCGTCAACACTAAGAGAGACACCAATCTTCGGTTTTTCCGGATAGCCAACAGGAACTAAATATTTGCAAACAGATGCCTTCTTTTTGAATTCTATGCTTGGCCATAATTTCCCCTCGAGAATGGACATACACAAGTGAGAAAAATCTGTCTTTAGAAGAGATAAGACATTGAGTGCTTCAGGATCTCCAAAACCGGCAGAAATATCAAGAAGTTTTGGACCCCCTGCAGTCATCACAAAGCGAGCGCAGAGAACCCCCTTATAGACTGAATTGTGTTCTGATTTCAAAGCTCTTAGAAGTTTTTGGAGAATTGACAAAGAATTTTCTGCATCCTCAGTGCTGATATATGGCAGAAGGTGGTTTGACTCAGAATAAGTTCCTACATCTTCACTTAAGTGGATTTTGTCATTTTCTGAGATTTTGTAACTCTTTACAAGAGGCATTGGAGAGAGTGTTTCACCGTCAGTGAAAACCTGTAAAGTAAATTTTTCCCCTTCTGCTTTTTCCTGGAGAACAACTGAGGTAGAACCGGAAGACTTGTCCCCAATCGATCTGTAAGCGTATTCCCTGGCAAGGTAGGGGGTTTCAAAGTGATTTTCTGGACTTTCGGAAGTGCTGACAGAAAGAGAAGTTCCAATATCTCTGAATGCATTATTGATTTCGTGACGGCTTTCACATGCAGCAAATTTCAGGGAGGCTTCAGAAGCATGATCCTGAATAAAAAATCTGAAGAAGGCAGAGTCCCAATCCAGCCTTGCTCCGGCTCTGCTTGGAGCCACTACCTGGAAACCGGCTTCTGAAAGAGCATCACCAACGCCGGCGGCGATAACAGTCCCCGGACCAATGAATATGTAATCAGGGATGACGTGTCTGGCAAAGAGGATTGCTTCATTAGCATCAAGAATATTGCCTACTTTTATTTCAGAAGCGAGGGAAGAAATTCCCGGATTGTCTAAGGAGACAAAAGCATAAAGCTCGGAACCTTCGACCATCCTTTTTGCTATGGCGTGCTCGCGAGCACCACCACCTATAAGAAGCGACTTCATCCCAACCTCAAGACAAATAAGAAAGGACTCTTATTAAACTTTTATCTGGAGGCGATGATGTGGCAGTCTTCAACAGAAACTTCAACAAAGTGTGTCGCCTCTCCATTTATGTAAGACTCACATTGATTAGACTGATCTCTGTCAACTTCTTCACGCGGATCGTGACCGGAATCACATACCCAGCCTTCAACTATGCTGTTTGAGAGACAGGGACCTACACTTAAATCCTGACCTGCAGATTTGGAATCCTGGCAGAGTTTAACGCAAAGACTTTGAGGATTTTCAAGTAAATTACCCCCTACATTTGGAATAACGATTTCACTGACACCCTGATAGAGATTTTCCTCAGCACTCGAACCGGCCAGACAGCCTGAAATTAGAAGTGGAAATACCATAATAAGAACTAATTTTTTCATAAACTGACTATTGTAGAGAACTTTTTAAGACTTTGGGAGCCACATTTCAAGGATGATAATATCAGAATATACTCCATCTCTTTTCGAGTGTTTCTTGCGGGAAGCAACTCTTGAAAATCCAAGTTTTTCGTAGAATTTCAAAGCCCCTTCATTATTGGAGTCGCAGTAAAGTTCTACAAGTTCCAGACCCAAGTCTTTTGCCGAGTCAAGAGTCTTTTCAAAGAGTAATTTTGCTAAGCCGCTACCGCGCCAATTAACTGAAACACTTATGTCCATAATGGCTACGTGGTCCATAGCACTTTTCTTCATAAAGTCTCTGTTGATTCCACAGATACCGATAATTTTACCGTCGTGCAGGGCGACAAGGGTCACTCCTCTGTCAGTTTCACGCATTTCCTGAACGTAGGAAAGAAATTTCTGCTCTTCTTCGAGTGTAAATTTTTCAAGATGGGCTATGTAAGCATCCTCATCAATGAGGCAATTTATGTATTCCATACAAATTTCAGCGTCTTCGATAGAGGGCTGCCTGAATTCAACTTCACTGAGATTCATCAATTTCTCCTGAATTGTTCAAGTTGGCGCCTTTCCTCAGCAGGCATATGCTGCTTCTTTTGGAGTCCCTTGAAGTTGTTCTGAACTCCTTTGAACTTCTGAAGGACTCTTCCAGTGTCAACTTGAGGACCATCAGGGAAGAGAACTTTCGAGCACTCTTCTACAAGATCCAAAAGGTCACGAAGAGAGTATGCTATTGCATCCTCAGTGCTCTCTCCTGGATATTTGTTAACCAGCTTAAGGTTTCTCTGATGGTAGTCAAAAAATTCCTGCAACCACAAGTATGCTTGGGTCCATTCTTCAAATTTGCGTGCCATATTTTTCTTTAGGTTTAACAGAATAAATACCTTTCATGAAGACAGAAATATATAGGAGAGACAACAAATTCAAGACATGAGTAAGGAAGATAAGGAACTGGAAGAAAATATCAAGGATATGTGGAAGAGGCTGAGGATAACTTACAATTCTACAATACAGGAATATATTGAAGCTCTTACAGGACATATAAAAAATCTTGAAAGAAGAAGAGAGTCCCCTCAAGAAAAATTAAAAGCTGTACAAAAAAGAGTTGATAAGATAAATGAAGAACTACAAGAAATAGATGACGAAATTGTTTTTGCTAAGGGTGAACAAGCAAAATATTTTACACTAAAACTTGAGAGAGGAGAAAGGACCAAACTAGGAGAGATAAAAATATCTGAGAAAAGAGACAGAAATTAAAGAATTATCTGGATTTGGATTTTCTCCTGTTTCTTTGGCTTCTTCTTCGTTTATCCTTACTGAGGAGAGTTACCCACTGACTGTGAGTTTTACTGTCCATTGAAGGTAAATTATTTACAACCTCAGAAACACCTTTGAGAAAATCTTCAACTCTTATTTCAGAATCACCAACTGAAGATGACAGAAGCTCGCGATTTTGCTTCCTCCAGTTATCAATTAGTAAAATAAGTTTCATTTTTTCATCATCTAGTATATATTCTCTGTTGCTTGTTCTTGTAAAAACAGGAGCAACTAAAGCATTTATTTCTGCAAGACGAGAATCCAGCTGAAGAAGATGCAGATCATTTATACTTACGCTCTTTTTTGAGGACATAATTATTGTAATTCCTAGATGTATTTAAAGAATTCGATAAAAGCACAAACTGGGCGCTGAATTTGATAACTTACACCCCGACTGGGACCCAGAAGCACTTTTTTAGAAAAAAAGTTGCACAAAAAACCCCTCGCTTCGCTCGGGAGTAAACCAAGCGCCCCGACTGGGATTCGAACCCAGGTCACCAGGATGAAAACCTAGTATGATTGGCCGGACTACACCATCGGGGCATGTGGGCCAGCCGAGATTTGAACTCGGGACCTCGCGCTTTCTTAAGCGAGTGTACGAAACGACGCCTTATAAGACGCGCGCTCCACCAGGCTAAGCTACTGGCCCATGATACGCAAACTTACCAGTGCCCCCATCACCATCGAAAAGAGGCACGCGGCTTCGCTGAGATTAGGTTCGTATTATTCCTATCTCAACTGAGCTGTGCATGACAGTATAGGGGAAATGCTCTCTTAAATAGTTTTCACTTAGTTTTTAATGAGAAGGTAGAACAACAGTCCAATAATTAACACAAAGAAGCCATATAGAAGAATTGTAGACCCAAGATTGAACAACATCAGAAATGACGTCAGAATTCCGAGTACAGCAGGAAGAGGAATATTTGCCACATTGAATGGGATTCTGAAAATTCTTTTGAGATCTGGGGATTTGTAACGCAAAATTATAACCGAGCTATTTATTATTATGAAAGTAATGAATATTGAAAAATTTGTGAGGTTCGCAACAGCCTCTATATTTCTGAGAAGAAGAATTATCACTATTGCCAATGCAGACACAGAAAATGTTGAAACATACGGAGTTTTTAGTTTGCTATGAACTTTGGAAAAGACTTTTGGAAAACTCCCGTCCTCACTCATTCCATATGAGAGTCGTGAAGCAGAAAGAAGCATAATTAGGACTGTATTTGCTGTTGAAAATAAAGCAATAACAGCGAGAACAGTAAATGCACTCGGACCAAATCCTATTGCGGCAACGTCAGCCAGAGGAGATGATGAGGTTCCAAGAGATTCCCATCCGACAACTGAAACTATCGCAAGAGAAACCAGAATATAGAGAATAGTTGTTACACTAATAGAGATTAGAAGGGCAAGGGGGATATTTTTGGTTGGGTTTTTTGTTTCCTCTGCTAGCTGAACTATTTCCTCAAAACCAATATATGCAAAAAATATCAGAGCCGCTGCAGCCATGATGCCTGAAAAACCGCTTGGCATTTCAAGATAATTTACAGAGCCAAGATGAGGAAGCCCAATCCATAGAATAATAAGAAGCCCAACAATTTCCAGTAGAGTACAGCCAATTGCAAACCAAGCTGATTGTTTTATTCCGTAACTTAATATGAGAGAAACCAAGACAATAAGAATAACTGCAGAAAGGATTATTTCTGTCCCGAAAAGTGCTGAGAAATAGCCAGCAAATCCGAGGGCTACCGCCGCAGAACCTATTCCAAGTCCAACTATGAGAAGCCAGCTAACGAGATATGCGACAAAAGAACCAAAAGCATATTTTGCATAATAGTATTCTCCTCCAGCCTTTGGTATGAAGGAACTTAGCTCTGCGTAGCTTAAACCAGTAAGAGCAGCTACAAAAGCAGCCATTATGAAGGACATCCAAACAGCGTTTCCTCCAAGGGCTGCTGCCTTTCCTATAAGAGCATAAATGCCCGCTCCAAGAATAACTCCAATCCCCATAAGGGAACATTCAACAAGCCCTAATGAACGTGAAAGTTTGGCAGTCATAATCAGACTATGATACACTAATATTAATCTATTGCACTTCTTCGTTTAAGGCCTCTTCTATATCAAGAATTTCCAGGTCGAACAGAAGTGTTTCTCCTGCCATTGGATGATTAAAGTCTGTGTAAATGAATGTGTCGTCAATATCCTCAATATAGCCAAGGCGACCATCTAACTGAATTGGATTACCGACCTTTGCAAGGTTTTCAACAATGTAACCATCGTCTGTCACATCAATAACCTTGAGTGAATATGGATAGTTGAAAATGTAATAGAGAGAGCCGTTGACAAGGTGATGTGTTATGTTTACAGTATCTCCTGAAATTGAACCAACTGTTGTTTTCCAGTGAGTTCCAGGTAATTTTATATCAACACCATAGCCCAGTGGAGTATCGCCAAGTATTTCTTCAATATAACTCTTGTCAGCCTCAGTTGTCAGAGGGAGACTGATGTATCTGAACTGTTTGGCAACTAATGAAAGATTTTTCTCTCCGTAACCGTCTTTTGGAAGAACTCTTATACTAATCTTGTCTCCGACAGAGCTTCCCAAGAGGGCAGATTCGACACCAGGAATTAGCCTGCCACCTCCAAGAACTACTGTAAGGTTTCCTGACTCAGGAAGACCTCCGTTTGCAGTCTGGACTGAATAAAAGAAAGTGATAGTGTCACCAGATTCAGCACCACCTGAAGGGAAAAATAATGAAAGTGTAGCTATTACGAGCACTACCATTCCAATAAGAAGAATCTTCTGTGCAGGCGTCCTTGTGCTTAGGAATTTTTTTGCCCTTTTGAAAGTGTCAGATTTCTTGCGAACTGTGTTTTTCTTTTTGCTTGTACTTTTTTTCTTTGCCATAAGACCACACTAACCTAATCACTGATAAATACTTTTCTACATACCAGGGAAGCCTTTAAAATTCTTCATCATTTTTTTCATAGCTCCTTGGTTCTTTCCGAAGCGCTTCATCATTTTCTTTGTCATTTTATACTGCTTCAACAGAGTTCTCACATTTTCAACGCTTGTTCCGGCACCACTTGCTATTCTCTCAACCCTACTCTTGTCAAGAAGCTCTGGGTTCTCAAGCTCCATGTTTGTCATAGAATCCATAATAACCATGAAAGAATTCATTCTGTCCTGGGACATGTCCATCTGATCCTTAGGAATGTCGGCCCCCATAGGCATCATCTCCATAACTTTCTTGAGAGGTCCCATTTTTTTCATGCCCTCTATTTGTTTGTAAAGGTCTTTGAGATTGAAGTCACCCTTGAGCATTGACTGAACTTGATCTTCCTCAACTTCTCCGAAAATTTCCTGCGTCTTCTTCAGAAGAGATTCCAAATCACCCATACCAAGGAGTTTTCCGACGAATTTATCAGGTTTAAAGGCCTCAAAATCCTCAGAGCGTTCACCCAGACCTACGAATTTTATCGGAACATCAAGAGCAGAGCAGGCTGAAAGTGCACCTCCACCTTTTGCAGTAGAATCTAGCTTAGTAAGTATTACGCCGTCGATTCCTACAAGTTCATTGAAACCTTTTGCAACGGGTTCTGCCTTTTGACCAAGGTCCGCTGGAATGACCAGGAGTTTCTCCTCTGCCTTGAACTCCTTGTCGAGTTTTTTCAGTTCCTTTGAAAGCTCTTCATCAACAGTATCACGTCCTGCCGAGTCGACTATGACAACGTCAAATCCTTTTGTCTCCTTTAGAGAATTTTTTAAAACCTTTAGGGCTGACTTCTCCTTGGGATTTCCGAATACAGGAACATCGATTTCCTCACCAATCTGTTTCAGCTGTTCATATGCAGCAGGTCTCCAAGTGTCAGTAGATATGAGAGCTACTTTTAAACCCTGCTTCTTTAGATGGCGGGCGAGTTTCCCACAAGTTGTTGTCTTTCCTGAACCGAAAAGTCCGACCAGCATTATTCTTGAAACTTTTCCAATATCCTTTGCCTCTACCTTGCCCCCGAGAGCGGTGGTTATTTCTTCATAAACTATGTTGAGTATATGCTCGCGTTTTGAGAGTCCTTCGGGTGGCTTCTCATCCCAGGCACGCGATTTTATATTCTCTGTCATACCAAAAACAAGTTTAACATTAACATCAGCAGACAGCATTGCCCTCTGAATATCCTTGACAACTTCATCGAGAGTATTTTTGTCGACATAACCAGCTTTCGCTATCCTACGAATTCCGTCTCTCAATGATTTGCCAAGTCCCTCAAGAACCATAATACAACAGTAACTGTTCGCTTTTATAACTCTTATTAGTTCATAATACTGCCCATTAACTGCCTTGCTCGGGCTTCAGAATGAGCTTCTACTGTAATACGCACTTTTTCCTCTGTGCCTGACTTTCTTACAAGTATCCAGGCATCTTCCAATTGAATCCGAATTCCGTCTGTCTCACTTAGTTCTCCGCCAAGTTTCTTCGCATTTTCAGACAGTTTTTTGAAGGATTTTTCCCTGTCTCCTTCAACGACGCCCCTCAGAATTGGGTAGCTGGGAATCTCGGCAACGAGTTCTGACATACTTTTTCCAGAAATCTCTATTGTTTCCAGAATTTTCATGGCAGCAAGAAGCCCGTCAGGGCAGAGATGGACTTCCGGAAATATGTAGCAACCGCTTGCTTCTCCGCCAAATGTTCCTTTTTCTTTTTTGAGAGCCTCAGAAACATAAACGTCACCGACTTTTGTACGAATAACTTTTGCTCCAATTTCGTCGATTGCCATTGAAGTGTCAACAGGAACTGCTATTGTGGCATTTTTTCCTATTTCAGATTTTGCAAGGATTGCTAGTAGAGTGTCCTGCTTTACGAAGTCGCCCTGATTATCAATTACAGCGACTCTGTCACCGTCACCGTCGAATGCAAAGCCGACATCCGCTTTAGATGTGATAACTTTTTTCTTGAGCTCTGAAAGATTTTTCTCAGAGGGTTCTGACAGCCGATTTGGGAACATACCATCTGGCTTGTCAAAAATTGAAACATTGTTAGAAACTCTGCTCAGGATTTCAGGAGCAGTTAGTGTTGCAGAGCCATTTCCGCAGTCAGAAACTGTTTTCAAGCCACCTTCCAGTGAAAAGGCTGCTGTGATACCCTCCATATATCTCTCAAGAGCCTCTATTGGACGGGAATTCTGTATATCCTCCCAACCAACACGCTTAACTTTACCAGATTCAATAAGATTTTCTATCTCCTTTTCCATTTCAGGAGAATACGCAGAACCGTCTGACTGCCACAATTTAACTCCGTTGAATTCAGGAGGATTGTGGGAAGCAGTTATAATGGCGCCTGCAGATGCCTTGAATTTTTTTGTTGCATATGCAAGAACAGGTGTAGGGCAGGCACCGGCATCGAGAACTTCGGCACCAGTAGAAAGGAACCCAGAAACCAAGGCTGATTGCAATTGTTTTGAGCTTGTTCTGAAGTCCCTTCCGACGCAGACGACTCCTTCTGCCTGAGTTCCAAGTGAGAGTCCTATTTTTGTAAAAAGCTCTGCGCTCACAAAATCCGGATAAAGACCACGTATTCCCGAAGTTCCGAAAAGTTTCATAACAAATAATAGAACTTAGGCTCATTATAAATAATTCTACGACTATATTTTTTCCCTATGAAGTGTTCTGCAGTCCTACTATCTCCAGGCTCACAGGAAGGAAGGAATCCGTCCTTCCTTGATGTCTATGGGGAAACAATACTGGAAATAGCTTTCAGAAACGCCAAGAAGGCTTTCAAGAGAACTCTTGTTGTAGCTGAGGATTACAAAACTCAGAAAGAATACGAAAAAATTGTTGATTGTGATGTTGTAGTAGACATGAGTGAAGAAAAAAGCGTTCTCAGCCGGCTGAATACCGGACTAAGGGTTTGTGGAACAGATTATGCCTTCATTACAACATCTGCTATGCCCTTAATCGATCAGAAAGCTGTAGAATTGATGAAGTCTAAAATAGATGGGCAGGAGTATGACTCCGTTGTTCCAAGAATTGGAAATTCTTTGGAACTTCTGCACTCAATTTATCGAGCAAAGACTGTCTCAAAATCACTAGAAGCCGGAGAAGGGGACCTTTCCTACAATCTTGAGACTGCTCTTACAAAGATGAACACACTTTTTATTCCCGAAAGTGAATTTTCAGAACTGGATTCAAGTCTTTCAAGCTTTTTCAAAGTGAGGAGTGAAATAGACTATCAAACACTCAAAAATAGATACAGGAAAAAGACTTATAGAAACAGGCTGAAAAAAGCCAGTAGGATTTCATCAGAAATAATTGCCGAAATAGAGACTGAAAATACTGCATATTACAGAGTGCCAGGAACAGAAAAGAGTCATGAAGTAGTACTCAATAAAAGGAAGGATATGTGGAGCTGTGATTGCCGCTATTTCACGATGAGAGGAAACTACTGCTCACATATACTTGCGAGCCAGAAAAAAAGGGAGAAAGATGCTGAGTAATTTTAAGATAGCAGAAGAAACGCGAAAGGATTTGAAGACTCCGATTGGAGAGCTCATAGAAGAGCTTCCAAGAAGCGGAGACGGGCTCATAGCAGTCGGAGATATCACAACACTGAGACTACTGAAAGAAGGTATAACTCCAGATATATGTGTTATTGACTATAAAGCAGAGCGAGAGCCTCTTTCAGAAGAAGATGTAAAAACTCTGAAAGCTTTGGATGTACAGGAAATTAAAGCAGAAAATAATGCCGGAGAAATATCACTTTCAGCTTGGAAGGCTTTTGAAGACGCTCTCAAAAATACCCCTGCGAAAATTGTGATTGATGGAGAAGATGACCTTCTTGCTCTTGCCGCGCTTTTCCTTGCACCTGAAGGAAGTAAGGTGATATACGGACAGCCAGATATTGGAACGGCAATGTTTGAAGTGTCGGACAAACTAAGACAGAAATATGTTGAAGTTCTTATTCACGGAAAAGGCAGAGAATTCCTAAATTCCATACAGGGAAAGGTTGTAATCGTGCACGACAGCGATGCTGACGGAGCCTGTTCTGCAATAGTATTCGCAAAATATCTCGAGGATAGGAAGGTCGAAGTTGTTCTGATGGAAAGCAGTGACCCGTTGATACACAGTAACACAAAAAAAGAAATTAGAAAGACAGAAGCAGAAAATCTCATTGTTCTTGACCTTGGAAGCGAAGCTTATGACTCTTTGAAAGAATTAAGTGAGGAAATGCACGTGATGGTTCTTGACCACCACAAGGTAGTTGGAAGTCCTGATTTTGGGAAAACTCTTGTTCTTAATCCTCATTTGTTTAAACTTCCAGATGAAGTTGTCGGACCAACTTCTTACCTAGCATATGTTATATGCCAAGAACTTGACTGGGTCGCCATTATAGGAACTATAGCAGACAAAGGTTTCTATCCTGCAGAGGAACTTCTTAGCTCTGTCAAAAAACGATACAAAGTTGACTTTGAAAGACTGAGTCAGATGTTTGAAGCAGGTGCAGTACTGAGGAAGTTGGCAGAGACTAGAGATGCAGTCAGAAATGCAGAATCGCCTGAAGAAGTGGAAAAATCTGAAACCTTGATTGGTTTTGAAAAAGAATATTTACAGGAGCTTGAGAGGCTGAAAAAACTTCATGAGACTGATGCTGAGGAACTAGCAGAAGGAAGAATAATTCTTTTTGATTTCACTTCAGAATACAGAGTACGGGGAATGGTGTCAAATATGCTTCAGTCCATGTATACGGAAAAATCAATAATAGTGGCAGAAAAGGTCGGACAGCACTACTATTTCAGTATGCGGGCAGGCGGACAAAAAGTTGACTTGGTTAAAATAATAAAATATGCGATTGAAGGACTTGCCGAATCGAATGGCGGAGGACATACAAAGGCAGCCGGTGCCAGAGTAATGGCAGGAGACCGTGACAAGTTCATAAGCGGCTTTGTTGAAAAGTTCAAAGAAATATAGAAACGTTTATAAGAAGCATTTCATTAACAGCAAATATGAAAAGGCAAGTCTGGAAAGTTTTCCAGTTCACAGGCTGGTTCGTTGTTCTTCTTGCAATTACGCTTGGCCTTCTCTACGCAAGCATACTTATTGGAGAGCAGATATACGGAAGCGCATTACTGATTGTAGTTGGAATAATCCTTGTAATATTGGGTGAGCACTTCATATCAATAAAGTATGCAAAACGCTACCTTCTAGTGTGGCAGGCAGGTTCAATCGCAGGAGCATTTTCAATAACTATTGGAGTAATCTGGTTAGTTATACAATTCCTACAGGAGTACCAGTCATGGTACAGCATACTCATCCTTCTCGCTCTGGGCATAGGACTCATAGTAGTAGGGGAGAACTTTAAACTAGAAAAATGAAGGAGAAGACCAAGTTTATGCTCGTTGCGACGCTTGTTATAATGCTTGTTTTAAGCGCAGCGATTGAGGCAAGGTCCAGCAGAACTGCTGATGCACCAGCAAAACAGGATAGTGGCGGTGTTGGTGGTCAGTTTCTTCAGAGTTTCACCTGTATATTCACGCAGTGTGGCTGGCCTGCTATCATAATACTAATACTACCTGTTTTCGGAATGTGGGTTTACAAGAAATATTTCAGTCTTTGGTAGACATGGGTAAAATATATAAGGAAAATAATGCACTTAATAGGTGATAACAATGGCTACGGTAGCACCAAAAGTAAAAGAAGAACTTAAAAGAACCCTTCATCGGGTATTTAGACCTCTTGAACCAAGAGTAGAAATTAAACTTTTGAAGGATTCAGAACCGATAACAAAAGATATCATAGATACTGTTGTAGATATTGTAAGAAATGCTGAGAAAGGAACAGATATTAAGGATTTAACTGAGGAAGTTCACACGATAGCTGAAGAAAAAGTCAGATCAGGAAAATGGAACCTCCATTCAGCAATAGTTGCAGTAGGGGATTTGCTTCAAAGTTCAAAATCCCTAAAAGGACTTGACAACGACCAGCAGGCAAAGGTTAGAATTCTTATCGGAGACGTTATTGGATCATCTATGGCGGAAGTCGTTGAATCTCTTGACAGACTTGAGGGAGCAGCAGGAATTGAAAGTAGGTCTATCGTTAACAGAGTGAAAAGTGCCTTCTCCAGAAAATGGATAGAACGGGCTCTGTAATCTCTGAGTTTTAATTGTTTTAAAAACGTAGTGCGAGCTCAGAATTTAATTATTTTTATTAAATAAAGCGAACTTAAGACTTGGCTCCATCTAGTGTTTCGTGGGCTTCCTTTCCGGCTATTCGAACCTCGTGACCCCAGAGCCTCCAGGTTTTCTTTCCGGTTTTCTTTGACTCAATCTCAGCCAACTGGCGTATATTCCTTGCAGCCGACATAAGAGGACCTTCCCCAGTCCAAGTTGTCACTCCGCGCTTGATACTTGTGGAGAAATTAAGGGAAGATAGAATTTTATCAATGTGAACTTTCTCATCTTCAGACGCTGCTTTCTTTCTCTCAGTGTAATAGGTAATAAGATTGCGAAACATTGAAACTATGGCAAGTGAAATTATGAATATATTCTCATCCTCCCCCTCGTGCGCTTCTGCAGCCATTTCAGGGTGTTTGAGTTCCTTTTTCAGAGAATGAATCGCTTCCTTCAGATTTGATGCAACATCACGATGCCTTACAGCTATGGGGTGAACAATTTTGCCAAGAATTTCTTCCAGAGCCTCAAGCTCTTTTTCTACATCCTCTTCACCTTCAGAAATAACACTTATTTCCTGTATATCATCTACCATAGAGACTTTTTGTATATTTGCATATAAAACACTTGCGATAAAAACTATTAAATAAGAAAGACTAAAAGATACTATGTCAGACCCTATTATGCTCGGAACTGAGAAAGAATATACTGATTGTGTCCTGAGACTTATTGATGAAGCAGCTAGTTTTATAGATGATTTAAAATCCAGAAAAATAAAATATTTAACTGCAAGTAGCCGAGGCAGGATAGACGAACTTATAGAAAATGCCAGTTCCTGTGAAATGCAGAAAGTTAAGTCAATTGCGCCTTCTCTGCAGGCTCTTAATGGTGAACTGTCTACACTTCTGAAGAAATTTCATGTGATAAAGAGTGCTTACAGAACTGATGAAAGTTTGAAGAGCTTCTTAGGAGATTACAGTCAAAATCCCTCAAATTCCTGCACCAAATTAATAAGTTTTATAGACTCCAGTATAGCTCAGATGGACTCAGTAATAGTAAAGTATTCAGATGTTGACAGGGCAAAAAAACCAGCACACACATGGATACTAACTATTCTATCCAATCAAACAGGAGATAGTGTTTCAAAAAAGGCTAGGAAAGCCAGAATAGTTCTTGAATCTATCAGAAATTTGATAGGAGAGTTACAGGGGATGTGTCACTCCTCAAAGCTTGAGCTTCTGAATATACGAAATACTGCAAGTAAGACTCTGTCAAAAACTGGACGACTGAGTTATAAATCTCCTTTTGATGGAGGCTCCGAACCAGGAGCAGCCTAAAAAGTTATAAATCTTTCTGACTATCTGAAAATATGAGCAAATTTTTCCCTGAAAAAATAACAATTCTGTCCGCTTCGGAACTGCAGGAACAATTTCACGAAGAATTGATTCTTGAAGATGAGATTCCTGTTAATTTGGAAACAATTGGGGGAGTAACAAGTTATTCCAGAGGAAGTATAATAAAGGTGGCTATGTCCATTCTGAAAATAAAGGATAATTATTCAAATTTTGAAATTTTGAAACAGGATTTTGTTGAAGACACAAGCAGAATCCCTGAGCTCCCGACATTCGGAGGGTTCAGAGAAGGACGAGTAATAGCAGACACTATAACGAGTTTTGACATACCAGATATATTGATGATTAAAGGACATGGACTAAACCACCCAAGAAAGTTTGGAATTGCCTGCCATGTAGGACTCTCAATGAACATAGCAACGATAGCGGTTTCAACTGAGCTTCTTTGCGGAGAAGTGAAAACTATTGACGGGAAAAATCTGATAATGGACGATGAGGAAATTGTAGGAGAAGTTGTAAAAAAAACAGCAACATCGCCAAGACTTTACGTAAGCCCTGGTCACAGAGTATCTGTAGAAACTGCTGCAGAAATTGTAAGAAAAACGACTCTTGAAAAAATACCTGAGCCTCTGAGAATTGCAAATGAAGAGCTCGTAAAGAGAATGAGCCAGAAATGATGTATCTGACATACACTCCGGTAAAAACCACAGAGGAAGCGAAGACACTTGGAAGACAATTGCTTGAAGAAAAACTTGCTTTCTGTGTAAATATTATTCCTAACTGTAGCTCAATTTATTTAGAAAAGAGTAAAATAAAGGAATCTGACGAAGCCATTCTTATTATGAAAACGAATGCAGATTTTGAAACACTTAAAAAACGAATAAGTGAACTGCACAGCTACGAAATACCTGCAATATTAAAAATAAATGTTGAAGATGTAAACAAGGAATATCTGGACTGGAATTCTCAGCCGTAAAGCCTTTGATACCTTATTCTGTCCATTTCAGTCAATGTTTTTTCAACTGAATAAATTATAGCATCTCTTATATCCTCAGGAGACTTTTTTGCTAGTTTATCCTGAATCTCGCTGAAAACCTGCTGAATTCCAAAAACAACATCATATTCAGCCCCGTCAAGATCCAAAAGCCATTCATCCAAATCCCCGGCTCCCTCTACATCTGACATTTCGCCAAGAACTAACGGGAGTATATTTGTAGCCCAGGATCTTGCATCCGAACAGCCGCTGGACTGAAGAAGTTCCGTTACACGGGAGATGCATAGTTCAGCCAGCTCAGAGTCGTCTTGTTTGAGTTCTTTCAAAACTAGGCGAACTTTGCTTGGAATTTTAGTCATGTTTGTTAAGATGGAGCAGAAATTATTTAAAGCTATTCTTGTCTCTCTAGAGGAAGATAAACCCTGACACTTCCCCAGTCTGTGACCTGGTCAAAAGTCTTCGCAAGATAGTAGTTTTCAGAGAGAGCTTCCATAATTAACGCGCTGTCCTCAAGAGGAATTAGCTCAAAGAACTTGTCTGTTTTTCTCTGACTCATTACAACAGCAGAGGCATCTCTGCTTTCCAAATGTTCTGCATAAATTTCAGAGTTCATACCGTTGACAGAACGGGCTTTATCACTATCGAATAAGAAGAAGCCAAAGTAGCCCCGCTCAAAGCCGTGAATCACCGCACGGTCTGCTTCCAGTGCAATGGGAATTTCGAAGGTTATTATTTTACTTTCTTCTGCTGTGTTAAGCCTTACAAAATCTGCGACTTCCGAAACTTCATTCACAGGGAAGCGGAGAGAACCGTCCTCACTATAATCGAGGCGGAAACGTGGATACTGGAGAAGAGAAAATGAAACAGTCAAAATGATGAGAACTCCTGCTATGGCGAGAAGTTTTTCCCGAGGATAATTATGAAGAAGGTGTTTCAAGCCGACTGATGCGACAATTGCCCCCAGTGGCAGGAATGACAGACTGTAACTGTAGCTAGCAGGAGTTGGAACTAGAGAAGAAACCGCAGTGATTGCAACAAAGACTCCGAAGAGGAGAATATACATTTTTCTATCCTCAGACGACCATTTTACCCTTCCTGACCTGAACAGAGCAAATGCAGTTATAGCAATCGTTCCGTAGATAATAAAATTATAGAAAATAGTGAGAGACAGAACAAAGAGTTTGTCAAAAACCGCGGAGGACAGTGTGCCCTGTGTTATTTCAAAGAGGAAATAATTGACTGTTCTTTCTGCTGGAAATATAGCACTCCTAGTAAGAGGAGCTCCAGCAAAGCCAAAGAAGGTTTTCTGGAAATCCGCGGCGAAGAAGGGAAGATAAACCACTAGCAAAAATCCTATACCTGTTATGAGAGACAGAAGAAGGTTTTTTATTCCGGATTTCAGCTTCCATAAGTACCACAATAAGAAAAGAATTGCAGGAGCCGCAAATGCTCTTGTAGCAATTGAAGCAGAAAATAAAAGAGTTGATGCAATAGCTTTTTTGGAATTTGGAATTTTCCAGGTCAGAGAATGGAGACCAAATAGAAGGAAGAGTACAGGAATTGTTGAAGAAGTATCCAGAGTTGCAGTGCTTCCCTGATACATTAAATGGAAGGCCAGCAAGGATGTGGCAAGGACACCATACCATTCACTTTTTGTCAGACGTTTTGTAACTGAGAAAACCAAATAGAACATAAGCAATTTTATCAGAAGCGCCGCAATACGCCCACCATATAAATCAAAGCCAAGGAACAAAAGAGGGAAGCCTGCGACATAGGTAAAAAGCGGATCTTTCAGATAAATGAAATCAACATAGGGCATTTGCCCTTCGTACGCAAGTTTTGCGCTGTTTATGTGTATACCCTCATCCTGGCCTTCAATTCTCTGAAAGAACAGCAAGAAGGTTCCTATCACAACGACAAGGAACATTACAAGTCCGAATGAGAAAAGAGCCTTCTTCTTTGAACTCATAGACGAAAACAGTTTTGAAACTCGGTTGAAATTACCTATAATATAGGAAACTGCAAGAAGAATAAAACCTGAAATAAGGAGTTCATATGGAAGTGTGGCAACACGGGCCATCTTACGTAGGTAGAGACTATTCGAAGTGTCAGAATTAAGGATAATATATTGAAGAATATCCTGACGATAGAAAATAGCAAGAACACCAAGAATAGCAAGGACAATTCCGGCAATGAGTGGAAGTAGATAAAGTTGTAGAAGATTCTTGGAGTTTTTCATATCTTAATGAGCCTCCTGATGAAACCTATTGCATAGGAAGAATGTTGGACAATAAGAACTGGAATTGCCAAAAGTCCTGAAAGAAATCCTCTCCAGCGGACCGTAAGAAGGGCTGAAAAGCTGAGGATAGCAAGATAAGCCAGAGCTAAATTTGTAAAAAGATGAAGAGCTAGCGGATTTAGTATAGAATATGTAAGAAGTATGAGAAGAAGGAGATAAAAAGCTGAAACAGTAGCACTGTACCAGAATCTTCTGAGACCGCGAAAACCCTGTTTTCTTATAATATCGACAACTGCTGAACCATAGACGCGCATTCTTTTAGAATATGAAGAAATTGTATCATCACGTTTGTGGTATACTATTGCAGAAGGGATTTGGAGGAATTTCCAGCCCTGTTCTGAAAGTCGTAGGTTAAACTCAGCATCCTGACCTTTGATGAAGGACTCATCCTGTTGATTCTCTGTCCAGCACTCACTACGATAAAGCGCATTGCAATTAGGAATGGAAGTGACAAAGCGCTTCCTTCTCCTTGTAGAAGTCTGAGCACTTATTGAACCCCCTCCCATAAAAGAGCTTTCTGCCCTTGCAATTGCTTTTGGCATAAGTGAACTTTCCTTTGAGAGATTTATCCCTCCGACACAACCAACACTTGGAGGCTGAGCATCCATTTCGGAAACAAGATTTTCCAGCCAGTCTTTTTTGGCTATACAGTCAGAATCAATGAAGGCAAAATAATCCACTTTACCTGCTTTTCGAGTCCCTAGATTTCTGTGAGCCGCAGAACCGCGCTTTTTGTCCTGTATAACTATTACATTTTTTCGTGATTTGGCAAATTTCTGTGCTGTATTTTTTATTTCTTTTGAGCAGGCAGAATCAAGAATAATGTAAAAATCAAAATTACAGTATGTCTGTGCTGAAACTGCATTAAGGGCATCCTCAAAGAGCACCGGTTCTTCCCTGTATGCAGGAAGGATTACAGCTACATGGGCTTCTTTTTTCATGTTACGCATTAGTCATAGATTGGCTCTATTTTAATATTAACGCTGTCGTCTACTTGGATTAAAAACCCGTTCCTTGGGCTTGTTGAAAAGGACGATGCAGAAGATTCGTCAAGAGTAATTTTGTAAGAAGATGTTGAAACAGCATACCATTCAGGGAAGGCATTCAGCCTTGGATAGTTTTTTTCAAGTCCCATAATATCAGAATGGCGGGGGGTATCAAACCTAACACTTACTGTTCTCGGTTCATCAAGAGCGATATGGAGATAAAGTGTATCTCCTTCAATATGGCCGCCTATTCTGGTTCCAGGATTCCAGTCTTCAATATAGGCACCTTTTGTATGATAAAGTGCATACATCAGACTCGTCCGGATATAATTCCCATCCTTATAGTCGTGCTCAAGACCTATCCTGTTCATATTACCCATCATTTCGTCCATCCATCTGAAAACACTATCCGGCATTTCAATATAGCCTGCCAAATAAAGTGCGCTCTCTACAGTGTCAGCGTAGGCATCCGTTCGCCCCCAAACCGAATACTTGTGCAAGTTCTCAAGTGAATTGCTAATAACGTCAAGATACTTTTCTTCCCCTGTTAGAAGATAAAACTGGTAGTAAGCATTCAGTAGATAACCCCAATTGTCATTCAACTTAGTATTTGATATCCAGATGTGATCTTCATTAATACCAATTTCCAGCAAAGAGTCGAGCATAAGCCTTATAGATTGACTATGTCTGGCGTATGCTTCCGGGTCCTCTGATTTTTCAAGATAGAGAAGTTCCAGCATTCCGGGAACAACCTCATTTCCGTGGTCTCTGAGATTGAATTCACGAATACAGTTTCCGGAAAGGAAGTCCCAGTCACAAGGAATTCCGTTTCGTCTGTCCAGGATGTCTGAATAAAAATCACCTATATTTTGTGCGGCTTCAAAATATTTGCTGTCACCAGTAAACAAGTATGCTCGAGTCAAACTCTGCAACATTTCCCCATTAGCCTCAGTACCACTTGAGGGAATTTTTCCGAACTCAGTATCATAAGGAGCGCTTTCCAGTATCTCATCAAGAATTTCAAGAGCCCTATCAGACCATATACTGTTTCCCTTTAACTCAATAATCGGAAGCAGACCGTCTTTTACATATTCTGATGCTCCAAATATTTCCGCGTCAAGTGAGCTTAGTGAACTGTCACTCTGGACACGTGTAGGAATTATATTTCCACTTCTTATGTCTATATTCTTTGGTAGACCTTCTCCAGAAATTGCTCTTTCCATTTCCATTGCAAACTCTAGGGAGCCAGAGTATGAGGAATTTAGATAGTAAGAGCCTGTAACGAGGAAGGGATACAAATCAGCCGCACTATTTTCAGTTGTCCAGTGATATGAGTCTTTTTTTAACCACTCACGGGCTACATCGACCGGAGTATGGACAGGATGCTGAGGGAAGAGCTTCGTACCCTGATTCTGATAATCCATCCATATATTAAGAGCATTATTAGCCTTTGAAAAAGCCCAAGAGGCCTTATAGCTGTTTGACTCCGCAAGCTCATATGGCCCTGATGGACTCTTAATTGGAGACTCCGGAAGCGCCGACGGAACAAACACTGACACCGCAAGCAAAGCAGCAAGAAGAGCCAATATTGGAACATATCTTTTCATATTATCAAGCAAGAGAGGATTGTTATGCTTAAATATATGTTGAATAGCACTTGAAAACCTTAAATTCTAATAAGTATAAGGTAAAATGTGCCAAAAATAAAATTAAACGGAATTGAAACTTATTATGAAGTGCAAGGAACGGGACAGCCACTAGTCTTGGTTCATGGAGCTGTCGGAACCCACGACATATGGAAGCCCCAGATTGAGCACTTTTCAAAGAAATACAAAGTAATTACCTATGACCTAAGAGGTCATGGAAAAACTGAGAAGGGAGAAGGGGAATACAGTATAGGACTTTTCGCTGATGATCTCAATGAACTCCTTAAAAAACTGAATATAGAGAAGCCAATAATCTGCGGTCTTTCATTAGGAGGAATGATAGCGCAGGCTTACGCTGTAAAACACCCTGACAATGTCAAATCCCTTGTTCTTTCTGACACCTGGGCTTCTTCTTCTCTAACGATGAGAGACAAGATAGTGAAGCATGTTCTGCCGGAAACTGTTATGAAGCTTATGATAAGACACTTGAGACCGGAAACTTATTTGAAAATAATTACATTCTTCTTCAAAAAGAGAGGTGTAAAACTGAAGAAGGGAATGACTGATAGATGGGAAGGTACTGAAAAGGAGGAGATTGTAAAAACGCTGGGCGCAGTTTATAGGTTTAGCGTACAAGAACTTGAGAAAATCGTTGCACCAACTCTGATAATAGTTGGAGAACTAGAGAGAAAAAACGTCTTCAAGCATGCAAAATATATGAGCAGGCAAATAGAGAACTCATGGATTGAAACAGTTCCGGGAGCAATACACATATCTAATCTGGAAAATGTGGAGTATTTTGATGAGCTTCTTGAACTAATTGCACCTCTTTAGAACCTAAAAACATTAAAAACGACATCAACATAATATGTGGCTATGGAGCATCGCAAAATAGAGAAAAAATGGCAGAAACACTGGGAAAGTAAAGGAGTATTCAAAACCAGAGAGGACTCCTCCAAAGAAAAGTATTACGTTCTTGAGATGTTTCCATATCCGAGCGGCAAGATTCATATGGGTCACGTCCGGAATTATTCCATAGGAGATTCTTTTTCCAGATACAAGAGAATGCAGGGCTGGGATGTTCTTTACCCAATGGGTTACGACGCTTTCGGACTTCCGGCTGAAAACGCGGCAATTGCAAAGAAAACGCACCCTTCAGAATGGACAAATAAGATGATGGAAGAGATGACGAAGCAATTAAAGTCCCTTGGACTCAGTTATGACTGGGACCGCGAAGTTCAGACCTGTAAGCCCGACTATTATAGATGGAATCAGTGGATTTTCTTGAAAATGTTGGAAAGGGGACTGGCTTACAAGAAGGCGGCTCCTATAAACTGGTGTGATTCCTGTGGAACTGTTTTGGCAAATGAACAGGTAGAGGAAGGGAAATGTTGGCGTTGTAAGAGTCCAGTGTCAATGAAGGACCTTGAGCAGTGGTTCTTTAAAATTACGGATTATGCTGAAGAATTACTGGATGATATAAACAAATTGGAAGAGTGGCCTGACAAAGTAAAAATAATGCAGAAGAACTGGATTGGAAAGTCTGAAGGAACTCTTATAAATTTCAGGATGAAGGAGACAGAGGAAGACATTAAAGTGTTCACAACAAGACCAGACACTATTTACGGAGCAACTTATATGGTCTACGCTCCAGAACATCCGAAAGTTGCAGAGCTCGTCAAGGGAACAAAGTATGAAAAAGATGTCAAGAAATTTGTGGACAAGGTACTTCTTGAAGAAAAATTCTCCCGCTCTGCTGAAGACTACACAAAAGAAGGAATGTTTATCGGAAAATATGCGATAAACCCACTTACCGAAGAAGAGATTCCAATATACATAGCAAATTTTGTCCTTATGGACTACGGAACCGGAGTCATAATGGCAGTTCCGGCTCACGATCAGCGAGATTTTGAGTTCGCAAAGAAATACAAAATACCAATAAAAGTTGTTATACAGCCTGAACGGGAAAAACTGAAGCCTGAAAAAATGACAGAGGCCTATGTCGATGAGGGAATTATTGCTAACTCAGGAAAATTCGACGAGATGGGAAGCCTCGAAGCCATAAAAGCAATATCAAAGTATATTGAAAAGGAAAAATTAGGGAAGAAAGAAGTTCAGTACAAACTTAAGGACTGGCTTCTTTCTAGGCAGAGATATTGGGGAACACCGATTCCGGTAGTATATTGTGAAAAGTGTGGGATGCTTCCTGTTCCTGAAAAGAACCTTCCTGTAGAATTACCACTCGATGTTAAATTTACAGGCAAGGGAAATCCACTCGCTTTGAATGAATCTTTTGTTAAAACAAAGTGTCCAGACTGTAAAGGACCTGCAGAAAGAGAAACCGACACAATGGACACTTTTGTAGATTCTTCATGGTACTTCTACAGATATCTTGACCCGCAGAATTCAAAGGAGCCATTCTCCAAGAAATCCGCAGAGTTTTGGGCACCAGTCGACCAGTACATCGGAGGAATAGAACATGCCATAATGCACCTCCTCTACGCAAGATTCTTCTCAAAGGTCTTGCGCGATATTGGCTTGGGTGGAACTGACGAACCTTTCAAGCGCCTTCTTTGTCAAGGAATGGTCATAAAAGACGGGGCAAAGATGAGCAAGTCACTTGGAAATGTTGTTGATCCTGGAGAAATAATAGAAAAATACGGAGCAGATACAGCAAGAACTTTTATGCTTTTTACAGCACTTCCTGAAAAGGAGCTTGACTGGAGTGATTCGGGAGTCGAGGCAGTGTATAGATTCATAGTAAGAGTTAACTCACTTGTTGAGAAGAACCTGAAAAAGATTAAGAAAGGAAAATATGGAGAACTGAGCAGCAAGGATATGCACATTCTTGCGAAGACGCACAGGACAATAAAAAAGGTCTCAGAACACATGGAAAAGTTCCAGATGAACCTTGCAATAGGGTCGCTTATGTCTCTTGTGACAGAATTAAACAAATATGCTGAAAATGCAAATTCAGCTGTTTTTGCTGACTGTATAGAAAATATGCTGAAAATGTTCAGTCTTTTTGCCCCTCACCTGGCAGAGGAGCTGTGGGAAAAGCTAGGAAAGAAGAAAATACTTTCAGCAGAAAGCTGGCCGGAGGCTTCAGAGGAATATCTTGATGAAAAAATGGAGCTTGGGGAAAAAGTGTTAAGAAATACTGCAAGCGACATCAGAAAAGTTGTTGAACTTGTTGGAAAAGAGCCGGGAGAAATAACACTTTTCGTAGCGCCGGCGTGGAAATATCTTGCTTATTCGGAATTTAAGGCAGGAAAAGATATTGGAACCATGATGAAGAATTCTGAATTAAAGAAGTATGCCAAGGAGCTCGTAAAATATGCTCAGAGACTGCAGAAAAGGAAATTTGAACTTCCAGAGGTCATACTGAACAAAGAAGAGGTCAGAAAGTCTCTTGAAGAGGGTATTGGACAGCTAAAAGCAGAGTTTGGATGTGACATTCAGCTTATTGACGCAGAAGAAAGTGAAAATGAAAAAGCCAGTACCGGTGATGTTATGAAACCAGCAATATTTGTAGAGTGATTAAGGTAGTAGTCGCTCGAGCTCTGCAGAGCTCCACAAATGCACTATAATGATAACATTTGGTTCACGTCCGAGCTCCTTTTCAAGCTCTCTGTATCTTTTGGTGATTTTTGACGCCATAAAACGCTCTCTGAGAACATCCATTTCTCCGAGGATGTAGCCAACCTTGATTGCATCCTTTAACTCGCGACTCAAGGGCATATGCATAAACAATGGAAGAACAAGCCTCTGAACCCAGCGGTCATATTTCGCTCCGAGTTTTGCCATCTTATTTTCATTTATGTTATGTATAAAGGGATTAGTGATTTTTATTGAAGGATTCCTTACCAGCCTCTCGAGGAAGTAGAATGGGTAGTGGAACAAGTCGGCTAATTCCCAGGCAATGAAGGGCAATCTCTTGGTACTGAAGGCAACTTTTGCCATATTTAGATGCTCTTCTTTTACTTTCTTAGTCAGATATGGGTCAAGCTTGTCCAGAGGAATATCTACAGCGTGAAGCTCGGCACCGACTTTCTTTGCAGCTTTCATCACATGGAATTCACGACCTTCAGTCTCAATTGACTCAAGCTCCTCCATCTCCAGCTCTCCAACAATGAACTTGTCAACAAGATCATGATCTATTTCTTTTTCCTCAATAGAAATTGCGGCAAGAAGTTTCTTTTTTAGTTGAGCGTCAGTGAGTTTTCCGGAGCTATATGCAGACAGAATTTTTTGGAAAGGAGTTGAGGGAAGCTCGAGGAAAACGGCATCCGGTCTCTTCTTTAGTATTTCCCTCGATTCAAACACAGAATGCGCAACATCATGCGCCCCTTCAGCGATAATTTCTATACTCATTTGTACCTCCTGTTTCCATAGCTCCTGTACTGCTGCCGCACATAGCGTGCATAGTCAGGATGCCTCTTATAATATTCTGCCCACTCTTTTTTCAGTCCTGCCTGTTTTTCAGGAGACATAGTAGGAGTTGGAACTTCTGGCTTTCTATCAGGGGCTGCAGGATGTTTAGAAACCTGCTTTCCAAGTGGCTTTCCTGGCTTTAATCTAGTTCTTGGAGACATATCTGCAGGTTTCTTCAGGAAGCCGGCAAGATGTAGTTTTTCGAATACTGCCATTGCTTTCTCGGACTTGTATATAGGAATCCAGCCCTCCCTCAAAGAAAGTCCAAGTGCAGCAATCAAGATAAGAACTCCAAGTCCGGCAAAGAGAGGTGTCAAATTTCTCTTTGTCTTTTTCTTGCTTGACTCTGACTGCATTTGAATCTGCCTTACAATTTCATCAGCACTACTGAGTTTTGAGTTAATCTGACCTATCAAAGTCTTGACTTGGTCACTTCTTCCTTGTTGAGCTGACTGAGTCACCTGCTGAAGAATTGAGTTAACTTCAGACATCATAGTCTCCGCCTCATTGAGTGAAGCTGTCATCTCACCTGAGAGTTTTCCGAGTCCAGCCTGCGCCTTAAGGGTGTCAATTCCTCTTTGTGTAGAAGAGTATCTCCCCTGAGCTGATGAAACAAGAGAAACTAGATCTTCCTTGACCTCAATTGTTACTGGGATTGAAATTGTCTCGAGAATAGTTCCTTTGTAGGAGAATTTGAAGAATATTTTTCCTCTGTAGAGACCTTCAGTATCTGGGGCTGTTAGTGTCGCGGTGACGGACGGAGTTTCGTTTACTCCGCCTATTGATAAAGTTGATGATGAAAGGCTAATGGCATTTTTGATTGAAGTTTCCAAACTTATAGTTGCAGTAATATCCTTAGTGTCACCGGAAAGAACTGTTGTTGTGAAAATCTTTGTGTCAGAAGTTCCAGGAGAAACCGTTCCCAAATCCCATGTAGCTGGTGCCACATCCATTTTTGGAGCAGGGGGAGCAGAAGGAACTGTGTAGCTTACAGGGAAGGTAGTAGACACACCTGCACTCTTGAAAGTAACTGACTCTGCCTTGAAACCTGCATCAGCATCAGAAGATACTGAAACAGTAACAGACCCTGTTATTGAGCCGTTTACTGGAATTGATGTAGCACTGAGACTTACTGAGAATTCATTAGGTGCTGTGAAACTAAGACCTGAAACTGCGGCGTTTCCGCCGTTCATTATGCTTATATTCTGAGTCATCGACTCCCCGCGTTCTATTGTTCCGAAGGAAATTGAAGGAGGACTGAATGAGAGAGCACCGAGCTGCTTTTTCAGCTGGTAGGAGACAGGAATTGTTATATTTCCTCCACTGTGTGAAATCGTGACACTCTCTGTATAATTTCCGTCTGCCATGCTACTCGTTGTTAAAAGAGTTAGTTTCAAGGACTTTGTGGCACTGGGAGCTACATCGAAAGGACCCTCATCATCAATAGACAGCTCAGTTGCGCTTGTGCTGACAGTTATATTTGTAACATTTGCAAGACCAGAGTTACTCAGGATTATAGTACTTGATTTATTTTCATCCTGTTGTAAGGATCCAAAATCAACATTTGATGGAGAGGCAGAAAAGGCTGACTGGAAGTTGAACTGAAGTGTGTATATGACAGACTTCAGAGTTCCTGAAGTCGTACCGTTAATTGTTATTACCTCGTTAAAAGAACCATTTATAGCGTCGGAAGGTGCCGTAACATTTATTGTAAGAATTGTACTTTGATTCACTCCAAGACTTGACTGGCCCAAACTTACGCTAAGGTTTGTGTTATTGGAGTGTGCAGAAAGACCTGTGAACTGGGCAATACCACTGTTTGTCAGTGTGACATTTCTTATGACAGAAACGCCAGCCGGAACAGAACCCAGATTGGCTGACGACTCACTTAGAGTGAGGTCACCAAGTGCCCGTTCGAAAGTGAACTCAAAGAGGGCTCCTCCAGAGAGTGGACCAGAATGCATCGCCTCCTGGAAGAGAAGCTCTCCAACATAATGGCAGGTCTGACCCTGAGAACAGTCTGTCGGCTTTGTTACACTGAGGTCAAATGAGCTTGCAGGATTTAGATTGTTGACTGCTCCGACAAGGTTTAGGCTACCTGAAGAGATTAGACCGCAGTCGCTAACCTTGTAAAGCTGGTAGAAAAGACCACGGTGTTTAGAGATATCTGCATCATGAACTATGCTTGAATTTAAGTCTATCTGCTGGAAAATACTATAATTGTTGTCGTTAAATGAACCGAAATTGTGAGGCTCTCCTTTGCCGAAATTTGAGGGACTAGAAACCTTGAGCGAGCCTCCTAATAGTACACTCGGTCGGCTTTGTTGATTGGATGAACTATCCTTCCAGATCTCAAAGGAGTAGGTGTCAGAACCACTTAAGTTCATTTCCAGAGTAGAGCCTGAAGAAGACGGGCAGGCATCACTAATTGTTCTTATAGTGTAANGACTGTTACCACATGCGGTGAACCCACTGCTGTCATAGACTCTACATGCCTGATACTGAGCCGTCGCATTGTAATAAAGTCGGATTGCTCCGTCCTCTGAAACTAGCCTCGGTATAGCTTTTGTAGGAACACCGTGACCGCCTATNCTTAGATAGATATCGGCCCACATCCATTCATTTGAAAGAGTTCCATCATTTCCCTGTCCTGAAGAATCTGATGCAGAATTTCCACTGCCCTCATCGAACTTCCAATAACCTACCAAGTCAGTACTGTAAGTCTGAGTAAGATCAGAAATTCCGCTTCCACTGTTGTATATTGTAGTGATGTCGCTCTGACTGAGAGCAGAGTCCCATACAGCAAGGTCATCTATTGAACCATTGAAGAAACTTGAGCTTCCAGCTGCAGAGCCAATATACAAGTCATTAGTGCTGGAAGCAATTGAAAGTGCAGAAAGGGGAGTTACGCTTTGATTTAATACTCCGTCAACATATAAATTCAAGTCAGATCCGGTGAAAGTAAATGTAATAAAAATCCATTCATTTGAAGGAAGTGCTATAGTAGAAGTAACAGAGTTCCAGGTGGAGGGGGCATATAGAGAAGCTTTGAGTTTACCGTTTGTATCTATTTCGAGTTTGTAAGAAGAGTCTTTGGAAAGTATCGTCGTAGAAGCGGAGCCTGGAGTGACATTAATCCAGGCTGCAATAGTGACATTTGTGAGTGCTAGTGAACTGTCATCTAAAACAGTAATATAGTCATTTAAACCGTCAAGAACTATAGAATTAGTTCCAAGAACAAAAGGATCGTAGCTCAGAGCTGAGGCGGAGAGGAATACTATTGAAAACAGAAATGCGAGGTAGGCTGGTTTTCTTGTCATAATTTCTTTATGGATTCCTTTATATCTTTGAGCGGCTTGTCTGCTATGGCTCTGTGTAGATTTCCGCTAATTTTGGCTTTCGGGAGTAGTTTATTTAAAGCTTTTTGTGAGTCAAGACCGCTCTTTCTACCAGCGATTAAGACAGTTCGACCCTTGCCACTGAAGATGACTGCAAGCTCTGGACTATTGGCTGTGATTAGAGATGCAAGTTTCATGGACTCTCCGAAATCTTCATCAATAGTAATAAGTTTTGACTTTCCAGCTGAAGAAGTAATTTTTTCCGCTTTCTCTGATAAAATGCGAAGCTCAAGGGCGGCCTTGTCCTTTGAGAGGCGCTTCCAGTCATCAAACACAGAAGAAGTGAAGTCTCCAAGTTTTTTGAACTTGCCTAAGTCTGCCTCTTCCCCAAGTTCTTTCTGCATTGAACCAATTTCATTCATAAATCTCAAAAGAGTTTTGCTAAGCTGTTCTTTCTGGACACGTAGGATTTTGGAAGACACAAGAATATCTGATTCCGTAATAGGTCCTGTGACAAAACCCTTTACAAGTTCGGAGACAGCATTTTCGATGGATTCTTCTTTCTGCCTGCGTTCCTCCAGAAGGCCTTTTCCTGCAACAAATACCAATCTGACAACGCCGTCCTGTATTTTTTCAGTTTTTATTATTTTGATTCCCTCAGCTTCACCAGTTGAATCCAGATGAGTTCCTCCGCAAGCCTGAACATCGAGCCCTGGGATTTTCATAACCCTTATCTGATTTCCGGGAACGACGCCTCCTTGGTAAAGAATGAAGCCATATTCCTGCTCTGCTTTTGTGCGGTCTTCAAGAACCTTTTCAGTCTTACGATTTTCTGCCACGACTTTGTTCGCCAATTTTTCTATTTCAGAAACTTCCTCAGCTGTGATAGCCTTATAATGGCTTATGTCCAGTCTGCCTTTGTCTATGTCTATCTGACTTCCTGTCTGCCAGATATGTTGACCAAGAACCTGACGAGCTGCTCCTCCGACAATGTGTGCAGCTGTATGATTTTTAGCAAGTGCGAGTCTACGCTCNTTGTTAACTATTCCGTGAACTTTACCACCTTCTTTTAGCTTGTGTTTTTCCAGAGTGTGTATAACGACCCCTGAACTTTTGCTGACATCAATAACTTTATAGTCATTTATACTCCCTGTATCGTGCTCCTGACCCCCACCTGTCGGATAGAATAGGGTTTTGTCAAGAACAATTTTATCCTTTCCAATTAGCTTCAAAATCTTGGCGTCAAACTCGAATTTCCTGTTGAAATGTTTGTAGTAAAGCATATCCGTTTCTGCTATTCCCGAAACATCAACGGACTTTGATTTTGCTTTTGTTTCAACTTCAGGATGTCTTTCTGAAACAAGTGAGTAGAAATTTTCCGGAACTTTAAAATCTTTACCATCCTCTGTGGCAATTTCTTTGACGTACTCAGGAGAAACACCGTGAGAATCATAAAGTTCTATAAGAACAGAGTCGCTAATGCCCTTCTTTATTGCCTGCCTTACAGTTTGTTTTGATTTTTTACGGGTAGAGTTGTATTTTGCTTTTTCATAATCCAATATCTCACGAACGCTTTCAAGATTTTCCAGAAGCTCAGGATATTGGGGCTTGAGGTATTTGGCGTGAGTCTCGCATATGTCAGAAAGGTCCAAATTCCAGCCATATTTGTCTATGAAGCTAAGAGAGCGTCTGAGAATTACCCGAAGGTTATAACATCCCCCGACATTCGAAGGAATTGCGCCGTCATTTATTGCAACAAGGAGTGTCCTTGTATGATCCCCGATTGCATAGAGTGAAGTTAGAGGTGCAATTTCCTCGCGGAGAATTTTTGTATCTATATCAAGATGTTTTGCAACACCCTCCCATGCCTTGTCTATGCTGCTGACTTCCTCTGAATTCAACAGACCAGAGTAAGGAAGAAAGCGCGAAAGGAGCGCCCTGTCCGGATTCACTCCAGAGAGTTTGTAAAGTTGTTTGACTGCAGTCGGGTAATTGGCTTCATAACTAGTGTCCGTTCCATGACTTATCCAAGAATATCTTTCCTGACCAGAGCCCATATCAAGAACTTTTAAGTCTAAGTCGCGAACACCATAATCTCCATATTCGTAGTTTATGTAAACCTGATTGCCGAGTTCAAGTCCGCGTGCAAACCACTCCATACATGGTCCAAGATTTCCTCCGCCACCCCACTGGTCCTCGTGAAATTTGAGTTCGTGAGGCGCTATACCAATACCCTTCACAAGCCAGTCAAAAATATCTCTGAAATACTTGTCCTGTTCAAATTTATCCGGAGGAGTAAAGGCATGCTGACCAATCATCACAAATGAAGTGTAATGTCTTCCGGTGACTCCAACATTATCTATATCATTAAATCTTGCGCACATTTGAGGAACAACGAGTGGATTGGCAGGAGGTTCGACTTCTCCAGAAACAACATGTGGCTGAAAATTGTATATTGATGCATTATTCCAGTAAACGTCATCCCGCCATCTGGCAACGATTGGGTAGCGTTTTATTGATTCGTAACCTGCCCTTTTGAAAAATTTCTCAAAATTTTTCCAGACTTGTATAAAATCGAGCTTATCTTTTGTAGGGGGATCACCAATGAAGGTGTAGCTTCCTGAGCATTCCGGATCGCCGCAGAGACTGCTGTCTGAAGCAGTCCAGAAAAATTTTGAGCATTTTGAGCATTTTTCCCTTTGGAAACCTCTCTCTTCCAAAACAGAAACAGCATAGTAGCTTGAAGGGTCCTTGTCCGTTTTACGCTTCAAATCCGCTTTCAGGCGCTTCAAATCCATACCTCACCATATGATATTGGCGTTTAATAAAGTTCTCACAATAAGAAAGACGAGAGATTATTTATAGAATTCTCGCAATAATTGCAACATGTCAAGCCTATTTGCATCTATTTTAGCAAACCTTCCTGGAAACAGCATTACCCTGACCATGATATGGCTCTTTGCATTTGTGATGATGCTCTTTGTAAGCGAGATTTTATTCTTCTATGTTCCGGGAGTTTCTATATCAAACCTTATACTGACAGTAGTTGGGATGGCATTTGGTTTCGGACCGACTTTTGTAATAGGTTTTCTCTCTATACTTCCGGCTCACTTTATATTGAGGAAGGATATGACGATGATGATTGTCAGCCTCTTCACACTTGTTCCGATGGTGACGATATCGGCATTTTACGGAAATTATATCGTAAATCTTCTAGGCTGGCCAATGCTCGGTTTCGTTGTAAGTGTTGTAAAATGGGGAAGCTCGATAGTGATAGGAGTTATGATGGGAAGGGCTATGCCGAAAAAGATTCTTAATATAATGCTCGAGCCACTCATAAGTATTCCAGTATTCTGGATATTTAGTGGTTACTTTATGTGGATATTTACGCTATGATTAAGAAGATAAGACAGGACCTTCGAAAAGTTTCAGAACCGGACAGAATTCCAGCCCTTCAGAATTTCTTTAAAACAGGACCAGGTCAATATGGAGAGGGGGATATTTTTATCGGAGTAAGAGTTCCAAACACACGGAAGGTAGCAACAAAATGGAAAGATGCCCCATTAGAAGTGGTTGACAAACTCCTTGATTCGGAAATACACGAAGAAAGACTGCTTGCCTGTCTGATTCTGGTACAAAAATACCAGAAGTCTGAAAACAAGGAAGAAATCTATAACTTCTACTGGAAAAACGCAAAGCGGGTTAATAATTGGGATTTAGTTGACTTAACTGCCCATAAAATAGTCGGCGACTACATGCTCGAGACTGGAGATACTTCAAAGCTTTACGAACTTGTGCAGTCTGAAAACCTATGGGAGAGGAGAATTTCAGTAATCTCTACTTTCGCATTTATTATGGAAGGTAAGTTCGATGACAGTTTGAAACTAGCTGAACTACTTTTGAAAGACGAGCACGACCTAATTCATAAAGCAGTCGGCTGGATGCTGAGGGAAGTAGGAAAACGTAATCTTAAAGTTGAGGAAAAATTTCTTGACAAGCATTACAGAAATATGCCAAGAACTATGTTAAGATACGCAATTGAAAGATTTAGTGATGAACGGAAAAAGCACTATATGAAAAAGTAACTACTCACTTTTTTCTTCTTTTATCTCTTCTTCGTTTTGTAGGAGAATGTCCTCAGTCGATTGCTCCTCGATTGACTCTTCTTCTGGAGCTTCTTCTGGTTTTTCTACAGGAGGAGCTTCTTCTTTAGTTTCTTCAGCCTTTTCTTCTGGAGCTTCTTCTGGTTTTTCT
>NZBN01000005.1 GCA_002687935.1 Methanobacteriota archaeon
TCATCGAACTCAGTTGTACCAAAGTTATTTCTTTCCCAATCATATGCTCTGGTATTAATTGCCATTAATACATCCTTCCACCGCCACTAGGTTTTTTATAAGCACCCATTCTTCCACCTGGGCCTGCTGATTGTACTCGAGGATTTGCCCAAGGAGCCTTCTCTTCCGAGCCCATATAAGCGACTCCAGGCCATTTTGGCTGTGATTGTAACCAATCAAACCCTTTCTTAGCCTTTTGTTTTAATAAATCCATTCTACCCATTACCTTAACTGGAGCATCACCAGTGTAACCTCCATCTGTTACAGGAGCTGCTCCTCTTAAATTTAATCTTGCCATCTCAGGGTCTGTAAAATCACCAGAGATACCCATACTTCCTCTTGCTTCATAACGTGATTCTGGAGTTCTATCTGCTTGAGCTCTTCTTAATGCTGATTCTGTCAATCCACCCATCATGCCATCTTCTGCTAATGCATTTCCATATTTATCAGTAAAACCAGCTCTATTTAGAGCCCGCTGCATTTCTAAAACTGACTCATTATTAGTTGGATCAAAACCTCTAGAAAAATCCCACGACTGTCCCCTGTTTGCAGCTTGAGAAATCTTCTCTAAAGCAGGGTCTCCCTGACCAACACCGCCTTCATTGGCAGCTCCAGAAGCTCTATCATATGCCATTTCAGCTTGTTGGGCTCCTGTCTTCATTCCATACTCTCCGCCAGTCTGAAATTTGGCATGATGATCTTTTATTTTTCCTAATAATCCTTTTAAGTTTTTTCCAGGATACCATCCTTGTTTTTCTTCATTGTATGGCATGATAACCTCCTTTAAAAGTCGACTGCCTTTATGTACTTAACGGTGCCAGCTCTTGCCCTATAAGCAAAACTTCTTCCTTCTTTAACACCCTTTTCAAATTTTTCATGAAAATACTGAGCCAATTGAATAGTCTCAGGCTTCTTTTCATATCCTAATGCTATAGCTTTCGCAACTACATAATCATGAAATTGCGATGGAAAATCACTTACAGCTGTCCATGAAAACCCAACAGCAGAAGGTTCAGTAAACTGTGTAGCCTTCTTATAGTAAAATAAAGTAATTTTCTTACCGTCCTGAGCTGTGGTTGGAGATGTAAATTTTTCAGAATTAGGATTAAACTTCGCAATCCCAACTGCATCTCTTTCTGTCCACCAAACCCATTGATTAGTAGCATATCTATTACTCCAATTATCTACATAAGTCCCAGCCATTACACTATTCCGTATAAAATGTCTATTTTAGCCACTGTCGTAGCTCCTGATGAAAATATCTCATAATCGGCACCGTCCCATCCGCTGGGTTTTAATAACATCACATCACCAACCCCAGATAAAACATGAGTACTAGTATCACCAGTCCCTAACCTAAATGTAAGATCAGGAGTTCCAGTCGACGCAGCCTCTCTTATTTTTATCATAAGAAAATCTATTCCTGTTACTGTCGCTCCCAAGGCAGCATCAAGGGTTGTAGTAGCTGTAACTATAGTCGTATAATCTACGTAAGCTACATTGGTTGCTAGAGTACCGCATGATATCTCTTTCCCGCCACCTACAGATTTATCAATACTACTATGTACAGATGTAGCGACATTGCTTTCATCGGTAAGTTGAGTAGATTCAATAGGCGTAGCAGATGCGGCATATTGTATTTTGAATGTTGTTGCCATTATGTTAAGTCCCTTCTTATTGGTCTACCGATAAGTTTCGGTATATTTACATGGTCTGCACTTCCGTCAGCACTCTCCATATCAACTGATTTAATTTCAAGAATTGCACCGTCTAATGCATAATATCTTTGACCATCCGCTAGGTCAAATTGAGTGGCTTTTTCAAGCATTCTTGTCCTCTGGCTATACTCGTCCTGAGAGATGTTAAGCATCTTTACTATCTCAGTCACACCCATATCTGGATGATGTTGTTGAACCATTTCTACCATTTCTTTTAATTTCAACGTCTTACTCTTTCTACAGTACTATCTGTCACACCTGGTGTAGTATACGGCATCATAAATTCACCAAGTTCTTGTTTTACAATCTGATACTGGCCCTGAAGCCACTGGTAATCTGTGCTCAACTTACTAATAATTGTAGTATAAAGGGTAATCTTTTTTTGCAGATTCGCATTATATTTTGCCAATTCATTTTGAACACGGGTACTTTCCTTCTGTAACTCGGCAGAATAATTACCAGATTCCTGTTGAATCCTTGATGTCTCCTTAGAAAGTTGATTTGAGAAGTTCCCTGTGTCTTTCTGAACTCTTGCTTGTTCCTTTGAAAGTTCATTAGTATATGCAGAGACTTCTTGCTGAATCCTTGCAGATTCCTTCTGAAGTTCACCCTGATATGCTGTTGATTCCTGTTCTACCCTAGCCTGCTCCTTAGAAAGAAGACTATTCCATTTTGATACCTCTTGCTGCATCTGAGCACTTTTCAGGGATAACTCAGTAGTATACACACCAGTTTCAGCCTGTATACGCTGTCCCTCTTTCTGTACCTCAGCAGTATATTTACTTGTCTCTGCCTGAATTCTTTGCCCTTCTTTCTGTANCTCTGCTGTATAAATGCTAGTGTCTACCTGAGCTCGTTGTCCCTCTTTTGTAACTTCTGCAGTGTATTTAGAAAGATCAGACTGAATTCTCTGGGACTCCTTTGTTATTTCAGCACTATATTCAGATAAGTCAGATTGAATCCTCTGAGCTTCCTTCTGCACCTCGGCACTATATTCTGAAATATCTGACTGTATTCTCTGGCCTTCTTTGGATACTTCTGCACTATATACTCCCAACTCTGTCTGATATCTTTGACTAGCTTCTTGAGCCTCTGCTTGGAAATTAGCTACACCTGTCTGAACCCGCTGTCCTTCTTTCTGAACTTCTGCACTATATTTGGCAAGTTCAGTTTCAACTCTACTTGATTCCTTGCCAAGCAAAGTAGTAAACCTTGAGGCATCTCCCTGAATCCTCTGCATTTCTTTTGCCATATCTTCCTGATGCTTCTTTAGATCACCCTCAAATCCTGCACTGGCTTTTGATATATCTTGTTGCCATTTACTTAAAGCAGAGTTAGCTCTCTGGAGTTCTTGAGCAGCTGTCTGAATAGTTGCCTGAGTCATCTCCTCGTCTTCATCTGCAAGCCAAGTTTGTGCAGAAGAAGAAGAACCAGTTCCACCAGGAGCACCATCTATTAAATTTTTAGCTTTATCCAGAGCATCCTGAAAATCAGCAGGAATCTCTGGTATTGCAATTGTAGGAATACTTGTTGATAAAGAAAATTCAGTCGGTAGCGTTATAGAACTAACGTCGATAGCCGCTGGCACACTAGTCCCAACAGCAATTGCACTCGGCAATGTTGATGTAACAGAATAACCAGTTGGTAATGAAGTAGCGAGTGAATCTGTAAAACCTCCAGGCAATGAGGAAGATATAGCCATACTACCAGGTAAGGAAGTCGCCAATGAAGAAAATCCATCAGGTAAACTACTCGATATCGCTATACCACTTGGCAAAGAAGAACTAAGACTTATAGTCACATCTGGTAGACTACTTGATATAGCTATCGCACTTGGCAATGCGGAATCAACTGTTATTGCAGTTGGTAAACTAGCAGTGCTCATATCTATTGCTGTAGGGAGACTGCTTGATAGTGCCACTGCACTTGGCAATGAAGAATTAACTACTATTGCGGTAGGTAAGCTATATGATCCCATACTAATTGCAGTAGGCAGAGCACTAGATATTGCTAAGTCTGCACTAACATCCGCAATAGCATCAAATACCGTAGTATCTGAATCAAGATCAGTAGGTAATAGAGAATTTAAATTCGCCATTTTATTATGCAAAAGTTGTGCTGATGCAAATAAAATTACTGCATGATATAACTCACTAGGAAAATTACTTATACTTGTACCATCATAGGCAACTGTAACATCAGGTAAGACTATACTTACTATCGCTGTTTGCGTTGCTGTTGGGGTAGGTTTAACAATAAGCACCTTATTATCAATGTAATAAACAGGAGAATCTTTTCCTGCATAATAGATACTATCAGTATTGATAACATTACTCCGATAAGCAGCATTCACTGGGCTACATTTTAAAGCCTCGGCAGTTCCATCGTCAGCATTATTCCTGACCACATCTATTATTTTGCTATTAGTAGTAAGTGAAAGAGTCGTAGGAGAATTGCTTAAAGTACTCGCCTGAGCAAATAATGGTAATAAATTTGGATTGGCCTTCTCAATCTGATTTATAACCCACTTAACTCCAGCCCTTAGGAACGAAGTAATAGCTGCGTCTTTGCCAGTTACACTTCCTGCATAATAACTTATATCTGTACTAAAAGCCATTAGGTTTCTTGTCCTTGTCTAGTCCTAGCCATTTTTTCGCTCTTACTCATTTTCTTAGCTTTAGGAATTTTTCTATTGACTTTTTTAGCTGTAGATAACAATTTACCACGAGATACTCCCATCTTAGAGGCGTAGTACTTTATAATAGACATCCTATTCTTTCTCATAGCAGTCATGAGCACTTTCGCTACTGCACTAGTCATTTTTTACTCTTCTTGGTAACTTTTATCTTACCACGATCTTTTATATTTTGTTGTCTGCGGCTATTATCATTGACTTCTTCTTTTCCAGATTGCCAGGGGCCACCGACATCATTACTTGTTACTATTTTCATATTTACCTTTCCAGTATGGGGGGCCATAAAGACCCCCCTTAAATTACTGAATTATGCGAACTTTAACAAGGTATGAGTTTCTGGTAAAGATATTTCTAGACCTGCTTCGGTCAAGATTTGATCTTTCCGTCCATCAACATTGTTATTTTGCACATTAGTGATAATGTGCGTATCTCTCGATGTGCCATTAGCAGCTAACGGACGATAAGCTACATTCTTTAGATCAACCATAACGGCATAGTCTTCCCACATACCCCTGAATAAAGGTTGCTCGACTAAATGTAAATCACCGTAAAGAGTATTTACTCGTGTTACATTATGCCCGAATGAACCCTTAACATTCTGGATATCTACGGAATAACCATTTGATCCACCGCTAGTTGTAGCTGTGTGACCAAGTGCCATTGTGTTGCCTAAGAAAGAGCTTCCGCCAAGTTTGTTAAAGTAACTTAATACTTTACGTGAAGCAAGTACAAGTTTGTTTCCACTATTACCTGATTCAGGTGAGAAAACATCTTCCATTGCGTCAATAAAGTCATCATACGTTGAGGAAGCATAAGTAAAGGTCTTAATCTTTCCATAAGCTTCTGTGTAAGGTACGATTCCCCACGAACGACGAACAGGCCCTGTTGATGTAGAATCATCTGATCCTATACCAAATAACATTGCATGCTCTAAGTCCATTTTGTGTTCCATTAACTTTTCTTGCCAGACTCGCTTGTACTCATTAGATACACCACGATAGCGGGTAGCTAATGAAGTTCCACTAAATAAAGAGATTGCCGTTTTAAATATCTGACAATATCCTTCTCTATCATAGAACTCGTCTTTCCATCCTTCAGGATCAGTTGATCCCTCAGCCCATGCTGAACCTACAACCTGACATTTAGCATCCGCACGATGAATCAACTTGGAAGCAGAAGCTTCAGTTATTTCACCACTAACAGATGATGTAGGTTTGTAGACAACTTTAATAAAGGTTAAGTCAATCTCAGCATAAGCAGAATTGCTTAAATCTGGATCAGCATTAACTTTATAATATGCAATTGCAGCGGTTTCTGAGCCAACACCAGCATCGGTACCGTTAGCATCATATTCTACTTCAATAGCTACCATTTGCCCACTTAATATAAAATTAGGGGCAACAGCAGTTGTTACAACACGACCATATTTGTCATAGAGACAGTCCACCTGCAGGTTAGTAAGATTAAAGTTAGCATCTGTTCCACTATGAGCTGAACTAGTCATAGCTGTTTTAACTTCAAAATTACGACGCTGCCATTGATGACGCTGCTCTAAAAATTTAAAAACAGGATCATCAGTAGGTTTCTTTGCTACTTTAGACAAGTATGTAAAGAATGGAGACTGTTTAGGAGCGAGTTCAGCAACTTTTTCTCCAAAATTGTACATTCGTCTTGAATGATCAATTGAGGATGACTGCATACCGCCACCAGCGGTAATACTATATACGTTTGCCATCTTTAACTCCTAGTTAGTTTTAACTCCAAGGATTCTGCTTATTATAGTCAGAAATCATACTGTCTATAATCTTATCTTCTACAGAGCCCTCATTCTGTCTCGTTTGAGAAGGCATAACTCCCATCGAAGCAGGTATTTGCTGTGCCCTCTTAACCTGTTGAAACTCACCAGAGGGTGAATTCGTAGGTTGCTGAGGGGAGCCATAGCCCCTATCCGATGCATATAATTTCCAAAGGTTGTCAAGACTAATAGAATTCGGATCAGACATAACTCTAACGAAATCATCTGCAACTTGTGAATCAACTTTATATTGATCCATAATTTGACTTCTTATTCCGTTCATTTGTTCTGCCTGCTTTTGTTCAGCGTCACGACGCTGTATATCATCTTGACGATCCTTGCGTAACTTTCCTCTCTCATCTTCCATCATAGCCATTTGGTACTCGAACTGTAAGTTCTTATATTCATCCATTTGGTCACGCCAAACCTGCTCACTTTGAACAAATCTAGCACTTTCAGATGAGGGGTCGGATAACGCCTCGTCCATTGAGAAATTATAAGGTTTCTGCGGCTTCTCTGGTGGGTCTGGAAACTCTGGTTCGGGTTCCGCTACTGGTTCAGGCTCTTGCTGAGCAGGTGTCTGCTGAGTTGCAAGCTGATTGAACTGCTGCTGCAATTGATCACGCTCATTCTTCATTTTATCAGCCTGAGACTGCCAATATTGGTATCTTACTTCATCATTATCCTTGGGTGCTTCAACTTGAACTTCCTGCTGGGGTACAGATTCTGGCTCAGCAATTGCTTGCTCAACTTCATCTGTTCCTTCAAAAGCATCAGCTACAGACCCCTTTTCACCACCGAATATGACATCATCAACTAATGAGCTATCATCCTGTAAGTCAACTGAATGGACTTCAGGTTGAGAGGTTGTCAATTGTTCTGTTTCTGCCATAATATCTCCTATTTTTTAGACTGCTTCTTCTTAGGGCTTGAAGAAGGTGAGCCTGGTTTAGAGGAAGCTTCCGCTACCTCTTTTTTAACTTGCCCTAAAGCGTCATCTAGGCGTTTCTCGAATAGAGTGCCAGACATTTTCGCCCGATTTTCAGTTCCCTTCAAATTGGACTTCGTTTTTTCGATCTCGGCTTTCATTTTGGCGTGATAAATTTCACGCTCTCTTGTCTGCAAGTCTCCTTGCATACTTTTTATAGTCTCAGTTGCTTGCTCCAATTGGCCTTTCAACTGATCTATTAAATCTGTTCTTTGTAATACGCCTTCCATATCGAAGACCTCTGTCTTCTTTAATACTTCTTGCTTATCAATAATACCCTTTTCATACGCATCCATATACATTTCAAGTTGAGCCATCCTATTCGTCGGCATCGTTGACCCTGTAACTACAACTACATCGTACTTTCCAACTGTTATGTCATTTAAAACTTTAATCTCGCCTGAATGGTCATCGTACATCCGTTTATTAACGACATACTCGCTCATACTGTTATTAGGCTGAATTAACCTAACAATCTTCTGAGTAGTGTATAATTGCTGCATCATAGGAATAACTATCTGTCCCAACCTGTTTAATCCAGCCTCTATATCGGCAAGTTTACTCTTCATCTTTCGCTGACCAAACTCATCTAGACTTACAGTGGCCTTATATGTATGAGGAGCAACAGCTGAATTACCCATTGTCATCTCATATAAACCCAATTGATGATCAATGTCATTCTTAGCAGTAGTCTCATTGTTATATAGCTCGTTCGGTAGGGGAGTTGGCTGAACTGGTGTTGGCTGCCCTTGATCAAAATCAACCTCGATGGCTACTCCAGGCTGGGCCCATTTCTGCTCGAACTCCCTCATATCTACCGAACCTGATGGTATTAAAATCTTTGTATTAGTACTAGTGGTGGCATGGGCAATAATTAAACTTCTCGTTTTATTGATGTATTCCTGCATACCCTTAACCATACGAACATCTGACATTGGATAGGGAGTACGGGTATGTTGGTTCATAAAGAACACAATAGGATACTTATCAATTGGGAGGATACGAGAATATAAATGTTTATCGCCCATGATCACACATTGCTTAATTCTTTTTGTTGGGACTGTGACCACTTCAATAGCTCCCGATTGGACAAGATCAGCAAATGTTATCTCCTGGACATCAGGCTCTTCTGGTAACTCTAGGTTACCCTGAGCTCTACCTTGCTCTAATTGCTGCTGATAAATTTGCTGTAATTGCTGAATAGCAGCCTGAGCTTCTTCTGGCTCTACAACAGTCTGCCCCTGAATTATCCAGGCGGGTTGTCGTAGATACTCCTCAAACTCCTTATCATCCAATAAGTCCTCATCCCCAGTCATACTCTCATAGACCCTATGATGATCAATCATTAAAGAATAATATCTTTCATATCCCCTAATATACTCATCGCTATCACCAAAGTTTGCTATTGTCTGTACTTCTGGAGACTCAGGCCAAGTCGTCTCACCATCGTCTTCTCTTCCAGTGGATGGCCTGTCTGTCATAAAATTTTCTGTAGAGGCATTACCAATAGCCTTCTTATACATTGGGTATAAGGCCTTAGCCTGGTCTTTAGTGTAAAGCCTTGATATAATTACATTTTCTGCATCATCACCATGAGGACTTCTAGAATTAGGGTCTATATAGACATCTAGCGGATCAATATCATGTATACAAACTTCGCCCTTCCCCATATCCATCATTGGGTCTATATACACTAACGCACAGCCAAGTCCAGTAACATAATAATCGTCTACAACTCTTCTTAAAACAGTATTACCCTCTGATATCTGCCATATATATTCTAATAATCCATTTACAGCCTGTGCTACTTTGTTATCACTATCTTCTCTTGGGGATACTCTGAATTGAGGTTTATTTGCAGTTATGAGAGCCTTAGCAGCCTCTACTGCTGGATGGATACGATTAACAACAAGGGCTGCTTGTCCTCGTTCTTCTAAAATTCGCCTCTGATCTGACGTCCATTGCTTACCTAATCTGAATTCACGATCTTCTTGAGCATGGTGTGCCCATCGTTCACGCTTTTGAGAGTAGGTTTTCCAGAGACTTTGCGTCTCTTCAACGAGTTTTTTGCCCGATTTCTGTGATTTGGAGTTATAAGCCATCATTTAATATTACAACCTACATAGTTAACCAGTCAAGTATTTTATTGCTTTTTATTTCAGCCCCCTTCTTTGGGTCAAATTCATCCCTTTTTATCCTACAAGGTCTCGAACCTTCTAATGCAGTCCATATCGCATCCATCACATCATCATTCTTTCCTCTGGGGTAAGATAAGAACTCTTGTTGAGCTGTCAAATCCTGGGGTCTGAAATAAAATTGACCCTTAGCAAAGATGGGTACTAATGATAACAGTCTTTCACTCTTTCTGTTCCGTGGTTTTACACCTTTTTCTAACCCTGGTATATACAGATTCTTCTCTAGCATCAATGCTCTAGTCGCACTCCTTAGAGCTTCCTGATATGCAACTGTCTCAATTTTCATTCTTTTTGGATGGAATCTTTCATAAATATCAATAATCTTTTGAGGTTGTCTCGCAGGATCGAGCCTTTCCCTAAAAATGTCGACAACATACTTGTTATTATCAGCATCAATAGCAATGGTAGCAATAACAAAATAGTCAGCACGGGCACTAAGGCTTGATGCAGGATCAACTCCAGTATAGAGTTCGACTGGTATAATTTTCTTTTCATCTCCCACCTCTCTTACCAAACAAGGTTGGCTATTAATTCTTTCGAAATCGTAATGATGCAATTTTATATAATCTGGTTTAAATGGGGCATCATCTGGAGACTGTGCAATATTCATGTATTCCTGGTAGAATCCATTTATATTACCAACACTCTCAAATTCACTTTTTATTTGTAATATCCTATCTTTGGGGAACCTTTCGGGCCAGATACTATTCTCATCATCATCCCAGATACTGTACCAGAGCGTCTCCCAAGTTGGACTATCCTTCGCCCAATATAAGAAACAATCCTCAGAAATCACAGTACCAATCATTATTATTCTACCATCATCAGAAAGTGAAGGTATAACAGCCTCCGTCATCCATTTCCTATTCTTAGTTCTACCCTCAGGCGTAAAAGCATTCAACTCAGACTCGAAATCATCAACAATAATTACATTGGGCCTCGTGTCCCCCTCAATAAACCCACGAACCCTCTGCCCAGTACCAACAGCAACTATACGAGTCCCATTCTTGAGTATAATATCTGCACCAGTCCATCGCTTAGACGTAGCTGAACTAAAATCTCCAAATATATGCTTGAAATTATCACTATGTTCTAGATGATACTTTATTCTAGATAAGAAGTTTACTGACTGAGCTTGAGACTCGGATACAACAACAATAAACAAATCCTCTGTAGGCTTCTTGTATGCTATTTTATATAAAGGAAAGATCAAAGAACACACGGTACTCTTGGCAGTCCCCCTAGGGGCTGCAATAAGTATACGCTTCGTCTCATCATTCTTTAAATTTTTATATATATCTCTATGAAAAGACGGAGTATCCTTAGCTAAGGCAGTTGGGAAACAATACTTCCCAAACCAACCCATGTCACGCTGGAATTCTTTCTTCTCTTTGTCAAGAGTATACGAAGCCTCGTAATCAATATTTCGGTTTTTTAGTCCTTTTTGGACTATTGCTTCCATTACGCTTCCTCTTTATCACTTTCTTCTTTTTTTTCTGCTGCCTGTTCCAACCCATGCTTCTCCTCCGTTTGTGTTGCTTTAAAAAGTTTCTTCTTCTCTTTGATATCAGCAAGAGTGTGTTCTACGGTAGAAGCTTCTATCTGGTGAGTAGTAATAACCCTACCCTTACTCTTCATATCGTTCATATCCATTAACTTATCCAATATGGATACTGCTATCTTGGAATCACCATCCTTACCCATCTTATCCCCATCCCAGTCCATAGCTCTGTCTAATACGGCTGCTAGGGCTCTAGCTGTATCCATCTTACCTATTGGAAATTGCTCGACTATCTTATCTAATTCATCGTTTACCATGCGTCTAAAGACCTCCATTCTCATTGTCTTATTTAGTGAATATCGTTTATTATCAGGCAAATGCCCGAATACTAACCTAATAGCAGCTTTCTTTGTCATACCAGGCTGTGCCATAAGATGTGCTAACTTCTTAAAGTTATCACTCTTCGACACAAACTTACCACGATTATTTTTACCACTCTCGGTATAGTTGTTAATTCTTCCTATTGATTTTATATCATCCTCACCAGAACGTACGAATGACGGCCCCCAAGGATACTTTACCTTGAGAGTCCCACCCTTCATTTGACTCCTCTTTAGGCATACGGATACCTCTTCATCTGACGATATCCCGTAATCTCCCTCTGAAACATCAAAAGGGTGTTTATACGACAAACCCAGCTCATCCGCCTCTTTACGTGAATAAACTGGGTATTCTTTTCCAGATACGATTTCGTATCTCACAAATAAAAGTTACTTACCTCTTTGACTATACGAACCACGTACAACCTCAGGGGCTTTCTTCTCAACTTTCTTTACAGCTTTTTTTACAGCTTTCACTGCTTTTTTCTCTTTCGCCATTCCTGACTCCTTCCATACAAGCATTATTATGCTTCCATTGCTCGTCTAATCCAACCAACAATAAAGTCAGCTAGCTTAGGTTTTCTTGTTATCAGATCAGTGTAGAATAGAATCCTAAACACTTTTAGTCTTGAATCATCAATCCTTTTTGATTCTCTTAGAGTATTCCTTCCTATAAGACCATCTACGACTAACTTGCACCCCTTCGAGTTACAAGCTTTCTGTAAAATCTTTACAGCTCTTCGCTGTCCCATATTAACTACCATGTCAAAATATGTCTCTTGTAAACTACCTGGAAGAGAGGAAGCCTTTGATGGCGTCCAATACTCCTTCTCATATATCTCAGTAGCCCGTTCTTTCGTAAGATTCTTTATATCTTCCTTAGGATGACTCCTCTTAGCTATGCCATACTTAGTTTCCCCGCCAGGATCACTCGGATGGTCTACATATCCACCCTCTCTTTTAAGGATACCACCTATTAAATCTTTAAACTCCATCAAGTATTTCTCCCGTTTATCCTACCTTTGAGATACGCAAGATCATCAGTAACATCGTTTAATTCTTTCACAATATCTTCCCTATGTCTTTGACTAAGATCATCTGATTTATTCCATCTTTCGATCAATTTTATTGTAATCCCCTCAACATTTTGCATTGTCGTTTCAATTTTAGAAATATGCACTCTCATATCATCTAAATCTTCATTTTGGAGCTTCTGGCTCTTGATCAGATTCATTATCATCATTACAAACAATGATACAATTATTCCAATCGCACCGTACTCCATGTATACTTCCATCATACAACTTTAGCCTTGCATCCCCAGTGTTATTCATAATCCACTCAACATTAGGAAAAATAAGAGGGGCCCCTCTAAAACGGTACTTCATCGATCTCAGCATTAACGCTCGCATTGTGCGAGATTTCGCCATTATTAAGACTCTCGAAGAGTCCGACGACTCTGTGGTAATGATCTTCTCTTCTTGTCTGAGCCATGAAGCCCGTCATTTCTTCCATATCTCTATAAATCTTTTGATAATCCAACGATTCATCGCTTCTAATATAGTCATTAATATTGAAACTAGACAATGATTTTCTCCTATTTCCCCTGACCTCTGTATCTCTTAGTATAACGCCTTTTAGAGCCCTTGTGACTGTATTTTGTTAGTTTACTACTCCCTTGAGTAGTCTTTTTACCTCGTTTCTGAGGTTTGTAACCCTGTGATGTCTGCATAATTAGAATCCAAAATCTTATCTTAAGAAGGAAGTCGTTTATTTTTACCTATAATTTATATAATAATATACACTATATGCAATAGTCAAGGCTTACTTTATCCTTCTTCGTTAAGATTAACAATATCAACAGTATAAGGAAACCCTGGATTTTTTTAAAAAATATATTTTAGAATAGAGTAGGGAATCCTACTAGCTCGGTTTCCCAAAAATTAATTTAGATTGGGATTACGAGATATACAGGTTGCTACACCCCCTCGAATTTCACGGGGTGGGTTGCCGTCCCCGTTGAAACTCTCGTTGGCTTGCAAGATAGCCCCCCTCTAACTACTGCAAGTAGTTTAGCTTGCAGTATCATAGTATCTATGATATCTTTCTCACTTAACCATAAGGTAAACCATATGGCTGACGCAATAAAGACTGAAAATAACATCGTAGACGATGCTACATTCAGCAATACTGCAGCAGGCACCACCTTCCGTGGCGACTTTGAACCAGAGCGTGACCGCACTGGCAAGATTCTGTACACACAGAACTTCAAAGTACGCACACTGCAAGTTGACCGCACATTCCCAGCTGTTATCACAGCTAAGAGTGTTGCTAAGATTGCCAAGGCTTCAGAGAAGCTTGAGCAACCTCTCAACTCTGCTGAAGGTGTTGATTACCGCCTTAGTGGCGAACCCACACAGTACGAAGGTACTGATGAGTTACCACCAGCGGCAATTGCCTACTATAAGCCTATCGTCCTCAGGGACTCCATCAGTTTCTGATGTAGGCTATGGTAGCACCTGCAAGATATACATACGAGCCTCGCAAGCTACGGATGTGTGTATATCTTTTTTATTGTCTGTATATAGAGTCAGGGCGTTATAACAGTAACGCATAGGCTAGTACAGGCATATAATCCAATAGATAAGAGGTAATTAAACTATGATAAATGGATATTTAGCAAAATATTTTAAACATATAGCAGGGTGGAGCAGTCTGGTAGCTCGTCAGGCTGATAACCTGAAGGTCGTAGGTTCGAATCCTATCCCTGCAACAACATTGCTGTTAGTATATTCTAAGCATAGACGTATGTTGAAGCTGTGGCTCGCTGCAATACGGGGTTCAAA
>NZBN01000006.1 GCA_002687935.1 Methanobacteriota archaeon
GTTTATGTGTCCTTTCAGAATAAAGACTTGGTGAGCCAGTCTGTTGACGAGATTTGACACGTCAACGAGTATGTTTTGGGCGTCACCGATAGCGATTTCGACATCTTTCTTATCACTGTATATTTCGAATACAGATGGTGAGTAGAGAAGAGCTATGTGGATCAGCCTTCCGAAGTCCTTTGTGATGAATCTAATATCTACCATAAGTGAGAAAAAGCCATCCTTAAATTCCTGTATTTCGTCATAATCTGTATTGTAGATTTTGACTTCTTCTTCTTTTCCAAGGCGCTCTACAAGACCTTCGAGAGTTGAGCTTACGTGCTCCTTGCTGTTACCCTGAACTTCAATAATAATTCCAGCGTTAAACCAGCCGGCATCTTCGATAAGCTCCCTATGTTTTATTGTGAGCTTTCCTTTGCCGTTTTTCTTTCCTTTCTTGGCTGTTGATTTTTTTGCCATTTGAATGATACAATCTTAGTGAATCAGCTTAAGTAGGTAATTATATGCCTTATATTATTGTTGCGGTTGGCGTCATTTTGGAAATTTGTGTAATTTGTCACTTCCGCACTTATATTATACCAACCAGGAGACAGCGTCCNTGTTGAGCTCACTGTTTTCTGGATTGTGACATTAGTGCTGTAAGGACCGTAGTCCCTTGTCTGGTTCCCGACGGTGATTTTTNCACCGAGGCCAGACTCTACAAAAGCGCCGTAGTTTGTAATGACTGCCTTAACTGTGAGCTTGTTAGGATTTTCGTCATCACGTGTTGTGTAGATTTTGGATACGCCCATGTCGGAAATGTTTCCAAGGGTAAAGAGACTGGAAAAGGTTTTGTTATATAGTATTGATTCTATTTCGTAAATACCGGGNCCCGTCGGCTGCCATATGAACTCTACTGAGGAATCTGCAGAGGCTGTGAAAGAGAGACAGGAGCTTCCGGCGAAGCCAGTAGTTGATATATTGAGGCAAATTGTTGCGTTTCTTGGGGAACCAGTATTGCGTATCAAGATTTTTGTACTGACATTTCCGGAGCTGTAAGAACTTGAACTGTTTATTATATAGAGGCTTGTTGAATTGTTGAAAAGGCTACGGAGAGGAGAACCGGAAATATTTACAGGAGAAGAGAGATTCAGAAGTTTTGCCATGCTTGGAAAGATATCATCATTGTGACCGAGTTCAGAAGAGTTTTTTACAGGTATTCCGGGACCGATTGCGATGAAAGGAACATTGAGAGTTTTGTCATTATAGATATCTGAATGAACCCCGTTTCCATACCGGCTTCTGTCCATTCCGTGGTCTGATGTTATGATTAAGACTGTGTCATTGAAAACTTCGAGACGCTTCATAGCATTGTAGAGCTGACCAACAAAAATATCAGTTTCACGGAGAGTGGGAAGATAGTCTGAGAAACCTTGGTGGGCGGCGCTGTCCGTTCCAGGCATGTTTGCTAACAAAATGAATTTATCCGGTCGCTTTTCGAGGATTGAAATCAGAGAATCTTTTACCCATTTATTTTTTTCAGTGTAGGGATTTGAGCCAGAGTAGGAGGAGAGGTTATTTGCAGAGCTCAAGGTAGTGTTTAGATTTTGGGAAATGTTTCTGACGTGGAGGTTTGAATCCAAATAATAGTATCCATTGTCGCTGTCATAGAGAGCTCCGTCTGTTTTGTTGAGGACTTGGGAAGAGTCTCCATTAGGGAGGACGGCGAGAACTGTCATATTTGAGGCGCGGGCNGAGTCCATAATTGTATCNTTTCTGGAACTGAGAATTTGGAGAGAAGCTGCCCAGTCATAGCGCTCGTNGAAGAGTCCGGTAAAAATTGTGGAGTGAGAGCTGGCAGTTTCCGGGAGGTGGACTCGCATATTTTCCATAACAAAACCATTTCTGGAGATGCTACGCATATTTGGAGTGTCCTGCTCACTGAAGTAGTTCCAGCCGGCTCCGTCAAGAATTAGAAGGACGAGATTTTTAGGAGTACCGGGGAAAATATCCCGAGGTACTGTCTGCTCTTCTGTAGTTTCTTCTTCCTGAATTTCTGAAAGGCTCAGGAATCCTGAAACGGGCTCGGATTCAAGAGGATTTTCTGTATAAGAAGAGCTTTCGAATTCCATAGATTCGACTATGTTGGGAGGAGGCTCAGTTTTGGAAAGTGTTAGAAAGCCGGTGACTGATGCAAGATTGTTTTGTTCCTGGTTTCCGGAAAAAATGAATAGACCTGAACCAGCGACCATCATAATAAGTGCAGAGATAAGCAGATATTTTGAGATTGGAGACTTGTTTTGACCGAGTTGTGCCGGCTGAATTTCCATGTAGAGTTTGGGGCAAAATCCCTTTATATGAAATGGCTAACTAATCTAAGTTAAAGATGCCTCAGTAGCTCAGCTCGGTAGAGCACCTGTTTCGTAAACAGGGGGTCGGGAGTTCAACTCTCCCCTGGGGCTTATAAATAGAAGAACTCCTTATTATGAATATGACGAAAGGTGTTCCGGACTCTCTCCGAAGATGGTTTTTATTCCACTTTTTTAGATTCTGATTACCTCTATTTCCATACTATACCTTAGTTACCAATCTTAATAAGATTATAGGAGAAATTGTAAGGACTCCAGAAATCCTATTGAGATGAGTGTTACAAGAACTCCGGCGACAAAAACTCCGGTGGCGATTGCCAGCATTGCCTTCTGCGTATCCATTTCCAGAAAGTTGGCAACAATTGACCCAGTGTATGCTCCACTACCTGGAAGGGGAATTGAAACAAAGAGTGTGAGACCGAGATAGCCATATTTGTCAAGATACTTCTCTGATTTTTGGTGAGCTTTGTGGACTGTTTTTTCGAACCTACTTCCGATGTAAGGAAATTTATATAATTCTTTGAAAAATGTGTTGAAGAGCATGTAAATTACGGGAATTATAATGATGTTTGCAGTTGTTGCCACGAGGAAAACTGTAAAGTAGTCTAAGCCAGCCGCTATCCCGAAGGGTATTGCCCCCCTCAGCTCGAGAAAGGGTGCTGCACTCAGGAGAACGACATAGAGGAGGACCATAAAAGGTATTAAAGTCACGGACTTAAAAGACTTATGGCGAGGGTAGGTGGAATTTCTGTCGAAATTGCTGACAGTCTTTTCGAAAAGGTTAGTGGCTTAATGATGAGGAAAAGCATCAAACCACTTTTGTTTGATTTTAAGAGAGATTCTACAATGTTGTGCAGTATACACACCTTTTTCATGTTGAAGCCTATTGATATTGTTTATATTAATTCAAAAAACGAAGTCGTCCAAGTAATAAAAGCAAAACCCTGGAGAATTTATTATCCGAGAAAAAAATCAAGATATGTTCTCGAGCTACCGGCTGGAATGGGAAGGAAATTTACTGCAGGAAAGAAGATTAAAATTAATACTTAGAGTGGTTTTGCCTTGGATTTTTTTAGAGCCGGTTTTTTAGAGGAAGGTAATGGTATTGCTGCCGGTTTTGCGATTTTTGCCTTCTCTTTTATCCCGCCGACCACCTGAGCACTGCTCAGTTGAGTAAGATTATTTAGAGTTTTCATTTCAAGATGAAGTCGGTTCATTTCATCATGGAGGTTTGTTATTCCTGAGCGCATATCCTTTATTTCCTTCTGAACAAGTGTTGAATCTTTTTTCTCTGTTGTGCTCATACCTTTCTTTAGGTCTACAAGGTCTTTCTGGATTTTCTCCTGTTTCTTTGTCTTCTTCTTTGCGCTGACAAGAGCTTTTAGCCTCCCCGTTTCAGGCATGTCTGAAAGAAGTTTGTGAACCTGATCCTTTGTTATGTCGAGCTGCTGGCGCCATCTTCCCAGCGCTTCTTCGTGTTCATGCTCGAGTTTTGACATTTCATTAAGAGTGCTTCCGATATTGTTGAGAGAATCAACGAGAGTTTTTAACTCGCCAACAACTTTTTGGTAGTTCTCAACTTTCATAAAGAGTGGGAGTTTTGCAACCTGTTTTTCAGATAGTTGGGCTGGTTTTTTGGCTACAGGTTTTGAAACAGGAACCGGGAGTTTTGCAGGGATTTTGGGAGCTGGGAATCTAGAAGAATTTTTAGGAGCTGTTTTTGGTTTAGGTGCTACTGTTTGAGAAGGTTTTGGTGGCTTAGGAGCTGGAGGAAGGTCTGGAACTCCCAAATCTTTCATAAGCTCGTCGTCGACAAGGTCTTCCTTTTTCTTCTTGAATTTATCCAATAATCCCATAAGCAGAGTTTAGAATTATAACTTATAAAGTTGTTGATTACTTTGGGCTGTAGTTTGCGCTATCTCTGTCATAGCTCTCAAAAATTGAGAAGAAGATGAGTTGGGAATCACTGGGATTGAAAACTTTGTGAAAGTCTCCTGGCGCTATTGTAACGACATCGCCTTTTTTGAAATCAATTTTTTCCTCGGCTACCTGGATTTGTCCTTCGCCTTCTAGGCAGAAATAGACTTCTTCAACACCTTCGTGGTCATGTCCGCGAGTTTCCTGTTTTGGATTCATATTTGTCAAGGAGAGTGTAAGATGTTCGAGTTTCATATCGTACAAATCGTAGCGCTCGGTACTCTTAACGAGATTTGCGACATCTTTGAAGGTATCGAAATTGAATTTCATTTCACTCTTTTGTTTCAGGTTTTTGTTATAATACTTTCGTTTTATTTGATTCTTATGAAATATAGTAGCATAATTATTCTGATGAGAAGAATGGCAAAAACTATTGAAGCAGTTATGAAAGAATTCCAGTTTAAGGAGAATCCTGCTAGGAGAACAAGAACTATCGCCGCCAAGGAAGAATAGCGGAGTATTTTATTTGCCTTGTTGATATCCATTAGAACTTGTAAGAAGGGGAAATATAAATAGGATGCTGGGTAGATAAATTGCGCTTAGGCGGGGGTGCCGGAGCGGTCAAACGGGCCAGGCTTAGGACCTGGTAGCTTAGTGCTTACGCAGGTTCGAATCCTGTCCCCCGCATCAAACTTTTCCTATTAAGAACTGAAATCGTAAATGATTAAGTTTATAAATAAAAAACTTTTAAGCGAGATTAAGGTGATAGCTATGTTAGACAGAAGACAGACAGGTTGGTTGTTGGCTTTGGTTGGTCTATTATTTGGACTACAAGACCTAGGTCTACTAAGCCTAAGAGGCCTTGAGTTGTGGAGTCTGGTCGTCCTTGTCCTTGGACTTGGATGGGAAACTCTCCTCAAGAAGTAAAACATCAAAAAAAATAGGAGAGAGGTCAACCTTAATGACCCAATTTTTTTTTTTTATTTTAATAATCGTCTTTATCCAAGACAGTGAGTATTTTTTCAGCCGTCTTTTTTCCAATGAGGGAAGATATTTTTTCGACCCCGGATTTCTTTAAACCTATTTTATCTTTTATACCAGCAGTGTAAAGTTTTCTGGCTCTGATTCGTCCGATTCCTCTGACAGAAACCAGAGGAAGTAGCTCTTTTTTCACTCCGTACTTGAGGCGACGCCTTAAAGTCAGAACTTGATGAGAATGTTGGTCTTTGTTTGTAATTCTTGAAATTTCAGAACTTGCGTAGAGGAGCCAGTCCATAATATTTAATTTTCCTCTGAGAACTCCAGGCGGTACGGCGTATTTATCATATAGTACATCATCATGAGTTTCGTCCATCCATTTTCCGAAAATGTAAGCCTGTTTGAATGCGCGCTCGAGACCGTCTTCTATTTCCAAACTGTCCATTGCCAAATATATCTCGTCTTCTTCAGAGCGCCGAATTGCTCCGAGGGGGCGCATCTCAGCCGCATTGCAAAGCATAGTAAGCATTAGTTCCCCACTTATTTTACTCTCAGAAAGCATCTGAATTATTTCGAATGCAGTAAGGGGGTCCAGATAGAGTTGGGCAACTCTGAGCCCGAGCATTGTGCATCTGAGATTTTCATCTGCGTCATCCTCTATGAACCCCCATTCGAAGAGGTCGTCAAGTATTTCAGACAATGTTGTTTCGAGATGGCTGACATCGGAATATTGGAAAACGTAGAAAGTTTTGTTATAGAATTCCACGAGTTTTTCCCTGGACCTCGGAGACTCTGCAATTAGACCGAGTGTGTGCATTCTCAGGACAGGCGCAACTCCGAGTTTTGAGGAAATTGGCTCAGGTCTTCCTTCAATATAGTGTTCCCAAAGTTCGTCGAACTCTTCCTGAGATGAAGCGATTAGTACTGCCTCCCCTTCTGTATCATATTTTGGCCGGCCTGCTCTACCGAACATTTGGTGGACTTCGAGAACAGGAATTGGCTCCATTCCGAAAGTTCCATAGCGCTTGTAATCTCTAATTATGACACGTTTTCCAGGTAAATTTACTCCGGCGGCAAGAGTAGGAGTAGAGCAGATTGTTTTTATTAAATTTGATTTGAAACTGTCTTCAATTATCTTACGCTGAGTGTTGTGAAGACCTGCGTGATGGAATGCCGCTCCTCCGCGAACTATTGTTGAAAGACGGACGCATTGTTTAGTTGGACTTTCGAGGACATTTAGAATTCTGTCCGCAATTCGTTCCAGTTCTTTTTTCTCCTTTGTTTTTAGGAGATGGACAATTTTCTTTGATTGTTTTTCAGACTCAGCTTCTGCCGACCTTCTTGTGCTGACGAAGACGAGACCTTGGGCTCCTTTGTGGATTATATCAGTTGCCAAGGAGATAGAGGGAGAACTTCCAGCTTCCAGCTTCTGGTCTGATTTTCCATTGAAGGAGATTTCATTGTTGAAGTAAACGCCTTTTGAAAGTTTTACCGGTCTGAAAGAAGACTCGACAAGCTTTGAGTCAAGCCACTTGGCAATCTCCTCGCTGTTTTCTATTGTTGCACTCAGAGCGAGGAATTGTGGATTTAATTTTTTGAGTTTTGTGGCAACTATTTCAAGCGTTGGTCCGCGATTTGCAGAATCAATAAGATGGACTTCATCGAGAACGACTATTCCAATTTTACCTATCCAAGAAGGATGATGGCGCATTATAGAGTCCATCTTCTCATTCGTCATTATGAGAATATCGTACTTGTCCAGTTCGGAACCTGATGAATCTAGGTCACTTGTGGAAATGCCGATTTTTACAAGCTTTCCGTGTTTCTTTTTTAGTTCTTCGTATTTTTCTGATGCCAGAGCCCGGAGGGGGGCAAGATATATTGCTTTGTAACCTTGCTGAACTTTTGATAGCATTGCCAGCTCTGCGATGAGGGTTTTTCCTGACGCCGTCGGAATTGCAATAGTCATATTTTCACCGTCGAGAAGTCCGGCTTCAATTGCCTTTTCCTGTGGTTCGTAGAGTTCTCCAATTCCATCTTCCTCGATTATTCTAGTTATAGCGGATTCCATCACCGGATAACGTTTGGAGATTTCAGAAAGCTGCATAACAATATATTTAATTATGATAGTTGATATCTTTAGCTATGGCAGAACTGTTTAAGGTTGCTGGAATTGAAATTGAAAGTCTCGGAAAGAAAGAATTGGAGGCGCTTAAGAGGGTACTGTCGGAAAATTCCAAAATTTACAAGAATATTCTTAGATATGCCGCAGAAGAGAAGGGGGAGAAAGTAGAGGAAACAGAAGTTGATGTTCTTGAGGTCATTTCACATGTGTATAATGGCCTGCATGAGCACGATAAAATACGCTCAGAGCTTTTGAAAGTTTCCGCACAGGGAAAGGGAAAGAATAGGAAATTCTACTGCTATATAACACCGCATACATATATTTTGAAAGAAGGAGAATTAGAAGGACTGGAAAATTACCATATTCTCAGAATTTTTATAGAAGAAGGAGATGTAAAAATCTGGCTATATCTTCATAAGGACCAGAAGAGAAGAGACGAAAGGGAGGAAGACCACTTCATACTTATTTGGGATATTATTAAAAAGAAATTGAATAGAGAGGGAATAAGTTTTCTTCCAGATAAATCTAACGAATAATATCGGCGGCTGAGGTTCCTATCATTGTTGGAAGTGCGACAACAAGAATTAATTTGACTGACTCAGCAAAGCTATGACCAGGTCCGACTATTCCGAAGAAGGTGTAAGTCACTGTAACAATTAGAAGTGAGAGAAGGTAGAATATGACAAATCTTTTTGGAAGGAGTTTGAAAATTATTTTTTGTTCTTTAATTTTCCTGTACTGTGAGAAGTAGAGTACCGAAGCTCCGGCGAAAAGTGTGAAAATAACAATAATGGAAACAAAGGCAGGATGCATTGCTTTTGCACCTTCTATAACAACTTCATGCCAGGCTAGAGAGCCCATACCTATAATTCCGCCTATGAAACCCCGGGAAAAATCTTTGAAGGTAAATTTTTCTATGATTGGATTGCTGAGTTTTCTAAGTCCTGCGAGCTCTTTTTCGAATTCTTCGAACTCGACTTTTTCCTCTTTCCTCTCAGTTCGGACAAGTTTTTCCAGTGTTTCTATATCTTCCTCAATCTTTTCTAGACCTTTCTGAGTCTCTGTTTTCTTCTTTGGTTTTTTAACGGCTTTTGGCATGGATGCTTCCCTTACCTGTTGGTATAAATCGCTGTATTTCATCCAGCTTTATATGTTTTAGTTTTTCAGAATCAGACTTTGATGCTTTTTTTATCCAGGAAGCCTTTGCTTTTTTTGCAATATCACCAGATTTTGTAGGACCTGGGATAATAACAGAGAAATATTTTGCCTGTTTTTCAACGCTTTTTTCCGGACCGCCTATGACCTGCCATTTCTTTGTTAAGCCGATAGCGATTTTTAATTCTGTATTTCTGAAGTAATTCTTCTTGCCTTTTATCATAAAGGCCCCTTTTCCTATATGTTCTCCACTGGGAGCCGATTTTGAAACCTGAATAGGATTTATCCAGTATACATCAGAGGTTCCGAGACCTCTCTGCCATGCTTTTGAGTAAGATACTGCGAACTCCGCAGTTTCTTTGAGACTTGTTATTGGAACATCTTTGCTTTCTAGACCGCCAGTTTTGATGACGCAAAAGGGAGCTCCGGTGACATCGGCGTGGAAAACTAAGTCCTTAGGCTCTGTGTGTTTTTTGATTATTATTTCATTAGTAGTTGCATCTTTTCCGCCTATGATGAGGAAACCGTCCGAACTGATGAACCAACGGAATTTTTCATACCATTCTCTTTTTACAGGCTCTTTTAAGACGGGGGCTGTTTTTTCAGCTTCCTTTTTCGCTGAGCCTAGTTTTTTCTCAGTTTTTTTTATGGAATCCAGAAGTCCGTCAATTTTTCCCTTGGACTTTTTGGACTTTTCGTAAAGTTTCCCTGCTTTTTCGAATTCTCCTCTTTTAGAAAGTTCATCTGCCTCTTTTCTGAAAGTTTTTGAATTAGAAAGGAGTTTTGAGACCTGTTCTTTTTGTTTTTTCAAAATTTTTAACTGACGAATTTCTTCTTCACTTAGTTCTTCGGAATCGACAGAAAAATGTTTGTCAACTTCTTCATTGAAAGTTTTTAATTCTGATTTCTCAGATTTGTTGACATTTATTGGATACGGTCTTCCATCTCTGATATGTGGTTTTGGGCTCGCCGCTTCTTTTAGAATTTTATCAATTGTCTTGTGAAGTAAATTGATGTCTTCTTTACTAAGGGAATCTGCTTGAGTAGTTTTGTCTATTTTAGCACGGATACAGAGTTCTTCTGCATATTCGCCGCCGAAATTAAGTTTTGTTGCTAGAACTTTGACGAGCTCCTTTTTTTCGGAAAGTGTTTCTTTGAGTTCTTTTTCTGTAAGTTTTAGGGGATTCGAACTTTCAGGGGGGAATTTGTAGAGCTCATGAGGTTTTAGAGTTCGACCCTTCCATTTTTGGCGACGGAGAGGCATAAGTATTTTTCGTGATTCGTCAAGGAGCATAATATTGCCGTTTCTGAACATTTCGGCGACAAGAGTTCTCTGTTCTTTTCCACTGAAATGGAAAAGAAGGACTCTGTCAAAATCGTGCTGTTCAATTAACTGGAGTTTTGAGTTTCCGAGGTGCTTCCTGAGATGCATTGTAAATCCGCTCGGAGTTTTTGGAAATTTTGTGGAATAGTTTGTAAGGTATGTTCCTTGAAGACTTATTGCAAGAAGCTTCTGCCCCTGAAAGCGAAGGTATATGCGGTCACCTTTCTGGTAAATTTTTGAAACTCGACTTCCCTCAAGTTGTCTCAATTCTGAGGCTATTGAAAATATGTCAAGAGACGATAGCTCTTTTTTTGGCATTATATTCACTCCGCACTTGGAGTCCGTTTTTTGAGACCGAGGAACTCCAGCTCGTCATCCTCATCGGACTCGTCGTGAGCTTTCTCGAATTTATCTAGGAGAGGTATTGTATCCTGGACTTTCTCCTGAAGAAGTAGATTTTCCCATTCATTTGCGGACAGGTCTTTCTTTGCACGAATTTCAGAAAGAGATATACCACGAGGTTTCTTTTGAAGTTTTTCTTCCTTTCTTGCCTTTATGTCAGTGAATTTTGTTTTAGCGGCGTCTATCTTTTCCTTCATATCACTTGCATCACCTTCTCCAAGATATTCTACAAGTTTGTAAGTCGTTGACAGCATTCTTGTGCGTTCGTAAGGATCTGCTTTTATGAGACCGCGACCAAGAAGGTCTTTGACATAATCATAGACTCTGTTGCCGAAGCGCTGAACAACAATCGACTGTTTAACAGGTTGTTTGTATGCTATAAATGAGAGAACTTTTACGAGGGCGCGAGACATATCCATCTGAGGAGCAAATGCCTTGACCTTGTGGAGATAGGCACTATCTATATCCATTTTGTATTCTCCCAGTTCATGAATTATTTCAAGAGGAGAATTGCGGGCTCCGTATTCAAGGACAAGTTCATCGAGAAGGAGGACTATTGTGGACTCGTCTGATTCGACTAAGTCAGCCAGTTCTTTTGTGTCCATTCGCCGCCCAGAGATGAAAAGTGCGGCCTCTAATGTTTTCTTCATGGGGTTACATTAATAAGAAGCGTATTTCTAATTTACTGATATGCGAGAAAGTGTATTTGTGGCACTGGAGAGAACCCTTCTGACTTTAGGCACCATAAGTCTATTTGTTTTTGTATATGGGCGAATCTTGGAAAGTCCTATACTTCTGGCTGCTTTCGCTTCCTCAGTCTTTACTGTATTCGGACACCCTGAATCAAAAATGGCTTCGACAAAGGCAGTTGTTGGAGGTCAGATGATTGGTGCAATTACAGGATATGGAGTTTCATTAGTAATACCTGGTTTTACACCTCTTAGCGCTGGAGTAGCTGTTGCCACTGCAACGCTTTTCATGATATTGCTGGGAGTACAGCACCCTCCTGCAGCAGGAACATCTATGTCATTCGTTTATAATGCAGGAGGAGTGAGCACTGCCTCAAATTTCTGGATGGCAATAGTGGTTATATTGTCCCTGAGCTTGTTGAAAATAATATTTAGAGTTGGAGACTGGCTTCTTCATAGTACAGAGAAAAAGTGGGCCAATCTTCATAAATGGTTCGGAGAAAAGGCACACTAACTTTTGAAGTTAAAACAAAGTATTTATTTAAGAAGTTCTAATCAGAGTTGAGATGGGAGAACTGGAAGATTTAATACGTACTGTTTCCGAGAAGGTCGCTATCGGAGAGGATGAAGTTAAGAAGAAGGTCAAGGAAAAACAGCGGGAGCTTTCAGGTCTTGTCTCAGAAACCGGTGCCGCGTATATAGTTGCAAATGAATTGGGGGTAAAGACGAAGAACCGAATTATTGAGAGTACAGTTAGAATAGGTGACATTCTTCCTGAGATGAAGGCAGTTTCAGTTCTTGGCAGAGTAAAAGCAATTTCTCCAGCCAGGGACTTTGTGAGTAAGAAGGGAATCAAGGGCAAGGTTTCGAATATGGAGATAGTTGACAATACTGCAAGTATAAGGATTGCAATATGGAATCAGAGTGATATAGACAAACTTGAGAGTGGTGTGATAAAGGAAGGTCAAATAATTCAAATTAAAAATGGTTATGTCAGAGAGGGTTATAGAGGTGGATTTGAAATAAATGTGGGAAACAAGGGGAAGCTTGTTGAAAATCCTGAAGAGGTTAATGAGACGGAATTTCCTGCTGAAGATGAATTTACCTCAGCACTTGAAATTGGAAAAATAGTTCCAGATTCATCTGTTAATGTTGTGGGAAGAGTCATACGGAATTTTGGTGTGAATGAATTTGAAAGAGACGGGAGAACTGGAAAAGTTGCAAATCTTGTAATAGGTGACAGTTCAGGAACGGCTAAGCTTGTATTGTGGAATGAGAAAGCTGAAAAATCTGTTGAGTTGGCAGTTGGGGATATTGTAAGAGTTGGTAATGGTTTTGTAAAGCAGGGGCAGGCCGGGCTTGAAATACAAGCAAATTGGGGAACTACACTTGTCAAAAATCCAGAAGGAGTTGAAGTTCCTGCTGCAGATGATATAAATTATACAGCCGGAAGTTCTAATAATGGAACTCCGAAGGAAAGGGTTGAGGCAAAGATTGCTGATTTGAAAGAAGGAGATAAATACAGGCAGGTAAGAGGTGCGATAGTGAATATATTTGGAGATAATTTCATTCATTTGATGTGTCCTGAATGTAATAAAAAAGTACGAGAGGGTCAATGTGATAAGTGTGGCATTATAGAAAAACCTAATAAACTTCTTATCATAAACGGGACTATAGATGATGGGAGTGGTACAATATCTGTTACTTTCTTTAGGGAAGCTGCAGAAAAATTGATTGGAGTCACTCCTGAAGAAATAAGCAGCAGTTCTGTCGATATAATAGCAAAAGTAAATGAAGCACTCGGAAAAGAGGTTGTTGTTGAAGGTTCTGTTAAGAGAAATGACTACATGGACAGAATTGAACTGAATGTTTATGAAGTAAAGCCAGTCGATGCCGTGCAAGCGGCTGAAAAAATGATAGGAAGTGTATGAGGTAAGAAAAATGGCAGATGAAAAAATAGAGGAAACTGAAGAAGAGAATAAGGATGAAGAATCCGCAACAGAAGAGTCGGAAAAGCCTATTGATGATGAGGAATCCCCTGTTGAAACTCCAGACGAAGTTGAGGAAATTGAAGAAGAGATAGAGGAAGAAATTGACGAAGATGGAGAAGAAAGTCTTGAGGATCTTGAAGGTATTGGACCTGCAACAGCTAAGAAGCTGATGGATGGAGGCTATTCAACTATAAAATCCGTTGCAACAGCAGCAATTGGAGATATTACAGAGGCTGCCGAAATAAGCGAAGCTAAGGCGAAGAAGGTAATTACACTTGCGAAAGAGAAATGTAATATGGGTTTTGAGTCTGCAGAATCACTTCTTGTTAAACGGCAAGATATTGGAAAACTAACAACAGGCTCAGAAACTTTTGACACTCTGATGGCAGGAGGTCTGGAAACTCAGGCAATAACAGAGTGTTATGGAGAATGGGGTTCTGGAAAGTCGCAGGTTGCAATGCAACTGGCTGTAACTGTTCAACTCCCTCTTGATAAAGGTGGTTTGGATGGAGAAGCTCTTTTTATTGATACGGAAAATACTTTCAGACCAGAGAGAGTTATGCAAATGGCTGAAGGAGTCGGTCTTGACCCCAAGGAGGTTCTGAAGAAAATTCATGTAGCAAGAGCATATACATCTGATGACCAGATGCTTATGTCAGAGAAGGCCGCAGAGATGGTTAGGAACTCAAATATCAGACTTGTTATTGTGGACTCACTAACTTCGCTGTTCAGAGCAGAATATGTTGGAAGAGGCACACTTGCAGCGAGACAGCAGAAACTTAACAGGCATTTGTCTACTCTGCACAAACTGGCAGATTTGAATAATTGTGTGGTTTATATTACAAACCAGGTTATGTCGAAGCCGGACATGTTCTTTGGAGACCCTACCAAGCCAATTGGGGGACATATACTTGGGCACAGTGCAACATTTAGAATTTATCTCAGAAAGAGTAAGGCAGGAAAGAGGATTGCCAGACTCGTTGACAGCCCAAACCTTCCGGACGGGGAAGCTGTGTTCAAGGTAACAGAAAACGGTCTTGAAGACTGATGTTAAAAAATTCTAAGGGGCATCACCTAGTTGGAAGCTATCGACAACTCCGACTCCTTTCTCTTTTGTCTCATATTTTATGATTTCAACACACCTCAAGGGGCTTATAGGTGACGGTTTTGGTTATATATCTTTCCACCACAGACCATATATAATAAGCTGATTTAAGCAAATATATGGAGATATATCAGTTTGAGAAAGGTCATCTGAAAGAGGGGAAGAAGATTGATTTGAAAAAACCGACATGGATTGATTTGAAAAATCCTACGGATGAGGATATTTCTATTGTTTCAAAAAAGTTGGACATACCGGGTTTCGTTCTTAGAAGCTATAGAGAAAGTTATAGACCAAGGGTTGAAATTTACCAAGATTATACTATTGTGAATATCAAGAGTCTCGCAACAAAGAAAGTCAGACCAACTAAATCTTTAAGGAAGAAGCAGATAACTTTTTTCATTTCAAAGAAATTTGTTCTTACAATGCACAAGGGTGTGAAAGAAATAAACAATATAAAGGAGAAGGCTTTAGCTAAGGAGAATGTAAGGAGTTTCAAGAATCTGAATTTCCTTACCTACTCTATACTTGATGAAGTAATAGAGGGATTTGAGCCGGTTCTTGAGAGTATTGATGATCATATTGATAGGCTACAAGATCTTATCTTTTCAGAAGCTAAGCAAGAGCATTTAGAGGAACTTTTTGATCTCAAAAGAACTATGGTAAACTTCCATAAAGTTCTGTGGGCTCAGAGAGAGGCTGTTTTTGCTCTTAGCAGAGGAACGCCGGGTATTGACTCGGATAATATCATGTATTTCAGAGAACTCTATGACAGTATATTGTATGCTGTTGACAGAGAGGAGCTTTTGCGAGAAATGCTTGCGGAAATTCTGGATTCCTACCTTTCTGTGGTATCAAATAACATGAATGAAGTTATGAAAGTACTCACAGTTATAGCAACGATAATGCTTCCTTTGACTCTTATAACCGGAATATATGGTATGAACTTTAGGAATATGCCTGAGCTTTACTGGCAGAATGGATATTACATTACTCTTGGAATTATGGCAACACTTGGAATATCTATGTGGATGTATTTCAAGAAACGTGGATGGGTATAGATGGCAGAAAAGCAGAAATTAGAAGAGCAATTACTCAGTCCTGACTATCTTGAAAGCAACGAGTGGAAGCTGATAAAGAAAGTTGAAGACTATGCTAAGGATAGATTGAATACTGTTGCTCATGGATTTGACCATACTGAGAGAGTTTTTCAGAATTCTTTGATAATAGGACTCACAGAGCATGCGGATCTTTTGACTTTGTTAACAGCGGCACTTTTGCATGATGTTGGAAGGGATATTGAGATTGCGATTGGGGCAGATCATGCTGATGCTTCTGCTCATGAAGCAAAGGATTTTCTTAAGTCAGTTAATTTTCCGGTAGCAAAAATAAAGAGAGTTTTTGAGGCAATACATGGGCACAGGTCTTCACGGGAAGGAAAACACGCATTTCTTGAGTCCAGAATACTTAGTGATGCAGATAAGATAGATTCTTTAGGGGCTATTGGAATTGCACGAGTTTTCACTTTTGGAGGAAAAATAAACCGAGATGTTCAGGATACTATTGTATATTTCAAAAAAAGGCTGGATAAAGTTATGATGCAGTTGCATACAGACCGGGCGAAGCGAATGGCAGAGGAAAGGTATAATTACTGCGTCAGCTACCTGAAGAGAATTGAAGAAGAAACGGCGAATATAAAATGAAAAAAATTATTGCAGTTACTGGAATGCCAGGGGCAGGAAAAACTCTTGCCTGTGAATTTGCGAAAGAACGAGGCTATGCTGTGTTCTATGTAGGTGGTCTTACGAAAGAAGAGCTTGAGAAGCGCGGACTTGAAGTGAATGAAGCTAATGAGAGGGAAATCAGAGAAAGTTTGAGAAAGGAATTTGGAATGGATGTTTATGCGCAGAAGATTTCTGAGAAAATTGCTGCTTCAGGAGAGGAAATTATTCTTCTGGATGGTGTGAGGAGTTTTGAAGAGTATGAATTTCTGAGGAATAAGTACGGAAAGGACTTTTTGATGTTGAGTATTGTCGTTTCTCCTGATTTGCGCTATGAAAGACTTATGAGCCGAGAGTTTAGAGGTCTTAGTAAAGAAGATTGTGTGAGTAGAGATATGTCTGAAATACGGAATATTAACCACGGCAATACTATAGCAATGGGAGATTATTATATTGTTAATGATGGAAGCGACAAAAGCGAGTTCAGGGAAAAGGTAAATGAAGTTCTTAATAAGCTTGTGGAATCATAAGAAACTTTATAAGGAAATAGATTATAGAAATAGAAGGGAGTAAGATGGCAAGAATTCCATTTAAAGAAGTTCAAACAAAAACAGTTGTTTCAGAGGGCGGAAGGATGTTCGGAAAAGTCCTCGATATAACTGTGGATGTAGGAACTGGAGAATTGATTAACCTTATTGTTGAGCCGACAAAGTATATACTGGCTCATTTTGAGGATTTGGTACGAGATAAGAAGGGAAGAATACTTTTGCCCTTCAGCGCAGTAACTGCTGTTGGAGACTTCGTTCTGGTAAACGAGAACGACGTTCTTTAAACTTAAATTTTAAAAATAATTAAGCTTCTAGTGCTTTTTCTAAGGTTTCTGAGAGACTTTCCTTTTGTTGGAGTCCCGTCATCTCTTCAATTATTTCGCCATTTTTGAATATTTTTATGTTTGGGATTCCCATGACGCCGTAAGATTCGGCAAGTTCTTTGTTTTGGTCTACATCTATCTTGTAAAATTCAACCTTGCCTGTATATTCTTCTGAAAGCTCATCGAGAATTGGTGTAAGAACCTTACAGGGACCGCACCAGGTAGCGAAAAAATCCACAAGTATTGGTGTAGAGCCCGGTGCATTGAGAATCTTCTCTGTAAAATCTGCTTCAGAGTCTATAATTTTCATCATAATATTTCTTCTTGGGAGGATTTTTTTATATGCTTTTCCTAAAAATAATTTATTCAGTTCTTACTGTGTCTGCCAAGTCCTGAGAACTGTTGTTGAGATTAATTAGATTTCGGAGAATTGGGCGTGTGTCTTTGTTTTTAGGAAATTTATCGTAGTTGATGTTTTTTCCCAAGGATATTGCCTCGAGAGCGAATGCTTCTTTCTTCTTGAAAAAACCCTTTGATGCCATTTGATTTAGTTCATATGAATTTTCTAAATAAGTTAGAACTTGTTTTTGTGTTGAAATATTTTTGAGTTTGAGGAGAGACTCGGCGATTGATTGCAGACTGTCCCCCATCTGTTCTATAAATCTTGCGACAAGCCTGTAATCTATACAGTCGGAAGCGGAAATCTTTTCATTGTCCCTCAGGCTTGGTGTTTCGAGGATTTTTCTTATTTGTCTGATAATTAGAAAGTACAGACGATTTACTTCTTCATCTCGTTGAACTACATCTTTTAAGAGAGTTTTTGAACCTGTTTTTAGTGATTTTAATATATCTTTGTGCATAACAGAAACTATTGTGTACATCCTTCTGACTGATTTTGAAATGGAAATTTCAGCAGGATTTAGAAGATTATGAATAGTCATCGTATTAGAGGCCTCCTCCATTATTTCGTAGCCGAGGAGAAAGCGGAGGGTGTTCTTTAATTCCATTTTCCTTTTTTCAAGTGATTCTTTTCCTTCGAAAATTTTTACTATGTCGTAGCCAAGTAGGTACTTTTCTAGGAGATGGCGCTCAATGTTTGGACCTGATATAATTTCCACTTCACTTGGATTTTTTGAATTGTGTTCGCCTATTCTTACAGTGAGTGAACCGTCTCCGTTTTCAGATAAAGAAAGTTTTTCGCCCTTGCTAAGTTTTTGGCGATTTATCCATTTCTTAGGGAGAGAAATGACATAGGTTGAGCCCCCTGTTTTCTGTATTTTTCTTAATTCAGCCATCAGACAATACATCTAGGAAAACTATATTCACTATATATTTTAAGGCTTTGCACAGGTATATAAACGCAAGATTCCAGTTCACTAAAGATGGTAGTTGAAATTATAGAGCTTGGAAAGAAGAGAATAAGCTTGGTGGGAACTGCGCACGTTTCCAAGAAAAGCATTACTGAAGTCAAGAAAATTATAACGAAGGAAAAACCTGATTCTGTTGCAATTGAGCTCTGTCCCGGTCGTTATGAGCAATTGATAAGTGGTGACAGCTGGCAGGATATGAAGATTAATGAAGTTTTGAAGAGTGGGAAGTCCCACATCTTGCTACTTCATCTGGTGCTGATGAATTTTCAGAGGAGAATTGGGAATGAATTGGGAGTAAAGCCAGGGGAAGAGATGTTAGAAGCTGCGAAATCCGCTGAAAAGGAGGGAAGTACTATTGTTTTTGCAGACAGACCAGTAGAACTTACCATGCAGAGAATGTTATCTATGATGGGTCTTAAGGAAAAGGCGAAAATTATGATGCATTTTTTTTCAGGTATGTTTGAAGCACAGATTGATGAAGAATTGATAGAGAAGATGAAGGAAAAGGATGTTCTTACAGAAGCAATTGAGACTTTGAGCGGCATTGCACCATCGGCGAAGAGGGTTCTTATTGATGAACGGGATTCTTATATGGCCGCGAGAATTCTTGAAGCAGATGGAGAGAATATTGTTGCTGTTGTTGGAGCAGGGCATGTTGAAGGAATTAAAAAACTTCTTGAGAATGGAGTTCTTGTAAAAGTTTCAACACGAGCAAAGGTGCAAAAGAAGAAAATTAGTGGACTTAGGATTGCGATGTATGCCATACCTGCTTTGTTTTTAGGAATTATTGGATATGGTTTGTATAGTGGAGGCGCTGAGTTAACTCTTACTCTATTGTTGTGGTGGTTCTTGATAAATGGTACACTTTCCGCGCTTGGAACGGCTCTTGCGCTTGGGCATCCTATTACGATAGTGTCTGCTTTTCTGGTAGCTCCCTTTACTTCATTAAATCCTATGATTGCGGCAGGATGGGTTACAGGCTATATTGAAGCCGTAGTAAGAGTTCCGAGAGTTCGTGATTTAGAAGGGCTTGGAAAACTTGATAATTGGAGGGCCTTTTGGAAAAATAGAGTAACCAGAATACTCCTTGTTGTTGTGCTTGCGAATGTTGGGAGCTCCATAGGAACTTTTGTTGCACTTCCTTATCTTTTAACCCTGCTTGGTTAAAATAAGAGTTTAACTTTGAATTTTCTCGAAAACTTATGCTAGAGACATTATTATTTGCAGGGCTTGGTTGTATTTTAGGAACTTTCACAGGCCTTGTTCCAGGAATTCATACGAATACACTTGCGATCATTATTGTAGGACTGGCGCCGAATTTAACGAAGTTTAACTCAATATCGATTGCAGCTCTTTTAATGTCGATGGGAGTAGTCCACACGTTTCTTGATTTTATTCCGAGTATATTGTTGGGAGTTCCTGAAGGAGAAAGTGCTCTGTCTGTTCTTCCTGGACATTCACTTTTGATTGAAGGGAGAGGGATTGAGGCAATTAGATTGACTGCGTTTGGAAGTTTTTCTGCTCTTTTGATAACTCTTATTTTATTTCTCCCTGCTCTGAAGATTATGGAGGCAGTCTATCCTTTGGTTCAAGGGAATATTTTATGGATTTTGATGGCAGTTGTTATTCTAAGTGTTTTGTCAGAAAAACGAATTGTTCTAGCAACTATAATTTTTCTGGTTTCTGGTTTTTTTGGATATTTTACTTTAGAAGCTTCAGGAAGTCTAATTTTTCCTGCCCTTTCTGGGATGTTTGGAATCAGTACTATGTTGATTAGTTTGAAAAGTCAAGCATTTCCACCTGAGCAGGAGTTTTGGAAAGGGAGGATAAAGAAAGAAGATGTGTTTAGCTCTTTTCTTGGAGCATTTGCTGGAATTTTAGTTAGTATATTGCCAGGTATTGGAGCGGCGCAAGCTACGTATATTGTTCAGAATGTTAGAAATACAGAAAGAGAGGACTTTTTGATTTCTGTTTCCGGAGTAAATACTGCAAATATTATTTTTACACTTGCAGTTATGCATACTGTTGGGAAGATGAGGTCTGGTTTAGTTATTGCAATAAAAGATATTTTTCCAGGAATTGGACTTGGGGATATTTTTGTACTTCTTGGTGTTATTCTATTTTCAGGGATTATTGCATACTTTCTGCAGGTGAAAATAGGTGAATTTGTTGCAAGGCGCTTGGGAAAAATTAGTGGGGAATCCTATAGAAAATTGACTCTTACGGTGATATTGTTTGTTGTAATTTTGGTTTTGATGATGACAGGATTCCGTGGGTTTGTTGTTTTAATAATTGGAACAGTAATCGGGTTTTTTCCGCCAAAACTTGGAGTCAGGCGAGCTCAGTGTATGGGCTTCTTTCTGATACCGGTTTTGTTGTTTTATAGTAAGCTATAAATATGTAGTTAGGAGATAAATGGTGAGTTGTGGGAAATGGGTAAAGAAGATATAATTAAGAGAATTAATCGAATTGAACAAGAAGGGTTTGATAAAATTTCGTCTGCAGAAGCGAGAAAGGATATGAAACTTACTGAGGCAGGAAAATATGCGTCCGGGCTTCTTGAAAAATTTAATGAGAATTCCGTCACTTATGTACAGGAACGTATAGATACGGAGAGAAAAAATCAGATGAAGCGGGCAAGGAAGTCTGTTTCTGTGGCGGAGAAAAAAGCTGCCAAGCTTGAGGAATCGGCAAAGAAGAAGATGACGAAGGCGGTAGACTACATTTTTAAAGAATTTACGAGGGTTTAGCTTATGATAAAGACCCCAGAAAAGATGTGCAAAGTCTCAATTGCTGGTTCTAAGCGAGTTTTAGAGGATACAATAAGAATATTGCACGAGAAGGAAGCAGTTCATCTTCTTGATTACGCCAAAACAAAGAGTGAAAAGGAGGGGGGAGTTTTTTCTATAGGAAATTCTTTAGAGAGGGCAGAGAATCTTTCGAGTGCTCTTGTAAAAGCACGATCTCTTATGCGTATATTGGGAGTTGAAAGAGTATCTTCAGCTCCTTCTTTGAAAGAGAGTGATAAAATAGTTGAAAAACGGATTGAGTGGCTACATTCCGTTGTATCTGGCCTGTTAGAGGAAATGGAGAAAATTCAGGAAGAACTTGTGGAAATTGAAATTGCTAGAGAGACTCTTAAGTTTGTTGAGATAATTGGAACTGAGGTTGAAATTTTAAAGGAATCAAACGAGCTTGCCCTTTATATGGGATTTGTAAATAGTGATCCTGAAGCAGCTCTAAGTGATTTGACGAAGCGGTTTGAGTTTTTTTCCGGAAAGATGCGAGGAGAGGTTGCGTTTGCTCTCTTTATTGAAAGGGAGAAAGGACCTGAGGCGTTGGCTGAGTTAAAAAAACTAGGATACAGGGAAATTGAATTTCCAGATAATCTTGAAAAATATGGAACAAGGAAGAAATTGGAAAGGACTGCAAAAAGTAATGAATTGGAATTGCAGGATTTAAATAAGAAAATTACACGCTTTACTAGAGTGGAAGGTAAATTTCTGCAGAAGGCTGAGTATAGTTTGAAGAGAGCTAGTGAGAAGGCAGAGGCTCCTTTGCAATTTGCTATAAGTAATAATTCCTTCGTCATTGAAGGGTGGATACCTCGAAAAAGATATTCTTCTTTGGAGAAGACTTTGGTGACAGAGTTTAAGGATAAGATTCATATAGAATGTGAAGAAGCATCTGAAGAAGATGGTTTGACACCTCCGACGGAACTTATAAATCCAAAAATTGTGGATTCTTTTGAAGTTTTTATAGATTTATATTCCAAACCTACTTACAAGGAAATTGACCCGACCAATTTTATTTTCCTTACATTTCCATTATTCTTTGGTTTTATTTTAGGAGATGTGGGCTATGGATTCATAACACTTGCTCTCTTTGGATTTTTGAAAACGAAGATGAGGAGTGAAACTGGACGAGGATTAATGAATGCTTTGATACTGGCTTCTTTGGCAACAATTGTATTTGGTTTTGTATTTGGAGAATTTTTTGGTGTTGAACCCTATCACCCGCTGATACCGAGAGCCCATAATATTAACATGATGCTTGGGATTTCACTTGTAGTGGGAATTGTTCATATAAATTTAGGATATTTACTTGGATTGATTAATGAATATAGAAAGGGGGGTATTGGTTATATGGTGCAACATACTGGTAGCTGGGTGTTTTTTGAGTTGGCAGCAATTCTTGTAATTTTGCAATATTTGGATATGTTGACATTTGCGTATTCAAATTATATTGTATATGGTGTTCTTGTGGCCTCAATTGCACTTCTTTACAAAGGACATGGGATAATTGGTATTATAGAATTGCCAGCAATATTGAGTAATATACTTTCATATGCGAGACTTTTCGCAGTCGGGCTTGCATCAGTTGCTCTTGCAATGGTCATTAATGACTTTACTGGTGTTTTCTTCTCTGCCGGTGGTTTTGGGTATGTGGCAGGGACAATAACTCTAGTTTTAGGACATACGATAAATATATTACTTGGAATTCTTGGTGGATTCCTTCAGTCATTGAGGCTTCATTATGTTGAGTTCTTCACGAAATTCTATAAAGGAGGAGGGGAGGCTTATCTGCCTTTCGGAAAAGAATAAATAGAATGGAGAGAGACTCACAAGGTACGAAAAAGGAGGTATAGAATGGCAGACGTTGGAACAGGACTTATTGCAATTGGTGCTGGCTTGTCACTTGGATTGTCAGCTATTGGAGCAGGAATAGCAGAAAAATCCATTGGAGCAGCAGCAGTTGGTGCAATGGTAGAAGATGAAAAACATTTCGGAAAAGCTCTTCTGTTTACGGTTATTCCGGAAACTTTGGTTATTTTCGGGCTTGTTATTGCAATAATGGCATTGCAGCTCGCACAGCACGCATAAGATGGGACTTGAAGAAGTAGAGAAAGACATTCTCCAGAGGATTGAGTCTAAGTCTAAAGCTATAGATAGCTTGGGAGAAAGGGAAGCAGACTCTATAATAGCTGAGGCTCGGGATGAGATAAAAAATCTGACAAAAAAGAGGAACTCAGAGCTTGAGAAGACTATTGAAGGTCTTGAAAAGAAGGAAACTGCTTTTTCGAATTTGCAGGCGAGGAAAATTAATCTTGATGTGAGGAAAAGGATAATGGAGTCAGCCTATTCTAAAGCTTTTGTAAAGGTAGAAAAGATCGCTATAGGGAAAAAACAGACTTTTCTGAAGGCTCTCCTTAAGAAAGGAAGGGGAGAGATTGATGCATTTGGTGTTTATACTAATGCAGAAGATAAGGCTCTTTTGAAGAAACTTGCACCGAATTTAAAGCATCTTGGAAATATTGAAACGAGTGGAGGATTTATTCTTGTTAATAAAGAAGGAAGTGTTCAAGTAGACTATACTTTTGAGACTATTTTTGAAGAAACGCAGAGAAGCTCTTTGAAGGGGGTGTCAGATATATTGTTTGGAAAATGAAGGTGAATAAGAAGTTTGCGGCGGGGCAGGGAGAAATAACTGGAGAGTATTATTATGCAGGAACGAGAGCAAGGGCAGGTATTGCAAAGAGGATCAAGGATCTTGATTATGAACGTTTTATTAAAATGGGTGTAAGTGAGATTGTAAAATTTTTGGAAGAGCGCGATTATAGAGAAGAAGTAGATACTCTTGGAATGAAATATAGTAAAGTTGAATTGGTTGAGAGGGCGCTTTACCAGAATTTTGCGCAGGTTATTGACAGCATTTTGAAATATGTTCCAGCGCAGTCACCACTTATCACTTATGTTGAAAAATATGATATAGATAATATAAAGGCTATATTACGGGGGAAGAGTTCAGGAAGAGGGAATGATGAATTAGAACGGGTTCTTATTCCTGCAGGAAATTTGACAAAGGAATTTTATTCTAATTTAATTGAGAATACTTCGTCAGTAGCTGAGGTAATTCAGGCCTTGAAAATGACTCAGTATTATAGAATTTTGGCTGGACTTGATATAAAAGATATTGAAAGTCTGGAGGATGCTTTAGACAGAGCTTATTATGAAAAATTATTGGAAGCAGGGGAGGCAGATTTTGAATTTATGGTCTTTGTAAAGGAAGAAATTGACATCAGAAATGCTGTAACTATTCTCAGACTCAGTAGGTCAAAAACAAAGACTGAGAAGAAATATTTTATTAGTGGAGGAAATATTACAATGAAAAATCTTGCAAGTCTTTCTGAAAAAGATTTGCCAGGTATGATTGATTTTTTCAAGAAGCAGAAATTTTGGAAATATGTAGACGGTGGAATTAAAGATGTTGGGAAAATGGAAAATGGTTTGAGAAAATATCTTATGATGAGGAGTACAGTTTTATTGAGAGATTACAATCCGAATTTAAAAACTGTATTGGGATATATTGTTGTTAAAGAAAGAGAAATGGCAAATGTCAGAATGATTGTCAGGAGTAAGCAGATGAAAAGCGTAGAAGGGGAGGTGCTTGTGAGGTCAGGGATGTACCTTGGAAATTAATATGGAAATTTCAATAATTGGTGAAAGAGATTTCACACTTGGCTTCCAGTTGTGTGGAATAAAGAATATACAAAATGTTGAGAAGTCAGATTATACTAACTTCAATAAGGTATTCACTGAGACTATAGAGAATTCTGATATAGGGATTGTTGTTGTTAATGAAACTTATTATCAAAAAATGCCTATTCAGATAAAGAAAAAGCTTGAAAAACTGGTTTCTCCAGTTGTAGTTGCTCTTTCTGATGAAGATAGTGCAGGTGGCTCTGATTTGAGGACTTTGATAAAAAGGAGTTTGGGAGTAGACCTATGGAAAGAATGATAAAGTTTATTATTAAAAAGATGGGGGGTAGTGAATAAGATGGCGAAGGGAGAAATTTACAGGGTATCAGGACCGGTTGTTGTTGCTAGAGGTCTTGATGCAAAAATGTATGATATTGTTAATGTTGGAGAAGAGGGTCTTCTTGGAGAGGTAATCAAGATAGACCAGGAAGATGTTGTTATACAGGTTTATGAGGATACGTCTGGAGTTAAGCCAGGGGAACCTGTAAAATCGACAGGAAGGCCGCTGGCAGTTCAGCTTGGTCCCGGACTTTTGACAAGTATTTATGATGGAATTCAGAGACCTTTGGAAGGTTTGAAGAAAGAAATGGGGGATTTCATTAAGAGGGGAGTTTTTATTGACGGGCTTGATATGAAGAAGAACTGGGACTTTAAAGCCTCTGTTAAGAAAGGAGATAAAGTAAGTGAGGGAGAAATTATCGGAACAGTTCAGGAAACTCCTGTTATAACACATAAAGTAATGGTGCCACCTGGAATGTCAGGAAAGATTCGGAAAATTGGTAATGGAAAGTTTACTGTAAAGGATACTGTAGCTGAGCTTGAGAGTGGAGAAAAAATAACAATGGCTCAGTACTGGCCTGTCAGGAAGCCAAGACCATATAAGGATAAATTAAGTCCAGATATTCCTCTGATAACTGGTCAAAGAATACTTGACACTTTTTTCCCTATTGCAAAGGGAGGAACTGCTGCAATTCCTGGAGGTTTCGGAACTGGAAAAACCGTTACTCAGCACCAACTTGCAAAGTGGGCAGATACTGACATAATTATTTTCATCGGTTGTGGAGAAAGGGGAAATGAAATGACTGAAGTTCTGGAAGAATTTCCAAAACTGACAGATCCGAAGACTGGAAAACCGATGATGGATAGAACTGTGCTTATAGCAAATACATCCAATATGCCTGTAGCGGCAAGAGAGGCTTCGATTTATACAGGAATTACAATTGCTGAGTATTATAGAGATATGGGGTACGATGTTGCTCTGATGGCTGACTCGACTTCGAGATGGGCGGAAGCAATGAGGGAAATTTCATCTAGGCTTGAAGAAATGCCAGGAGAAGAAGGTTATCCTGCTTATCTTGCGGCAAAACTTTCACAATTCTATGAGAGAGCAGGGAGAGTTGAGTGTAATGGAAGGAAGGATTTTGGTTCAATTACAGTTGTTGGTGCAGTTTCACCCCCTGGTGGAGACTTCTCCGAGCCTGTTACTCAGAATACTCTGAGAGTTGCAAAGGTATTTTGGGCTTTGGATAGCAAGCTGGCTAATAAGAGACATTTCCCTTCGATAAATTGGCTCACATCTTATTCACTTTATACAAAGGGACTTGAAGACTGGTTCACAGAAAATATAGGAAAAGAATTTGTTGATAATCAGAAAGAAGGTATGGCACTCCTTCAGAAAGAAGCCCAATTACAGGAAATTGTGCAGATTGTTGGATCTGATGCTATACCTGAGAAGGACCAGATGGTTCTTGAAACTGCGAGATTGCTACGAGAGGGTTATCTTCAGCAGAACGCTTTTCACGATATAGATACTTATTGCAGTCTTGAGAGACAGATGATGATGATGAAATTTAATCTTGAATTTGGAAGGCAAGGTCAGAGTGCAGTTGAGGCAGGGGTTTCTATTGAGAAAATTGCAGATATGGACAGTAAAGCGGATTTCTTGCAGTTGAAGTTTGTGAGTGAGAAGGAATTCAAGGCGAAATATGACAAAGTGACTGATAAATTGAAGACAGAGTTTGCAAAGCTGATTAAGAATGTAGGCTCACTAAGTCAGGAGGAAACTAAATGAAAGAGTATAAAACAATAAATCAGGTTGCAGGACCTTTGATATTTCTGGAGAAAACTCATGAGGTAGGATATGGGGAGCTTGTTGATATTAAACTTTCAAATGGTGATAGGAAGCGAGGGCAGGTCCTTGATACATCGAAGGATATTGTTGTCGTTCAGGTTTTCGGAGAAACTGTAGGGATAGATAAGAAAGCATCCGTTAAATTTACAGGAGAAACTATAAAGTTAGGAGTTTCTGGAGACATGCTTGGAAGAGTCTTTTCAGGATTTGGAGTTCCTATTGATGGGGGACCTGAAATTATACCGGAGGACCGTTTGGATATAAATGGTGCTGCAATAAATCCATATTCGAGGAGTCCGCCATCTGACTTTATTCAGACAGGAATATCAACAATTGATGGAATGAATACTCTTGTGAGAGGACAGAAATTACCTATTTTCTCAGGTTCAGGACTTCCGCATAACGATATCGCGCTTCAGATAGCAAGACAGGCGAAAGTTCCAGGTCAGGAAGGAGAATTCGCTGTTGTGTTCGCTGCAATGGGAATAACGAATGAAGAGGCAAAATACTTTATCAAGGATTTTGAAGAAACGGGAGCGCTTGAACATGCTGTTGTCTTCCTGAATCTTGCGAATGACCCTGCTGTTGAGAGAATTATTACTCCGAGACTTGCATTGACTACAGCTGAGTACCTTGCTTTTGAGAAAGGGATGCACGTTCTTGTTATACTTACAGATATGACAAACTATTGTGAAGCTCTGAGAGAGATTGGAGCTGCGAGAGAGGAGATTCCAGGGAGAAGGGGGTATCCAGGGTACATGTATACTGATTTGGCGAATTTGTATGAGAGAGCAGGTATTATACATGGAAAGAAGGGCTCAATTACACAGGTTCCTATATTGACGATGCCAGGAGACGATATAACTCATCCTATACCAGATCTTACAGGGTATATTACAGAAGGGCAGATTGTTCTTGGAAGAGAATTGCACCGTTCAGGAATATATCCCTCTATTGATGTTCTTCCTTGTTTGTCAAGATTGATGAATTCTGGAATTGGGAAGGGGAAAACACGTGATGACCATAAAGATGTTTCTAACCAATTGTATGCAGGATATGCAGAAGGGCGAGAATTGAGAGGTCTGGTTTCTATTGTAGGAGAAGAAGCCCTCTCAGAGAGGGACAGGCGATTTCTTCGTTTTGCAGAAGCATTTGAAGACCTTTTAGTTAGGCAGGGACGGGAAGAAAACCGCTCGATTGAAGATACTTTGGATCTTGGATGGAAGATGTTTTCCGATATTCTTGATGAGAAGGACCTTACAAGAATAGATCCTGAGGAAATAAAGAAGCGTCTAAAAAAATAAGATGACAGAGGACATAAAACCAACCAGATCTGAGCTAATAAAGCTCAAGCGAAAAATAAAACTGGCTAAAAATGGTTATGAACTTCTGAAGAAGAAGAAAGACGGACTTATCCAGGAATTCTTTTCAATTTTAGATGAGGTTAGGAAAAATAGAGAGGTTCTTGGTGGAATTCATAAAAAATCAGTAAATAGTCTTGAAGTGAGTAGGGCAATGGATGGAACCCTGGCAGTAGAGTCGGCAGCCTTCTCTGTTACAAAGAATCCGGATATAAAAGTGCAGCCGAAAAATATAATGGGAGTTTCTGTTCCAGAGATTGAAATTGTACAAGGGACTGTACTTGATGAAAGAAATTATGGGATTATAGGAAGTTCTAGTTATATTGATAATGTTGTTGATGATTACCAGGAACTTCTTGAAAAAATAGTTCTTAGCGCTGAAATGGAAACCGCAATGAAGAGGCTACTTCTTGAGATAGAAAAAACCAGACGTCGTGTAAGTGCTTTAGAATATATTGTTATACCTAGAATGGAAGGACAAGCAGAATTTATAAGATCCAGGCTTGAGGAATTGGAAAGAGAGAATTTATTCAAACTTAAGTTGATAAAGAAGAAGTAAATTTTTTCAGAGATTTTTGTTCTTTTGCTCCGAAGAGGGCGAGGATATTTTTATCAAAGGCATTAATTTCTTGTTCTAAGTAGGTTGATAAGTTGTATTTTTTTATTAAATCCTGAGAAATGCCGAGATATTTTTCTATACTTCCGCGATGAACTGTTAGAGTGAGATTTCCGTCACAATTAGCACAGCTTCCGCTCAGTGGTGGACGACGATATTTTGTATTGCACTTTGTGCACCTGACTTTTTGTTTTGAAAATTTTCTGAGATTTCCTTTTATATCTGGAAGGAAGTGGCTTTGAATTATTTTCTCTGCAACTATGTTTTCATTTACTGCAGATATTCTCTCGGCAAGATCCATTTGTTTTGCAAGTTTCTCCACCATTTGTCCTGAAGAATATACATTGAAATGGGCACCAAGTCCTATATCGGAGGTGTCGTGAGTAAACCCCCAACCAATGAAGGGATTTTCATCATTTACAACATCACGGACTCTCTTCATATCTACACTTGATGGTTCTGCAGTCCAAATTGTTGATTCATAGAATTTGAGCGAGTACTCTTCGACTATGTCCAAATCGTAGACTTCGTCATCTATTTCTAAGGGATTTAATTCATTGGTTACGACAAGAGGAGCATCCATTCTTCCTCCTCGTCTGTCAGGAAGTAATTCTCTTGAGAAATTTAGAAAAGCATCAAGAAGTAACATTATTGCATCTTCGTCGCCATCGCAGTCGCGTCTTTTGGCGTCGTGGAAGCAGGGATGTGCGTATCCGACGCGGGCCTTTGTGAAGCCTATTACTCGACCTATTATACCTGTTGAAGTGTGAGGGGCAAGTGCTATTACATGACTTCCAATCATGTCGTCCCCTGTTTTTGCATTGTAGTAGGGCTGGAGACCATAATATTTTACAAGGAGGTCATCGACAAATTTTGATATATTTAGAAGGTATTCTCCTGCAGGGTTGTCTCCGTGGTTTGATAAGATTATGTCTTGAGGAAGGAGTTCAATTTCTTGTGAAGTTGAATTTACCTCCTTTCCGAAGCGGTCTTTTTGATAACCGAGTGCTTTCAGTTTTTCAAGTGAAATACCAACTTCCTTTGCTCTGAAGTGAGTAAGTGGGGCGTTTGTACTGTCGAATCTTATTGTACCGTCTTTGAAGGGGTAAACATTGTGGAGAGCTCTGAGCATTCCTTTTTCCAAGGGTTCGGGAATTTTGTTGCGACTACCCATACCGAGAACTCCCTTAAGAGGAGGGAGTTCCGGATTTCCAAGTTTTTGTGAGGCTTTTTCAAATATTGATTTTATATTGACCTGCTTTTTTTCGTGAGCCCGTGGAGGGATTTTACAGATTGGGCATTTTTCTTTTTTTGTCGCCCTTTTACACCGGGGACAGGTGGCAATTAATTCTGTTGATGAATCACAGACAGAACATTTTGGATACATTTCAGAACGGTTGCAGGCTCTGCAGTAGAATTTTGCAACATCTATAAGAACGCTTGGTGTTTTTTCTACTGTTTTTCTTAAGTCACGTATTCTTCCTTTTCTTCCGCCGGTTGGGAAGAGTGCGTGGATAGCCGGGACCATTTTACGGGGCTTTGCTTTTTCAGGCCTACCCATCCTTGCACCAATTGTTGTGGGAATTCTGTCCATGATTTTTGTTTTGCATAATTCATTTATGATTTTGAGAGAGGATTTGTGAGAAGAATTTCGTATTGCCTCTGTTGTTTCCAGTCCAATTGGGAGTTGATGGCGGAGTGCATCAGAATGTTTAGTTATGATTATGTTTTCTCCAGAGATTTTGTGGAATATGCAGAGCTCTTCAAATATTTTTTTTATTTCTCGTGTGTTTTTCAAAGTAATATCTCCAGAAGTAGGTGCTTTTTCTAGAGCATTTGATAAATGTTCTAGACCTTTTTTTGATATATGTCTCCAGAGGAAAGTATATTTTGGGTGGAGGGGAATCTCATACTTTTCCGAGAATTTTAGTGCTTCTTCAAAATTTGGTAAAGGATAAGGACGTTTTAATGCATCTGAATCCTCCTCAGGATTTTTTTCAAAAATTTGTTTAGACCACCATTCTTCACAATATGAAGATGGGGGGAGTGGGTGGTTGTTTTCGACAAAATCGCCAGCTGATATAAGAATATCTCCTAGTTGTATTATTTTTACTACCTCATCTCTTAGTTCGAGGGCTTTTTCTACTGTATCTACTTGGATAACTTCGCCAGAATCCAGCAAGACTGTCGGACCATTTATAGTATCACAAGGAGTTACGATTGCCGCTTTTCCAGGGAACTCCAGCCTTATTTGAGTTCCAATTGCTATGAATTCATTGAGAATGTACATTAAAGCCGGGTTTAATGCTAGTGCTGCATAGCCGGTTGCACGGGTTCTTCCATAACGAAGAGTAAAGCCCCCTCTAGTGGAAGGAAACGCGAAAACCGGCCGTCCTGCAGGGACTTCGTTCAGATATTTAGCATGTTGGGGGGCTTCTTTTTCTTCCTCTAAAAGCTGTTTTGCCCAAACTTCTCCTTCATCAACTGCTTTGTGAATTATTTTTCCGAGACTGGCAGCGCCTTCATTTGTGATATCGGATATCCATTCATGTTTTGGTATTTCCACTTTGAGGTGTTCACTTTTTGCTTTCTTTATTGCCAGAAGACCGTCAATCCAGCTCCAGTCAAGACCAAATTTTTCTTCAAGATGTTTCAGACGTTTGTGAAGTTTTGGAGCTTTTTGTGCTATTCCCTCAGCTAGGACTAGACACATACCTCCTCTTAGTCTGTTTGTTTCAACACGAGGAAGGTCACGATAATTTGAAACCTCCACTTTTTCAGTTGGCTCTCCGTTGAGGCATATTGGAACGTTTCTGATTATTGTTTCTATTTCGTTTTCAGAGGGTTTGTATTGTAGATGGACTCTGCGGTGATACCAATTAATCTCTTCAATGTAACGGCGGACTTCGTCTTGTGTTGGTTTGAATTTACTGAGCCCGAGACATTTTCTAGTATAATCTGACATTACTACGGAAATGGCTTCTGCAGTTCCTCCTGCAGCCCGTATTGGACCTGCGTAATAGACAGAAAGATATTCTGTGTTATCAGGATTTCGTCCTATGGTAACTTTTGCTATTCCTTCGAGTGGGGCTGCAACTGCCCCTTGAGTTAGATAAGCTAGAGATGCCCGGATCGCATTGTCAGCAGCTGTTTCTCGGTCTGGCTCTAATTTGACTAACTCTTCTATAAGTTTGAAAGCTACTTCCTCTTCTACTTCAGTATTTTTTCTTATTTCTCTGATGAGCTTGGCAAGCCCTTTGAGTTGGAGCAGACCTTCAACTTTTTCTTCTACATTGGTTGCTATGTATATTTCAGGTTCATTGGAAAAATCCAGTGCAGAGTTTCTTGCTTTTGAGGCTATATCAAACTCTTTCTGTGTTTGTTCTTTTATTGAATTTTTATATTCAGATAGGTTCATTTTTGTAAAAATTTATTAGCTGCATTTCGCGGCTTTTCATATTTATTATAGGAAGATTTCCGGGTGTTGGTTCGTGCCCGCATAGTTCCTGGAAGTCTGTTTTACCCTGCCAAGTTCCTGAATTCAGCATTGTTACTCCGCGATAGTTCATAGCACCATTTGAATGAACATGACCTGTGTGAAATATATCTATATCACTTGGAATTACCATACTATCCTGTCCGCTTGTGACCAAATCGGAACTGTATATAGGAGATAGGTGTCTTTTTTTGAGTAGAGCCAGCATAACTATTTCAGGGTGTTTGTAACCATCTTTGAAAGTTTTATCAGAAGCCACCATTGTATCTATGCTTGTTCCATGATAGAGTAGTGTGTTTAAACCACCCCCATCTGAGGAATGTATATTTACAAGAGAGGGGTTGCTGACCATTGTTACATTACTTAGTTCATTTAATTCAGGGGCTATGTCTTTAGTCAGAGGTGTTTGTGGTTGAGCTAGATGTGTGTAATCGTGGTTTCCGGGGCAAATTATTATTTCAATATTTTCAGGTATTTTTGAAAGGAGTTTTGCCGCTTCTGTATATTGTTTTGTGATGTCAGATTCGTAGAGGCCTTCTTTTTGATTGGGGTAAACACCAACACCATCGACTAAATCTCCAGCTATGAAAATGTAATTTATATTATCTGTTATTTCCCTTTGTATATCACTTTCAACATCTGAATTGAACCAATCGAGAAGGTCGTTAAACTCTTTTTTGAGAAATTTTTTACTTCCAATGTGTATGTCAGAAAGGAAGGCTGTATGGCTTGCATCAGAGAGTTTTTTCATGTGCCTTCCTGTTGGAAAGTCAGGTTGTATTATGTTGTTAGTAAAGAATATATCATCTCCCATGCTTCCTTCAAGCGCTATTACTTCATCAAGGACTATAGGCGCTGCCTGTTTGATTGCCTCTGGGCTTGTAGTAATTGTTTTTAGAGTCCCTGTTGGATCTTCTAACTCGAGTATGACGCTATTTTTAGTTATTCTTTTGTCAGAAACTATTCCAATTAAACTGCATTTTTCCCCTTTTGCTTTTTCTGCATGAGCAAGGGACATGGTATTATTGGTACGTGTGGAAAGAATTTTTTTGAAATAGTTGTATCTTGCTCTGAAGAAATCAGAAATTGTTTGGAGACCGTCTACATAAGGTGTTTTTGTGCAGTTTTGGAGTATGTTTACTTCTGTTTTAAAGGCTGAGCCAATTTTTCTTTCTGAAATTGATTGGGTTTTTGTGAAGTGTGTTGTTGTGATAAGAAATTCACCAGATTCTAGTTTTTTTATTGAATTTTCCAGTGCTTTTTTTGGCTCTTTTTGTTCAGCAATTAATCTGATAGCATCTGTTGTTATCTGTAGGTTTTTTTCTATAACCAGTTTCAGTAGATCTTTCTGTAGTTTTATATTCATGTTGGAGTTCAGAGTAATTCGCCACGAAGTATTTCGGATGTTTTTTCCAGGGCGACAGGTGTCATATCTAGTTTTATTTTTCTTGTTCTTCCGTATCGTCCTTTTGAGACGACGAGGGAATTTATGACACCTAACATGTCCAATTCCGATATTAGGTCGGAGACACGTCTCTGAGTTAGTGGCACAAGGCCTATTTGCTTGCAGAGGTTATGGTAGACTTCAAATACCTCCCCTGTAGCAACTTCGTTTTTATTTAATTCTTTTAAGTAGATTATGCTGTAGAGTACTATTTGTGATTGGCGGGGTTGTGTTTTTACAATTTCGACAACACGATCAATGTCTATTTTGCGCATTGCTCTGTCGACATGTCCTTCATTTACCTTTATGTCTACATTTCTTTCTGCGATTTCACAGGCAACCCTGAGAAGGTCTAATGCTCTTCGCACATCTCCGTGTTCCTGGGCGGCAAGAGCAGAGCATTTTGCTATTGTTCCTTCTTCCAAAGAAGTTGGAGAAAGTGCTATGTCTGCTCTGTTTGCTAATATGTCCTGAATTTGTATGGCATTGTAAGGAGGAAATACTAATTCTTCTTCTGATAGGCTGGATTTTATTCGTGGGTCGAGATTGTTTGTGAAATTTAGGTCGTTTGAAATTCCAATTATACTTACTTGTGCATTTGAAAGTTCTGTATTTATTCTAGTTAGGTTATAAAGAACATCTGTCTCGACAAGAGTGTCTATCTCGTCCAGAACAATAATAAATACCCCACCAGCTTTGTTTATTTCTCTAAGAAATATTTTATATACTTCATCTGTTGGCAAACCAGTTGCTGGAACATCTACATCAATAAAACTTAGGAAACGCGCAAGAAGTCTATAGGGTGTATTTATTTTTTCCATTTTACAATTCATATAGAGGGTTTTAAGTGTTGTTTTTTGTTTTGTGGCCTTAGATTCTAGTTCCTGACAAACAAATTTAGAAACCAGTGTTTTTCCTGTTCCTGTTTTTCCATAAATAAATACATTAGATGGTCTGTCCCCACGAAGCCCAGGAGCTAAAATAGCAGCTAATTGGTTTATTTGTTCGTTTCTGTGTGGGACGTTTTCAGGTGTGTATGCGTCTTGTAAGGCTTGTTTTGAAATAAATAGTGATTGTTTACTTAGAAAGGAATCAAATAAATCTTCTAGTGTTTTTTGTTTCATACCTACCCACAATATTTGCATAGGAAGTAAGGGTATAAATACCTTACTGGTTTTTCCAGACCCACCCACCCCTTTGTTTCCAGTGGAACAGCCAGTTGGTGGGGCGGTGTTTTTTGTTTTAAGCCCGATTAGACCGCTTTTAGTGGTTTTGTAGTGTTTTTGTCTTGTTTTTATCTTATTAAAAAGTAGTTTAGTGGTCTTTTTTGTTTTATTTTTTGTTTCATGGGGTGTTTTGGTGTTGTTTCTTGTTTTTGGGTTCTTTTCTTCCCTTTCCAAAGGAAATTGGGGGTTTTGTTGTGATTTTCCAGTGGAAGTTGGGGTTTTTTGTTTGGTTATATTATATATATTTATTAACTATATAGATAATAAATAAATAAATAAATAAAACCGAAAGACCACAAACAAACAACAAAAAAAGGAAAATAAGATAGAAAAAAGGAAAACACACATAAAAATAAAAAAAAGTTCTATATGAAATAAAGGGGACTGAGACCTAAAAAACCATAAACAAACAATTAACCATATGTTTTATGTGGCCGCGAAATATTAGACTCATTTACACCACTTTTTTTATGTTCTTTATCACTACTCACTTCTTTACCCAAACTACCTTTATTTGTAAATTTATCATCCATTTTTCTGGGTTTTTCTTTATATTTTAAACCAAGTACTCGCATAGCACTAAAAACAGAATCGGGTATTTCGATAACTAAATTTGGATCTAAGGAATAGTATTTTCGTGTGCTGGTACTTCCCCATGTATAATTTCCTTGTATTTGTTCTATTCCATATTCCTTAAATTCATCTTGTTGTACGCCTTTTTTCAAATGATAGTAAATTTGCCGGGCTTCAAGTGGCTCAAAAGCCAGAAGATATACTTTATGTATTTCATAACCATAAGCACAACCAAGCGCTCCAAGTATCTGCTTTATTTTCTCTCGTATTGGGCTTCCAACAGGTCGTCCGCGACTGTCTTTCTTCGTTTCTAGAACCATTATTGTCTATATGGATAATAAATAATAAACTTTATATATCTTCCCAAAACCCCACACAAAACATATTAATAAGCCAACTATCATTAATTTAGCCTGGATTTGAACCATAACACAGTTAGGCTGCGAATTAGGAAACGTGATGAACTTTTTGTGGATCAGATTAAACTAGAATGAAAGAATACACAAAACACAATAGAAAACAAAAACCCCAAAAAGGAAAAACAGACGCAGTAAAAAACCAAAAAATCGACCTCAGTTCTGTTGGCACCTTCAAAAAACTTGGAATAGCGGAGCCACTCTTAATGTCAATAGCAGAACAAGGCTTCGAAGAACCAACAGAAATACAAGAAAAATCAATCCCTGCAGTTTTATCTGGTAAAGATTTAATGGCAAAGGCAGCTACAGGCTCAGGAAAAACACTATCTTTCGGTGCTGGCATAATCCAAAACACAGAACAGAAAAAAGGTCTTCAGGCACTTGTTCTTACTCCTACAAGAGAGTTAGCAATACAGGCAGCAAAGGCACTGAAAGAATTTTCAAAACACAAATCCCTCAAAGTAACTGCAGTATATGGGGGGGTTTCAATAAGTAATCAAATACAAGCCCTTCGTCGTGTTGAAATTGCGGTTGCAACACCTGGTAGACTTCTTGACCACATGGAAAGAGGCACAATAAACCTAGATTCTATCAACATACTAGTTTTAGATGAGGCAGACCGAATGCTAGATATGGGCTTCATAGATGATGTCCAGAAAATAATCCGAGCCTGCCCAAAAAACAGACAGACCTTACTCTTTTCCGCCACACTCTCCTCTGGTGTAAAAAGACTTGCAAGAAAATATATGAGAGACCCACAGGAAGTATTTGCCGAGTCTTTCGTAGACCCCACAAAACTGGAACAAATTTATTATGATATTGAGGACAGACTAAAATTTTCACTTCTTCTACATCTTCTCAAAAATGAAGAGTCAGAGCTCGTAATGGTGTTCTGCAACACAAGACGTTTTGTTGATTTTGTATCTAAACATCTAAATGAAAGAGGTATAAACACAATGGCAATCCATGGAGGTTTCAGACAGGCAAAAAGAACAAAAACAATGGACAAATTTCATTCTCAAAACGTCCAAGTCCTTGTTTGCACAGACGTAGCAGCCAGAGGTCTAGACATACCTATGGTTTCTCATGTCTACAATTTTGACATACCAAAAGAAAGCAATCAATACATACACAGAATTGGTAGAACAGCAAGAGCAGGCAAAGAAGGAAAGGTAATAAACATACTTGGAAGCCGTGACTACGAAAATTTCAGAAAAGTGAAACAGGAAGCAATTGGGGATATTCCCCGTGCAGAGCTTCCAGATTTCGAAAAAATAATTATACAAGTCCCTAAAGGCCGTCCAAACAAAACAAAATATGGTTCAAGTAATAGACGTGGTCCAAATAGAAGAAGTAGTTCTTACAGAGGCAGTTCACAAAGAGGAGGCTCTCACAGAAGAAGTGGCGGCTCAAAATCCTCCTCAAACAGACGCCCACAGAGAAGTTCAAACAGACCCTCATATAAGTCTAAAAGATAAGTCCCAAAACCTTTAATATCAGAGAGACCACCTTCAAACTATGCCAGCACCAAATGCACGCGAACTTGAAACACAATTAAGATCAATAAAAAAAACCATATTTGGTGCTCTAAATCCTGAAACAGGAGTTCTGGATAATAAAATAATATTTGAACAGGGAGAAACTCTCAAAACCTGGTTAGGTGATTTCGAAACCCTCTATTTAAATGAAGCCGCTTCAAAACCAAGTAAAACAGCCAAACTAAAAAAAGAAGGAGAAAAAATTATCGAATTTGGCTGGCATTGCTATGAAATCCTTGTGGAAGCAGACCTACAATCTGGTGGCGCATCAAATCCTTCTCGTCGCTGGGAACCAATAGAATTTGGGACGGTTTTGGGAAATCTCAAGGAACAAATTGTATCTAATTTCACACAATTAGAAAGCGACTACTCAACTTTTATTAAAACAATATTATTGTAGAGAATATTTAGATTCTATAACACTTCTTATTTCACTAGCTTTTTTCTTTCCTATTTTCTCAACAGCCATTAACTCTTCCTCACCTGCAGTAAATACTCCACTGACGCCACCAAATTCCTTCAAAAGTCTCTTGGCGAGAGAAGGTCCGACATTTGGAAGACTTTCTACAATATACTGCTGAGTTTCTGCAAGAAGTCTTGGCCTTGCCCCACTCCTCAGCCTTATTTCTCGCTTTTCATCAATCTGTTCTCTCTTAGCAATTTGGTGTATATACGCCGCAGTGTCCGAAACATCCTCACTCGTTACTATAGGAAGTTGAAAATCAATAGCTATTGTCGAAATCATCCCTCTTATAGCGTTTGGATGCAAATTCCTCTTATTGTAAAGTCCACTTCCTTCTACTATCAATAAAGGCCTTTCAAAAAGAGAGCACAAAGAAGTCACCTGATCCATCAATCTCCCATCTACAATTGATTGCAGAAAATCATCAACACACTTTCTCTCAACCCCTACTCTATCAGAAAGTTGGAAATCTGCAACATCTAATTGCTTCAATTGAATTTCACATCCAAATTTTGACAAAGCTTTCAAAATACCTGAACCAGATTCCCTTGAATCAGCAATAACAACTATCTTTTCCCCATTATTTTCAGAAAAAGTACCAAGAGTCTTCTGAGCTGCTGGTTTTAAATCAACTCCTCCTAAAGCCCGAACCATCCCCTCTTCCTTCTTTTTTGAGCTCCAATAATATGCTTCATCTCTAGTCCCCTTTGACATCAATATAAACACATTCCCTGGAGAAGTTCTTGCAGTCCTTCCACTTCTCTGTATGCTCCGTATAGCACTCGGAACTGGCTCATAAAAAATAACACTCTCAACAACAGGAATATCCAAACCTTCTTCGCCAACAGAAGTTGCCACAAGAACTCTAAACTCACCTTTCTTAAATTTCTCAATCTGACTTATCTGAACTTTCTGACTCTGCCCTTTTGTTCGTCTTCCTGTCTGTCCGATAAGCTTTCCTACCGAAATTCCTTTCTCTATTAAAAAATCCACAATATTATCAACACTTGCTCTATAATTAGCAAAAACCAAAGCCTGCCCACCAGTATTTGAAATTATTTCATACAATTTCTCCATCTTGGGGTGCTCAAACCCTACCTTGGCAAGACTATCAACTTCAGCAAAACACATTTTCATTCTCGGATCCGTTCTCAACCTTTGAGCTGCTTTCGTCGGATCGTTCTTAAGTTTTCTAAAATATTCCTGCAGAGGAACAATTCCCTGCGTCTCCAGAAGCTCCTGCGCATAATAAACCTTCATAGCCCCTGCGGCAATTGACATATATTTATACAAATCAGGATTCTCTGCCGCATCCTTCGCCAAAGCTCCTTGCAATTTCAACAAATCAAGCTTCTTCACATACTTACTATTTCCTAAAAGCTCGGAAGCTCGCAAGCTTGCAATATTTTCCTTGAATACTTTATCAAGTGCCTCCTTCATCCGCATAAATTCTCTTGGCAAGTCAACATATACCCATTCCATCTTTCTTTTTCGGACATATGGCGCAACATCCTCATGCTCCCTACTCCTATACTCAATCTTTTCCAAAGAAAGCTCCTTACAAATTTTCTCAATATCCTCTTTCCGACTTCCCGGCGATGCAGTCAAAGCAAGAACTCTGGAAAATCGGGACTCCTCCATATATTTTTCAGCAATAAATGAATAAGGATATTCTCCAACCGCGCGATGAGCTTCATCAACAATTAAAAGCGAATAATCTTCTAAGGATAGAGTCTTCGACAACAAATCATTTTGAATAACTTGAGGAGTTGCGAAAATAAACTGCGCATCATTATAAATCACCTTTCTCTTATCTGGTGAAATTTCTCCTGTCAGTGACACAAACTCATCGTCTCCAAACACAAAGGCATTCTCCCACACCTGTCTATGTTGTTCAACAAGAGGTTTCGTCGGAGCAACAAAAAGAACTCTCCCTTCTGGATGTTTTCCAAGCCTCTGCGCGGCTAAAAGAGCGGCAACAAAAGTTTTTCCTAAACCTGTCGGAAGCACAACTAATGTATTATTTTTTGCAGCAGTCCCCAAAATAGTCTCTTGATAGAGTCTCTTTTCTATTACTCCTTCTTTCAAAAACCCACTTCCCATAACACTATCTTGTTTTACATTCTATATATTTTAGTGCATCCTCAAAAACTATATAAGACCTACAATACTTCAGTAGTCGGTCACTATCATGAAAAAATCGGTTCAAAAAAAACACGAAAAAACATTACCTACTTGGATGACTACACTTTCTAATAAAATTCTTCCCCCTCTCTTTTTCTTTTCCCTGGCAGTTCTAACTCTTCATTTGATGCCCCTCGCCGGAACAAAGGTTCTCAAACTCAATCTCGGAATACTCTCAATAACTTCCTCAACAATCTCTTTTTATCTCACTATTCTCCTTCTCTAAAACTTTATAAACATACTTGAATAATCTTTAATATGGGAGTCCGGGTACTATTTGGTGGAATTTTTAAAAAAATAAAAGGACGTTTTTCCGACGAAGATGATTTAGATGATGAAATTGGAACATCTGATGATCTTGATGATGAATTATCTGATGATGAATTATCTGATGATGAATTATCTGATGATGATTTAGATGAGGATCTTGATGATGAAGAGTCACCCCTACAAACAATTCCTCAAACCCCAACAAAACCTGAACTACTCCCTTCTCTTGAATCTCAAAAAGAAGCCTCACTACCACAAACTCCACAAAGTTCTACTACACCACAAGATTCCGAAAAAATAGAGACAGAGTTGGCAACCATAAGAACTAAAATAGATTTACTGGAATCTCATCTCCAGAATATAGAGAGTAAAGAAGCATTATACAAATCTGAGGCAGACCGCTATATGCAATACCTCACATATATCAGCGACAAACTTGACAATTTGGCAAGGGAGCACACTGAAATAGAAAGGCTAGTTCGTCAATAAATATGCCAAGACGTAAAAACGAAGCTATCAGGGTCTCAAAGAGAAGTCTTTTAGCATTTTCTCTGGCTATTATTGGAATTATTGCATTCATTGTTCTTCTTCCCTTTCTAAAATGGGCTTCTCATGGAAGATATATGATTCTCCTTATAATTTTCCTTGCCATCTTCATAACTCGCAGGGCAGATTCCTGGAAAGTTGGAATAGAAGTATTCTACCTCTCAGCCTTTTTATTAGCATATACTTACAATCTATTCGTATCACTCGCCATATCTTTCTTTGCCTTCTATTTCGTCGTAAAAACAAAACCTTCTGAGGGAGCAGGAATAGTAATTCACAGTATAATGGTCACAATACTTGCCACGACTGCGAGCGTTTTATCGGGGCATTTTGGAACAAGTTTGTCACAAACACAATTCTTTTGGTCCACATATATCTCCATACTTATTATTATCTGGTTGGATGCTATAGTGGTATTCTTTTCTGCACCTGTTCCCCTCCCTAAAAATATCATAACACACTCTATGGGTAGCTTTGCTAATTACTTAATAATCTCAAAAATAGGCTATCCCCTCTTCCTATACCTTCTCAGCCTGCAGTAATTAGCGAGCTCTGATTATTTTATCAATCTGCGTTTTCACAGAACCAATATAATTTTTTGGATCGAGAACTTCAATAAGTTCTTCTTCAGAAAGGTGTTCCCTTATCTTGGGTTTCTTCTTCAAAACTTCCATCAATTCAATATCTTTTTTAGAGCTCTCCAATGAAGCCTCTCTAATAATTGCATGTGCTTTATCTCGCTCCATACCTTTCTCAACAAGCTTCAACATAACCGCTTCTGACATAAAACGCCCCTTTGTTAGCGTTATATTTCGATGTATTTTATCAGGGTAGACATTTAGACCCTGCATTATCTGTGTTGTCTCTTCTATAACAAAATCCGTCAAAATAAAAGTTTCCGGAAAAATTATACCCTCACAACTGGAATTTGTTAAATCTCTTTCATGCTCAAGTGGAATATTCTCCAGAGCCGGAATAATGTTTGACCTTAGGTATCTGACAATCCCTGTAATTCTCTCCGACCTCCCGGGATTTCGCTTCTGAGGCATTCCTGCGCTCGCAATTCGCCCCTTCTTAAAAGGCTCTTCCAATTCTCCTATCTCAGTTCTCTGCATGTTCCTTATTTCTTTTGAAATTTTCTGAAGAGTCTGTCCTATCATAACTAAGGTAAAAATAACATCGGCATGTCTATCTCTCTGAATAACCTGTGTTGTCGCTCTAGAACTTTTCAGTCCAAATTCCTTCATTACTAAATCTTGTATTTTTGCAGCATTTTTCCCGAAACTTGCTCCTGTTCCAACAGCGCCTGTCATCTTACCATAGTGTATATTTTTCTTAGAGTTGTCTACCCTTTCCAACTGCCTGTCAATTTCACAGGACCAAACCGCAAACTTAAAGCCCAAAGTCGTTGGAACTGCGTGCTGTCCATGAGTCCTTCCTATTATAATCAAATCTCTATACTGCTTTGCCATATCCAGAAGAACCAATCTCAAATTCTTAAGTCTTTTCTCAATTACACTTAATGCTTCTCCAAAAATAAGAGCCCACCCAGTATCAATTATATCATAAGATGTTGCTCCAAGGTGAACATATTTTCCATATTCTCCTGATTTTTCGGCCAAGGCAGTTGAAACTGCAAGAATTCTGTGCTGCAGCTCTTCTTCTAACTCTCCAATCCTTTCAAGCTTTATTGTTTTCAAATTGGCATTTTTCCCAATAATATCTGCCGCTTTCTTAGGAATATTTCCAACAGATGCTTGCGCTTTTACGAGAGCTACCTCTATAGAAAGCCATTTCTCAAGAATATGTTCTTCGGAGAAAATTTCCTCCATTTCCTTTGTTGTATGTATATTTTTCATATGGATATTACCTTATTTTAAAAACCCAAAACAAGGCACATATACTTACATATGCTGACATAGCTTTTAAATCTTTACACCACTAAATATCCAGAAAGCGATGCCCATTGCCCCAGCCCAAACTCTCCAGTCCCATTTAAAGACTTTTTGTCCATCAAGCGGATAAATTGGTATAAGATTAAAAATTGCAAGGAAGGAGTTCACATAAGCCCCAATCCATCCCAAAATTGCCAAAAAGTTATTATTTGTATACATAAAGGACATAAAAAATACTGCCAGAAGAACATTTATCATAGGTCCAACAACAGCAACCAAACCAACATTTCTATCTGAATGTCTAACCCGGCCTCCAAAATAAACAGCACCCGGAGCTATAAAAGTCCATCCAAAAATCGACAGGAAGGCCGCAAATATAAGTCCCTCCTTCCACATCTTATAGTGCGCATGATAGCCTTTTTTCTGCGCCATAAACTTATGCCCCAATTCATGCAATATAAACCCTGGACCAATTGCAAGAATTGCAAAAATAAACATCATAGGACTTCTCATTGAAACTGCTACAACAGCTGACATAACAAGAACGGAAATACTAAGATCCTGCAATTCCTGCTGTGTAAATCTTCCTCTCAAATTCATATTGTTCCTTATTTTCTCTGTCTTATACTTTTTCCGACAAACTATTTAAACAAGAACCACTTAGTGAAAATTGGGAGAAATAATGACAGTAACAAACTTGACAAACCTCACAGGAAAGGACGTTTACACACGCGGCGCTGAATACGTCGGAAAGGTGGAAGATGCAATGCTTGACACCGAAAAAGGAAGCATTTCCGGCTTTACAATTTCTATGGCTCCTGAAAGTTTCCTCTATAAAACACTTTCACAAGGGGAACAGGGAGTAAAGAAAAGCGTTCTAATCCCTTACAAGGAAATCCTTGCCTGCAAAGACATAGTCCTAGTAACAGCACCAAAACAACTACTTCCAAAACAGGCTGAAGAAGAAGACCACGACGAGTCTCCAATCCCCGGTCTAATAGATTAATTTATTTATTTTTCATTAACAGCGCTAGCGCTGATTCTTCTCAAATAAGGGGATTCACCCCAAAAACTTAGTTTGCCTGTTCTTCTTCGTTTTCAGTCGTTTCTTCTTCAACTTCTTCATCAGCTACAGGCTCTTCAGGAACAACTTCTTCAGCCGGTGCCTCTTCTTCATCAGCTACAGGCTCTTCAGGAACAACTTCTTCAGCCTCAGAAGATTCTTCAACTGGTTCAGCTTGCGCCGAAACTTCGCCTGCCATTTCTTTTACCTTGGTGCAGATAAAATCTACAACCTCTGGTGCGAGCGGAACAGCAAAGCTTTTCTTGAAGCGCTTGCTTCCGTCAGGAGCGTAATATCCGCGCGAAATCGCCACGAACTCATTGCTGCCTTCTTCAGCAACAGCTTCCTTTCTTGCAACTTCTATGAAGTTGTTGTTTCCAAATTGTATTTCTTCTGTTTTCAGTGTTTTGAATTCTACCATTGTATTTTCCTCCGTGTATGGAAACTAATCTTTTAAAATGCTCAAAAAAGACAATTCTAGTTTAATCAGTTTCCCTTTGCAATCTATGACTGTTTTATCTTGTTCTTAAGCTTTATGTATGACTTGATGAAGGTGACTCAGCGCCTGAATATTTTTTTCAAGGTCTTGATATCGTATCCTCTGGAACGTTCATCAATCAGTTGGAAAAGTCCTCCCTGCGCAACCATTAAACCAGCAATTGTAGCTCCTCCGGCTGCCCACATTGCTTGTCCAAAACCCCCTTCCTCAAAACCCATAAGAAAGGTTGCCATCAATATCCCACTTACACTTATTGTGGAACCAACAACAATCATAAATGAAGACCACCCAAAAGTCCCCGGCTCCAGAAAGATCACTCTCTCCAATTCTATCAAATGCAGGTCTTAGCTCAGGAAATACTTCATACAATTCAACAAGACCCTTGACTAATTTCTCTACACTTTCTTCAAAGCCTTATCTATCTTCTTTGGTCATAGCCTCTCCTACAAAGTTCTCAAAAACTCGGAAATAACATGGACTCCTGCCCCAGTTCCCCCAAGCCCGAAATATGGCTTCGGTTCCGTCGTCCAGGCAGTCCCTGCAATATCAAGATGAACCCACTTACTTTCTCCAACAAAAGCCTCAAGGAAGGCCGCAGCACTCAGAGAACCTGCTTCACCCTTTCCTGAACCAATATTTTTAACATCTGCAATTTTACTTTTCACCATTTCTCTATAATCCTCATGAATCGGCATCTGCCAGACCTTATCCCCTGTTCGTTCTCCAGCCTTTTTCATTGTATCCATATGTTTCTGAGAGTTTCCAACCATTCCACTGTAAGTTGAGCCAAGCGCAACAACAACCGCTCCAGTCAAAGTTGCAATATCTATAATTATTTCTGATTTCATCTCAGCTGCATATCCTAAAGCGTCAGAAAGAACAATACGTCCTTCAGCATCAGTATTAAGAACTTCAATTGTTTTCTTATTATAAGATTTTATGATATCTCCCGGTAAATAAGCAGAAGCACTCGGTCGGTTCTCAGCACAGGCCATCAATCCAATAAGATTTCTCTTCAAACCACTCTTGGCAGCAATTCTTATTATCCCAAGAATTGCAGCCGCTCCTGACATATCAAATTTCATTTCATCCAGAGCTCTCGACGGCTTTATTGAGATTCCACCCGTATCAAATGTTATTCCCTTTCCCACCAAAATAACAGGTTTCTCTCCCTTCTTTCCTCCATTATAATCAAGCTGAATCAGTCGCGGTTCATTGACACTACCTCTACCAACTGCCAAAATTCCATTCATTCCCTTCTTCTCAAGTTCTTTCTTTCCTAAAACAGAAACCTTTAATTTCAGTTCTTTTCCCATTCTCTGAGCTTCGCTTGCAAGATATGCAGGCGTAACAACTGCAGGCGGAAAATTCTGAAGCTGCCGAGTATAATTTATTGACTCAGCTACAAGAAGACCATAATCAACACTATTCTTATCTCCAGAAAGTATAGAAACCGCTAAGCTCTTCTCAATATCTTCTTTTGTAACATAATCATCAAAAACATAGTCTGCAAGAACACAGGCCTCGGCGAGAGCATGCGAAACATCACTCAATTTCTCCTTGCACGAGGGTATGGAGATTGCAAGAGATTCTGCTTTCAAAGCCTTCGCAGATTTGACAGCTAGTCCTCCATAATTTCTCACATGGTCAAGTTCAAACTCTTCCTTCTTTCCGACTCCTATCAGAAGGAGACTCTCAGCTGCAATCTTTCCATAAGTCTGAAACACATAAGTCTCTCCACGCTTACCTGAAAACTTTTTAAGCTTAATTATCTTTGAAATGGTGCTTCCTAAACTACTGTCAATTTTCTGCAATTCTTTTGGAAGACCTACACCTTCAAAAACAGCAAATGTAAGAACTTCAGCCTTTGCCTTTCCCAGAATTTCTCCTGCAACTTTGAGCTTCATAAATCCAAATATGGCTCAGCCCTTTATATCTTTTTCAACCACTCGCCAAAGTCAATTATTCCATGCTCAAATCCCTCAATTGCAATCGGTGTTATTGAAATTTTTCTCTCATCATGTAAAGTATAAATATCTGTTCCTGGCTCTTCCGTCGGTTCTATTACCCCCCCAATAACATAAACACTGTCCTCAACTTCTTTCAAGAGTGGAGTAACATATTCTTCCCCAAGCCTCGTAACTTCAATTCCCTTCGGTTCTCCAATCGGAACATTAACATTAAGCATTTTAACATCTCCTGGCAGTCCCTTTTCAATAATCCCAGAAACGAGCTTCTTCACAATTTTCTGAGCTTCCTCAAATAAATGATTCCCCTCCATATTATGCGCTTCCTCCGGTGTCGCTTCAATACTCACTGCAATCGAAGGAACTCCCAAATTCGCCGCTTCAAACGCGGCGCCACAGGTCCCTGAACGCATCAATGCATGTATCCCCAAATTCGCACCAATATTTATTCCTGAAACCACAAGATCAACATCTTTCACAAGCTTCGTCATTCCTATAAAAACACAGTCTACTGGCACACCGTCTACAGAAAAATGATTATCATCTTTCTTATGGACTCTGACAGGACTTCCAAGTGTAAATCCTCTCCCTGTAGCACTCTTCTGGCTCGAAGGCGCAACAACAACAACCTCTCCGAGCTCTGACATAGCCTCTTCAAGTGCCTTAATTCCCGGCGCATCTATCCCGTCATCATTTGTAACCAATATTTTCTTCATAATCGACCTAGTTTCCGCTTCTATTAACACTTTGCTCTCACATCTTTGTGAGGATTAAACGACCTTTCCTCAGAAAAGTCGGTCGATTCAGCCTCAGCATAGCGGTTTGCAGAGAAAATCATCAAAAACCTATAAATCGAAAACCAATAGCCTGCGCCCATCTCTCACCTTTCACCCTTCTCCTCAAATTTCAGCCATTTCCTCAAGCTTCCTCTCACATTTCCAATTTCCTATATTATTCTCCATATCTCACTACCTAAAAATCCAAAAACATCAATCTATGTCTCACATTTACACCTTTTACACCTATATTTCCTCCTCACAGCTCACACAGACAGCAGATCCATTCTCAAAACACTCAAAATCTCCAAACATCAAAATAAAAGCGAAAAAACATCTCTCACATTCGAGACAATTCCCTTGGAGGGCCCACCTCTAAAAACGCCTCAAAGCTCCTGAAAATCCGGCTCTCTAGAAGTTTCCTTCAAATTCCAATAAAAATCTACAATTTTACACGAAATCCCTCAAAATTATCCGTCATATATGTAAACAGGACATAAGCTACCGATTTACTTAAAATATTAATACGTCACCTTACATGTCACCTTACATAATATTCCTAATATATTTATACTATAAACCGCTATGCTTAAGCATGGGAATATTCGACTTCATCAAGCCAAAAAAGAAGAAATCCGTAAAGAAAGCGTCAAGTAAAGGGAAGACCCGTAAACCCACGGGTCAGAAGCGTCTCCAGACAAAGGCGACACAAAACTCCCTACAGACTCACCAGATACCGAAAAAAAGAGCAAATATAGTCGTAATCGACCCAAAAATAGAAGCAAAAACCGAAATAGAAGACCCACTTATCTCAATTTCTCGGCAACTCACAAAAATCCAGGACGCTCTCGAAAAAAGCCACACCACTATACAAACCGGCATGCAGAGCCTCAGAGACGATCATCACACAATCATAGAACGGCAGGTTACGCCCGATAATGTGGCAGAAGCTTTCGAAAACCACAAGCGAGAACTCGAAACTGAGAAAACAAACATAGAAACTGAGCTCGATATACTCGAAATTGATCAGAAAATACTTGATTCTCTCAAGGAAAAAAAGCTCCGCAGCATAACGGTTTCTGAAGAATTAAACCTCTCCCGGCAGTACACGGCCTCAAGACTCTCTCACTTAATAGATTCAGGCTTTGTAAAGCGCACGAAGCGCGGCAGAAGTGTATACTACTCGCTAATTACTTCGTAAAATCTTCTAAAAACAAGGCTAAGCCTCACAAATAGGCCTAGACTCCCATCTTACGCTTTCTGTGGGCTCTCTTCCTTCGTCTAATCTTCTTTTTGACCCACTTCCAGCGCTGCCTACCCTTTTTCTTCCATTTTCTTGGCTTGCTCTTCATAGATGCTCTCCTATCCTTATGCTCGCTTATATCTTTTTGTATTTTTCAAATCTTCCATATAATATACCTTCAAAACATACTATTTAATCCACATTTTTCAAACAGTATCTTCTCAGAACCCTAAAATTATCTCTCACGTTTTCCTTCCTCAACTATGGCGCTTGCTCTCGCTTTTGCGGTTTCAACAATACTCTCATACTCTCTCGCAAGATGCCCAAAGAACTTTGAAAACTGAGTACTTGGCCTTATAATATTTTGGTAATGCTTCTGCGTCGATTTGGAGTGATGGAAGCGCCGCCTCTCGGTTTTCACCATTCCGACTCGCCTCAACCTTGGTAATATCACATTATAAAATGTCGCCTTCGAAAAATTATTATCCCTTAGAAATGCGCCGACCTGCTCACCCTCTAACTCAAGCTCTTCAAGAAGAAGCGCCATAAATGCTTTGGAAACTTCATAATATTTCGCTTGATACTGGTCTGGAAAAACAATCTGCAATATCTGCTCCATCTCAAGCCGGACATTCTGACCGTACTTCCACTGATCTCGGAGCTTTCTAATGTCAGACAGCCAGAGAGCTTCCTTACTTGGTATTCCCCGCGAAGCAGGCTGCATACCACTATGATGTTTTTCTGCCATAGTTCCTCCTAATGCCTTGGACTATTTAACTTTAACCAAATTCGGCTTCTAAAAAACCAGCGGTCTATTATAATGGTGTGCTGCTGGAAATCTCAGTGCTGGAGGCTTGCCCAGGCGCTTGAAGTTCCAAAAAAGCGCCTAAAACAGAGTTTTTAACAAAAATATAGGGCTCCCAGACCCAATAAAGCGAAAAAATCTATAACACCATAATGGTGTTATTCTGCTTCTCCTTCAGAACCTTCAACAACACTCTCTACTGGAAGCATTCTCTTCGGAATTCTCCTAGTCAGCAGTATCTCAAACTCATCAGCCAGGTCCTTACCGTGATCTGTCAGCTCAACAAACTTAGTCCTTCCCTCTTTATTAAAGGTGACTAAGCCGAGCTCCTCCATCTTCATAAGAAGTTTTACAGTGTGAGCATAGGTGCAGTCTATCTCTTTTGCGAGCGCAAGAGCATAAGGCTTCTCACCCGAGCCAATACTGACAAGAAGCCTTGCCGGCTTCGGCCGCAGAAAAAGATTCTCCAGCGTCGCTTGATGCTGGTTTTCCTCGAGTGTTTCTGTTCCCATGTGAGGATTTAAGTTTCGGTTCCTATTATACTTTATGCATTTTCAGAATATACTTTTCAAACACTATATTAAAGAAATCATAATTAAAAAATAGATTTTCAAATAAAACCTGAGTCCGAGAAACGAAAGTTTCGGGAAAACCAGTAGCTGTAGAGCAAGTAAAAAACAGCGTGCATATACTTCCTATATACATCGAAAAGCCAAATGTGAGACATAAGTCAAGCAGTTTATGTGTTGAGTCGAAGAAGCTGGAGAGCTCTGAAGCCCGGCGCAGCGAGAGTCCAGCAAAATCAGAAGCACGAAATGCTTTGTGAGAGAAGAATCGAAAAATATAGCTTCCAAAAGCTCTGACAGAGGAATCTCACAAAAATGTGAGACTTAACCCGACCTTTTCCAAGAAAGTCAGTTTTTCAAACGCAGCATAGCGATTTAAAATATCATAAAAACTCTACTCAGCTTCATAAAGATGCCTCCAAGCCGGCATCTTCCTCAAATGTTGATTGACCACTTCTTGAGCTTCCGTAGTTCCTATATCATCCCTACTGACAGCAAAATCTACCATCCCCTTCTTTATTTCCTCAAAACTATTCAAATTTCCGTCTCCATCTGTACAAAAATCACAGTATGGATTGCCCGCAAAGCCGCCACCGTGGTTCTTTTCGCTATGCATCGGCCTGTTACAAGATTCACAGGGATTTCCTTCCATGAAACATCATAAACCATTAACATTTATATCACTTCCTCCCTATCATCTTCTATGATTGATATCAGCCTCCTCAGAGACAATCCTGAGCTTTTCAAGGACGACCTCCGCAAGAGAAAAGAACCACAAAACATAATCGACGATGTCCTAAAACTCGACAAGGAATGGAGAAATCTTCTTACAGACCGAGACAATCTCAAAGCAGAGAGGAACACGGTAAATCTTGAGATAGCGAAGCTCAAACAGGCCAAAAAGCCAGCAGAAAAGGAAATAAAGGCAATGCAAGCTATCGCTTCAAAAATCAAGAAGGCAGATGAAAAAACCGAGAAAAAACTCACAGAACGTGATGAACTTCTCTACACACTCCCAAATTTAATGCACGATTCCGTCCCCCCTGGAGAAGACGACAAGGACAATGTAGTCATAAAAACAATCGGGAAAAAAACTACAATAAAAAAACCCCTAGACCACATAGACCTTGGTTTGAAACACAATCTTTTTGACACAGAAAGAGCCGCAAAAACTTCCGGGGCAAGATTCTACTTCCTAAAAAACGAAGGCGCCGAACTTGAAATGGCTCTTGCTCAGTACGCAATGAAAACCCTCATAGAAGAGGGTTTTACTCCAATGATTCCACCAGTCTTAGTAAGAGAAGAGGTAATGTACGGCGTCGGTATGCTTCCCAAGTCCAGAAATGAGATTTTCAAAATAGAAAATGAAGACCTCTACCTCGTTCTTACAGCAGAGCACGCCATCGGCGGCTACCTAATGAATGAAAGCTTCGAAAAGACAGAGCTTCCAATTCGTCTCGCTGGTCTTTCAAGTTGCTTTCGCACAGAAGCGGGAAGCCACGGTCGAGACACAAAAGGAATCTTCAGAGTTCACCAGTTTCAAAAAGTTGAGATGTTTTCATTCACAGAGCCCGAAAAGTCCTGGAAGGAACACGAAAAACTCCTTGCAGTAGCCGAAAAACTGGTAAAGGACCTCAAAATCCCTTACAGAGTTGTAAACATCTGCACAGGAGATTTGGGAAATATCGCATCAAAGAAATACGACATAGAAGCATGGCTTCCTGGACAGGGCAAGTACAGAGAAATAATTTCCTGCAGTAATTGCACAGACTACCAGGCACGTCGACTCAATATCAAATACAGACCCCAACCCGGAGATAAGGGAATACCTATCCACACCCTTAACAGTACAGCTCTAGCCCTCGGAAGAACAATCGTCGCAATTCTCGAAAACCACCAGCAAGCAGATGGAACAATAAAAGTTCCAAAAGTTCTTCATCCCTACATGTCAACAAAAGTAATTGGCAAGAAATAAAAATTCTCCACGTTTGAGCGAAATGAACAATCAGGAAAAATTAGAGCAGATACGGAAAAACATTCTTGAAAACACAAACTTGGCTCTCAGAGAAAGCGCCGCAAATCTCGTCTTCGGAAAAGGAAATTCAGATGCTGAAATACTTATAATCGGCGAAGCTCCCGGAGAAAAAGAGGACTTACAAGGAATTCCTTTCGTCGGCAGAGCCGGAAAAGAGCTCGATAAACTTCTTCACATGATAAATATCTCTCTCGAAGAGGTTTACATCGCTAATATTCTAAAATACAGACCTCCAAAGAACCGAGATCCGAAGCAAAGCGAAATAGAAGAACATACTCCTTACTTAATAGAACAAATAATGGCAATCCAGCCAAAAGTGATAGTAACTCTCGGCAATTTCGCAACAAAATTCGTCCTCGCCGGCTTTGACTCAAATAAAATGAAGGAAATAGAGGGAATCGCAAAAGTCCGAGGAACTCCAGTCAAAATTTCTCTTGGCAACAGCAAATTCACAGTAATTCCAATCTACCACCCCGCTGCTATACTCTATAGACCTGCCTGGAGAGAACAGCTGGAGAAAGATTTCCAAAAAATTGGACAAGTTCTCCAGGAAAAAGATAAGTACCGTGGTGAACAATAGAAATTATGAGTATTGACCTGCTTGCCTACGCAATATTTTCCGGAAAATTAATTCTCTTCGTCATATTTTTCGCCATAGGACTCTCCTTTCTCAAATTATTCAAATAAAAAGAAATTATCATTTCTGCAAGTGCTTCGGATTTTCCTTATGGTGAGTTCTTAAACCACCACTAAACTTCTTAGGAATATGCTTTAGTTCATGTATCAAAACATTATCCTGCCTCTCTTTCGAAAGCTTGTCATATCTTTCAGAGAGAACTTCTATAACATAACGTGGCGGCATAAAGAGAGCCATCTGCCAAATTTTCGGAAAACTCCAGATTCTAGCCAATATTCTCTCTGATTTTGAGCCACGGCTCCGGAAGCAATATATTTTGCTTGGATCCACATTTGCAAAGCCCTGCTCCGCGATAAGCTCAACAAGTCGCCTTTTCACATCAGGAGCCGGCTCATACGCAATAACCATAAAAGCAATTAGCAATACTGAAATATATAAGTGAGGAATCTATAGTCCTAGCTATGGTAGCAGCTTCAGACTTAATATTGGCGGCTGGAAATGAATACATACAATCCGCATTTTATGCGATGCTTACTGTCTTTGCCGCAATAGCTATGCGATATCTTACCGGAACACTCCTTGGAACCTTCCTTGGAAAGTTTGGCAGAGGCCGCGTCCTCGTAGCCAAAGTTGGTTCAATTCTTTCATTCATTATTCTCCTCTTCGGTCTCAGCGCGTCACTCTCACCACTCACAGTACTTGCACCTTATCTGTTACTTATCAATAAAATAATCCACACAATAATTGTTATAATTGCTATCAGAGTTGCAATGCTACTCTCCGACAAGGCAATAGACCGCTGGATAAAGAAGTGGGCTGAAAAATCAGAGGACACGACAGATGACCAAATAATCGCACTCCTTCACAAACTGACAAAAGCTATTGGAATAATAATTGCAGGTGTAATAATTCTTGATGTATGGGGGGCAGATATAGGTCCTCTACTAGCATCTCTGGGAATCGCCGGTCTTGCAATCGCCTTCGCTATGCAGAGCACCCTCGGAAATCTCTTCGGTGGCGTTTCAATTATAGTCGACCGCTCTGTCAGACCAGGAGACGTAGTCGAAATTGACACAACAATGGGAACTGTCGAGGACGTCGGACTTAGAAGCACAAGAATAAGGACTTTCACAAATGAGCTTATCGTCATACCAAACGGACAGGTAGCCGATGCAAAAATCATAAATCACATTCTCCCAAGCAAGAGAGTTCGACTTGACATCCCCCTCGGCGTTGCATATGGCAGTGATGTAGAAAAAGTCAAGAAAACAGTTCTCAAATCACTTGAAGGAATTGATAATGTCCTAAAAGAGCCAAAACCAATGGTAAGGTTCACCAATATGGGAGACAGCGCCTTGGAATTCAAAGTTTACATTTGGATAAACCGTTTCCAGAACAAATTCCTTGTAAAAGACATTGCAAATACTACAATTTACAAAGCTCTAAACAAAGCAAAGATAGCAATACCATTCCCACAGATGGACGTGCATCTTAAAAAATGAGCCCAAATAACAAGGCAGAGGATTTTATGACAAAGAATCCGGAGACTATAAGTCCGGATGCAGTCTTAGAAGAGATTCTTCCTAAAATGAAAGAAAGAAGACGTGACGGTCTTCTCGTCGTCAAGGGAAAAAACCTAGTCGGCATACTATTTTACGTTGACACACTTCTTCAGAGTCCAAAAACAAAGGTCAGTGAAGTAATGGAGAAGAAAGTCGTTGCGGTCCCTCCTGAAATGGATATGCAGGGTGTTGCAAGACTGATGTTCAGAAGGGGTTTTTCACGACTCCCTGTCGTTGATGAAAAAGGAAAACTTCTCGGACTTTTAAGAAACTATGATGTCATAAGAGCAAGTATAGAGCGCGTAACTCCTAGAAAAATAGAAACAACAAAAAAAATGATTTCCAGCGTCCACAAAATTGAAATATCTATAAAGAAGGATGAGATAAAAATTGAAACTCTCTTACCAACCCAGTCCAAAGTATACCTTGACGAACTCAGAGCCCGAGAATACGAACTACAAAAGGGACTTGCAGAACCAATTCTCATTATCAGAAATGGCTCCAGGGAAATTTTAGTCGACGGTCATCATCGTGTTGTCGCTGCTACAAATCTCGGAATCAAAACCATGAAAGCCCATGTTATAATCCCTGACAAAGAAATATCACTCGGTCTTGAAAAAAGCGCTGCAAAACAGGGCCTCAAAAGTGCAAAAGATATTGAAATTGTCGATGGATATTCTCCTTATGCCTTGCCTCTAGTTCTCGAAGACGGCGAGGTGAAAAAACTTGTCTAAATTTTCCATCCTCTACCGAGAGGATACTGCATCACTAAACATTTTCGAGCATTGCTCAGAAATAGGTCTCAAAGACCTCTGTTTAAAAGTTGAAAAAGAGGTAATGTTCATAGATGAGCCTAAGTCCTCAGCTGAAGTTTTCATAGTGGCTTCCAGTCACTTCAGTTCCGCAGGAAACCCAGCTCTTGTAACACATCCAACAGGAAACTGGGGTAAAGCAGAACTTGGCGGAGAAGAACGAAATCTCTCCTACACTTATCCAGCCGGTCAGAAAAAAGGTCTACAACAGTTTGCTCAAAATCCTTTGGAAGGCTTCGAAGTATCTATGGAAGTTACTCATCACGGTCCGACAAAGTGGAAAAAACCATTATTTTTCATAGAAATAGGAAGCTCAGAACGAGAATGGAAAATAAAAAAGGCCGGTGAGCTAGTAGCATCTGCAATTTCAGAAATAATAGACGACTCTGATGAATACGACAATGCAGTAGCTTTCGGTGGAACACACTACTGTCCCAGCTTCAACAGAATACAAATAGAAAACCCCAATATTGCAATAGGACATATTGCCCCCAGATATGCTTCTGAATTTCTCACGGAAGAAATAATTTTAGAAGCAGTTACAAAAAGCAGTGCAGAAATTGCAATAATTGACTGGAAGGGTCTCAAAAGTGAGGCACGAAAAAAAGTACTTTCAACACTCGAAGCCTCTGGAATAGAATGGAAAAAGACTTCAGAACTGTAGGTTTTTATACAGGGAGAACCACCCAATATCTGCAGCCCCGTGGTGTAGTGGTCAATCATACCGGGTTTTGGTCCCGGCGACCTCGGTTCGAATCCGAGCGGGGCTATTCAAATGAAACTGTACATATACGAAACATGCCCCTACTGTATGAAAGTTAGAACTGCAATGAAGGAGCTTGGCTATGAGGAAGGAAAGGATATACTTCTTCTTGATGCCAGTCAGGAAGAAAATGCAAACAAACTCGTCGAACTCGGCGGAAAGCTCCAAGTTCCCTTCCTCGTAGATGGGGAAAGAATGATGTATGAAAGTTCTGCCATAGTGGAGTATCTTCGTGAAAAGAAAAATCAAAATTGATGTAGAGGTTATATGGGACGCTGTAGAAATGCCCAAGCCTCTCCGAACGCACTGCAAAACTGTCAAAAAAAGCTGTGACAAAGTCATAGAGACCTTAGAAGCCCGCGGAATTTATCCTGACAAAGAAATTGTAAATTATGGTGCTCTTCTCCACGATGTCGGAAGAGTCATAGACGGTGGCGTAAGACAAGGACTTGAGGGTTACAATATACTTCTTGAACTCGGCGTCCCCGAAGAAATAGCACTCTGTGCAAGAAACCACGTCGGTTCTGGAATCCCAAAAGAGGAAGCAGTTGAAAAAGGACTGCCTGAGGAAGATTTCATACCTGAAACACTTGAGCAAAAAATAGTCGCCTATGGCGACAATCTTGTGGCCTTTGACAAAATAACAAACTATTCTGAATTCAGAGCCGGTTTTGTAGAAAAATTTGGAGAAGTTTCAACACAGGTTGCAATGAGCGACCTTCTCCACTCTGAATTGACTGATTTCATAAGTCGTGATGAAATGCTAAATATAGAAAAAGCCGCCGAAATTCCAGTCCGCCAGCTTATGGACAATGTTGGAAAAGAAATCGCCAAAATTATAGATGGAAAATTCAGTGTCGAAGGGAAAAACATAGAAATTTACTGCGGTCCGGGAAATAATGGAGGGGACGGTTATTCAGCAGCACTCTATCTTAAAGAAAAAGGTGCAAATATTGAAATTTTATCCTTTGGAAATCCAAAAAGCCCAGAGTCAAAGGACTTCAAAAGTTTATCGCTTGAAAAAAACATAAATCTCGCACTAGTTCTCAATTCAAAAGACCTTGCAACACCAGAAGCAGACATAATTATTGACTGCCTTCTCGGAACTGGATTAGAGGGTCCTGTAAAAGAGCCAATAAAGAGCGCAATATCTAAAATAAACAATTCAAGTGCAGTCATCGTCTCTGTCGATGTACCTTCCGGAATAGGAAGCAAAGTCCACGTAAATCCTGATTTGACTCTTGCTCTTCACAAAATAAAAAGAAAAATGGTCGGCTTCGGAAAAGTCGGCGATACATTAATCCTCAACATGGGAATTGAAAACTAATTTTTCTCAGAAAGAACATACAAATCTTCAAAAAGATTTTCCTGAGACAGCTTTATTCTACTTTCATTTGCCAGATGTAAAAGAGGCATTAGAGTATTTATCATATCTTCCCTGTTCTTGGAAGGTAATAGCTCATCAAAGTGTATTTTTCCTCCCTCACTTTCCATTATTTTCTTATAGAGTGCCTCTATCTGCTCAGTTATATCAATTTCATCAAAAACCAGAACAAAGGGCTCTATCTTCACTTTCTTCTCTTTAGGTCTCATAGAAACCTCCAATTTCCCTATAAGGTCTTCAAGCGTTACCTTTCTGAGATGCTTTCTCTTAGTGATTAAAGTAAGAAGAGGAACTTCCTCACTCGGTCCGCTCTCTTCTTCTTCATCTCCAAACAAAAAGTCTTCATCACCACTAAGAAGCTCCTCATACGCTTCCCTTTCTTCAGCATCAACTAACCTGTCTGATTTCATCCTAAGAAGAATAGCCGCCGCCAAAAGAAGTCTTGCCGGAACCTTGAGGTCAAACTCTTTCATCTCGTTTATTCTTTCTGTATATTTTTCAGTAAGCCGAGATATGTCAATATCCCAGGGGTCCAGATTTTCCGAGCGCACAATATCCAGAAGAACATATTCCCAGGCACGTTCACTCTGCAATATCTGATCCAGATTAAGTTCCATTAATTAATTTGTCCTCCTTTCTCATCCAATTCACTCATATCCATTCCAACCAACTGGGAGGTTCCTCCGTCAGTCATTGAAACACCAAATAATCTGTCTGCTTTCTTTATGACTGCATTATTATGACTAACCAGAAGCACCTGAGAGTCCTTCATAATATCTGTCAGAAGATTTATGAATCTCATGGAGTTATTTTGGTCAAGAGCGGCATCAACTTCATCCAGAACATAGAAATGTGCAGGTTTGTATCTCTGTAGGGCGAAGATGAAAGCCAAGGCAGTTACAACCTTTTCTCCGCCGCTAAGAAGTTCTAAACCTGTGATTTTTTTCCCTGCAGGACTTGCCTTTATATTCAGTCCTCCGGAAAGCGGGTCCTCCCCATTTTCAAGATAAAGTACTCCTTCTCCATTTACAGAGAGTCTCGGGAAAATTGCACTGAATTCCTCAGAGACTTTGTCGAAAACTTCCATAAAGACTCCTTTCTTCTTTAACTCAATTTCTTCTATAAATTCAAGAACCACATTCCGTTCTTCCTGGAGTTTTGTAAATCGCTCATTGAAAGATTCAAAATCCGCAAAAGACACTTTATAGAGCTCTATGGCTTTCATATTAACAGGCTCTATTTTTTCCATCTGCCTTTTTATTGCAGAAAGACTCCTTTCCATCTTATCAGCATCTATCTCCTGCATTTCCCTCCCCTCAAATTTCTGCATACTTATCTGCAAATCAGTAAGCCCTGCATCAACTCTGGCCTTTTCTATCCTCAAATCCCCAATGGACCTACGAATATTATCTCTCCGGGAAGAAAACTCATCCCGTTTAAGCTTAAGGCCGTTTATATTTTCCTGGAGTTTCTCCCTCTCTTTCTGGAAACCTTCAAAATCCTGTCCAAGTTGTTCAGACTGAACTTTCTTATGTTTCAGTTCTTTCTCATTTTCTGAAGTTTGAAGCTGTATTTCACCAATCTCGTCCAATAATTTATCCCTACTTTTTACATATTCATCTATTTCTGAGCTTGCTGTTTTTCGCCTTCTCTTAAATCCACCAGTTATTGCTCCGCTTTTCTCTGCAACATCTCCGTCGAGCGAAACCATTCTAAGCTTTCCAACAAGACCACGCACTTCCTTTAATCCACTAACAATGTAGGTATTTCCAAGAACATAACTGAAAACATTGCTGTAGCGTTCGTCAAAACTTACGAGCTTTCTTGCAGGACCAACTATCCCATTCCCACTTCTTGGTTCTGGCCTGGGTCCCTTCACCTTATTAATCGGAAGGAAGGTGGCTCTTCCCATTTTTTCATCTTTCAGGAACTTGACACAGCTTATTGCAATGTCTTCATTTTCAACGACAATAAAATTATTCCTACTTCCAAGTGCTGACTCAATAGCGACCGCATATTTCTGGTCTACTGTAAAAAGCGAACCCACAGTTCCGTGAACTCCGTCTATCTCATCCTTCAGTGTATCACAGAGAGCACTCGTCCTTTCACCACTCATTGACTGGAGTTTTGCTATAAGCCCGTCAAGATGGGATATTTCTGACTGCTTTGACTCAATCTTATTCTGATTTATTGATATTTGTCCATTAAGATGCTCAATTTCAGTTCGTATATTTACTCTATCTTCTCCGCCCTCTGTTATGAGTTTTGAATCTATATCAGAAAGATGAGCCTCCTTACTTTCAAGCTCAGTACTGGCCTTAGAAAATTCAGTCTCTGCTTCAGATAATTTCCCCTCCTCTCCTCCTAACTTTTCCTTAAATCTAGCCTCTTCCTTCTCAATATTCTTGAGTTTCGTATAAAGAAGATTAGCTTCTGTTTCAACAAGCTCTTCCTTTAGCTCAAGATAAGTTTCAGCATCTTCCTTCTCAGTTTTCAGACTACTCAAATGCTTCTTACGTTCTCCCATCACAATTATGAGCTCCTTAACTCGTGATTCCACAACATCAAGATCTTTCAGAGCCTTCAATTTCTTATCATCGTACTCGGATATCCCTGAAATGTCATCCAAAATCTGGCGCCTCTCCACAGGATCCATATCAATAAAATTCGTAACATCTCCTTGCAAGATTATATTGTGCCCGTCCGGGTCAAAATCGGAGAAGGACAGCAAATCAACAATCTCAGTCCTCGTAACTTTCTTCCCGTTTATTCTGTAACTCATCGTCCCTTTCTGAGTCAGTCTTCTGCTGATACAAACTTCATCTTCATCATACGGGAGTTTCTTCGCTGTATTGTCAAGAATCAGAGAAACTTCAGTTTTTGCAGCTGGCTTCTTCCCCTTCCCTCCATTGAAAATCAACTGGGTAAGTTTTCCAGCTCTCATAGATTTTGCAGAGGTTTTTCCAAGAACAAAACAAATTGCATCACTAATGTTTGATTTTCCGGATCCATTCGGACCGACTACTGCTGTAAAACCTTTAGAAAGTGGAATAGACAATCTCTTGTCAAAAGATTTGAAACCCTCAAGCTCAAGTCGTTTTATCATTTTAACAAGGAATCAGTAGTTAGTGATGGCTTAAATCTCTTATTGGAAGCTAAGGTGTGAGCCTTTTCAGGTCTCTCGGAAAGAGAACAGTTTCTCGTACATTTTCCACTCCAGCTATAAGCATTGTAAGCCTGTCAACACCTATTGCCCAGCCAGCATGGGGCGGCATTCCATATTCGTAGAATTTTATTATATCTGCAAATTCCGCAGGATTAAGATCTTTCGCTTTAAGGTTTTCTATATATTGCGCCGCTTCGTGAACCCTTCTTCCACCTGAGGATATTTCAACACCCTCCATAAACAAGTCAAATCCATAGGAGATTTTTGGATTGTCTTCACGGTGCGCTATATAGAATGGTTTCATATCCATAGGATAATCGTGAACAATAACTGGACCCTTAAAATGGTCTGTTATCATCTTTTCATGTTCCCTGCTAGTATCGTCTCCCCACTTAATTTTTACTCCCTGTTTATCAAGAAACTCTACAGCCTCATCATATGTAATTCTCTTAAATGGAATTTTAGGAATTTTTATCTTCTGTCCTAACATCTCAAGCGCTTCCATCTGCTTCTCTGAAACGTCAGAATAAATTCTATTAATTACCCCTTCTAAAATTTCCCAAGTGTCTTCCTCTGTTGCAAAACCTAGTTCAATATCCATTTGTGTAACTTCGGAAAGATGATGTATGGTGTCTGATGGTTCAGCCCTAAAAACATGCCCAATTTCAAAAACTCTTTCAAAACAGGCAGTCATCAATTCCTTGTAAAGTTGAGGACTCTGTCTCAAAAAAGCCTCTTTATCATAATAAGATACTGGAAAGAGTGCCGCCCCTCCTTCTGAAGCCGAGGCAATTATTTTAGGAGATTCAATTTCCATAAGTCCCTGCTCAGTAAAATACTCTCTTGCAGATTCAAGAATCTGATTTCTTATTTTGAAAACAGCAACACTCTTCGGCTTCCTCAGGTCAAGAACTCTTGAATTCAGCCTAGTGTCAAGATCTGAAGGAGTTTTTTCAGTTATCTCAAGAGGAAGTGGGGTCTTTGATTTGTTCAAAACAAAAATTTCCTCTGCCAGAACTTCAACTCCCCTGTTCGTTTTCGTGCTCTTCTTTATTTTTCCTTTAATTGCAATTACATCCTCTCTGTTCAGTTCCTGCGCAATTTCAAAAGCCTTCTTCGTCTTTGAAAGAAAAGTTACTTGACAGTCTCCACTTCTGTCGGAAAGAACAACAAAAACCAGATTTCCAAGAAGCCGTATTTCTCTTGCCCAGCCCATAAGCACGGCGTCTTTTCCGTCCATAGCTGGAACTATTTCAGAAGCATAATGCGTCTTTCTGAGTTTCCCTATATTGTCCAAGTCCATTAGATATTAAAGAAAAGAACCCAAGTGAAGAGCCAGAAGCTTACAAAGGGATAGAGCGCATTTGCAAGCCACCACTTCTTGGTATACTCCACTTCAGGGTAAAGAGTTGGTATAAGCCTTGAGCTGAGTTGCGAAGAAGTCGCCAGTAAAATAATTGCCATAAGGAATGTAGTCATCCCTCCTCCCATTAAATTAGAAGTAAAACCTGCAATAGTTCCAAGTCCTACATGCACCAATGCCGTTTTCTGCTCTACTCCAAATTTCATTTGTATTCTCCTAAACTTTTCTGTGTCTTAGCTTCCAAGTGTACTGAAACAGTTTTCCAACTGTGCCTAACCCACTCAGGAAAGCTATTATGTTCATTAATCCAGCGTGTTAAAAACTCTTTCGTTAGAGGGTCACTTGGATAACCACTTCCAAAATCACCTACTTCTTCCTTCAATTCAGAAATAGCCTCCTCTCTCGCTTCTTTTGCAAGTATTGAAGCGGCACTTACTATAGGATATGTCGAATCTGCCTTATGCTCAATAACAAGCTTCGCTTCAACACTAAGATGCTTTGCAAGTCTTCCTTGATATTTTAAAGGAGTAGTATCAACTGCATCAATAAAAACAGTGTCTGGCTTGAGATTATTTATTATCTTAGAACTTTTGATTGCCTCGAGTTCGTTGAGATTTATTCCAACTTCCTTCGAACTGTCAATTTCTGCCGCAGAAACTCTTTCAAGCTGAGAATCCGCCAAAATTTGAGGCAATTTCTCGTGTAATTCCCCCCTCTGTTTGTGACTCAACAATTTAGAATCTCTAACTCCAATTTCTCTTAATTTTTCTTCGTCCTTCTCATCTATGAGAGCACCGGCAATAATTAAAGGTCCTATTACAGCACCTCTTCCTGCCTCATCTATCCCCATAATTCTTTTCATAGAAATACTTCGATGGAATAGTTTAAATATAATAGTAGCCAGGTTCAAAAGAAGCAAATGCTTTCAGAAACACCTAAATCAAAGCGATAATAGAATTCAACTGGTTTTAAAGTGTTCGCTGGTTTTTCAGACCTTTCCACTCTACTCCGAGTTTTACTCAAAGGAGGTAAAAATGACAAAATGCATCGAATGTGAAGCAGAAATAAGTCTGCCAGAAGGCCTTGGAAAAGGAAGTGATGTCATCGACTGCCCAGAGTGTGGAGTCGAGCTTGAAGTAGTCAATGCCGAAAGCGGAGAACTAAGGGTTGCTGAAGTTGAAGGCGAAGACTGGGGACAATAAATGCTACGTGTAGGTTTCCTCTACTCCAAGATAAGACCTGATGAAAAACTGCTCCTGAAGAATACATCGAGTGGAAATTTACAGAAATTTTATTGATATTCTAACCAAAACCGTTAAATAGACAGTCCATCAGAGACTTTTATCTAGCGGGATGGGGCAGCTTGGAGTGCCCGTCGGGCTCATAACCCGGAGGTCGATGGTTCAAATCCATCTCCCGCTACTAAGGTCATACTATTATGCCAGAGAAAATCCAGGTAAAAGTGCCTGATTCGTGGATACATTTTTCTAAAGCAGGAGTCTCAATTCTCATTATGCTCCTCCTTGTCAGGCTCGGATTCGGAGTAACCTGGAGCACACTTCTCACCATATTAGCCTATATCGCTGCGGGTATGCTCTCAAGACTCCCTGTCAGATATGGCGGCTCTCCAGTCGCCGGTATAGAACTTGCTACAACTCTGACAATTATTAGCTCAATACAATACGGTCCAATGGCTGGCTCAATAGTCGGCGCTTTTTCATACGGCCTTCCTATAATGTATACAAGAGAATCTCCAAGTGATGTTTTTGTCGGAACTCTTGGCTACATTGTAATAGGACTTTTTGCAGGCGGTCTCTACGGAATGCTCGGAAACCTCGCGATGACAGCTCTTGTGATAGTTATTCTATATGACTTAATTGAAAATCTCATATACCTCACAATAGGCCATTCACTAATAGGTTGTATAAAATTCTCAGTAATTCACATACCTTCAGTCTATTTAATAACTAAATATCTCGGCGCAATTCTCCTTTAAAAAAACTGAGAGGGGCTTTCGCCCCAACTCCTAAATTATATCTTGTTTATTCTCTCAACTCCAGACTTTCGGACAACCGGTTTCTTAACCTTTGCAGGTAGCCAGCTTGGTCTGTTTTCTGGTGCGTTAACGACCGTTACTGAGCCCTTGAAACAGTGGACTGAGTAAGTTCCGTCCTTATTTCTGCGTCCCCGTTCTCTTAGCATAATGCTGGAGTTTCCACGAGTTGCAGCCTTAAGAGCAGCCTGTCTTGGTGAAGAGCCACTGAAAACGTGCTCTGTATCACCACTCTTGTTCCTTAGAACATAGTATTTCTTTTCTGCCATAATTTCCACCTCCTATGACTTACCGCATGATAGCGGTTTTGAACAAAAACTGTTATGGGCTACCTCTTTATAAGTATATCGATTAGAAAAAAATCTAAAATGAAACGCAAGATACGGGTTTTCCAGAAAATTTCCCCTAATTTTGCAATGAAAGTATTGCCTTTGCTATATCATTCCCAGAGTTCTTAAGAGCTTCACGAGCTGCATCTTCAGAAACACCAGCCTGCTGAACCACCATTTCAATATCAGAATCGCTAGGTTCTACCTCTCCTTCAGAAACTGTCCCTGATATCTGAAAACTGTCCTGACCTTGCATATTCATCTTCGCAACTTGAGGTTCACTAATTATTATCTGACCGCCATCTCGAAGCTTTATGAGAACTTCCTCAGCGTCAATTTCATCGACGCTCATACCCATTCTCTTCATGGCTTTCTCAAGCTGTTTTGGATTTAGATTTGGAAGCACTCTTTTTCACCCCTTTCTTCTTTACAGCTGATTTTTTCCCAGTCTTTTTATCCTTTACTACAGCTTTTGGTTTTAGTGTTTTTCGTTCTGCCTCAGCTTTTTTAGGAGTCTCAGAAACAGAACTTGCGCCTGTTTTCTCCCGGTTCTTCTCGATTATATGCCTCAAAAAGGTATAATCCATCGCAAGGACGCCAGGTTTCTTCTTCAGGAATCTTGGCTTTATTGAACCAATTATAAAATTTATCCCCTTATCTGATGCATTTGTTACCATCTTCTGTTCAAGAGGTCCATCTACAAGGATTCCTTGGAACTGACCCTCTGAAAGATTATTGACAACTTCGTTCAAATCTCCTTTAGGAATACTTCCAACCTTCTTGAATTTTGAGCCTGTTTGCTTCAGAAGAAAAGCGTCTCCACTTCCCCTAAAGTCATCTGTGACAAGCTTGTTAAGAGCTTCCATTTCAGGACTTATTTCGATCTGAGGTCTTGGTCTGTCCTCTCTCCTTCGGTCTCTGTCACGTCCCCGCCCATTTCTTCTATCATCCCTTCTTGGTGAACGTTCTTTTCCAAGGAATACATCAAGAGGAACTTGGTTTCTAAGAGCTTTCAGAATTTCTTTCTGTGTAATTTCTTCTACTTCAGTTCCATTAGGGGCAACTGAGACTGCTGATATATCTACAAGATTCTTCAGAGCCTTCAATATCAAAACTCCTCCACGGTCACCGTCCAGGAATGCAGTTATTTTCTTTCCTTTAGTTAGCTCCTTTAGTGACTCAGGAACTTTTGTTCCTCCAGTACTCAAACAATTCCCGATTCCACATTTTAGAAGGTTTAGAACATCTGCCCTTCCCTCTACAAGAATGATTTCATCTGAGCTCTCTATATCAGGTCCGCCTGCAAGCTTGTCAGGTCCATAATCTCTTATTTCACCTGTCTTTATTGCAGTTTGAACCATAGAAGATAATTCCTGTGATTCAGGAACTCCAGCTCCAAGCTTCTCTAGAAGTGTCTTGGCTCTGTCCACAACATAGTCTCTCTTTGAAGACCTCACGTCTTCAATAGCTTCAACAGTTATAGTAGAATTACTTGGGCCTATTCTTTCAATTGTTTCAAGACCGGCCGCTATTAATGCGGTATTTTCTTTACTCAAAGAAGTTGGAATTTCAATTTTTCCTGTTGTTTTGCCGTCTTTAATTTCCAGCTCAACCTCTATTCTCCCAATTCTTCCGTTCTTTTGAAGTTCGCGAAGGTCAAGGTCTTCTCCGAGCAGACCCTCTGTCTGTCCAAAGACTGCACCGATTACATCAGGACGCTCAACCACTCCAGTAGTGGAAATTTTAGCGCGAACCATATATTTTATTGCTGCTACTCCGATTTTTGCCATCGTTTTACCTCTTTTTCGGGTAGCGCTCAAGAGAAAAGTATTCTGAAGACCTTTTAGAGGTCGTTCTCCTGTTCTTTCTGTCGTTTTCCGGGGGAGAAAGTAGATATTACTTCTTCCCACCTTGAGTCTGACTCCAGCACCTTTATCTTCGAGGTGCCACCCGATATGATGTGAATGGAAGGCTTCCTTCCAGTTGATTTCCGTATGGTTTTTTTAAGAAACGAAAGGAGTTCCTTGTTTGCCTTTCCATCTCTCGCTTCTGATTGAACCCACACAGTGAGTTCATGAGATCTGATCACCTCTGCTCTCTGGCTTGGCGACCGCGGCTTTACTTTTACAGTAAACCTCATGATTAGTACCCAACTCGTTGCTAACTCCCAATTTCATAGACTGGCTAAGGCCGTCCTCCATTGAGTAACCCTCGCAACGAGAATTGGGTATGAATTAGTCGGATTACTACTATAAATAAGTATTTTTGAGCCTGTTTAAAAATCTAAGCTCAGTCAGAAGATGTTGCACAGGACCTGCATATAAGTCCGCTTCCAACTCTTACAATCTCCTCTGCAAAGTTTCCACAATTTTCACAGTTTCCGGAAGATGTCTCTCCAAGATATTCATTAACTCCATCAAGCTTTATAGACACAATTTCCATCAATAATTCAAGCTCAGATGGCGCTATCTTGGCTATATCTTCAGAAGTTACTATTCCTTTTAATTCATCATTCTCAACAACAGGCAGTTTCCTTATTTTATTAGAGCCCATTACTTTTGCCGCATCTATTATACTAGAATCTGGAGAAATTGTGAACAAAGGCTTCGACATAACCTCCCCTACTTTCGTAGAGTCCATATCTGTAGCATTTGCAACAAAAATAACAAAGTCATGCTCTGTAACTATTCCTAGTGCTTCACTTCCTTCTACAACTATAACCGCTCCAATATCCTTATCTCTCATAAGTTTGGAAGCCTCCAAGAGAGAACTCTCCGGACTTATAGTTATAACTGGGGATGTCATAGAATCTCTTACAGAAACATCTGCTGATTTCAAGTCCTTTGCTGCCATATCTCCTCAAAATAATTAACTCCTGCTACTATAAAACCATTGTCTTAATATTTTTTTTAAAAAAGCTTTTTAGGCAGTTTAACATAAGATTAGTTTATGATTCTTGGAAATTCTGAGATAAAGCGTCTGATTAGGGATGTAAAACTCATAGAAGCTCATGAGGAAAAAAACGTACAGGGAGCGGGCGTTGACTTCCGGGCACGGACTTTTTACAGACCTGCCGGCGATACAAAAGTTCACAAAGAGAGTCGAACCCTTCCTGAAATAAGCGAAATAGAAGGCGACAAAATTACCCTGGCTCCAAATGAATTGATTCTCGTCGAAACTATGGAAAAAGTGAATATGCCCTCAGATATAGCAGCAAGGATACTCCCTCGTTCAACTCTCTGTCGCTGTGGCGTTTACCTTCTTACAGCATTCGTTGACCCTGGTTTCAGCGGGCGTCTTACGGTTGGTCTGAAGAATATGTCAAATCACAGTTTCGAGCTCGAGAAAGGGGCAAGAATAATGCAGATTATGTTTGAGAAGACTGAAGGTGACACAGTCGACTATGCCGGAAGATATCAGGGTGGAAAAGTAGTATAATCAGCGTTTTGCAAGGACAACATCTTCCTTTCTTACTGTTTTTCTTTTTGCATGGCTGGCATAAGATACAGCCTTTCTCGCAATCTCAAGTGTTTGTTCTTCTACAGTGTCTCTTAATCTTTCAGCAGCATCCTCTGAAACACGTCCTGCTCCTGCTTTTTTCAAAAGACGCTCAAAAGGAGCAATAGGAAGTTCTGCCATAATCTTATATTGGAAAAAACTGTTAAATACTTGTCGGAATTGTTAATAAGCTCCCTCTCCAATTCATTTTATGTTCGGATACCTAGCTCTCGCAGTACTCATTTCCGGTTCACTAATCGGAAGCTGGACAGACATAAAAATACGTGAAGTTTCCAATTGGCTGTCCTTCGGTTTAATATTCTCAATGCTGGCAATCCGTCTTGGTCAAGGTCTATATCTTGGGCAGTATGGCTATCTCTTTGAAACTGCAAGCGCAGGACTATTTTTCCTGGCTCTTGGAGTTATTCTTTTCTATTCTGGTCAGTGGGGCGGCGCAGATTGGAAACTCTTAACTGCATATGGTATAGGTTTCGGTTCATTGTGGGGAGAGTTCCATCCAATCTTCGAACCTATCTGGCCCTTCTACTTAACACTTTTAATGAACATACTTATTGTCTCAGTTCTTTACACACTACCTCTCGCTCTTTTCTACGCTTTTAGAAACAAGAAAGTTTTGGCAAAATGCAGAAAGGCAGTGGGAAGAAATGAAAATTTAGCTATCCTATTAGGTTTCGGAGTTTCCGCCATAGCAGTATTCTATACAGGAGAATCCGTCTTATGGGTATTCGCAGTTCTCCCCCCCCTCTATGCACTTTCAAAATTCCTTCACCCTATTGAAAGCACCTATCTTACAAAACTTAAGACAATAAATGAGCTCGTCGAATTCGACATCCCCGTAAAAGATTTAAAAGTCGCCGGAAAGCTCATTATTTCTTCAAAAGGACCAAATGGAATGACACCTGCGAATCTTAAAGAGCTAAAAAAACTTGCAAAAGCAAAAAAGATTACTGGAACAATGCGTGTTAAATGGGGTTTCCCCCTGGCTCCTGCATTTCCAATCGGTCTGGCAATAAGTTTAATCTTTGGAGACTTTGTTATAGCTTTGGCAGCTCTTTAGAAATAATCAAAAAGAGTTCCTTTTGTTTTTCGCTTTCCATTGGATGCGTGAACTTCCCTAGCCCGCTTTACTGTGTCTAAAATTTTATTTCTCTCTATATCTGAAGGGAACCAAGCTCCTGATTTCTGCATTGTAAAGCTTGCAAGTGCACTTCCAAGCCAGCCAGCTCTGGCAACATTTCCACTTTTTAAATATTCCGAAATAAATCCACCTGCAAAACTGTCTCCACACCCAGTAGTATCAGTTCTGCTCGTTTTCAGAGCAGGAAATAGGTGTATTTTTCTGCTAGTACAAATTGCAGAGCCAAGCTCCCCTTTCGTAAGAACTATTATCTTAGGTCCCTTCCTCTGAACAGCTTTCACAGCGTCATAAATATTTTCCTCATTTGAAATTGATGAAATTTCGTGATTATTGCAGAAAAGTATGTCTGTCTTTTTTAGAAGGTCAATAAACTTATCGGCATAGGAATCAGAATAGGTTGACCAAAGTGTCAGAGATACTGTCCGTTTCCCTCTGTTTGAAAGGCTCTCTAGGAAATTCTCCTGATGCTCCGGTCTCGCCGCGGAAAGGTGAACGTGCTGCGAATTTCTATATGAGTCTGGCATATCTGAAAAAGATAATATTGCATCTGAGCTAAATACTTCATTGAAATTTATTAGTCTCTTATTTCGATTATAGGACAACTCAAAACGTGTTGATGCTTTTTTCTTTCCAAGACCTAATGTATCGACTCCTGCCTTCCTAAGCTCAGAAAGCCAATCAGAAGGGTAGTCTCTCCCTAACTTAGATACAATTCCACATTTAGCCCCGTTTGCTGCCGCGGCAGTGGCAACCGCCGCCGCAGAGCCTCCTGGAACTCTGTAACATTTTTTATCAACTAAAATAGTGTCAATGGAGATGTTTCCGACTGTAACAAGGTCAAACTTTGATGCCATATTGAATCTCCCACTTCAAATAAAATAGATATTTGGAGGTTAAATAATTGTTCCTATTACTCCAAAATTATTTCAATTATTCTGGCGTAAGCCGGTCTTGCTATAAGAATTCCGACTAATACTCCAAGTATTGTTACTATTGCGAAGCCCCTAAGAGCATATAGACCTGAGAATGCAGGATAAGCAAGGGACAGCATGGCAGCTATAGTTGTTGAAGCAGCCACCATAATTATAGTAAAAGCTTTCTTAATGTTCCTTCTCAGATTCCACAACTTCTCCTTTCCACCTCTCAGAGCCCAGTCTGTAATAATTATTTGCTGGTCGACCCCTGTTCCAACAGCGGCAATAATTCCGGCAATTGCAGGAAGGTCTATTGACCACTTTATTAAAGATGCCATTCCAAGAATTATGAGAACTTCAGAGCCCACTATCAACATTATTGGAAGAGTTATCCTTAGAAGTCTGTATCTTATTAATACTACAAGTCCTACGGCCAAAAGAGCCCCCAATGCAGAAATTACAGCACCTCTTAAAAAATCCTTTCCTAATTTAGGATCTATATAATCCTGTGATACAATTCTTAATTCCTTAATTTCCCCTGGAAGTCGTCCTGCTTCAAGAACAATCTGAACTTCTTCAGCGAGCTCTTGTCCACCTGTCTGAACAACAAGGTCCTTAGTAACTTCTCCAAATTTCCAGGTTTGATAAAGAGAAAATGATGCAGGGGCTGAAAAAGTTTCTCTATCATCCAGTAGCATTCTTATATTTGGAAGGCAGATTCCTCCTGCAATGGTTGAGCTGGCACAACCATAACCTTCTGAGCAGTCAGTGTCCGAAGTGCACGAAGACGGACTTTCCGATGAAGTGCCGACATAAACATCCCTGAGCTGTCCTGCTGCCTTTGTATTAATTGTAAAAGGAACTTCCCATGAACCAGACTGGACGTTTTTCTGTGGCTCCCCAATCGGAGGCACTATAGCCTCTCCTGAGAAAACAGACTCATTAATAATTTTTAACTCGAATTTTCCTACAGATTTTACAATTCCAACAACCTTTTCCGAACCTTCGCCTGCCATTTCAACATCAATGAAACTTCTTCCGGATGCATCTCCAATTGTTCGTACAACCATATTCTTCAGCCCATATACATTGAGTCTCGCCGTAAGAACTGAGGCAGTCGAATCAAGAACCTCCTGGCTTATTGGACTTCCATCAACGGTTATTGGCTCAAGTGTTACTCTGGCACCACCCTTTAAGTCCAATCCAAAATCAAGATTTACTCTGGATGTTTCTCTTACAGTTATCCCTGGGTCTGTAGTATTTGTCAGAATCCCTCTGTAAGTTCCTCCTTTTGTCTTAATTGTAACTTGTGAATCAGAAACAAGTTCAGATACTGTTGAAGTATACTGGCTCAGAGTTTTTATTGAATTTCCATTCAGCTCATACAGGAATTCCCCTTCCTCAATTCCTGCAAAGACAGAATTGTCAGAAACATAGGCAACTTCAATTCCATCTGACTGATAGGTTGGCAGGACAAAGAGAGATATAACTATGAAGAAGCTGAGGATCAAAACCCTTGGATGCTTCAATATCCTCTTTATTTTTGATGCCATAGTAGAAGATTTCCGTTTAGTATCCATGTGTTTACAAGGTCTGCCATCAGTCCTATAAGAAGAACCAATCCAATTTGCTGAAGAACAATAGAGTTTGACAAAATAACCAGTGCCAACATGGCAGATATGGTACTTGCGCTCATCACAAGGCCAGTTTTCATCGCGTCATATATTCTGTCGATAACTTGTCCACCCGATTCTTTCAAAATTTTATTCGCAAGAAGTATATTCGAATCAACTCCATATCCAAGAATCATCAGGAGTGCAGCAATTGTTGCCAGAGACAACTTTATTCCAAATAAGGACATAAATCCCAATATAATTAAAATATCACAGAAAATTGCAAGAACCACTGTAAAAGAAGGATAGGGTGTTCTGAAATAAATGAATACAACACTGGCCATGAAAAGGAAGGCAAATGTAAATGCCCACTTTGCCTGCCCCCAGAAAGTTGTTGCCAGTGATGAGCCGAGCATCTTTATTGAATATGTATTTGGAGTAAGAGTAATTCCAAAATAATCTTCTGCGGCTTCTACCATTTCAGAACCTTCTAGGTCACCACTGGCCGATATTATCACAGTTTCCTGTTGTCTTGAGGCAGGGTTCGTAGTCGTTACAACATCAACGTCGGCTACTCCTAAAAAATCTCTAATATTAGATTCTGCGTCAGAAATATCAATAGATTTTGAATAGTGAATTGTTATCTGCGTTCCACCCTCTAAATCTATCCCCTTAACAAGAACTTCTCCCGTAGTGTTATAATTTACAAAAAGCATCGTAATGGAGCCCAGAATTAGAATGATGGGTATAATTACAAGTTTTTTATATGTTGATTCTGAAATCCTCATAGCAACGTTGCATATAAATCAGAAGGTATTAATAACTTAGCCTATGGCTTCAGAAATATACAGCAGACAAGAGTTGATTATCGGAAAAGAAGCTCAGAAAAAACTTGAAAAATCGAAAGTCTGCATAGTTGGCGTCGGCGGAACTGGCAGTGCAGTCGCAGAACTCCTCGGTAGGGCAGGTGTAAGTCTTACTCTTATAGACAGAGATATAGTCGAAAAGAGCAATCTTGGCCGTCAAATACTTTATTCAGAAAAAGACATAGGAAATCTCAAAGCCCTCTCTGCAAGAAAAAATATACTTTCTGCAAACCCCGTGGTAAAAATAGAAGCAGTAAATGATGAGTTAAACACAGAAAATGCAGAAAAGCTTTTAGGTTCTGACCTAATTATCGACTGCACAGACAATATGGCTGCCCGATTTCTGATAAATGAAGTTTCACTCAAAAAGAAAATTCCATGGATATATACTGGAGCAATAAAAAATGAGGGATTAGTTGCAATTTTCTCAGGAATGGGAAATCCTTGCTTTCGTTGTATGGTTCCACGAGTTCCAAAAGCAGGGAGCCTCGAAATCTGCTCAACATCAGGAGTTCTCGGACCTCTTCCATCTGTCGTTGGAAGTATTACTGCAAGAAAGACAATAGAAATTTTGCTTGAAGGTCCAGAAAACGGAAGCCTTCTAAAAATAGGAGAGAACTTCGAAAACCTACAAATCAAAGGGCGTGAATGGTGCGATACATGCCGTAAAGAATTTCCAATACTGGAGGGCAGAGAAAATCTTAACAACTCGATACAGTTCTGCGGAGCAATTGTTCTAAAAAGTGATATTCCCTTTTCAGAAGCAAAGAAAAGGATAAAGAAAAATTCCAAAATCATCTCATCAAGTAATACTGTAATTGTCACAGAATACAAAAAATCAAGAATAATAATTCTAAAAAGCGGAAAAATCATCTTCAGAAATCTCAAAACAAAGAAGGAAGCAAATATTATATATTCAAAACTAATTGGTAATTGATAAAATGTCAGTATTACTAGACCGTTGGAGAAGAAAGCACATAGTTCTATTTTCTCTTATTATTGGTCTTTCAACTCTCTCCTTTGCCTGGGGAACCTGGAGGTTAATGGACATTTACTTATTTCCAAGTAGCCCTGAGATCGCTGCCTGGTCCGCAATTTTCCTTGGCTTTTTCATACTCTCAATAACTGGTTTTGTTAGCAAGGAATTAATATGAAAATAAAGAAAAATGATTTGGTTCTCCTCATTGGAGATCGTGACTATCTTGTTCAGGCAGGCTCAGGGAAATTCGGAACCCGTAGAGGTGAAATTGATCTAAAAGAACTTAGCAAAAAGAAATACGGCGATACTGTAAAAACCCACATGGGTCAGGCCTATGTTGCAGTAAAACCCAGAACTGGCGATATTCTAAAGAAAATAAAAAGAGCGCCCCAAATAATCGGTTTAAAGGACGCCGGCTACATCACAGGCCGAGTCTGCCTTGGAAAGGACGATGTAGTCCTGGAAGCAGGCTCAGGCTCTGCAGCAATGACCATTTTCATGTCAGGCATTGCAAAAAAAGTTATTTCCTACGAAATTCGAAAAGACTTTTATAAAATCGCAAAGGGAAATCTTGAAAGATTCGGAATTAAAAACGTAACAATAAAAAACAAAAGTGCGAACAAAGGCTTCACTGAAAAAAACGCAGACTTGGTGCTTCTAGACATGGGTTCTCCTGAACTCGTAATTCCACATATTCCAAAATCCTTAAATCCCGGAGGATACCTAATCGTTTATTCCCCAGTAATAGAGCAGATTCAGCGAGTCTATGATTCAATAAACCAGAGCAAGTCCTTCACAATCCCTGAAACTGAAGAAGTAATGATGAGGCGCTGGGACATTGGCGGAAACAAGACAAGACCAAAGACCCAGATGCTTGGTCACACAGCTTTCCTGACATTTTCCAGACGAATTTAGAAATCCTTTTAAGCTTTCAATCAAAGAATAATTGGGAGAAATGGCACTAAAAGGAAAAGATATCATAACTCTAAAAGATATCACAAAGGAAGATATAAACTTCATTCTCGAAAACGCAGAAATTTTTGAAGAGAAATTAAAGAAGGAACCTCTCAAAGTTCTTGAGGGAAAAATACTCGCAACAATTTTTCTTGAGCCTTCAACAAGAACAAGACTTTCCTTCGAAAGTGCAATGCACAAACTTGGCGGGCGTGTTCTGACAGTTTCAAAAGATGAAATGACCTCTCTCGCAAAAGGAGAAAATCTTTCTGATATGGCAAGAGTAATAGAAGGCTACTGCGATGTCATAACAATTCGAACTCCTATTGAAGGTGCTCCAAAAATGATTGCTGACAGAGTCAGCGTCCCTGTAATAAATGGAGGCGATGGAGCCCATGCCCACCCAACTCAGCCCTTCCTTGACTTATACACTATGAAGAAGGAATTCGGAAAGCTCGAAGGTCTAAAAGTCGCAATTATTGGTGATTTGAAATACGGAAGAACTGTCCACTCTCTTGTATACGCCCTTGCTATGGTGGGAGTTGAAATGGTCTTCGTATCTCCAGAAGAGCTCAGAATGCCCTCTTCCATAACAAAAGTTCTCAAAAATGAATTCGGTATTGAAGTAGAAGAAAAAAGTGAACTTGAAGAAGTTATCCCTGAAGTTGATGTTCTCTATATGACTAGAATCCAGAGAGAAAGATTTCCCCACGAAAGTGAGTATGAAAAAGTTAGAAATATTTACAGACTAGACAGTAAAATTCTAAAGAATGCAAAAGAGGGAATGAAAATACTACACCCTCTCCCAAGAATAGACGAAATTGCTCCGGAACTCGATGCAACAAAATATGCCTGTTATTTCAGCCAGGCGCACAATGGAGTTCCAGTCCGTATGGCAATACTTGCAGGAGTTTTAGGAAAAATATGACTGAAAAAAACGAGCCAAAAGTTAGCAGAATAAAAAACGGAACAGTTCTGGACCATCTAAACGAAGGTTCTGCACAAAGAATACTTGAAATGATTGGCGTCAACAGTGATTATGGAAACACCGTAATCGTACTGATGGGCTCTATGAGTAAATCGATGGAGAGAAAAGATGTCATCAAAATCGAGGATAAATTTCTTGAACCTGAAGAAACCAGAATGCTTGCCCTCATTGCACCAAATGCAACAATTAGCATAATTAAAAATTATAACATTGCAAGCAAAACAAAAGTTAGTCTTCCAAAAAAATTCATAGGAGTCGGCAAATGCCCGAATCCAAAATGTACTACAAATCAAAATGAGCCAATTTCTCCTGTTTTCAATGTTGAAACAAAAACCCCACTTACACTTAGATGTGTTTTCTGCGAAAACGTAGTTAAAAGCTCCGATATATCATCTCATTAACCTGCAAAACAATTCAATTCAAAATAGAAAAGGTCGTCATCAAGCAAAACATTGAAAACAGGGTGGAGTTCTTCTAAAATACTATCTTCTTCAAATTCCACCACTTCTTTCATAATTTCTCATTGGGGTCTGAATTATTTAAACCTGACGAAGTGCCCATTTTCTCAGATTCAATTTTTCTTGCATGCAATTTCATATGCCCTTTCTGAATGCCTTCACTTGTCAGCGCTTTCAGCGCCGCGAAATTCTGACACAACCCGACTGCACCTGCAATCTCAGCCAACTCTGCCGCGGAAGAAATTCCAAGAACCTTTAAATTTGTCTTCGCAACTGGATGAATTTTTGTTGCTCCTCCTACAATTCCGACGGCCATTGGAACTTCAAGCTCACCGACTAAATCTCCCTCACTATTTTTACTAAAACTTGTAACAGGAATATAACTTTCTCCCTTTCCTGCATAAGAATGAACTCCTGCCTCAACAGCTCTCGTATCATTTCCTGTTGCGAGAACAAGAGCGGAAATTCCATTCATCACTCCTTTATTGTGAGTCGATGCTCTGTAAATATCAGTCTTTGCTATCTCTGAAACATCAACTATTGCATCAACAATTTCCTCTCCTCCTAGCTCTTCTTTGTCAAAAACAGCCGAGCTCTTCACAAGTCTGTGAACAGCAAGGTTCGAAAGAATTCTCAACACAGCTTTCCCTCCTGACAACTCTTCGAGAAGAGGTGCAATTCTCTCCGCCATTGTATTAACCGCATTTGCTCCCATGGCATCTCTGCAGTCCACAAGCAGATGAACCACCATAGTTTTCCCAAGCTTCCTAATCTCCAAACCCTTTGCACCTCCTCCAAGACTTACTAAAGTGCTGTCACAGGAATTACAAGTTTCAATAATGTTATCTTTTTCAGAAAGTATTTTCTCCTCTGCTTCATCTTGATTACTAACTCCTGAAAGATGAATCTGCCCTATCATTACTGGAGTGGTAGCCTCGGATTTAATTCCTCCCCTTACACGAGAAATTTTTGCCGCGTTACTAGCTGCAGCAATAACTGACGGTTCTTCTGTCGCCATTGGAATAATGTAATCTTTTCCATTTATCAGAAAATTTGCGGCAAAACCCAAGGGAATTGGGAATGAACCAACTACATTTTCAACCATCTTATCAGCCTGCTCTGTCGTAAGATAAGATTTTTCAAGAAATCTCCGCTCTTCTTCAGAAATCCCTGAAAACTCTGCAATAATATCGAGCCTTTCTTTTGGGCTCAGTTTATAAAAACCCGGAATTCTTGAAGAAGTCATTTTCGTGGTCTGAATTTATATCCGTAGCTTATTGCCCCGGCCTTTCCATCTTCAGATATTTTTCGGAAACAAGATTCAACTTCCGCCCCAATATTTACCTCTCCTTTATGGGCATCAACTATCTGGGCTGTAAGTCTGGGACCTTCCTCGAGCTCAATTATTGCAAGATAGTAGGGAGTTTCATGTTCAAAACCCTCTGCCGCCGCGTGTATTTTTGTATAGGTCAGTATCTTACCAAATCCACTAAGCTTACTGGCTTCAAAATCAGATTCACCGCAGTCCTTACACCTTTCTCTCCTTGGAACGTTGATTAAATTACAGCCAGTACATTTTCCACCTGTTAGATTATATCTCACAGGTATCTCTCTCCAGAAGCGTGAAACACTCATCGTGAAAATATATGGACAGCAGCAGTTCCGCCCGAACCCCCTACATTATGTGTCAAAACATATTCTACATCATCTATCTGCCTTTCTCCTGCTTCTCCCCTAAGTTGAAGTGAAGCCTCTATCGCCTGTGCGATTCCGGTTGCTCCGACTGGATGACCTTTCGTTTTCAGTCCGCCTGATGTATTTACAGGCATTGAGCCCTTAAGTCCGGTCTCTCCCTGCTCAGTAAACTTGCCGCCGTCTCCTTTCTCACAGAATCCAAGGTCTTCAATAGCGCAGAGCTCGGCAATCGTAAAACAGTCGTGAACTTCAGCCGCTCCAATATCCTTTGAAGTAAGTCCAGCCTGCTTATACGCCTGTCTTCCTGCCTCAACTGTTGCATTAAGAGTCGTCAAAGATTTTCTAGAATGAAGTGAAAGTGTATCAGAAGCCTGCCCTGAACCCGCTATCCACACAGGATTTTCACAGAGCTCCTTTGCTTTCTCTGCACTTGCCAGAACAAGCGCAGCTGCCCCGTCGCTCACAGGTGAGCAGTCAAAAAGTCTCAAGGGATCAGCCACCATCGGTGATGAAAGAACAGAATCAATTGTTATCTCCTTCTGAAATTGAGCCTTAGGATTTTTAGAACCATTATAATGATTTTTCACAGAGACACTTGCAAGTTGTTCTTCAGTAGTTCCAAATTCGTGCATATGCCGTCTTGCAATCATTGCATAAAGTCCCGGAAAAGTTGCACCAAAACCAGCCTCCCACTCCTGGTCAGCCGCAGTTGCAAGAGCGCCTGTAGTCCTCGACGGAAGAACATCTGTCATTTTCTCAGCCCCTGCGGCTATAACTACATCGTGCATTCCGGATTTTATAGACATATATGCAGTCCTCAATGCCAGCCCTCCTGAGGCGCAGGCTGCTTCGACTCTGGTCGCCGGTTGAGGTGTCAGATTAGAATGGTCCATAATCAATGAAGCAAGATGCTCCTGTCCTATAAATTGCCCTGCACTCATATTTCCCCCAAACAGTGCTCCAACTTCTTCAGACTTGATTCCGGCATCTTCAAGAGCTCCAGCTCCAGCTTCAACGAAAAGCTGTCTGAATGAGCGATCCCACAACTCCCCAAACTTCGTCATTCCTATTCCAATTATTGCTACTTCCTGACTCATTCTGTCTTTATTTTCCCCCTATATTTTGCATAAGTTGCATAGTCAATGTAGTGCTTGTGCTCTATCTGAGATTCAACAGATGGTGCATTCTCCCTTACTTCTTTCAGACGTCCTGTTGCCTCCAAAATAAAGCTATCAGAACCTGCTCCAGAGCCATAGGACGTAAGAAGAATTTTATCTCCTTCTTCAGCTTGATCAAGAACTGCGGCAAGTCCAAGAACACTCGCTCCTGAATAAGTATTTCCTATCCTTTCAACCAAAAGCGAGGGAGAAACCTGCTCCTCTGTAAATCCAAGTTTCTTCGCTGCAATCCTCGGAAACTTCCCATTAGGTTGGTGAGGAACAAAATACTTGAAATCCTTAACTTCGTATTCTGAATCTTTGAGAATCTGCTCAGTACAGCTTACAATATGCTTGAAGTATGCCGGTTCTCCTGTGAATCTTCCTCCATGTTTCGGATAGGACTGACCCGGTCTCCTCCAGAAATCAGGAGTATCCGTCGTAAAAGAAGTGGTGCTTTCAATCTTCGCCAGCAACTTATCCTTTCCAATAATAAATGCAGCTCCTCCGGCTGCTGCAGTATATTCAAGAGCATCGCTCGGAGCACCTTGCGAAGTATCAGCTCCTACTGCAAGCCCGTATTCTGCCATTCCTGAGCCAACAAGTCCCATACAAATCTGCATTCCAGCAGTTCCCGCCTTACATGCAAATTCCAAATCAGCCGCTGTCATAATTGGAGTTGCTTCAATAGCCTCAGCAACAATTGTAGAGCTTGGCTTTACTGAATAAGGATGCGACTCAGAGCCAACATAAACAGCTCCAATTTTGTCAGGCTCAATATCAGCAAGAGCCAGTGCATTTCTCGATGCTTCAGTCGCTATCGTTACAGCATCTTCATCAGGTCCCGGAACAGACTTCTCACTAATCATTAAACCTTTCTTAATTGACTCAGGATTTGCTCCCCAAACACGGGCTATTTCCTCGGCCTTAATTCTATAATAAGGTATGTAGCTTCCATACCCCACAATTCCCACATCCATCGCCTTGAAGGTTAGTTTATCTTTATTTAAATCTTTGGAGAAACTTTAAGAACACTTAAAGCTAATATGAGTTATGGCATTTCCCTTTGAAAAAAAACTCTGTTGCGTTTGCGAGAAAAAAACTGCAATGGGCAAGGAATATGATGGTAAGTGGTATTGCTCTATGAAGTGCTATCGCAAAAACAAGGATTGAAGTTTAAAGATTAAACAACTTCTTCTTCAGTTTAACTACATCTGAATTTTCCTCAAAATAAGTTCTTAGCGGTTTCAGATAATCTGACATTGCCCCGGAAACGGCCTTCTTCAAGTCTGCCGGATGCAAATCTCCCTTCTTGAAAGAATCTTCCAGTTCTTCATAAGTTTTAAAACTCAAATCCCCACCATACTTCTCAGGACGCTCGGCCTTTAGCTTACCAAGCCTCGGGAAAATAATATATCTGGCAATCTGAAGAACAGGATTCCCTTCTACATCTTCAGCCGTACAATAAGCCTTGTTCATTTTCTTTTCAATTACTTCAGGACTGTCATCTACCATTATCATCGTCTCAGGAAGGGAACTACTCATTTTGTTTCCTGGACCCTTCAGCGAAACTATCAACGGTGTATGGACACAGGTTGGTGCCTTATACCCGAGTTTCGGTAGTTCCTCTCTCGCAACCATATGGATTTTTCTCTGCTCTATCCCCCCATAGGCAATATCAAGCTTCATATGAGCTATATCAAGTGACTGCATTAGAGGATAAAACATCTGAGAAACATGGGCGTGCTCAACATCTCTCGCCACCTGCTGCATACTCCTCATCGCCCGATTTAC
>NZBN01000007.1 GCA_002687935.1 Methanobacteriota archaeon
TAGACTTCATCCTCTAATATTATAGTCTTCCTAATCATCTTAAGGTATGAAGGTATGAATATATGAGTATTTAAAGATTGTGGAAAACCGGCGGCTCCTAATAAAAGAGGAGTTCATCTCTCGTTAATCATGGAATGGTTTTGAAAGCGAGACCAAGAACTGCAACAATTTTTCCTGAGAAATCAAAAACTATTTACTATTAGAATATCTTATGACTTCTATGGAATCCTCTAGCGAAAAAGGTGTTAATAGATATTTAACGGGCGGGGCTCTTGTACTTTTATTACTTATCGTCGGCTATGCCTTCTTCTCAGGCGGCGGAATTTTGGGCGGGAAGTTTGTAGCAGCTTCAGTTGGCGAATGCACTAGTTCTATTGAGTTACAACTTTCTGATACCGGTAGATTTGTACTAAGAGAAGAAGGAGAAACATTCAGTTCAGCTAATGTTGGTTATGCTTCTTCTTACCCCTGTGCAGACGACGGAATCTGCACACAAGAAGAAGGTGGTTTTGATGATTTAATAGATGATGCTCTTGCTGAAGCACAGGATCCTTGGAATCAGTTTAAAAACTCCATCACTTATGATTGTATAAAATACCAGGGATTTTTCTATAAATCAGGTTCCTCTGCCGGAGGAGGTCCTCCTGCCGACGACGGAGGCGGAGATAAAGAAGGTGGAGATGACGGAGGCACAGCTGGCGGAGGAGTAGGTACTGATACTACAGCAAAGGTATCTGAAATTGACTGGCTGGACACAACTACTGCTGACGACTGGTTCATTTTCAAAAATGCAGATGGTAATGGATTTCTATGGTTCTTAAATAAGATGGCAAATGGTATGTGGGTCATAATGCAGTTAGCCTTCTCTGATGGTAGTGTTCCTCAAACATTAGATGCAAGTTCAGCTTCTGGTTTAGGTCTCAGCTCTCTAGAGGGTCTTCCTCCAGATGGACAATTTTCTGAAGGGGAAGCCAGTTCATTTTTTTCAAATGTCAGAAGCCTTGTGGCTCCAAACGGAGCAGACTCCAGCGGGACAGATATGTCTTCACTAAACGACCAACTAGACCTTTGCGGCTGTGAATATGAGTGGGAGGACGCCTGGTCTGGAACAGACCAAGAAGGAAGCCGAAATTGTGGTACTTGGTATGATACTCCTTCTAAATGTTCAAATAGGGTTGGTTGTACCTGGACTTGCAACGACGATGACAATGACGGTATAGGGGATGCCACCGACAACTGCCCAACCGTATCAAACGCAGACCAGAAGGATTTCGATAATAATTTTGCAGGGGACGCCTGTGACGATGATGATGACGGCGACGGAGTTAAGGATGAGTTGGATAACTGTCCAACTACCACGCAGGGTAAGTTTAAAGCAAAAAGAGGGGAAATAAATTCAGTTGGCTGTTTTACCTGTCTGGACGAAGACGACGATGGAGTTTGTGATGTCGCGGACAACTGTAAGTTTGATCCGAACCATGGACAAGACGATCTTGACAACGACGGCCAAGGAGATGTGTGTGATGGAGATTTAGATGGAGATTCTCATCTTAATGGTCTTGATAACTGCCCATTCGTGGAAAATAATATTCAGTCTAACTATGATCAGGATGGTTATGGAGACGCCTGTGATGATGATAAAGATGGAGATGGAGTTCCTAACTCAGATGACGAATGCGCTCTTACTCCTCTAGGAACAACTGTAATTGGAAATGGATGTCCTGATGAAGATGGAGATGGTGTTCAGGATTCAGAGGATAAGTGTCCAAATTCTGCTACAGATGCTATAGTGTTTAAAAAAGGAGAGGCCACTCCTGACAGAGCAGGATGTCCTGAGTGCATTGACCCAGATGAGTATGAGCCATATTATGCTGGTCTTGGGAGTATTCCCAAAGTCTACTTTGAATGCGACTGGGATGAATATTTCTGCAATGAGGAACAGGCTTGTGAGCCCTTCCCAGCAGAATGCACAGATGACTCTGAATGTGATGCTAATTTTGCATGTGGATCCGGTTCCAACAACAATAAGTGCTACACAACCTGTACACAGGATTCACAGTGCACAGACGGTTTCGGATGCTATAACAATAAATGCCTCAACACCTGCACAGATGATTCTGATTGCTCAGAAGGTACCAAATGCAGTGGCTATCCATCAAATGTATGTGTAGATACATCTGGCTTCTGCAGAGAATCAAGAGAGATTCGACTAGGTCCTAATAAAATCCTTGTAGAGCCAAATTCTAGCAAGTATGACAGAAGTGAAACAGATTTATCTGTTTATGGAGCAGTGAGTTCTGGGGTATTAAGTTCTTATCCTAGTGACCCAGTATCTGGTTGCATAGGTGTTACAAATTCTCACAAATACAAAGTGGGAAGTGGATATGGAGGGCCTACTTCTAATTCACTATTTTATCGAGGAACCTATTGCCCTCTGTATGGCGGAGGATCCAATGACCAGTATTCACAAGATACCTGTACCTTCGACTCTGAATGTGAATCAGGCTACATCTGCACACCATTTTATTCCACTGGTGAATCAAGATGTGTAAGCGTTAAGACTGGAAAGGACACCTGCGAGATTGAAGGTCAATCATGGTATTCAGCTTGTATGTGGGTTGGTGCAGATTGTGCGGATATAGATACTTATGACGCAGGAACAGGTGACTGGTCAAGCAACAAGATTCTTTGTGAAAGCTACGGATGCACTTTCTACGAAGCTTCCTGTGGAGTGGTATCTGGAGCTCCTGAAGAATACATTGATACTTGCTCAACTATAACAAACACTGAAGAATGCACATTAAATTCTTATTGTAAGTGGAATGATTACAGCCTGCCTTGGGTCGGCTGCTACGGAGGCGGAGACTGCTCAGCAATAACTGATTCTGAAACATGCAAGGGAAATAGTGAAAGGATAGACGTCTCAGGTTGTGAATGGATTACTCAGTTTGGAATAAATTAAGTTCTAATATAGTCCCAACTTCTTGAATATCTTAAAAAATACCACAATAAATTTAATTCCAAGGTAGTTTCTAACTACCCTCAGTTAAATTAAGCTCTAAAACATCACTTCCTTCACTTTATTATGAATTTGCTGTCCAGAAAAGCGAAAGCCCTAAACTTTACCAGCTCAGGCTCAGAAAAACTAGACGAATTACTCGGGGGTGGCTTCCCATCTGGTGCAATTACTCATCTCTATGGACCTTCAGGCTCAGGAAAAACAAATATCGCTATGTCCGCCGCCGTAAGCTCAACCACCTCCGGAAAGGCAATCTATCTTGACACTGAAGGCGGCTTCCATCTAGACAGGCTGAGGCAAATTCTTCCAAAACCTGAGCTTGCCAAGAATATACTTCTCAAACAACTCTACTCCTTCAAAGAGCAGAAGTCCATTATCTCCCAGCTCCAGCGCTTCGTAGACTATAAGTGCCGCCTCATAGTCTTGGACAGTGCTGTAAGCCTCTACAGGCTGGAAAATTCCGGAAGCCGCAACGATATGCTGGACAATAGCCGAGAACTTGGGCGGCAGATGGCACAACTCTCCAAAATCGCAAGACAAAACCAGGTCCCAATAATAGTCTGCAACCAGGTCTACGAATCCTTCAGAAAGAAGGGCTCAGTCGAGCCCGTCGGCCGCGATGTGATGGCATATTGGTCAAAAACAGCCCTGGAACTCGGAAGAAAAGGAAGCTCAAGATGGGCAAGGCTGGCGAGGCATCCATCTAAAAAAGCCGGTGAGCAAAGCAAGTTCAAAATACACAATGAAGGCATTAGGTAAAGCTTAAAAAGACCAAAAGTTTATGTTAAATATTATGGCAGCACGCGATAAACTCTTTGGAGCGGCACTTTCGCTCATTTCACTCGGGCTCGGAATTGGATATTTCTACGCAATTTTCGGACCTGGCGGGTACGCGCTCTGGGCAATGAGCATAGCTGTTTCTGCTCTTGTTGTTATATTTCTCTTAATTTTCACCTGGGCTGGCTGGGTAATAATGACTTCCCCGACCGTCGAGGAACTGACAGCCAAGAAGAAATAAGCATAAATTATTAAGCTTCTCAAGGCTACTATTTATTTATGAAGCCGGAGCTCTCAACAAATCTTTGCGGTATAAAATTAGACAATCCAACCGTTCTTGCTTCTGGTATTATAGGAAACACGGGAGAGCTCCTAAAGCGCGTAGGTGACGAAGGCGCCGGCGCTGTCACTACTAAAAGCATTAGCCTCAAACCTTGGGAAGGCCATCCTTCTCCAAATGTTGTCGAACTCAAAAATGGACTTCTAAATGCAATGGGTTTGCCCAATCCTGGGGCTGAAGAATTTATTGAAGAAATTAAGATTGCAAAAGAGGGAGATGCCCTAGTCATAGTAAGCGTCGTCGAAAGCTCAATACAGGGCTATGCTGATGTAATATCAGTCCTGGAATCAGCTGAACCGGACATGTACGAGCTAAATGCCTCATGTCCCAATGTAAAGGGCGGTCAGGACATCAGCAGGAGCCCAGAACTTGCAGGAAAGCTCCTGGAGAAAGCCTGTAGCGTCACAAATGCCCCAATTTCCTTCAAGATAAGCCCAGATGCGGGGAAACTAACAGACGTCGCCCGAGCAGTAGATGAAGCCGGAGCATCAGCCATAACTGCTGTCAATACTCTGCCTGCAAAGGCAATTGACTCTAAAACAAATCTTCCAATTCTCTCTAATACACGTGGTGGCTTATCTGGTGAGCTACTTCGTCCGATAGCTCTGCGCTGCGTCAGTGAAATATCAGACGCTGTTGAAATACCTATAATAGGAACTGGGGGCGTCAGCACCGGTCAACACGCTGCCGAGATGATATCTGCCGGAGCAAGAGCCGTTGGAATCGGCACAGCGGTCTGGCATCACGGTGTCGGAGTCTTCAAAAAAGTCTCCGATGAACTCTCTTCAATTATGGAAAGCCGAGGTTTTGAAAACGTGGGGGCTATTGAACATGGAATTTGATGTCGAAAAGACTTACAAAGTCTCAGAAATACGGCAGGAGACAGACAAGGNCAAAACATTTTTCTTCGATTTCTCTAAAAAAGCGAAGCCAGGCCAGTTTATCATGCTCTGGATTCCTGGAAGGGAAGAAGTTCCGATGAGCGTTTCCTATTCTGACGGAAAAAGACTCGCCATAAGTGCCTTTGCTGTCGGCGAAAGCACTGAAAAGTTGCATGCTCTCCAAGTTGGTGATTTAGTCGGCATCCGCGGACCTCTTGGAAATCCCTGGAAACTTTCAGGTAAGAAAATAGCAGTCGTCGCAGGCGGTTATGGAAGCGCCCCCCTTGCCTTTTTTGCAGAAGAGCTCGGAAATGATATTGAAATAAGCGCCTTCCTTGGCGCAAGGACTAAGGACCTACTACTCTTCGAAGAAAGGTTGAAGAAGGCTTGTAAAAAAGTAATTTGCACCACAGACGACGGTTCTTACGGAGAAAAAGGGCTCGTCACAGAGCCACTGGAAAAACTCCTTCAGAAAAAGGAATTTGATACAGTCTATGTCTGCGGTCCAGAAGGTCTCGAAAAATCTGTTTTTGACCTCTGCGAAAAATACGACATAGCAATGCAGGCGAGCCTTGAAAGAATTTTCAAATGCGGTCTTGGTATTTGCGGAGCATGTGTCGCAGGAAAATACAGAATATGCACTGACGGTCCTGTTCTGGACAGAGAACAATTAAGAGGAATTGAAGATTTCGGAAAATTCAGCAGAGACAAGGCAGGGAGGAAGAAAAAATATGGCAGTTGATTTTGTTCTTGAGAATTGTAAGATAGCAAAACCCAATGGAATCATTGAAGCGAGTATTGCAATAAATAATGGAAGAATACAAAAAATCGCCCTCAGTGATGCAATGCCGAAGGCAGAGAAAACAATTAATCTGTCTGAAAAAATAGTCCTGCCTGGTGCTATTGATCCCCATGTTCATTTCAGAGAGCCGGGTCTGACTGAAAAAGAAGATTTTGAAACAGGCTCACTCTCAGCCCTTTTTGGAGGAGTCACAACTGTTCTTGACATGCCGAATACTAAACCATTTACTGGAAGTATGCAGGACTTTGAAAATAAAAAAGCCCTTGCCGAGGAAAAATCCTATATTGATTTCAGCCTCTATTTCGGAGCGATGGACGGTAATATCTGGGAGATGAAGAAGGCAAATCCAATAGGCTACAAATTTTATCTTGACCACCCTAATATTGTAGGATATTCTGGTCTCAAAGCAGCAGCGTCTTCCCTTGAAAACAAAATTTTTGCAGTCCATGCAGAGGACCCGGATATTATGCATGCGAATTTAAAGAAGAATTCTGCTGCGGACCCCAAAAGCCATGGAAAAATAAGAACTGCAGAGGCTGAAAACGAATCCGTCAAAGCAATATTGAATATAGAGATGGGGAGCAACAAATTATATTTCTGCCATCTTTCGACTCCCTCTGCTGTAAAGACAGTCCACGAAGCAGGACATTTCACTGAACTCATAATTCCTCATCTCTTCCTGAGCCGAGAGAATTCAGCCGAGCTCGGAAACTTCGCAAGAATTAATCCCAGTCTGAAAACAGAGGAAGACAGACTTGGTCTCTGGAAATCACTTTCCCTCGTCAGCACTCTCGCTACCGATCACGCTCCTCATCTTATTTCTGAAAAAGAAAGCACAAGCCCTCCTTCAGGAATGCCTGGAGTAGAGACATTCCTTCCACTTCTCATCGATTCAGTAAATAAAGGACTTCTTGACTGGACTGACATAGCAAGACTCTGCTCGGCAGGAGCTTCAAATATTTTTGGACTTGTAAATAAGGGAATAATTGAAGAAGGAAAGGACGCTGATTTAGTCATTGTTGACAGAAAAAAATCCTGGGAACTAAAAACCAGCAAATTACACTCAAAGTGCGGCTGGACGCCCTTCGAAGGAAGAAAACTAAATGGTAAAATTGACTCGGTGTTCTTCGGAGGAAAGCTTGCAATAGATAAAGGGAAACTTCTTACCAAGCCGGGTCAGGGGAAATACATTGTACCCGAAAGATAAAAAGGGAGAAGTACAAGGGATATTATGGATGTAGTCATTGCATGCTCAAAGGCTCAGGTTCTCGGGCAGAGAATAGCCAAGCAGTTTGGTGCGGAACTTGTTGAGTACGAGACACGAAAGTTCTCAGACGGAGAAGTTTACGCCAGAGTCCTGGGAAATGTCAACAATAAAGAGGTACTAATAGTTCAGGCGGGCTATCCTGAGCCAAACGATGCTATTATTGAACTCTTTCTCGTTATAGATTCCTGCAGAAGCCTTAATTCTCGCAGAATTCGCGTAGTGATGCCTTACTTCCCATATGCTCGCCAAGATAAACGTTTCAACAGAGGGGAATCTCTTAGTCTTCACGTTATAGCAGAGCTTTTGAAGTCTATGGGCGTTTCTCTCGTTGTAACTGCGGATGCACATTTCAAAGAAGAATATGGTCCCTACGACTTTTTTGGGATAAAGGCTTACAATATCAGCGGAGGAACAGTGCTTGCAGAACATATTAAAGAAAAGTTCAAACTGAAGGACTTCGTCGTCGTATCTCCTGACCTTGGTTCACGCGGAATGATTGCTGAAGCCGCAAAAAATGTTGGTGCTGATACAATGAAGATAAACAAGAAGAGGAAAAGTGAGACAGAAGTTGAAATGACTGCAAAAGACCTCGATGTAAAAGGAAAAGATGTTCTGATTATAGATGATATAATAAGCACGGGCGGAACTATGCTGAAGGCAATTGAGCTTATGAAAAAAGCCGGCGCAAACAGGGTTTTCGCAGGAGCAACACACGGCATATTCTCAAAAGATTCTTTCAAAAAACTTGAAAAAGCAACAACTTGCCTTGTCACCACTGATTCAATTCAGACAGGAGTTATGGAAGTTACTCTCGCCGGCGAGATTATGAAGGTAATTGAAGACAGTAAGGTATATTTCTGATGGATTCCGAGGAAAAGAAAAAACTTGTTGCTGAGGAAGCTTCAAAACTTGTCGAGAACGGACAAACAATCGGTCTCGGAACTGGAAGTACATCCTCTTATTTTATCAAAGCTCTTGCCACGAGAAATTTGGACATAAAATGTGTTTCAAGCTCAAAAAGAAGCACTGAACTGGCAGAAAGTCTCGGTCTTAAAACTCTTGAACCTGAGAATGCTGGAAAAATAGACCTTTATGTTGACGGAGCTGATGAGGTCTCAAAAGATTTAGATTTGATAAAGGGTGGAGGAGGTGCTCACACTCTTGAAAAGAGGCTGGCGTACCGAGCAGAGAGATTTATTGTTATTGTAGATGAGGGCAAACTTACTCATCTTCTGGGGGACTTCCCGCTTCCGGTTGAACTTAGAGAAGAATCTTTAAATGAAGGAAAAAAAGCACTCGAGGCACTGGGAGCAAAGGTTACACTACGAGAAAATTTCAAGACTGATCTTGGAAATCTTATTCTGGATTGCAAATTCAGCGCAATTCTCAAACCAGCCGAGCTCGAGAGAATTATAAACAATATTGACGGCGTTGTTGATAATGGAATATTTTCAAAGGAGAAGGTAAGTGAAGTCCTCGTCGGAACTGACGAAGGAATCAGGCATCTTTCTTAGTTTTCTTCTTATCCTTCCCCCACTCTTCCTTTGATTTGCAGGCTGGGTCTATACACATAGAGAATTTTCTTTTCCCACTTCTGACAACTTCTATCATCGGAAGTCCGTCGTGTTCGCATTCCTTCTTCATAGGAACAATAAGTGCTCCTTGGGGAAGTGGATAGGAGTTAGTACAGTCAGGATAACCACTGCAGCCAATAAATTGCTTTCCAGTAGCTCGTGAACGCCTGATTATAAGGTCATTTTTGCACAACTTACAGACACTGATAGTTCTCTCCTCTTTTAGAGTTTTAACATATTTTTCCGCAAGTTCTTCTCCGATTTCCTTTATGTGCTCTTTAAAGCGGAGAATTACAGTCTTCAGAGTTCCTCGTGCCTCTTCCAGAACTTCTTCACTATTTCCCTCCCCTGCCTTTATCGATTCAACATAGGCTTCGAACTTTCTTGTAAGCTCCTCAGATGTAAGCTCCGGTGCATGCTCGGAAAGAACGCTGACAACCGTTAAGCCAAGCTCAGTAACCTCTATTTTCTGATTGTGGATGTATTTTCTGTCATAAAGCGTCTGAAGTATAGATGCGCGAGTCGCCTTTGTTCCTATTCCAATAGTCTCCATTTTCTTGACTATTGTCGCCTGTGAATATCTGGCAGGAGGCTTAGTTTTTTTCGCAGTCTTACTTAGTTTCTCCACTTCTTCTTCAGAAGCTTCTTCAAACGGTGGAAGTTCCTCTTCCTTCTTCGAATAATATTTTCCGTAAATTCCTATCCATTGCTTGTCAAGAGTTATTGCACCGCGAGCAAAGAAAGGCTCACCTGCTATTGAAAAAGATACTGTCTGGCTCTGCCTTGTTGCAGTTTCTCCAAATGATGCAAGGAAACGCCTTGCAATCAAATCAAAGATTCTTGCCTCCTCATCATTGAGCTTTTTCGGAACTTCTCCAGTCGGATATATACAGGGGTGAGCTGGGTCAGTTTTCTTTCCCTCATTTGCTTTTAGCTCCGGTTTTTTCAGGAGTTCCTCTGCTATTTTTTTATATGCTGTTATTTTTGTCAGAGCCTTTACCATTTCCTTCGCTTCAATTCCAGCCGGAAGCTTCTGTGAGCCTGTTCTTGGATAAGAGATAAGTCCTTGGTCATAAAGACTCTGCGAAAATCTCTGTGTCTTTTTTGGAGAATATTTGAAAGCCCTGTAAGATTCACTCTGCAGGGTACTGAGGTTAAAAGGCGCAGGAGCTTCCTCCTTAATAGTGCGTTTCTCAATTTTTTCCACTATTGCAGACTTTTCATTACACTTCTCATAAGTCTCAGAGGCTTTCTCTTTACCAAAGAAGCGTTCCTCTCTGTGCATTATTTTTAATCCATTTTCAAGAAGGGCGCTTATTTCCCAGTAAGGTTCTGGGACAAAGTCCGCAATTTCCTTCTCTCTGTCACTAAGAACTTTTAAAGTAGGACTCTGCACTCGTCCTGCAGATATTGGGCGGTATCCCCCCACTGCCTTGCTGTAAGCAGCTGAAAGTGCCCGAGAAGTATTAATTCCCCAGTACCAGTCCAGGAAGTGACGAGTTATACCAGCTTCCACCATTTCAGTATCTAACTCATGCTGATTCTTGTAGGCCTTTTCTATTTCAGTTTCAGTAAGGGCAGAAAATTTCATTCTGTGAGTATTTTCAAGAGCTTTTTTCTTCCCAAGTTCGTGAATTATATTGTATCCGATAAGAGAGCCCTCTATATCGTAGTCGCATGCATTTATGAATTCATTTGCATTTTTTGCAAGTTTTTTGAGGCTTGTAAGATATGGTTTAGAAAAAGCTGAAGATTTTGAAACTCCGTGGGAGGGAACCCATTCAATTTCAAATATTGGGTAACCTCTTTGTCCTTCCTTCGGTCTGAGTGTATAAAGATGACCGACAGCAGGCGCGACAATTATATCCTTTCCGTCTTTTGTGAAAACATAGTATTTAGCCTTCCCGGCTTTTTCCTCTACTGCAGTTCCACCTGAAAGAAATTCAGCTATCCGCTGGCTAACCTTCGGCTTCTCCGTAACTACAAGTGTATATCCTTTTTCCATGTTTCCAATGCTCCTATCTAAACTAGGTCTTTTACTCTCTCAACGAGAAGTTTTCCTATTCTTTCCTTTGCTTCTACTGTACTGCTTCCCAAGTGAGGTGTAAAAAGAATTCTGTCTCTATAGGAGAGAAGCTTTTCAGAAGCCTTCTTTCCCCAATATACATCAAGAGCTGCTCTTCCAATCTTACCACTTTCAATAGCAGAGTAGAATGCCTCTTCATCGAGAAGTTCCGCTCTTGCCGCGTTTACTATTAGGACTCCGTCCTTCATTTGTGAAAATTCATTTTCCCCAAGAAGTTCTTGCGTTTCCTTAGTAAGTGGCGCGTGCAGACTTATTATATCAGAGCTTGAAAGAAGCTCACTAAGTTCTGAACGCTTTACGGAAGCTTTCTGCATTTCTTCTTCTGGAGAATATGGGTCATAGGCTAAAACCTCCATTCCAAATGCCGAAGCAAGTTCGCTCACTATTCTACCAACTCTGCCAAATCCTATTATTCCAAGTGTCTTTCCGGACAGCTCTATTCCGCTAAGACTGCCTTTCTCCCACTTTCCAGCCTTCGTAGAGGCATTTGCAGAGCAAATATTTCTGGAAAGATTTAACATAAGTCCCATTGTCAGCTCTGCAACACTCTGTGTCGGAGCTTCAGGAGTATTAAGAACCTTAATTCCATTTTCCTTTGCAGCTTCCATGTCGATATTGTCCAGACCGACACCTGCACGAATAACTGCCTTAAGATTTTTTGCGGATGAAATAAGTTCTGATGTAACCTTTGTCCGGCTTCTCACTACAAGGATTTCAACATCAGCAATTTTTTCAAGAAGTTCTTCCGGACTAATAGCCGGAGCAAGTTCCAGCTCTCCCATTTCCCCAATTTCCTTTGCGGCTTCTTTGCTTATTGGATCTGTTATAAGTATTTTCAAGCCTCAACTACCTCCTTAAGTGCTTCAAGCGTTTGCTCAATTTCTGGTCTTCCTACTGAGCCCATATGACCTATTCTAAACATCTTTCCCTTTTCCGGAGCCTGTGCTCCAGCAACTAAAATTCCCTTTTCTTTCAGAGCAGAACGAATATCTTCGGCTCTGTCACTTTTTATTGCTGTAAGAGTTGCTGAGCAGATGTCCTCTGATGCCGGATAGAGCTCAAGTTCCATCTCCTTTACAGCAGTTCTGGTAAATTCTGCATTTTCTCTGTGCCTCTGAATTCTTTTGTCAAGTCCCTCTTCCTCAATTATGAAAAGAGCTTCCTGAAGACCGAATATTAGAGATATTGGTGCTGTGAATGGCGTTTGCGGATATTTTGAGCGGTATTTATTGAGGTCAGTAAGATAATTCTGTTCCTTACTCTCTATTACAGGCCAGGCTTTGTCAGATACTGAAAGAAAACCAATCCCTGGTGGCATTGAAAAACATTTTTGAGAGCCGGCTATACAGAGGTCAATGTTCCAATTATCTGTTTCCACATTGTCGCCTGCCATACTTGAAATTGTGTCGCAAATAAAAAGAGCATTTGTTTCCTTTACAAGTTTTCCAAGAGCTTCCACGTCTGCTCTGACTCCTGTCGATGTTTCATTATGGACCATAGTCACGGCTTTTACATCATCACTAAGGGCTTCTTCTATCTTCCCAATATCAGGAGCTTTCCCCCAGTCAAATTGAAGAGTTTCAACATCTGCGCCTACTGAGACTGCTATATCTCGTAGTCTTTCCGAGAACTTTCCGAAAACAATAGAGAGGACTTTATCTCCCTTTGATACAGTATTTCCAAGAGCTGCGCACATTGCTGTCGTTCCTGAACCTGACATAGTATAAACTGTATCGTCTGTTTTGAAAACTTTCTTCAACCTGCTTCCGCAGTCATCAAGTATTTCAGTAAATTCTGGCGTCCTATGGTGAACAATGGGGTGTGCTAATGCAGTTCGTATACGCTCTGGAACCTCAGTTGGTCCTGGTGTCATAAGTAGTTGAACCATAGTGCCTTAAGAAGCTATTCAGAACCCTTTATGTAGTTTTCGATAGTCTCAAAAATATTTCATCAATGCGCAAGAATGAGCATGATGCCTATTCCTGCCAAAAAGGCCAGGAACTGAAGAATAGATTTTCTCAATTTAGTTTCTTTGTGCATTTCAGGTATCAAATCTGCTGCTGCTATATAGATAAAATTTCCGACTGCGAATGGTATCAATATTCCCTCAAGTGACGGGGTAGTGCTCCCAATAACCAGTACTATTACCGTTCCCAGAAGGGCTGTAAGAGCTGAAGCAAAGTTGTAGAAAAGAGCTCTTGCTCTCGAAAGCCCGCTGTGGATAAGTATAGAAAAGTCCCCAATCTCCTGTGGTATTTCGTGGAATATTATTGATATTGTAGTTGCTATTCCTACAGGAATGCTTGTAAGATATACAGCTCCAATAACCATACCATCTATAAAATTATGTACTCCGTCTCCAATCAGAATCAAATAAGATATTGGGTGTATGTGACTTTCACCTGTTTTGTGCATATGCTTCCAGTGGACAATTTTTTCTATTACAAATGCAGTCAAAAGTCCTGCAAGGATGTAAAGGGATATTTCAAGTCCGAATCCACTTGTCTGGACAATCTCAGGAATTAGATGCAGGAAAACATTCCCCAGTATCGCACCTGTTGCAAAACTTACCAAATACAGAAGATTATTTTCAAGAAGATTTTTTCTTGATGAAAGTATGAACACTCCTACAAGGGAAACGAGGCTAACTATTAGAACGCTAATAATTGCGTAAATCCATGAAATTTCCATAGTAATTAAATGACAAAATCCCCTTTTATATATTTCTAATTGAGGATTATTATTATTGCTCCTGCAAGCATTATGAGAGTCCCTAACAATCTCCTTCCAATATTCTTTTCTCGGAATACGACCCCTCCAAATATTACCGCAAAGAGAACTGCGAGTCTCTTCATAGATACTACATAAGGAACTATTTCTAAGGTCATCGCAGCATTTATGAAAACAGCAGTAAGTGAAAGCACAATTCCTGTGGTCAATATCCACTTCCAAAGCTTTTTGTAACTTCCCACAAGCTTCCTTCTCCCTGTCTTTGAATAAATTAGAAAGGGTACTGCAGTTATTAGGAATATACCTGCTGAAGAAAGCATAGGGTCTGAATTAAGAACTGCAATTTTATTATAATTCGCTGCGATACTGAAGATAAATGCAACTCCCAACATATCCAATACTCCTTTATTACTCAGAATTTGTTGTATGGGATAAAGAAGTCCCTTGTGGTCTGTAGACATATTAATCACATAAGAGCCTGATACAATCAGAACTATTCCTCCCATTCCGACATAACTTGGAAACTCTCCCAATATCAGGAAGGAAGTAGCTATCAGAAAGAGGGGGCTGAATGACAGCATCGGCAAAGAGAGCGATATATCTGTCGTTTTCAGAGTCCTGAAATAGAGGGCAACTGCAAACGTATTGAGAATCCCTGTTACAATAATTGAGGAATAGAATTGCCCTCCAATCACGGGAAGTCCGCTGACAAATGAAGAGATAAAGAGTATTACAGAACCTGAGAGAAAAATTCCGCCTGCCAAAACTTGAAGGTCCTCCTTTTTTACAAGCTTTTTTATTAGAGTATAGTAAATCGCTTCAAAAAATGCTGAAAATATCGCCAGTAGGTACCAGTACATTCAATTATAACCTTTCTTCTATTTCCTTTCCAATTTTCTTAATAAAACTCTCAGCCTTTACACCAAACTTGACCTTTCCATCTCTCGTTCTGATGGCAAGCGTTCCCTTTTCAACTTCCTTGTCTCCAATAGTTATTATATAGGGGACTTTCTCAAGTGTGGCATCTCTGACTTTCGCCTCAACACGCTCAGCTCGTGAATCCATCTCAAATCGGATTCCATTTTCCATCATCATTCCGGAAATCATCTCTGCATATTTATTGTGCCTGTCTGCAACCGTTATTATTTTAGCCTGAACTGGGGAAAGCCACACAGGGAATGCCCCTCCAAAGTGCTCTATCAATACAGCCATAAAACGTTCCATACTTCCAAGTATTGCAAGATGTATCATCACCGGTCTGTGCGGACTGTTATCTTCTCCAATATACTCAAGCCCGAAGCGTTCCGGCATCTGGAAGTCAAGCTGTATAGTTCCTGTTTGCCACTCTCTTCCAAGAGAATCTCTCATCACAAAATCAATCTTTGGTCCATAGAATGCACCGTCACCTGGATTAAGAGAGAAAGGAACTTTGGTTTTCTTAAGAACATTAGTCAAGGCCTTTTCAGCCCTTTCCCAAAGCTCGTCTGAACCCATAGACTTCTCAGGTTTTGTCGATAGACGTATTGTGTATTCAAATCCAAATGTTTTGTATACAGTTTCCACAAGCTCGAGAATTCCCTTTATTTCTGACTCAATTTGTTCAGGTGTTACATATGTATGATTATCGTCCTGTGTAAATGCGCGGACCCGCATAAGTCCGTGAAGAACGCCAGAAAGTTCGTGTCTGTGAACATGTCCGAATTCAGAAAGTCTCAAAGGAAGTTCACGGTAACTCCTCGGTCGCGAAGCATATATCTTCGTATTTCCTGGGCAGTTCATCGGCTTTACAGCGTACTCGTTTTCATCAACTTCTGTCAGATACATATTTTCCTTATAGTGGTCCCAGTGACCTGACTGGTGCCACAATTTATTATCCAGTATTTGCGGAGTCCTTACTTCATGGTACCTCTGCTTCAATTTTTCCTCAAGAAGGAATTTCTCAAGCTCTCTGTATATTACCATCCCCTTTGGATGGAAGAATGGAAATCCAGGACCTTCTTCGTGGAAGGAAAACAAGTCCAGACTCTGCCCAAGTTTTCTATGGTCTCTTTTCTCAGCCTCTTCCTGCAGTTTTAGATACGTTTTCAACTGTTTTGTCTCTGGAAAACTGATTCCATAGAGTCTCTGCAACATGGCATTCTTGGAATCTCCCCTCCAATATGCCCCTGCCACCTTTGTCAGTTTAAATGCTTTCAACATCCCTGTTCTCGGAACATGACCGCCCCTGCAGAGGTCCATAAATTCTCCTTGTTTGTAAAATTGTATCTTATTCCCTGAAATTTCCTTCAAAATTTCCAATTTGTAGTTATTTCCCTTGAAAAATTCCTCAGCCTTCTTTCTTGTGAGAATTACACGCTCGACTTCAAGGTCTTCCTTTACAATTTTCTGCATTTCCTGCTCTATAGCTTCGAAATCGCCTTCCGAAAAAGCGTATTTTGAATCAAAATCGTAGTAAAAGCCGTTTTCAACTGCAGGTCCTATTGTATTCCTAACATTTTTATGCAATCTTTGTATTGCCTGCATCATGAGGTGAGCTGTCGAATGCCAGAAAGCTTCCCTTCCTTCCGGTGAATCAAAAGTGAAAAAAACAACTGAAGCGGATTTCTCTATTGGCTCAAAAAGGTCCCCCATTTCTCCGTCAAGTGAACCAACAATAGCAGCCTTCCCAAGCCTCGGTCCTATTGAGTAGGCAAGCTCTCCAAGTGTAGTTCCTTTCTTTGTTTCTTTCTTCGAGCCGTCGGGCAGGCGTATCTTCATATTTCTATTTCAGTATCTATTGGTTTTTAAGACTTGCTAAACTCCTATCATTTACAGACCCATAAAAGTCCTTCTAATATGGATTAATTCTTCAAAGTGAACTGGCACTATTTGTTTTCTCAATTTAAAAACAAAACTATCCTTTACCAGCTCAGGTCCTGTGTATTTCCCCTTGAAATTTACCAATTTCCTCCCTTTAAACCCATACACAAGCACATTTTTGTCAAGATATTCTTCAATATAGTTTATCTGCGGCCATCCCACTACAATATATTCACTTCCTATTGGAAGTTTCTCTCCGCCTGCATACATCTCCCATCTGGTACCTTTCCATAATTTAGCCATATCTCCTTCCGGCTTTTCTATAAAATTTTCCAATCGCTCTCCCTTCATTTTACGCCAAATCCACATCTTGGAAAGCTGTATAAACTCCTCTCCACACATTTTCACGACACCTTTGTGCAGTGATTTTCCTCTCTTAAAAAGTATAAAATCTCCTTCTTTTGGAAGCCTTTCAGACGAATCTACCCACTTTAGATATTTTTTAGTCATATCAACACCTATCTTGTACTTATACAGATTAGTAGATAAGTCAGTTTAAATTTATTTTTATTCAGTTTTTCTAAAAAGTTCTCTAAGCCTTATTTCTTAATCTGCTCTACAAGCTTCTCGAGTCCGCTTTCCTTCCCACCAAGTCCGCTAGACAGATTTTGTGCCATCTTAGTGAATTCCATCGGGAAGATTAGCTTGCTTGACCTTCCGTCAGCAACTTCCTTGAGTGTCTGCAAATAAAGGTAGTTAAGGGCTGGTTCGGAAAGTTTTCCTGCAGCTGCTTCAATTGCATTGATTCTTATCTTGGTAGTTTCAGCTTCCTCGGCAGCAGCTTCCTTGTATCTCTGTGCTATCTGCTGTGCCTCCATAGCTTCAAGGACTGCTTCAGGAGGAATAACGCTGATAAGTTCAACCTCAATTATCTCAATTCCCCAGCCATCTGTCAGCTCCTGAATTTCATGTTTTAGCTGAGAGTTTATTTTATCTATATTTCCGTAGACGTCTTCGAGATGGTTGTTTCCAACAACGTTTCTTATTCTACCTTTCAGATGCTCTTCTATAGCCTTTCTATAATCTTCCTCAACTTCGAGCTCGGCCTTTGCCGGATCTGAAACTCTAAGGTACATTATTGCATCTATCAGAACCTTTATTCTGTCTTTTGTGATTACTTGCTGAGGAGGTATGTCGATAGATTCCGTCCTCATATCATATTTTACAAAACTCTCTATAATTGGAAGAATAAAGTTCCAGCCAGGTTTTGCAATTCTGTGATATTTTCCAAATCTGAATACAACAGCCCTTTCATATTCCCTAAACTCAAACAATACATTGTTAAGCACGGAACCTCCTGGTGCTGCCATTACAATCAATAATAGTAGAAGTACAATTCCAATTGGTATTCCTATTAACATCCAAGCTGCCATATTACTCCCTTTTCACTACTCTCCAGTGAGTAATGTTGTATATAAGTCTTATTCCCCTCTCACAACCAGTCAAAAAGACCACTGAGTTTATCTTTCATTTTCTCAAGAAAACCCTTTGCCTGAGCTTTAGTCTCTTCTTCAGCAGCCTTCTTGGCAAGTTCCTCTACTTTTGTTGAAACCTTATCAGCAATTTCAGTAAGTTTGCTGTTGTCCTGTGTTACTTCCTCTGACTGCTTCCATTCTATTGAAAGATTTGAAAATGATTCTTCATCAAGACCGTTGCACACTACGGTTTCTCCTGATACAAGACAGCTATTAGGCTGGGCATCTGTTATTACTGTTCCTTTTGGAATTGTAAGTGAATAAGATATTGCTCCTATCTTAAGTTCCGAACTTTCTATTACAGTTCTTACTCCGGTTCCTGTAATATTCCCTATAATGTCTGAGGGCTGTACCCGCAGTTTTCCATCCCCTGCCTTGGAAACTGTTGCACCAGTCTCAAAGGAGACATTCAAAATATAATTTGTTTCATAACTTGTCATCTCAAGCCCTTTTCTAAAAATAATTCCTAGCTCAGCAGAGCTAAGTCCTTTATCAAGCTCATAATCACTTGGCATCATATTCATTGCCAGTTCTCCATACTGGTCTTTCAGAACAAGATTTCCTATATCTCTCGTTCCGTATTGCATACTGGCTCTTGTAAGCTGTCCTTCGTCGGAAGCTCCGGCAGAGCATTTAAAATTATATACAATATCTACAAAAAGCCTGTTAGTGTATTCGCTATTTATCCCAATACTCTCTACAGAACAGCGTTCATCAAGAGCGGCATAAGCCTGTCCTGACAAGACAATTGTGCAAATTAAAATTCCAAAAAAGATTCGCTTCATAGTTGATTTGTCTCCTTTCTACTATATATAAATTGACTGCAAGGCAAAATTTAAGACATATTTAGACATTTGTCTTAAAATTTAAGATATCTATCTTAAATTTTCTACTTTTGCCTTAATATTTCCAAAGATTTATATACTATCATAGAGTTTTTAAGAGATATGACTAAGCTTGACGAGAAGGATTGTATAATCCTCAATATGCTACAGGAAAACTGCAGAGTCTCTCTTACAGATATGGCAAAGCGAGTAGGTCTTTCTGTTGATTCTGTAAAAAAGAGAGTTAAAAAAATGGAGAACTCCAAAATATTCTATCCTCGCGTTCAAATAAGACCGCGTCATCTTGGTTTCGAGAACATTGTAGATGTCAAAATAAAACTTCATAATTACACTTCTGACGAACTAAGCGCTTTCGTAAAGTTCCTGAAAGATAATCAACAAGTCCCTGAAGTCTTCCTCGTTTCAGGGGAGTGGGATTTGTCTCTAGTTATTATGGCAAAAAACTCTGAAGACCTTGGGGAGCTTACTGCCTCTATCAGAAAGCGCTTCGGAAACATAATTAGGGAATGGTCAGAGTCTCTTACGACAATTGCTCATAAGTTCGAGACCTATGACATGCTCGAGCTGATGGGACACAGGAGTGGAAAAGAATAATGAAATTAATATTTTTCGGACTTGGTTCAATAGGGGAGAGGCAGGCCAGACTTCTTCAGGATAATTTTGAGCACGAGCTCTATGCTTTCAGGTCAGGAAAAAATTCTGAGAAAAACAAACTCGGTATTAAAGAAGTTCACACTCTAGAGGAAATTGAAAAAATCAATCCTGATGTCGCCTTTATCACAAATCCGACTAAGCTTCATATCTCAACAGCTCTTCAGTGTGCAGACCAAGGAATGAGCCTTTTCATAGAGAAACCACTTTCGTCAAGCAAAGAAGATGTTCAGAAGTTAATGGACACAGCAAATTCAAAGAAACTTTCTCTTTATGTCGCATATTGCATGCGCTTTCATCCTGTAATAAAGTGGCTCAAAGAGCATCTGAAAAACAACAAGCCTCTACATACAAGCGTTATGGTATCTTCCTATCTTCCAAATTGGAGAGAAGGGATTGACCATCTGACTCACTACAGCGCAATAAAAGAGTCTGGTGGTGGAGTTCTCTTAGAGCTTTCACACGAGCTGGACTATCTTTACTATCTCTTCGGAACTCCAACTCTGATTGAAGCAGTTTCATCAAAAGCTGGAAGTGTAACTACTGACGTTGAAGACTTTGCAGATATACTTCTCAGTTTCAGCGGAAATCTTAATTGCAATTTGCATATGAACTTCCTCAGCAGGCTGGACAGGCGTGAGATGATTCTTGATTTTGAGGATCACACTGTTGTAGCCAACCTTGCAGAAAGTAAAGTAACAATTCTGTCTGACGGGGAAGCTGAATTAAAGAAATTCGCCTTTGAAAGAGACGACATGTATCTTGAACAGCTCAATTATTTCTTTGACAATCTCAATAATCCTGAAATTATGAACGGTCCTGACGAATCTTCCAAGTTTCTGAACACTTTAATGGAAATAAAGGAGGCTGTAAAATGATACTGCTAACAGTCTGTGCTCGAGGCGGTTCAAAAGGAGTAAAAAACAAAAATATCCGTGAGATAGCAGGAAAACCGCTTATTGCCCATACTATAGAAGTCGCAAAAAAATGGGGAAAGGCTGACAGAATTGTCTGCTCTACAGATTCTGAAGAAATCGCAAAAGCAGCCAGAGATGCCGGAGCTGAAACGCCTTTTATGAGACCTTCTGAGCTTGCAACAGATGAGGTAAGTAAAATGGATGTCATAAGGCACGCTGTGGGGGAGGCTGAAAAACAATACGGGGAACGCTATGACCTAATTGTTGATCTTGATGTAACAAGTCCCGTGAGGACTAGCAAAGATTTGGATTCATGTCTCAAAATATTCCAGGAAAACGAAGTGGACTCGGTTTTCTCTGTTACAAATGCAAGAAAAAGTCCTTATTTCAATATGGTTGAACTAAATTCTGATGGCTACGCACACCTTTCCAAAGAGCCTGTATCTCCAATAGTCAGAAGACAGGATGCACCCGAAGTTTATGATATGAATGCATCAATCTACTTTTACAAAAGGGAATTTCTGATGAATCCGGAAACAGAATCTCCGATGTCAGAAAAGTCAGCAATTTATGTTATGGATGACATTTCCTCTGCGGAAATAGATTCCGAACTTGACCTGGCATTTCTCGAATTCCTGATTGAAAAAGGAGAGGTATCATTATGACGGATTATATGAAAAAATTCAGCCTTGACGGAAAAACTGCCGCAGTTTTCGGAGGTCTCGGTCTAATTGGAAGGGAAATAGTAAATTCCCTAAGTCAAGCAGGAGCTAAAGTTCTCTTAATAGATATTGATGAGGAACAAGGACACAAAACTGCTGAAGAACTTGGTGCAGAGTTCATTGAGCTGGATATAACTGATATAGAAAGCTACGATGAAAAAATTTCTTCTATCTGGAAAAAGCAGGGACAGGTCGATATTGTTGTCAATACTGCATACCCAAGAACTGAAGACTGGGGCGACAAGTTCGAAGATGTAAAGTCAGAATCATGGCGAAAAAATGTTGATATGCAGATGAATTCCTACTGTCTTCTCACAATAAAATTTGCCGAGTTAATGAAAGAAAATGAAGTCAAAGGAAGTATAATCAATTTAGGTTCAACTTATGGAGTTCTTGGAGCAGACTTTGATGTATACAAAGGAACAGATATGACTTGCCCTCCTGCCTATGCAGCGATAAAAGGGGGAATTATAAATTTCTCGAGGCACGCAGCTTCCTATTACGGAAAACACGGAATCCGTGTTAATGCTCTCTGCCCTGGAGGAATTTTTGACAATCAAAATCCAGAGTTCGTAAAAGCTTATGAAAACAAAACTTCCCTTAAAAGAATGGGAAATCCCGAGGAAATCGCATCAGCCGCAGTTTTCCTTGCATCTGACGCTTCTTCATACATAACAGGAACTGCCTTCATGGTAGACGGCGGGTGGACTAGCATATGAGCAAGAAGGCAAGAGTAATCGCAAGACTTGATGTAAAGGGACCTAATGTAATAAAAGGCGTTCAGCTTGAGTGCCTCCGAATCGTCGGGAAGCCCGGAGAGATGGCGGAGAAATACTATCTACAGGGAGCAGACGAACTCATTTACGTCGATATAGTTGCCAGCCTCTACGGTCGTGACAATCTTCTCGATATAGTTAACAAGGCATCTGATAAAATTTTCATTCCCTTCACCGTCGGAGGAGGCGTCAGAACTCTTGAGGATATCTGTGAGTTTCTAAAAGCGGGTGCAGATAAAGTTGCAATTAATACAGCAATAACAAAAGATCCCGAACTAGTAAAAAAAGGAGCACGAATGTTTGGTTCTCAGTGCATAGTCGCTTCAATAGAGGCAAGGAAAATCGGCGAAGGTAAGTGGGAAGCGCTTACTGACAATGGTAGAGAAACAACAAGTCTTGATGTTGTAGAGTGGGCAAAAAAACTTGAATCCCTCGGAGCCGGCGAAATTCTCCTCACTTCCGTAGATATGGAAGGGACTCAGAAAGGTCTCGATACAGAACTTATCCGCAGTGTTACTGATGTAGTATCAATCCCAGTAATAGCCTGCGGCGGAGCGGGAAATTCTGATGATGTTCTTGACTGTATCAAAAAAGGAAAAACAGACTCAATTGCCGTCTCTTCAATATTACACTTTGACAAAGAAACAATCCCTAAAATAAAATCCACACTGAATAATGGCGGAATTGAGGTGAGGACTCTTGACTGAAACTGATGTAAGTATAATTGACTATGGTCTCAACAATCTGAAAAGTGTTTCCAAAGGTTTTGAAAAGATAGGACGAAGTTCTAAAGTCGTTGATACTCCTGAAGAAGTCCTTTCTGCAAAATGTTTGGTTCTTCCGGGAATTGGCGCATTCGAAGACGGAATGAATGGTCTGAAGAAGAGAGCTCTCATCAATCCAATCAAGCAAAAAGTCTCTGAAGGAACTCCGTTGTTTGGTATTTGCCTTGGAATGCAGATGCTCTTCACTGAAAGCGAGGAATTCGGGCTTCACAAAGGTCTGGACTTGATAAAAGGCAGAGTTATAGCATTCAAGCCTCCGGGAGAGTTGAATCTTGACTGGTATAAAGTTCCCCACATGGGCTGGAATGAGATAATTACTCCGGAAGCTTCCGACTGGAAGGGAACTTTCCTTGAAGAAACAAAAGAAGAGACAAATGTATACTTCGTTCACTCATTCTACCCAATCCCTGAGGATAAAGGGCTGATTCTCGCTAATACTGAACACGGGAAGCAGGTTTTTGCTTCTGTTGTAAAAAAAGGAAGCATTATCGGAACACAGTTTCATCCTGAAAAAAGCGGCGAAGTCGGTTTGGCAATGCTGAAATCTTTCTGTGATATAAACAATATAGGTAAAGGAGGAACAGAAAAATGAGTGAAAAACTGGAGGCATATTTCGGTCTTCCAAATGAGGTTAAATTCTGTACAAGATGCGTAATTTCTAACCAGCGACCCAATTCTTCAATTGAGTTCAAACATACAAGGGAATCAAAGAAAAAAACAATAAATTTTGACAGCGAGGGTGTCTGCGATGCCTGCAGACATGCAGAAAACAAATACAACAAAATAGACTGGACGAAACGCGAAGAAGAGCTTTACACACTTCTTGACAAATACAGAAAAAATGACGGCTCCTATGATGTACTTGTTCCGGGGAGTGGTGGCAAGGACAGTGTCTTCGCATCCCATGTCCTCAAGTACAAATACGACATGCATCCACTCACTATAACTTGGGCTCCGCATCTCTACACAAACTATGGCTGGGATAATTTCCAGGGATGGATTCACGAAGGAGGTCTAGACAATATGCTATTCACTCCAAATGGAAAAATCCACAGGCTTCTTACAAGACAGGCTTTCAAAAACTTACTCCACCCTTTCCAGCCTTTTATATTCGGTCAAAAGAATCTAGCTCCAAAAATTGCTGAAAAGTTTGACATTCCTCTCATTTTCTACGGTGAGAATGAGGCTGAATACGGAAATCCAATACAGGACACATCAACAGCGGAAAGAGACTGGAAGTATTTTGCTTCCAATGAGCTCGAAAGCACCTATCTCGGCGGAACAAGTATTCAGGACCTTGTTGAAAAACACGGTGTAACGATGAATGATTTGGATATCTATATGCCTGCGGATCCTAAGATGGTCGAAAAGAAGCAAATAAAAGTCCACTATCTTGGATACTATCTAAAGTGGATTCCTCAGGATAACTACTATTATTCTGTTGAACACACAGGCTTCAAACCGAATGACCAGAGAACTGAAGGTACTTATTCGAAATACAATAGTATAGATGATAAAACTGATCCCTACCATTACTGGACTACTCTAATAAAATTCGGAATCGGCAGAACAACGTATGATGCGGCTCAGGAAATAAGAAACAATCATATAAACCGTGATGAGGGCGTCGCATTGGTCAAGAGATTTGATCAGGAATTTCCAACTCGTTATCTCAAGGACTTCCTAGATTACATCAGCATGACTGAGGAAGAGTTCTGGGAGACAGCTGACAAATTCCGGTCTCCTCACATTTGGAAGAAGGAAAACGGTGACTGGAAGCTCAGGCACACAGTTTGGAAGGGAGGTACTGACGACTAGTGATAAAAATAAGAGATCGCGAACTTGGAACTGAAAAACCTGTCTATATAATTGCAGAAGCAGGTGTTAATCATAATGGAAGTATTGAACTCGCAAAGAAACTAGTTGATGCAGCTGCAGAAGCAGGTGCGGATGCTGTAAAATTCCAGACCTTCAGAGCCGAGCTTATTGTGACTGAAGATGCAGACAAGGCAGAGTATCAGAAAAAAGATTCAGATGAAAGCCAGTTCAACATGCTCAGGAATCTGGAACTTTCAGATGAAGATTTCATGGAGCTGAAAGAGTACTGCAATACTAAGAAGGTAGAATTTCTCTCAACACCACATTCAGGTGAGTGGAGTGTTAATCTTCTGGAAGAGCTCGGAATCTCTGCATATAAAATTGGTTCAGGGGACCTCACAAATATACCTCTACTCAAATATATCGCAAAACTTGGTAAGCCTGTTATAATTTCCACTGGAATGGCGACTCTGGACGAGATAGAGGAAGCAAAGGAGTCAATAAATTCAGAGGGAAATGATAATTTAATTGTACTTCACTGTACCACAATGTACCCCTGCCCTGAAGGAAAGGTCAACCTGAGGGCGATGCAGACAATTCTGGAAAAGACAGAAAATCTTGTAGGTTATTCGGATCATACAAATTCAATAGAGGCCTCAATAATTGCAACCTGCCTTGGTGCTTCTCTCATAGAAAAACACTTTACACTTGACCAGGATATGCCTGGTCCTGACCATGCGTCTTCAATTGAACCTGACGAGCTTGAAGAGCTCATAAGAGCTATTCGCTTTGTCCGTAAAAATAACATACAAAATCCCTCAGAGGCTTTTGACGCTCTCAACAGCCAGGGCTACTCATTGAATTCCAGTCTAATCGAAACAATATTAGGAAGTCCTGAAAAAGTTCCTGACGAAAAAGAGCTAGAAATATCAAAAGTAGCAAGAAAGAGCATAGTCGCAAGGAAATACATAAAATCTGGAGAGGAACTTACAAGCAAAAATATTGGAATTCTTCGACCAGGCGAGGGTCTTCATCCTCGGCACTTCCCAGAGCTTCTTGGAAAACAAGTAGTTCGTGATATAAAGAAAAACGAATATCTTCTCCTGGAGGATGTAAAATGAGAAAAATACTTTATGTCACTGGGAGTCGGGCAGAATATGGTCTTATGCAGTCAAGTCTTAAACTAATTGACAGCGATTCCGAACTTGACCTACATATCGTGGCAACTGGAATGCACCTTATGCCAGAATTCGGAAACACAATCACTGATGTGGAGCACGACGGATTCAAACTTCATACAATTGATTCAATTTATTCAGATGACAGCAAGGAAGCAATGGCACACTTTGCCGGAGAATTCCTCTCAAAATTTGTAGATGCTCTTAAAAAAATAAATCCGGATATAATTCTTCTTCTTGGGGACCGTGCTGAGATGCTCTCAGCTGCAGTTGCAGGTGCTTATATGTCAATTCCTGTAGCACATATTCACGGAGGAGATGTAAGTTCAACAGTGGATGAAATGGCAAGGCACGCTATAACAAAACTCTCTGAAATTCATTTCGCTGCAACAGAATCAAGCGCTGAGAGAATAAGGAAGATGGGGGAACTCCCGTTTAATATACATCTTGTCGGTGCTCCTGGTTTGGATTCAATACTTAATGATATTCTTCCTTCAAAAGAAGAAGTTTTCAAAAGCCTCGGACTGAATTCTTCTGAAAAAACAGTCCTAATTGTCCAGCACCCAATTACTCTTGAGGATGGAAAATCTGAAGAGCATATGAGGGCAACTCTTGAAGCTGTAAAAGAGGAAGGGTTTCAGGTTATTGTTGTTTATCCTAACGCAGATGCCGGAGGTCGGGAAATGATAAGTGTCATCGAAGAGTATGAAGGAACTTTCAATATTTTTAAAAGCATGGAACGGTCACTTTTCCTCAGCCTTATGAAGAACTCAGATTTAATTATTGGAAACTCAAGCTCGGCTCTGATAGAGGCGCCTTCCTTTGGAACTCCTGCTGTCAATATAGGTTCTCGGCAGAGTGGAAGAGAGCAGTCTGACAATATAATTGATTCAGGGTATAAGAAAGATGAAATAATCTCTGCAATCAAAAAAGCACTTTCTCCTGAGTTCATTAAAAAAGCAGAAAAGTGCGAAAATCCATATGGCGACGGAAAGTCAGGAGAGCGCATAGTAAAAATACTAAAAGAGGTGGAGCTTGGTAGGGAACTTCTTGACAAGAAAATAGCATACTAATGGAAAAAGACGACAGATTTGATGAATGGAAGCCTCCTAAGATAAAGGACGGAGAACTCACTAAGTGGAATTGGATGGTTCAGAATGTGGAAGGTCTAAAACTCGGGAAGAAGACAGATATTGGAGTCTTCACTTACATAAATGCAAAACACGGCGTTGAAATACAGGACAATGTACAGATTGGCTCACACTGTTCAATTTATTCAGAATCTACAATTGACGAAAAATCCGGAAAAGTGATAATCGGAGAAAATGCCAGAATAGGTTCTCACAGTCTGATAATGCCAGGAGTTATAATTGGAAAAAATGCAGTCATCGGGGCATTTTCCTTTGTTACAACTGATGTGCCTGACAATTCTCTTGCATACGGAATTCCTGCAAAGGTGGTTAAAAAATAAATGAAAGTCCCTCTCTTCAAGACTTATTGGAATCAGGAAGACATAGAGTCAGTGAAAGCGGTAATCGAGCGAGGTACTTATTGGGCAACCGGTCCTGAAATAGAAGAATTTGAGAAGGAAATTGCCGAGTTCGTTGGAGCAAAATACTGCCTGGCTTTTAATTCCGGAACGTCGGCTCTCCATACACTCTTACTGGCTCATGATGTAAAGGAAAAAGAAGTCATAATTCCGTCTTTCACATTCATTGCAACAGCAAACGCTGTCGTACTCGCCGGAGGAATTCCGGTTTTTGCAGAAACAGAAGCAGAAACCTACGGTCTCGACGCAGAAGATGTAGAATCACGCATTACAGAGAAGACTGCCGCAATATTAAATCTGGATTTTGGAGGATTCCCTGCAAGAGACCACGAAAAACTCAGAGAAATTGCAGACCGTCATAATATCCTTTACATAGGAGATTCAGCCGAGTCCCTCGGTTCAAAAACGAAGGGAAAATTACTCGGTTCAATTGCGGATTCTACAATTTTCAGTTTCTGTCAAAATAAAGTTGTCAGCACAGGAGAAGGCGGTGTTCTTATCACTAATGATGAATCAGTTTATGAAAAATCAAAACTCATTCGTTCCCACGGACGTGTAGAGTTAGCTGAGGATTATTTCTCAAGTACAGAAGACAATGACTACATTCAAATCGGCTACAATTACAGAATGCCGACAATGTGCGCAGCTCTCGGACTTTCTCAAATGAAGAAAATTTCTGAAAACATTAAAATGCGAAGGTCTAATGCAGACTTTCTGAATGAAGGTCTTGGAAAAATCGAGCAGGTAAAAACCCCGACACTCATCGAAGGCGATTTCCAGGTTTATCAGATGTATACAATTCAACTTCCGAACCAGGAAACCAGAGATGCTCTTCAGAGTCATCTTACTGAGCAGGGAATTAGTACAAAAGTTTATTTCAATCCAGTTCATCTCAAAACAGTTTACAAAAATATGGGTTGTTCAGAAGGGGACCTACCCAAAACCGAGACACTCTCTGGAAAGGTTCTAACACTTCCAATGCATCCATCACTTACTGAGGCTGAAATGGAGTATATAATAAATTCAGTGGAGGATTTTTTCAAAAATGTCGAAGCTTGAGGATATGTTAATAGACCAGTCAACTTCCATAAAGGAGGCAATGCGGATTATAGACAGAGCCGGAGTAAGAATGGCTCTTATTGTCGATGACAATCAAAAATTAAAGGGGATAGTTACTGACGGAGATATACGGAGAGGAATAATTAAAGGAGCCGGAAACGAGGACGAAGTTTCAACTGTCATGAATAAAGCTCCATTAACTACAAAAGAGAATGTTCCTCACCAAGATGTTTTGGATTTACTCAAGACTAATAAGGTTCTAGGAATCCCAGTTCTTTCAGAAAGCGGAGAAATTATTGATATGCTTCTTCTGGAAGGAAATGAGGTTCTCTCATACACAAAACACGAAATAGAAAAGAAGCACCTAAGAAAAATACTCGTCATCGGTGGAGCCGGATATATCGGCTCCGTTCTTGTCAGAAAGCTTCTTGACAAAGGATACAAAGTAAAAATTCTCGACAATTTCCTCTATGGGGATGAGTCTTTATCCTCAATAGAATCTGACGAGCTCACACTTCTCGAAGGGGACACCAGACATATAGAAGATGTTACAGAAGCCGTCCAGGATGTTGATGCTGTTGTTCACCTTGCTGAGCTTGTAGGTGATCCTGCTTCAAATCTAAATCCAAAATTTACCCAGGATATAAACTACCTTGCAACACGTAATGTTGCCTCTGTCTGCAAACACTTCCACCTCAATAGGCTGGTATATGCTTCATCTTGCAGCGTTTACGGAGCATCAGAAGAAGGAAAGCTCCTTACAGAGGAATCCTCTCTCAATCCTGTTTCTCTTTATGCTAAAATGAAGATAAGCTCTGAGAAAGCCCTTGTTGAAATGAAGGATGACAGTTTCAGACCGACAATTCTGAGACTGGGAACTGTTTTCGGTCCTTCACCACGCCCAAGATTTGACCTTGTCGTTAATCTTCTCACTGCAAAGGCTGTAAGAGACGGAAAAATAACAATTTTCGGTGGAGATCAGTGGCGTCCGAATGTTCACGTTGAGGACGTTGCCGAATCTATTATTTCTGTATTGGAAGCCCCTCTTGATAAAGTAGGTGGAGAGGTTTTCAATGTCGGGTCAGAGAAAAATAACCATACTATAAATGAGCTTGGAAATTTTGTCAAAGGAAAGGTTCCTTCTGCAGAACTAATAATAGAAGAAAAAGATGTTGACAAAAGGGATTACAAAGTAGATTTCACAAAACTCCGCGAAGGTCTTGAACTGAGCCTGGAAAGAACTGTGGATGAAGGAATATCAGGAATAATTTCCTTCCTGGAAGACAACAAAGATATCAATTACGAAGATTCAAAATACAGTAATGTCAAATTCCTCGAACAGGGAAAGCTAACAGAATTCTTTTCCAACGGGGATACAAAAACATAAACTATTTAATAGGACAGTCTTTATGCCAGTTATGGCACGAAAGTCCAAAAAATCTAAAGAAGAGCAAAGAGTAATGTTCGCAGTGGAAGAGATTGTTCTCAGTTTTGTAGGCTCTCTTGTGCTCGCTTTCGGTTTTGTCGTTATCTCGACAGCTGAAGGAAGCACTTTCTGGGCTAACTTTGTACTGGGTCTCTTTGTGGTCTGGCTAGGATTACTCCTCTTTACTGTACCTTTAATCAGAAAGATTGAAGAGCTCATGTAATCCTTTGTTATGCATTTCAGCTCCAGCGCGAGCTTGAATTAAATTATTATTCACCTACCATCATAAGCTATTAATACGCGCCACAATTAACATTTTTTATGAGAGTTCTAACGGAGATACAGTCTAAAAAACTCCTGAAAAAACATGGTATAAAGACTACTACGCAGATTTTTGCAGCATCTCCTCAGGAAGCTGCCACAGCTGCATCAAAGCTTGGGTTTCCTCTTGTATTGAAAATAGTGTCTCCTGACATAACACATAAGACGGAAGTTAATGGAGTCAGAGTCGGAATAAAAACTGTGCCTGAAACTATAGAAGCATACCGTTCTCTAATTTCTTCAGCAAGAAAGGCGAGACCTAAAGCCGTCATTGAAGGAGTTTCAATCCAGGAAATGGCGGATGGCGTCGAAATAATAATCGGCGTTTCAAGAGACTCACAATTCGGACCTGTTATTATGCTAGGAACTGGCGGAATTTTTGTAGAAGTTTTGAAAGATATATCATTCAGAGTTGCTCCGATAAGCGAGAATGATGCTCTTGAAATGATTTCAGAAATAAAAGGAAATACACTTCTAAAAGGTGTTCGCGGAAAAAAACCCAGCGATATAAAATCTCTTGTTTCAATGCTATTGAAAACATCAAAACTTGCAATGTCTGATGAAAGTATAATGGAGATAGATATGAATCCTGTTTTTGTAAGTTCCTCTGGAGCAATGGCAGCTGATGCTAGGGTGGTGCTTGACAAATGAAGACTGTAAAGGAAAAAATACACATAAAATTTTTCAGAACATCGGGAGTTCTGATAGCGGGCCTTATAATTTTCTTTGGCTTGCTGGCTTCCGTTCAGGGATATAACATAGAAAAAGTTACTCAAAAAGATATACTTCTTGACGCACTTCAGCCTATATTTTCAGATCTGCTTGAAGAAGAATGCTCTGAAGCAGGAGAATTCAAAGATTCCTGCTTTGAGCAGGCTGGAGCTTCCATAAATCTCTCTGAAAAGATGGACGGTCTGTACACAGCTTCGGTTAAAATTCCAATAATCGGTGCCATAAGCATGTATTCCCTTAATTCAATGGCATCTGCTTCTCAGGGAAGTGGTATTATGGTGGCAATCGCCGGAATAGCTATTGCCTTCTTTCTTCTCAAAGATAAACTAAGAATACTTAAAATTCTAGGGGGCATTTTTGTCTCACTCTCTGTAGCGACTTTTGGGGGGGCCTTCCTTATAGAAAAAGCAATTCTTCCACGACTTCTTTCCGGACAACTCTCTGCAGTCGTCTCATTGGCAGATTTCTTCAGCTCCCAGCTCCTCAACTTCCAATTTTTTGTCGGAAAGCTCTTCTTTATTGCAGGTCTTTCTCTCTATGCCTCATACTTCCTCATCAAAAAATATCTATTTTCGGAGGTCGGTAAATGAGCCCTATACTGTCGTCTGCTGAAAGCTCAATAATAGAATCTCCAATAAGGAGAATAGCCCAGCTTCTTGAAAAAGCAGGAGCTGACCCTGATATAATAAGTTTCGGTGGCGGAGCTCCGAGCCTTGCTCCCCCAAAAGAAGTTGTTAATGCAATGATATCTTCTCTGAAAAAAGATGCCTTTAAAGCAGTATCTTACACATCAACAAAGGGTCTTCCAAGCTTGCGCGAAAAGATAGCAGGAGATCTTACTCGGAGTGGTGATGCTGTTGAGCCGAGCCAAATTGCTCTTACAACTGGAGCAACTGGGGGACTTTTTACGGCACTTGAGGACATAATTAACCCAGGAGAAGAAATAGTAGTTTCTGACCCAACTTATGTCGGTTACGAAGGTCCAGCTCTTATTGACCGGGCAAAAATTCGTCGTGTTCCTGTCAAAAAAGAAAATGATTTCCAACTTACTCCAGATTTAGTAAATGAAGCCATTACAAAGAAAACGAAGGCCATTATCATACTCTCCCCTGACAATCCAACAGGAAGAATTCAGAAAAAGAAAAATGTCAAAGGGATAGCTGACATAGCTAAGGATAATAATCTCTGGATTGTATCTGATGATACTTACAAAGACATAATCTATGAAGGAAGCCACACATACGTTCACAAATATGCCCCTGAAAATACAATAACTGCATGCGCCTTTTCAAAATCTTCTTCACTCCCTGGTCTCCGTCTTGGCTATGTATACGGTCCAAAAGAGGCGATAAATGGTATAACGAAATTAAGTCAGTATATTATGCTCTGTCCAAACAAACTCAGCCAGACTGCAGCTGAGAGTTTCTACTCTGTCAAAGATTCGTATTTAAAAGAAAGTGTTATTCCTGTTTACAAGAAAAAGCGCGAGGTAATGGGTGAAATGATAAAAAAACACCTTCCTATCTGCAATTACGTAAAGCCACACGGAGCATTTTATTATTTTATTGATTTGTGTGATTCAAAACTTGATGATGAAGAATTCTGCAATCGCCTTCTTGAGGAACGGAAAGTCGTGGCAATTCCCGGGAAATATTTTGGAAATGAAGGTAAAGGTCATATAAGGCTGACCTTCGTTTCAGAAAGCGAAAAACGCATAGAAGAGGGAGTTCTTAAAATAAAAGATTTCATGGAGGAACTATGAGCTCAAAAAATGGAATAAAACAACTATTCAATCCTGAAAGCATAGCAGTAATTGGGGCTTCTCACAATCCACACAAGGTCGGCAGTATAATTTTGAAGAATCTGAAAGAAGGCGGTTTCACAGGCAACCTATATCCCATAAATCCTGACACCTCTCCTATATTGGAGCTTAAGACCTATAGTTCAATCAATAGAGTGAGAGGAACGGTTGACCTGGCAATAATATCAACTCCTGCAAATACTGTTCCGAAAATACTCGAGGACTGCGGTCGCTCAGGTGTCAAGGCGGCAGTTATAATTTCAAGCGGCTTTAAGGAAATCGGAGAAAAAGGAGAGAAACTTGAAGAAGAATTACGAAAAACAATTGAGCGCCATGAAATTACAGTAGTCGGTCCAAACTGTCTCGGAGTTTATGATGTAGATTCTGGAATTGACAGTATTTTTCTTCCAAGTTACAGAATGGGACGTCCAAAACACGGCAATATTTCATTTATTTCCCAGTCTGGCGCTTTCGGCTCCGCTCTTCTTGACTGGAGTGCTGAAGAGGGTTTCGGAATCAGTAAGTTCGTATCTTATGGAAACGCTATTGATGTTGATGAGGTCGCTCTTCTTGAATACCTTGGAAATGACAAGGACACAAAAGTAATTTCAATGTATCTTGAGGGAGCCAATAGAGCAAGAGACTTAATAGAAGTTGGAAAAAAAGTGACACAGAAGAAGCCTGTAGTATGCCTCAAAGTTGGCAGAACGGAAGCCGGCGTCAAAGCAGCCGCTTCACACACGGGGTCTCTCGCCGGTTCTGATGAAATATATTCTGCGGCCTTTAAACAGGCTGGAATTATCCGAGCAGAAACTATAGAAGAAATGTTTGATTATTCCCGAGCCTTTGCAACTCAGCCGCAGCTCAAAGGGAAGAAAATTGCAATAATAACTGACGGAGGAGGATTTGGAGTTATGGCAGCAGATTCTGCTGAAAAACACGGTCTACAACTTGCAGAACTTTCCAAAAAAACCAAAAAATTTCTCAAAAAAGAATTAGTCCCTTACGCCTCCTTAAACAATCCAATAGATTTGACCGGGGTTGCAAATGAGGAGCATTACTCTGCAGCCATAGATGCTTGCATGGCAGACCCAAAGGTAGACTGTGTTTTGGTTATTCTCCTCTTACAACCTCCAAATGTCAGTTCAGATGTTATTGAGACTCTCATCGAAATCAATTCACAGCACAGAAAGCCAATGCTTGTCTGCAGTGCAGGCGGTCGCTATACAAAAACACATACTGACATTCTCGAGGATTCAGGAATTCCTGTTTTCCCGACTCCTGACCGCGCCGCAAAGGCAATGGCCACTCTTTACAAATATTCAAAAATCAAAAATTAAAACTTAAATACACGGAGCCCATATACGTTGTGTGGGAGAATGAAGTTAAAGATAATACTTGCAACATTTGTAATATTCCTTATAGTTACTACTCCAGTTCTTGCTGAAAGCAGTCTTCAAACACCAAGAACCGGCGACGTTTTTAATCCTGGTGATTCCATTCTGATTACAGGAACTATGACTACGTCGTCAAGTGTTGCAGGAGCAAATGTTGATGTTTATGCATACAGTAGTGAACTTAACCTGCGAGTTTCTATTCTGTCCAAATTCTACAGTTTCACATCCGACGTTCCTGTTACAATATCACAAATAAATCAGGGTGTTGTGAGCTGGACAATTCCACAGGATTCCCGTTCTTCTAGTGACTGGGTAATCTACACAAATGTTTCAAAAGGAGTTCAGGTATATTCTCTCGCTTCTTCTGGGGAATTTGAAATTTCCAGAGAACTTTCACTTTCATATGGTGCAAATGCTTACAAATTCAATCTTGGTGAATCTCTTACAATAACTGGGACAGTTCTCGGGGCAGGTGGAAATCCTGTTGACGGAACTGCAAAAGTGAGCTTTTTGGAGACAGTTCTCGGAACATCGTCTACAGACTTTTCTTCTATCTCTGGTGGATATTTTGTATATTCAAAAGAGTTTACTTCTTCATCTGATGAAGGAAGTTTCGTTATTACTATTTCTGCAGAAGACAATAACAATAACAGTGCACTTTCTGGAACTTTCCCTTTGACAGTTACAAATGATTTGTCTCTGTCTTGCACCATCCCTACTACTGATATAAAACCCGGCAGTTCTGTCGCAGTAACTGGGGAATTGAAAGATATACACGGAAATCTACTTTCAGATGTGAGTGTAACTGCTCTGATAACAGATCCAGCATCTGCTGAGACTTTAAGACAGGAAGGAGTAACAGACGGAAACGGGAAATATGGTCTTGATTTCACTCTTCCAAAACTCGGAATGGCGGGTCTCTACAGCGTTCGTGTTGATGCCAGCGATTCAAACGGCAATGAAGGCCAGTGTGAGATGAGCTTTGATTTAGAGGGTGCCCGTTCTCTGAAAGCAGAACAACTCAGTTTGAATGGAAGTAGTCATTATTCTGGTGATGAGCTTATTCTTGGTGTCAAAATTGAAAATGACGGAAATGTCGATATAGGTGGAGTTGTTAAAGTCTACTTCGGCGACGAAGAAGTTCATTCTTTTGATATATCAATAGAGCGTGCAGAAACCAAAGAAATTTCTGAGACATTTTCACTTGATGCAAACCTTGGAACACATATTGTAAAGCTTTCTATTGTGGCACAGGGTCAGATCCTTCTTGAAAAGTCGCTTGACAACACAGTCGATGTTCTTGAAAGAAAAGAACCAGAAAAATTCAAACTAAAAACTACTCATATAATATCTGGCTTGGTTATTTTTCTCATAGCATATGTACTAATTTTTTACTGGAAAGATGCCCGTGATTATCTCTGGCACAGACAGCACAAAAGGCACTTGAAAAAACACTGATTATTCTGCGCCTTTTATTTTGGTTACCAGCTTTACAAGTCCAACTAATATCAAGTAGCTAGCTACAAGAAAGTTGAGAGAATTCGGATACAGAAATATAAGGACACCGAAAAAAACCATAAGAAGTGGTGAAATAAGTTCCCCAATTCCTACCTTTCTCAAGAGTCTGTGGATATTCATTCCTAATCTCTTGAAACTTCTGTGTTTATATAATGCTTTCGATTTTTTTATTAACAGGCCCGCCGAGATTTGAACTCGGGTTACAAGCTCCGCAAGCTTATGTGATATCCAGGCTACACTACGGGCCTATGAACTAAAAACTGTTTCTCCGCTGTTATATATCTTTCAGCTATCAATAGCCACTGTCAGTAGCAACTGGAGCTGAGCACACACACTTCGGTTTCATAATATCATTAAGCTCCTCACAAGTATAATCTGTCACATTCTTAGGACATACCTGACAGTCTTCAACAGGAGGGCATTCCTTGACTTCCGGACATACTACTATTTCAGGACAGATAATCTCAGGACAGCTGATATCCTGGCATTCTGGCGTTGCAGCCAGTCCATACTGGTATCCAAAATAACCTCCTCCAACTACTCCGAGAACAAGCATCAGAGTCGCCGCTTTTCCTGGAATAAGTTCCAAAATGAGATCTATAACATCAAGTATTCCGAAAAAATCTACCTTCTCTTCTTTGTTCTTTCTTCGCTTTGCCATATTATCACTATGTATGGTCTCTCTTTAAATCCTTCTTTTATCAAACTCAAGAATTTAATTCATTTAATTGCCTAAGGCAAAGTATTTTTAAAAGAGCGCTTTACCGTGATAGTATGAAGTGGGATTTGAACTTTGAAAGGCTGGAAGAAGACTTATTTTCTCTAATAGAAATTCCAAGTGTTTCCGGAAATGAACAGGCAATTTCAAATTTTATTCTAAGTACATTAAAAAAATCGGGTTTAAAACCAGAGCAGGATGAAATGGGGAATATTATTGTTCAGATTGATGGAAAGCACAAAGGAAAGCATGTTATTCTAAATGGTCATCTGGATACAGTTCCTCCTGGGAAGGGCTGGAAAGGAGATCCCTATAAAGCAAGAAAGGCCAATGGCAGAATCTATGGTCTTGGTTCTGCGGATATGAAGGCAGGGCTTGCCATAATGATGGAGCTTTCCCGTATTTTTCATTCACTCAAAAGAAACTTTTGCGGAAAAGTTACTTTTACATTTACTGTCGGAGAGGAAGTTGAAGATCACAAGAGGCACGGTGCATATCATATAACTAAAAATTTGAAAGGTGATTTTGCCCTGGTTCTTGAGCCGTCCCAGCAGGACGATTCCAAGAAAATATGTGTAAAAGTTGGTAATGGCGGTCGCTGTATCTTGAAGGCTAAGATACACGGAAAAGCAGCCCATTCCAGCAGACCCTTTCTTGGAGTAAATGCGTTGGAACTTGGCTCTCTAGTAGTCAACAAAATTAGAAAAGAAGCTCCCAAAATTAAAGAATTCAAAATTAAAGAATTGGGTGTGAGTTTCAGGCCTGGTTTTTCTGTTACACAAATGAGTGTTGATGACAGTCCTTCTAATGTTATACCTGATTACTGCGAGTTAATAATAGACCGCAGAACAGTTCCAGGGGAAAAACGGACAGACATTATTAAGTATGTTCGTTCCATTTTGGAGTCCGTCAAAAAAGAAAGTGGTATTAAATTTAAGTATGAACTCAAATTACTTGGCTACAGGAGACCGATTTTAATGCCCCTGAATTCGAAATTATTGAAAACTCTTATAGAAAAAGTAGAGAAGAGATATTCTTACACGCCACGTTTACTATTTTCACTGGGAACTTCCGATGCGGGATATTTCGAAAAAAGTGGTACACCTACACTATCATTCGGACCTGGAGATTTATACCATATCCATAAAGCTAATGAGCACGTCTCTAGGGCGGGGCTTCGCGCATATGCACTGATTTGCATGGATATAATTTCAGATGTATGTGAGACAGGAAAATAACATGAGAAAGTATCTAAAAAGACCAAAAGTAGGTATGGAAGTCGAGTTGTTTACTCTAGACAATAATGGAATTCCAGTTCCTGCTGTAGATAAATTGATTAAGAATTGTTCTGTGCAGAAGCGGCAATACGCAATACAAAGAGAATATGCAAAACACCTGCTCGAGATTGGTGCCTTCCCAACAATACAGGTTAGAAATCTTGCCTTAAGTTTCCTTGAAAATTTAGAGGCAGTTACAGAGACTGCTGAAGAACAGGATTTATTTCTATATCCTTTGGGAACCTATCCTGGAAAATTTACAGCAGAAGTCAGAAGAGAGTATTCTCATGTCGTACAAGAGAAAGTTATTGGTGAAGAAGTTAAAAATATAGCTCCAAAGGTCGCAGGTTTCCACTTCCATTACGGTCTTCCAAGAGGAATTCTCAATCGCTCGACATATGAGCTTAGAATGACAAAAAATCCAAAGGAGAGGGAGGCATTTTTGAGTGAATATAATTTTTTGATAGCGGCCGACCCGGCTCTGACTACCTTTATGCAATCTTCACCTTTCTTTGAAGGGAAGCTCTTAGGAAAGGACAGCAGAACTTTGCTGTATCGTGATATGAAAAGCAAAGTTAATGATGAAATTATAAGAGGAATTTACAGAGAAGAGAGAACTTTTGGAAGAATTCCGCGTTATGCTAATACGATTGCAGACTTAAACTTCCTTGTTGAGAAGCGCAGAAGTAGCTGGGAAGCCTTGATGAAGGATGCTGGTATGTCCTATAAGAAAATTTCACACAGGAAAAAACCACTTGACTTGTATTGGGGTCCTGTAAGGATTAACAAGCTCGGAACTTTAGAACAGCGTGGAATGGATATTAATGAGCCGAAATACGTTGTTGGAATTTCAATTCTCTTGAGGCATATACTCAGACAGATTAATAGGATGGATCTCAAAGTTAAGGCAAGCGATTTTGGTGCATACAAGCCCTTCAAACTGGAAGGCGATACTATTCATATAGCTCCCTTTTCAAAAGTTAAAAATGACTTGCAGTATAAGTCTGCGCTGGATGGTCTAGAGGACAAGGAAATTTTGCATTATTGCCAAAGCTTCTATCGTCTGGCAAAGAAATTTATAGAACATGACAGAGGTCTTGCTCTCAAATCAATCAAAAATATGCTAAAGACAAAAAGAACCAAATCTGATATGGTAATCAGAGCTGCAAAGCGAAAGGGCTACTCTGGTGATTCTGAACTGCCTCAGGAAGTTGCTGCAGAAATAGCCATAAAATACTCTAAAAAATTCATCACAGAAATAGAAAAAACCAAATCAGATATCAAAAATATCAGCTTAGATGATTAAATTATATAGTGCACCCGGAGGGATTTGAACCCCCGACTTCTGACTTAGGAGGTCAGCGCCTTATCCAGACTAGGCTACGGGTGCAGACACTCCAATCCATCTGTATATTCGTATTTATCTCTTACTACATACGTTCAGGAATCCGTATTCCGAGCAAGTAGAGGCATCTTCCGAGTGTATTGTAAACAGACTGTACGAGAAGTATCCTCGCCTTCCTCACGTCCTTATCCGTTTCCTTCAGTACAGGATGCTGAGCATAGAATGCGTTAAATTTTTCCGCCAAGTGTATAGAATAGTTTGCGATTATATCTGGCCTGTAATTCTTTGAAGCTTCCCTTACAGCCATTGGAAATTTACTAAGGTGCTTTATTATTTCATATTCCTCATCGTTTGGAACCTTCATGTCAACTTTAGCGGGGTCAGGGAATTTTTTAACATCTTCAAGTATATGCATTGATCTTACCGTGGCATACTGTAGATAAGGTCCCGTTTCTCCTTCAAATTCAAGTGAGCGTTCCCAGTCAAAGAATATAGTTTTATTATTTCCAATGTTCAGCATCTGGAATTTCATTGCCCCTAAAGATATATCCAATGCTATCTTCCTCTGCATTCTCGGATCTATGTCAGGATTCCTCAGCATAACTTCCTCAAGCGCCTTTTCGAACATGCGGTTTTTCATTTCCGAGTAAAGTATTGAAGTTCCTTCTCTGGATGACATCTTCCCGGAAGCAAGTGTAACAAGGTCGTATGGTATGTGTTTGCATTTATCCGCGTTCTTGAATTTCATCTTCTTAAGCACATTAAAGAGCTGCTGGAAGTGAAGCCTCTGCTCTGAGCCGGTTATGTATATTGACTTGTCAATTCCATAATCTTCAAATTTAGTTTTTGCCAGAGCAAGGTCCTTTGTCGAATACAAAGCAGTTCCGTCTGAACGAAGAATCAGGAAAATACCGAGCTTCTCCGGTTTTTCCATATTTATGATAATAGCACCGTCACTTTTCTTTGCTATTTTTTCCTTAAGGAGCTCCTGTACTATCTCCTTCCCTGGCTTTTCCATCTGGCTTTCAAAGAACCACACATCAAAATGAGCGTCCAAATCTTCGTATATCTTATTGAAATCATTTATAGACCACTGCTTGGTTTCATTCCAGAGTTGCATTAGGTCTCCATCACTTTCGTCCTCGAGATTTCTGAGAACTTCTTCAACTTCTTTCTTATAGTCTGGATATTGTTCTATTTTTTCACAGGCTTCAGTGTAGAGCTTGCCCAGCCATTCTCCCTTGCTTTCCCGTGGAACTTCCCCTTCGTGGAATTTTCTATAACACCATAGGACCTTTGCTACATGCGCTCCGACATCTCCAGGGTAGTTCGCCTGAACAACTTCATATCCGGACTGCCTTAGTATCCTTGAAAGGCTCTCTCCTAGGGAAGTTCCTCTCAAATGTCCTATATGGAAAGCTTTGTGCGTATTCGCCTGACTGTATTCAACCATCACTTTCTCTTCCTGCGGAAGGTTTTGTCCATAATCAGTTTTTACAGCTTCTTTCAGAACACTTCCCATAAACAAATCTTTCTTGAAGAAGAAATTAACATAGGCTCCTGCAAGCTTAACCTTTGAGCAGGACTTCGGTTTTTTGATATTAGCAAGTATCTTTTCCGCAAATTCTCTCGGACTTTTTCTCTTCAGTTTTCCCAGCGGGAAAGAAACACTGCATGCAAGGTCTCCCATTTTATAACTTGGAGGTTCTTCAATAGTTCTTTCAATTTCCACTTGTGGCTTTAGTTTTAGCTTTTTCAGAACTTCTTTTACTGCTTCTACAACTTCTTCCCGTGCTTCCATCCAAGGGTCTGGTATCAATATTTCTTCTTTCTCAGGCTGTTTGACAGCTTTCTTGGGCGCCTTTTAGTTGTTTTTTTCTTTCCCTTAACAGCTTTCTTAACCAGCCTTTTCTTAGAAACTTTAGCTTTCTTCACTGCCTTTTTCTTAACAACTTTCTTCTTCACAGTCTTCCTGTTAACCTTAGCAACTTTCTTAGAAACTTTAAATTTCTTAACAGCTTTCCGCTTGTCCTTAACAGCCTTTTTAGAAGTCTTTTTCACAGTTTTAGTCTTTTTCACCATTTTCTTCTTCTTAATGGGGTTTTTCTTGTTTTTTACAGCCATAATTTTTATGGGCCCAACGGGATTTGAACCCGCAATCTCCTGGTCCGAAGCCAAGTGTCATAATCCGGGTTAGACCATGGGCCCGCTGTGTATATAGTTTTTTTGATTAAATAGTATTCGCTACTATGCTCAATATCCCACTAAAGTAGTATGTTAGCAAAAAGTAGTTTCCTATTGTATTAAAGAAACCGAAGGCGATTCGCCGGTCAAGTGGGTCAAAAAATACACGGTTTCTGATGATTGAGAAAAGGACATTTGTGATTAATATTATGGACCACAGAGCGAATTGATAAAGGAGATGGGGTGGCGCGAAACTGACCGCAATCACAACACAAAACAGGGCAATCATGTCCATAATCACCCATGGTATTTTCTGTATATTTCCAAGAATTTTCCCAGCCGGGTTCAGGAAAATCGTACTCATAACTATGGCATACATCGCTTCTGACAGCCCCAGGGTTGCGACGGCTGCAATAAGAAAAACGTTGTGAAATTCGAGTTTCAGGTTATCATATATAGAGCTCGACCTACTTGCTATTGTGATAAGACTTACAAGAATGACACCTTTCCAAGTTTCTGGATAGAGGAGCATAGGAAGAACCATACAAACTATGATGGTCGTTAGCAGAACCTTTGCTCCAGTTTTCACCGTATTTTGATAAACAACATGAATTAAATAATCATCGATAGCAGCAAGCTTAAAATAACAGGCTTCAATATCAAAGTCTATGGGAAAACGGGAGCAGTCTTTTACATTTTTGAAAAAATCAGGTTCTCTTGGCCTTATAACGGCTGTGTTTTTCCTTCTCGCCGTTTATGGACTTATAGCCTCATCTAATATTCTCTTTATTGCAGGACTTTTTACAATACTGAGTATTTACAGCAGAATATACTCATGCAAAGCGCCGCTTGACATTTCTGTCATCGGCATCGGCTCAATCTGCATCGCTGTAGTTAGTGATGTGTGGCTCGCCGCAATCTTCGGATTTTCTATGTGGCTCATCACAATGATGTGGCAGCCTTATATTGAATTCAGCTACCAAATACCTCACGCCATCGCTTCATTTATTGTGATGCTATTCTTTCCACTTTTTATTTCATATGCAGGAAAAAACCTGGTTCTTATGGCAGTTTCTTATGCCCTTGTAAAGTTCATAATTGAATCTATACTTTTCACACCACTCCTTAGGCCCGCCACAATAATTCCTGATTTGATATTTAATCTTCAGGAGCTTCCCTTTACAATATTCTATACGGCCATTGTAATGCAGTTTTTCGCCGGTCCAATCTTACTTTCTCTTGGAATTTCTGGCTGGGAAACAGGCTCCTTGTGGTTATTTATAAAAATGATTTTCTAAATAAGAAAGTGGGCCTGGAGGGATTTGAACCCCCGATCTATTGCTTAGAAGGCAATCGCCTTATCCAGACTAGGCTACAGGCCCGACAAAACTATGGGCTAGGGTCTTTTTATCGCTTTCTGTGATAATCCTGTAAGGACATTGCCTCGTTGTGGACTCCATTATACTTTCTGAATTTTATTGCCTCAAGAGCGGCACCCGCCCCTGACATTGTCGTTATACAGGGAATTGCGTGTTTTATACAGGCTCTCCGTATTTTATAACCGGCCCTCTCCCGGCTTCCTGCGGTTGTCGGTGTATTTATCACCAAATCAATTCCCTTCTCTTTAATCATAGTGACTATATCTGGTATCCCTTCTCCGGATTTCAAAACCTTCTGTACTTTAATTCCATTAATTCTCAACATTTTAGCGGTTCTTCCCGCTCCTGCTATTTTGAATCCCATATTTTCAAATTCCTTCGCAATTTCCACAGTCTCTTCTTTGTCTTTATTCCGTACAGCGAAGAAAATTTTGCCTTTTTCCGGAAGCTTCAGACCTGCTCCTAATTGAGCTTTATAATAAGCGATTGGAAAGTTATCAGCAATTCCCATAGTTTCTCCTGTGCTTTTCATCTCGGGTCCAAGTGCCGTATCTGAGCCTGGTATTTTGTTGAAAGGAAAAACAACTGATTTCACAGACACATGTTGGGTTTTTCCTGGCTCAGTACACCCAAGTTCTTTCAGACTTTTTCCAAGCATAACTCTTGCAGCAATTTTCGCAAGTTGAATTCCAGATGCTTTGCTTATGAAGGGGACAGTTCTACTACTTCTTGGATTTACTTCCAGAACATAGACAATAGAATCTCTGACTGCATACTGTATATTCAAAAGACCCTTTATGTTGAGTTCCCTAGCAAGTTCCTCTGTATATTTCTTAATAGTCTTGATTTCTGCATCTGTCAAAGTTTGCGTCGGCGTTACACAACTTGAGTCCCCTGAATGAATTCCTGCCTGTTCTATATGTTCCATTATACCACCTATCAATGTGTCAGTTCCGTCTGAAACCGCGTCTACATCTATTTCTGTTGCACTCCCTAAAAATTCGTCTATCAATACTGGGTGTTCCTTTGAAACCTTTACAGCCTCGTTAATATATCGTTCAAGATCTAAATCATTAAACACAATTTCCATTGCCCTTCCTCCTATCACATAACTTGGGCGTATTAGAACCGGATATACAATTTTTTCTATTACTTCTCGTGCTTCCTCAAGGCTGTGAGCAATACCATTCTCTGCTTGCGGTATTCCCAATTTTTCTATAATCTTTGAGAACTTATCCCTGTCCTCAGCTCGGTCCATGTCCTTCGGAGAAGTTCCCAATATATTCACACCCGCCTTTTCCAATAAAAGAGAAAGATTAACAGAAGTCTGTCCTCCAAATTGTGTCATCACTCCGTAGGGCTTTTCATTATTAATTATTCTCATCACACTGCTAAATGTCAGTGGCTCGAAATAAAGACGGTCTGAAGTATCATAGTCTGTTGATACCGTCTCTGGATTATTGTTAATTATTATTGATTCAAAACCTTCTTTTTGTATCGCCCCAAGTGCATGAACAGTGGAGTAATCAAATTCAATTCCCTGCCCAATTCGTATAGGACCTGAACCAAGTATCATAATCTTCTTTTTATCTTCAGCTACTGCTTCATTCTCTCCTTCTGCAGAATAAAAGTAAGGTGTCTTTGCTTCAAACTCAGCTGCGCAAGTATCAACCATCTTGAAGCCCTCTATTTCTTCCCTTTCTAAAAACACTCTTTTAACTCCATTGAGGAACCAAGGGTCTATCTTGGTCAATTTGTGTATTTCTTCCACTGATACTCCTTTTTTCAGAGCGGATGCTATATAGAAAAGTCTTTTGTGCGTCGGTATTTCAAGCAGATAAAGATTTTCAAAATCCTCAAGACCTTCTTTCAAACTTTCTTTGTCAATATCAAGACTTGCTACAGCCTTTTCCAGACTCTCTTCAAAGGTTCTGCCTATTGCCATAACTTCACCAGTTGCCCGCATTTCAGTTCCCAATGTTCTGTCAGCAAGATGGAACTTCTCAAAAGGCCACCTTGGTATCTTGGTTACAATATAATCAAGAGCAGGCTCAAAACTTGCCTTAGTCTCCTCAGTGATGGGATTGTCTATCTCATCAAGAGTCATTCCTATTGATATTTTCGCCGCAATAAGTGCTATTGGATACCCCGTCGCCTTTGATGCCAGAGCAGAGCTTCTGGAAACCCTCGGATTTACCTCTATCACAATATATCTGTTACTTTCTGGGTCAAGTGCAAACTGAATATTACAACCTCCCTCCACATTCAGAGCTCTGATTATTTTCAGAGATGCAGTCCTCAGCATCTGATATTCTTTATCGGTCAGAGTCTGTGATGGGGCGACAACTATACTGTCTCCAGTATGAATTCCCACTGGATCAAAATTTTCCATATTGCAGACAGTTATACAATTGTCTGCCGAATCCCGCATTACTTCATATTCTATTTCCTTCCAACCAGTGACACACTCTTCAATCAGAATCTGCCCAATCCTACTGTTCGCTATTCCTCCTGAGGATATACTTTCAAGTTCCCGCATATTTTCAGCTATCCCTCCACCTGTTCCTCCAAGCGTATATGCAGGTCTAACTATTACAGGAAATCCAACTTCTTCTGCTATCCGTTTTGATTCATCGACACTGGTTGCTATTCCTGATTTTGGTATAGGCTCGCCTATTTTAATCATCATATCTTTGAAAAGTTCCCTGTCTTCACAGTCCTTTATTGCCTTCAGCGGAGTTCCAAGTATCTCTACATTATTTTTTTCAAGAATTCCGGAATCTGCCAGCTCTGCAGTAAGATTAAGACCTGTTTGTCCCCCAAAACTGGACAGAACTCCGTCCGGCTTTTCCTTTTCAATTATTCTTTCAAGAGATTCAAGTGTCAGTGGCTCAATATATACAGAGTCCGCCATATCACTGTCAGTTTGTATAGTCGCAGGATTAGAATTCACTACTACAGTTTTCAGACCTTCTTCGCGCATTGACTTCAGAGCCTGCGACCCTGAATAATCAAATTCTGCAGCCTGTCCGATAATAACTGGACCTGCTCCTATCACCAGAACTTTTTTGATATCATTTCTTTTTGGCATTCATTAACTCCACAAATTTGTCAAATAAATATTCATTATCTTGTGGTCCTGGACATCCTTCTGGATGGTATTGAACTGAAAATATCGGAAGTTCTTTGTGGCGCATTCCTTCAACAGAGCTGTCATTAAGATTTATATGACTTACTTCAAATCCACTACCCTCTATGCTTTTTGCATCCAGGGAGTATCCATGGTTTTGTGTTGTTATGTAAATTTTTCCACTTTCCAAATCCTTAACTCCGTGATTTACTCCACGGTGTCCGAATTTAAGCTTGTAAGTCTTTGCCCCAGCAGCCAGCCCTATAATCTGATGACCGAGGCAAATCCCAAAAAGTGGGACTTCACCAAAGAGGTTCTTTACAGTATCAATTAAATAGGGAACCATTTCCGGGTCTCCTGGTCCACTTGAAACTATTACTCCGTCTGCTCCTTTCAGAATTTCTTCAGCACTTGTCGTCGGTGGAACAACACGGACGCTGACCCCTCGCTTGAGAAGACATCTGACCATATTTTGCTTTGCTCCACAATCTACAAGTGTGACATTAAAATTTCCATCAACTTTGTATATTTCATCTTTCTTCCTTGAAACTTCTGGCAAAAGGTCTTCACTGTCAGGATAAGGTGTTTTTCTGAGTTCTTCTGCCACTTTTTCAGTATCGACCCCTTCCTTGCAAATTTTCCCCCGCATCGTTCCGTGCTCTCTCAACTTTCTGGTCAGAGCTCTGGTGTCTATTCCACTCACTCCGGGGATTTTATATTCTTTAAGAAACTCTCCAAGAGTTTTTTTTGACCTATGGTTTGAGGGCAGTTCACAGGAACTTGAAACAAGAAGTCCTCGTACTTGTATTTCCTTGGATTCAAAATCTTCACTAGTTATCCCATAATTTCCTGCAAGCGGATAAGTCATAGTAAGTATTTGCCCTCTGTATGATGGGTCAGTAAGAGCTTCCTGATATCCGGTCATTCCAGTGCTAAACACAACTTCTCCAAAAACTTCAGAATCTTCTCCGAAAAACTCCCCTCTAAAAACAAGTCCGTCCTCAAGTACAAGTAGTGCCTTTTCTCCCACAGTTTCCACTCTACCTAGCAATTACTAAATCCGCTAATTCTTTGAAGATTAAATAATTATCTACCTAACATTAAAACTATTTTAGAAAGCTTTATAGCATTTGCAATACGGTAATTAAAGATGAAAGGAGTAATTCTGGCCGCAGGTGTTGGAACACGTCTTGCCCCAATAACTAACACAAGGTCAAAGCCAGCAGTTCCTGTGGCTAACAAGCCTCTTATAGAGCACATAATCGGCTCACTCAAGGGAGCAGGAATCGTGGACATAGTAATAATTGTTAATACTTCAGGGGAGCTCGAAAAGCTCCTAGGAGACGGTTCTCGCCTTGGAGTTAAATTACAGTATGCAGTTCAGGAAGAACAACTTGGAACGGCTCATGCAATTTCACTCGTCAAAGAGATGGTTACTGAGCCTTTCATACTTGTTAACGGAGATAATCTTGTCCCTCTCTCAGTTGTTAATGAACTCGTGGAAAAATTCAACGGAACTGCAACCATAACTCTTCTTAAAGCTGATGACCTTTCAGCTCTCAGTACCTGCGAGCTCGATGGAAATAAGGTTCTAAAAATTGTAGAGAAGCCAAAACCCGGAGAGGAGCTAAGTCCATACGCATCTATAGGAACCTACGCATTTTCTCCAGAACTCTTTGATTATATAGACAAAGTTGAAAAATCTCCCCGTGGTGAATATGAGCTTCCAAGCGCGATGGATTTAATGCTTCAGGCTGGCAAGGAAATGACTTGGGTTGAAACAGGCCAGTTCCAGCACCTTAGCTATCCTTGGGATATGCTCAGCGAAACAGTAGTCTTTCTGGATGAGATGGAAGAGTCAAGAGAAGGAACAGTTGAGGATGGCGCAGTTCTGAAGGGGAAGGTCTCTATTGGAAAAGGAACAGTAATAAAGTCCGGAGCATACATTGAGGGTCCAGTTCTAATTGGGGAGGATTGTACAATAGGTCCGAATTGCTTCATCAGAGCCTACACAACACTTGGAAACAAGTGCAGAGTAGGAAATGCTGTTGAGATAAAAAACTCAGTAATTTTTGATGGTACAAATATTCCACATCTTTCTTATATTGGGGATTCAGTAATCGGCGAAAATGTAAACTTCGGTGCAGGCACAGTTCTTGCAAATTTCCGTCTTGACAAACAAAACATAAAGATGGAGGTCAAAGGAAAGCTTGTCGATACTGAAAGGAAAAAACTCGGAGCAATAGTCGGAGATAACACAAAATTCGGTTCAAATGTTGTTGTCAATCCTGGAAGAAAGATAGGAGCAAATTGCAATATCTGGCCCGGAACTGTGGTGATAAAGGACTTAGATGACGGAGAAGAGCATAAGTGAAATGACTGGAAAATTCATAGTTTTCGAAGGAATTGATGGAAGTGGAAAATCCACACATGCAAAAATTCTTTCAGAGTGGCTAAATTCCAATGGAATCAAAACTCTGCACACAAAAGAACCAAGCCAAGGCAAAATAGGAATACTTCTTAGGGACTATCTTAAAGTCAAGACATCAAGTGGACGAGTTGATGCACTTCTTTTTACAGCAGACAGAGCTGAACATCTTGAACAGGATATACTTCCGGCTATGAAAAGGGGAGAAGTCGTAGTATGTGAACGCTACAAATACTCAACAATAGCCTATCAAACAACCCAAGGAGAAGATACGGACTGGCTTATCGGTCTTAATGAGTTTGCAAGGGAGCCCGATCTTGTAATTCTTATGGATTTAGAACCGTCTGTCGCATTAAAACGTTCTGAAGAAGGAGAGAAATTCGAGGCTCTTGGATTCCTCACAAAAACCAGAAAAAATTATATGAAATTTTCAGACCACTTTACAATAGTTGACGCCAGCAAAAGCAAGGATGAAGTACAGGAAGAGCTTCGTAGAATTGTCGGAGACTTCCTCAATTTATAATAAAAAATTCAATGGGGTCGAGGAGATTTGAACTCCTGATCTCCTGCTCCCAAAGCAGGCATCATACCAAGCTAGACCACGACCCCGTGTCTTAAACAAATAGACCTAGCTTAAGTTATATTTTAAACCTTTCATATAAAAAATTAAGAGAGGCAGCGCAAAAAACACGCCGCCTCATGACAAATCAGAGCCCTATCATTGTTGTTGTCACCATTATGTTTGGAATATTTCGGATTCTCCGCACCAAAAATTCATTCAGGCTATCAAGGCTACACGATTCTGCCTTTATGAAGACATCATAGTCCCCATAGACATTATGTACTTCCTTGATTTCCCCTATCTCTCTCAGGTCGTTTAAGACTTCTCTTTCCTTTCCTGTTTTTGTTGTTGCCAGGATAAACGCTGTTACCATTGGGCATCACCACCAATGTTGGTTAGGCTGTGTACCTATATATCCCTTGCCACAATTTTTGTGGACAAATTGCTAAAAAACGATGAAAAATTAATCAAAAAGCTTATTAATACTCCCTTCATATGGTCATTTGTGCAGCTACTATGACTAAGCTTGACGATAAAGATAAAAAAATACTACATGAACTTCAGGAGAACTGCAGGCAGTCCTCTCGTGACCTTTCTAAGAAATTAGACTTACCTGCTTCTACTATCCATCAGAGAATCAAGAAGCTTGAGAAGGCAGGAATCATTTCCGGTTATACAGCAATTGTAGATCCTGAAAAAGTCGGCTATAATTCTTCTGCAATAATATTCATAGAATTCAGTTATCATGATGCAAAGAAAAATAACATGTCCCAGGAAACCATTGTGGAAAAAATTTCAAAACTTCCTAATGTTCAAGAGGCTCATATGGTCACAGGTTTCGAGGATATTGTAATCAAAGTTGTTGGTAAAACTGACAGGGATATAGGAGCTTTTGTAATAAAGACACTTAGAGAAATTCCTGGAATACTCAAAACGAAAACCGGAATAATACTTGCAAGCAGTAAGGATTCCAGAAGGATTTCCCTCTAAATTAATTTTTACAGAAGTGCTCTTCCATAAAGGTGTAGAATAAGTTCCAGAATTACAATTAGCCCTGACGCCACTATTACGTGCTCAGGCTTAAACTTAAGACCAGTTCCTTCTTCATCGGAAACACGGAAGATTCCGCCTCCGCTTCCTGGCATGTTTACCTTTGTCTTCTTTGCCATGCGATATCAGTGGTCTGCATTCTTTTTAAAGCTTTTTAGGAAAGGCTTATATGTTTCCAGAGCTTTCTCATCCTACAAAACAATGGACGCGTCAATAAACCCTTTTGAAAACGCATTAAAACAGCTGGAGAATGCACAAAAGACAGAGCCGATTGATGAGGACATCTATCAACTTCTTAGACATCCTCAACGAATCATAGAGCTTTCCATCCCTGTAAAGATGGACTCAGGAGAATTAAAATTTTTCACAGGCTACAGAGTTCAATATAATGATGCCCCTGGTCCAACAAAAGGTGGTATAAGATATCACCCTCATGTTACTCTCGACGAAGTAATGGCCCTCGCTGCCTGGATGACCTGGAAATGCTCAGTTGCAGGTCTTCCTTATGGTGGTGCGAAAGGCGGAGTTATTTGCAATCCAAAAGAAATGTCTGAAGGAGAAATTGAAAGACTCAGCCGGGGTTACGCAAGGGCTCTAGCAAATTGCATAGGTCCTGAAGTTGACATACCTGCTCCTGATGTTTACACAAATCCTCAGATAATGGCCTGGATGTCTGATGAATATAACAAAGCTGTTGGAAAGGAACTTCCTGCCACATTCACAGGAAAGCCTATTGAAAACGGTGGTTCAGAAGGCAGAGGAATCTCAACTGGTGTCGGCGGAACATTCATTGTCAGGGAAGTTGCAAAAAAACTTGGTCTCAAAGCTGAAGAAACAAGCGTTGCTGTTCAGGGCTATGGAAATGCCGGTTCTATAGTGGCTCAAAAACTTGATGAAATGGGCTACAAAATCGTAGCTGTCAGCGATTCTAAAGGGGGAATATATTCTGAGCATGGCTTTGACCCACATAAAATTCTGTCCTGCAAAAGCGAGGTCGGTACAGTCGGAGAATGCGGTCATATAGGGGTTCTTGCAGAAGGAGGAGATTTCCAGAAAATAACTAATGAGGAGCTTCTTGAGCTTGATGTCGACATACTTATTCCTGCCGCACTTGAAAATCAAATAACTGTTGAAAATGCAGACAAGATTAAAGCAAAGGCAGTTGTTGAACTTGCAAATGGTCCGACAACACCTGCTGCTGATGAGATTTTGTTTGAGAAGGGAATAATTGTAGTTCCTGATATACTTGCGAATGCAGGCGGAGTTTCCGTAAGCTACTATGAGTGGTATCAGAATATGAATGATGCGCACTGGACTGAGGAAGAAGTATTTGAGAAGCTTGACACCTTATTGACTAAGGCATTCGCTGATGTTTCAGAAAAATCAGATAATAATAAAACAGATATGCGAACTGCAGCTTTCATACTCGCAGTTCACAAGGTAGCAGAAAAAGTAAAAGAAAGAGGCTACTAGAGCCCCCTCTTTTATTTCAAATTAATTACTAATTTGGTAGGAATCTGCAGACTGTTGTTCCGCATCCGCTTCCACACTTACCCTTTGCCATTTTTCTGTTGTTTTTTGTGGTTGTAACGTTTGCGTCTGTAATGTCTACTTCCTTTTGGCACTTCATGCACCTTCCTTTGTAGTCAGCCATTTTACCCTCCTTTTAAGCGATATGCTTAAAATTCCATACATTCCTCCGTTTAATAGTGTTTCTATTCGTGAAAATCCTTAAATAGTGGGTTTTTCATAGCTATGTTGATTAAAATGATTAGAAGTGAGTGTCTTCATAGTTGAGGAAAACAAAGCTTTTAGTCAGGATTCTAAAAAAATTTCATTTAGAGCTTCAGCTGTTTTCACAGTCAATAAAACTGGTCCGGATCAAACACGCAAGCGTGTAGGTCCGGTCCAATCTATAATCAATAAAAATGGCCCGGATGGGGTAATGGTTATCCTTCCAGCTTGTGGAGCTAGAGATCCGAGTTCAATTCTCGGTCCGGGCCCTCAGTCTCAAGGTGATTGCTATGGCTTTTGAAAAAGCAAAAGGAACACGTGACTTTAGTCCTCAGGAAATGTCTCTGAGAAACTATGTTTTCGACACAATAAGGAGAGTTTACAAGACCTATGGCTATCAGGAACTGGAAACTCCGGCCTTCGAGCGCTGGGAAACCCTCAATGCAAAGAGTGTCGGCGGAGAGGATGTTTCTAAAGAGATATTCCGCTTTACTGACTACGGTGAGAGGGAGATGGGTCTCCGCTTTGACTTGACAGTTCCAATGGCACGCTATATTGCCAACAATCCAATGATTCCAAGACCTTTCAAGCGCTTCCAGATAGGGCGCGTATGGCGCTATGACCAGCCCCAGGCTGGGCGTTACCGAGAGTTCTGGCAGGCAGACGTCGATGTTGTGGGCTCTACGGAGGTTGAGGCAGATCTTGATGCAGTAGGGGCTGTTGTAGCCTCGCTTAAAGAGCTTGGTTTCAAAGATTTCATAGTTGAAGTAAATAACAGGGCGCTTCTAGAAGAAATTGCAGAGCTTTTCGAAATTCCACGAGTTAAGTGCCCTGACTTGTTCAGATGTATAGATAAGCTCGACAAGATAGGGATGGACGCTGTCAAAAAGGAAATAGCGGACAAAGGAATCAAAAATGTTGACAAGTTTCTCAACTTTATAGAGACTGCCGGCATGAAGGAGCTTGAAGAAAAACTGCCTGAAAGCGCCGAACTTGCCAAAACAAAGGAGCTTCTGAAGGCTTCAAAAGCCCTCGGCCTTGGAAAATATCTAAAACTTACTCTGTCTATGGTGCGCGGACTTGCTTACTATACCAGCTTTGTATTCGAGATAAAAGTTAAAGGGATGGAAAAATACGGAAGCGTTGGTGCTGGAGGTCGCTATGACAACCTCATCGGAGTCTACGGAAAATCTACTATGCCGGCAACAGGCTGTTCCATCGGCGTTGAAAGGATAATAGAGATAATGAAAGAGCGAAAAATGGTAGACATCCCGAAAACTGAGACTAAAGTCCTCGTCATTCCAATTGGGAACACTTTCAAAGATGCCGCAAAAATTGTCCAGCAGCTCAGAGATGCCGGAATTCCATCATCAATAGACTTGATGAAGCGCGGTCCGAGCAAGCTCTTCAATTATGCAAATTCTCTTGGTATAGCGTTTTCACTTGCGGTAGGTGAGAAAGAAGTAAAATCAAAGAAATACACCTTGAAGAATATGGAAAGTGGTAAGCAGGAAGAGCTCGGTATTGAGAAAATAATCAATAAATTATCAAACTAATCCTTTTTCCAACAAGCTTAATAATATCTAAACAGTACTCTTTGTATGACTAATAGAAAAGCCTATGACGAACTAAGTCAGGATAATAAGGAAAAGCTAGTTTGCGCACTTTTCGCGGCAAAATATCCGGGACTCAGTTCTGACTGCGGAGTCAATGTAGACGCTGCAGCCTACTCTTTAAGAGCTGCCTGCGTTCTCATCGCAGAAGAAGAAGATGAACTTGTGAAAAAAATAATTGTTCTCTTAGAAGAGCACAACGACTTCATAGAGTCTCTTGCTTCTGAAATCCTCACTCAATATGTTTCCGACCTAAACAAAAGTGATGAATTTGATGAAGACAGAGATGAACTAGTTTTGATAACCGGTAGAAAATGGGAGTCCTCCTCATTTTCAGATGAGGGCAAGAAAGTTCTCACCGTTCTTGATGTGGATTCACTTCTAGCTGGTATTGAAAAACACTCATCAAAAGACACAAAACAAGCAAAGCATTTGAGAAACCTCGCAAAAACCTTCAACATAATTTAATTTTACTCGAAAAGACTTAATCCTAGTTTATTTCCCATTTTCTTAGCGGTCGCGTCATCTGGTCTTAGTTTCCCATTCTCTATCATTTTCAGCTCTGAAAGCTTAACTCCGAGAAAAACTCCGAATTCTTTTTGAGTCATCTCAAGTTTCTGCCTTTGCTGTGAAATTATTTTTCCAAAATCATCAACAAGAAGTGTCTCATCTGGCATTTTATAATTAGATTGTCCGATTTTGGAAGCTGCTACATTTTTCGTAAAAATTTCTTTTCCGTAGCGTGTGCAGTGTTCGCAGACAGAAACAGTTGAGCCTCCGACATTTACTTTTCTTTCTGAGTCCAGCACCAGTCCGCACAGCTCGCACTCCATATATAGTAACTATATTAAGCAAGATTTAATACTTTCTTTTTATGGCAGAAGTTCATTTTCTAAATGACAAGAAAAAAGTGAAAGCAAAAGACGGAGATTCTTTGAAAGCTCTTGCCAGAGAGATAGATAGTTCTCTCCCATTCGGATGCAGAAATGGTCTTTGCGGAACTTGTCTTGTTACTGTTGAAGAAGGCGAAGAAAACCTTAGTCCGATAGCTCCACACGAGAGCCGGACTCTCGCCACATGTGGTTCAAAAGAGAAGCAAAGGCTTGCCTGCCAGTGTAGAATTCAAAAAGGCAAGGTAAAAATTAAATGGGAATGATTCAGGAACTTAATGAAGAACGAGTTATTGAACTCCTCAAAGAATGCAAGGACCCTGAGCTCGGAATTGATGTATGGACACTCGGTCTCATCTACGAAATCAAGGTTACTTCTTCTGCTGTTAAAATAAAAATGACTTTGACTTCTCCTACATGTCCCTTCGGTCAAATGATGATTTCTGAAATAAAAGACCGTCTAAAACTTTCAGGCGGAGCCTCCGAGGTCGACGTTGAGCTGACCTTCAATCCTCCATGGGAGCCTCCCACAAAAGTTCGAACAATGCTGGGAATTTAAGCAAAGCATAAAAACTCCCCTTCCTTAATCGAGTTATGATTCCAAAGACATTGCGTAACAGCTGGAGTTCTTTCGTAGTTCTTCTGCTTGCAGGATATCTTTCTTGGTGGCTAACTCTTGATGTCCGTGTCGTCTACATTTTTGTTTTTCTGGCAATTCCAATTTTCCTTTACCTTCGTCTTGCCGCACCTTTTCTTTTCAGACCCAGGGCAAGGATAGGTTTCATTCAGGTTGGTGCCGGAGCTGTCAAAGATTTGGCAAGCCGGAGACTCATTTATATTCTTACTGCCTACTTTGTTCTATTTTTCCTAGCTGGATTGGCATGGAAAGTAGTATGGGTTGGCTTATCTCCGGGTTTTTATGATATGGAAGATGGAACTGATTTCCAATCAGAGCAGTTAGTTCTTAGCGATTTAGAATCAAGAACTCTTTTCACCACTGATGTTTACAGAAGAGTTCCTCACAATACAGGAGAAATAAGATTGAGAGCAAATCGCTTTGGTTGGACTACAATTTTAGAAGCTGAACCTGTATACGAAAACGGTGAGTTGTTGTGGCGCGCAGCGCTGGAGCCAAACGGACTTGTCAACCAGCTTGTAAGGACTTCACCTGGTTTTTCACAGACTTCTGGAATAACAGAGCTTAGTCCGGAAGTTTCAGAGATGGACCTCAAATACACAGAAAATCGTATGTTCAATCAAAAATCCAAAAGACGGGCTTGGTATGCAAACAGATTCTGGATTGTTGGTAACGGCTATCTCACAACAGATACAGATGGAGCTATATGGTGGCTCTATCCAAGAATGTCCATTAAATGGTTTTCGTTTACATATTCTCAAAATTTTGAAGGTGTAACTTTAGTCAGTGCACAGACTGCAGACATCCGTCATTACTCCCCAGACGAGCTTGGCGCTCTCAAGGAATTTATAGGCCAGGACCATCTCCGCGTTTATCCGGAATCACTGGCGCTTGCTCAGTCCTATATTTATGGAGCCAACCGCTTTGGGTTCATTGCCCGTGAAATAACAAAAAGGTCTTCCGACGGTGAATCTCTATATGAAATTCCTGGCGGTCAGATATCAACTGGAGCCGCAGAGACATTCCAAAAATACCCAATTCTCTCAGTTTACAATGATGAACTCTATTGGGCTACACTATACGAGCCTGTAGGTGGAGAATCCCGTGGTGCCAGAACAGCAGCCATTGCCTTAATTGGAGCGGATTACAACAATGCCGGAGAAGTAAAGATGTATAAATTTGATGATTTGGAAAAGAACATTCCGGGAGTAAACAAAGTTCTTCGGCTTGCAAGGACAGAAGTCCAGAATTTCGAAGGCTGGGTTCCTCAGCAAGTTCAGATATATCAGGACGACCAGAATCGGCTTTATGCCCTGTCTTCAATTGTCAGCGGTTATGGCTCAGGTCAGAAAGTTGCCGCACTTGCAGGAGTAAATCTGCTGGAGGGCTCAGAAAGAGCCTACATCGTTAAAACAAGCGACTATTCTGATTTGGAAACAGCTCACACAGCTCTTCTCAATAATATGTTTTCTGGGGTAGCGTCTGCTCCTGCTACAGAAACTGTAACTATACAGGAAGAAGCTCAGACAGAACAGGGAGCTGAATCTGGTGTAGATGAGCGTCTCAGAATAATTGAACAGAAAGTTGATCAGATTCTAGAAAGGCTTGAATAGCTATTTCTGATTTAGCCACTCATTTGTTGCATACTTATTTTCTCGTAACTCCTTTGCCATTTCAAGTTCTTCTGCTGTAAGTTTTCCTTCTTCAAGCTCTCCGAAAACTCGTCTGTAGCCCTCGATCATGGCACTCTCAACTTCCTTGCGTGAGATTTCACCAATTTCCTTCTTCACAGTTGTTACTCGGTCTTTTATTGAATCAAGAATTTTATCTGCTATTTTTGCTTTTGATACATTAAGTACTGAAAATAGCTCATCAATATTAGTGCTGTACATCAAAGTTCCGTGCTGAAGTACTGCTCCCCATTTTCTTGTCTGGGCACTTCCTGATATCTTCTTCCCATTAGCCAGTATATCATTAATCGGCTTGAATTCAGATTTTATTCCTAGAATATCAAGAGCTTCTATTATAGGCTGGCAGAGGAATCCATAAGATTCTGGTATTTTCTTATTCAGAGTATCCTCTCCCATTACAACAGAGTAGGTTATTTCTCCTTGCTGGTCGTGGTAAACGGCGCCGCCACCCGTTATCCTTCGAACCGCGTCTATTCCGACCTTTCGACGGTTTTCATCATATATTTCTTCTGCATAGCTTTGAAAGTAGCCAATCGTAACTGTCGAAGGATTAAAAACAAAAAGCCTGCAGGTATCAGGAACAATTCCCTTTGAACGCGCTTTCAATATGGCTTCATCAACCGCCATTGCCATGGCACCGTCTTCTTCTCTTAATTTAATCAGTCTCATTATCCCGAATACACACAGGTATGGTTTTCTCCAAATATATATGCGTTTACTTCCCCTCCTCCTGTACTACTCACTAGTATTTCATTTACTTGTATGGTGATGCTATTAACACCTTCTGTGGTTCCAGAAACTATGTATTTTGTTTCAGTACTGTTATCTTTGAAAACCTCAAACTTTGCTTTGTATGCTCCACTTTCAGCTTCGTAAATCCCTTTAAGATATACTAAACTTGTCCCACTCGTTGTGCAGGGACTTTCCTCTGCTCCAGAAATAATCTCTTCTGTAATATTTTCAAGCGTTTCTGAAGTCCCGTTTAGAATTTCCTGAATTTCACTTAAATTATCGGGCAACATGCCCCCAATATCTTCTGGAATCATTGCACTTACATTATCCGGAATCATATCACCAATATTTTCTATTCCTTCTACAATATCCCCAATTTCTGTAGACAATTCTGATGTATCTATTTCTCCGGTGCATCCTGTGATAAGCACAGACAGAACAAGTGTCGCCAACACAAACCTTCCCATATTTAAAATTATGTAGATATGTTTATATATTTTCCAACGTTAGCCTGTTTGGGAAGATGGATTCGATTGTGAAAAAACAATTCAAAGTGGCAGGAGGCAAGCTCTTGAAAGCATCATTTTCTGTTGATGAGGGAAAACTGAAAGACGTAAAAATAACTGGTGATTTTTTTCTCTATCCTGAAGAAGCAATTGAAGGTCTTATTTTATCTCTCAATGACATTGAATTTGAAGAAAGTATAATTGAGAAAGCAGTTTCAGTATATCTAAAAGATAATAATGCTGAGTTTGTCGGTGCTTCTCCAAATGATGTGGCAAAACTCTTCACACAGGAAGTGGAGGATTCCAAATGATAATTTCAAAGACTCCTCTCCGAGTAACCTTTGGAGGGGGTTGCACGGATTTCCCTTCATATTATGCAGACCATGGCGGTTTCCTAGTCAATGCCGCTATAGACAAATACACTTTTATTATTCTTCATCAAAAATTTGACAAGAAGATAAGGGCAAAATATTCTCTTTGTGAAGTTGTCGACAGCGTTGAAGAACTTAAGAATCCAATAATAAAAGAGGCTCTAAAATCTGTCGATTCTCCAACTGGAATAGAAATTGTCAGTCTTTCTGACATTCCAAAAGAAACTCAACTTGGACAGACTGGAAGTTATACAGTTGGGCTTCTCGAGGCTCTCAATCAATGGAAGAACGAGCATATTCCTACAGAAGAGCTTGCGACAAAGTCCTGCAAAATACTAATTGATATTCTAAACAAACCTGTCGGAAAACAGGACCCATATATCGCTGCCTATGGAGGTATAACTTGCTTTGATATTTCAAAAGATGGTGAAGTAAAAGCCTCTCCTTTGCAAATATCCAGCGAAACTACGGAAGAATTGGAGAAGAACCTCCTTTTCTTCTTCACGGATTTTACCAAGGCATCTGCCGATATACTGGGTGAACAACTAAGTAAAGGGGGTAAACTCAGCAAAGAAGTTGAAGAAAATCTTCACAAGGTAAAGGATGTCAGCTACAGAATAAAGGAAGCTTTGGAAAAAGGGGATACTTCTGAATTTGGAAAGCTGTTAAGTGAGCACTGGGGGCTGAAAAAGGCGCGTTCTCCAAGTTCTACAACTCCTCAAGTTGACAAGCTATATTCCTCTGCTTTGGAGAACGGAGCCATCGGAGGAAAATTAGTCGGTGCCGGAGGCGGAGGCTTCCTGATGTTTTATGCAGAAGATGCCGAAAAACTCAGAGAAACAATGGCTAAGGCTGGCGCAAGAGAAATGAAATTTGGTTTTGATTTTGAAGGCTCAAGAGTTATGCTCAACACTGAAGCTTGAAAGGGTTTAGTGTCTCAGACCGCCCATCATTCATCATCTGGTATCAGATCGATGTCGGATCTTCATCGACTACTTTTAGGTTCTTTTTATCACTTATAAATGTGCTGGAAAGTCTTAAGTAGAATCAAACTAAATTTCCTATATGGGGAAACGAAGAACACAGAAAGAAATAGAGGAGTATTGCAATTTTCTTTCTGCTCACATAGCTTCAAAGGAGTTTGGTGTGGCAATTAATTATTTTGAATCTTTAAATTCCTCATTAAAAGAAGCTGAAAAGTACATAAGCGGAAAAGATATCGAAGAAATAAATGAGCTTAAACTTCCACTCGTCAATGCTCTCCACCACACTTATAATAGTTCCGAGGAAAAACAACAGAGCTGCGGGGAGTGTTTCGAAGACATCTTCAGCAAAATAAAGGAAGTGTTCAATATAGATAAATGAAAAAACTGAATTTGGTATTCATAATCTTGCTTGTTATATTTATTTCAGGTTGTCTGACCTACTCAAAGTCGGAGAAAGTTAAATTCCTCGGAGAGGGTGATGAAATTTCTCTTACAGGCTATATCTTCTCTGAAGGGACTAAATTCTGCTTCGACAGCGAGGCTACTGACTGTTTTCCAACTTCTTCCAACATTCTGAGCGAGGATATGCTCAGTACAGCCGATTGCATAGTTGTTGTTGGTGTTGATGCTACTATGTCGGTCTCAGAGGAAGAAAAAATTCTCCTCCTTAATTCAGTGTCAATTATTGACGAAACAAGCTTCTGCAACGAAAGAACTTAAATATTTCCAGTGACACTGTATAAGAATTCTGAAATACGATGATTAGAGCTTCTGCACCGGGAAAATTAATTTTGTTCGGAGACCATGCTGTGGTCTATGGAGAACCGGGAATAGCCACTGCGATAAACAAGAGAGCATACTCTACTGCATGCGAATTGGATGGAAAAAAAATTGTTGTTGAGTCCAAAGATACTGGAGAAACAACAGAATGTGGAATCAGGGAGAAGTCCAAGAATCCAATAATTGCCGCAGTTCAGGAAGCACAAAAATTCTCAAAAAGTCGGTCAGGTATTGGTATTGAAATAAATTCCCAAATTCCTATCGGTGCCGGACTTGGTTCATCTGCTGCCGTAGCAACAGCCACGATTGCTTCCGTCGCAACACTTCTCACTGGAAAGGAGCCGTCCACTATGGAGATTGCAGAGATGGCTTACAAAGCTGACAAACTGGCTCACGAAAGTCCAAGTGGCATAGATACTGCTGTAACAAGTCTTGGTGGAACTATTTTTTTCAAAAAAGGAAACATAAGTCAGCTGGATTCTGAGCCTCTCACTTTAGTTGTAGCAAACAGTGGTGTCAGAAGGAACACCAGCGACATGGTTTTGAGAGTTAAAAACAGTATAAGGGATCCAAGAGTTGCCCTAAGTATGTTCAGCATAGGTTCCTTGTCAAAGGAAGCTCGAACAATTCTTCTTGGTAAGCGTCAGGGAGATCTTGGCCCTCTTATGGATCGTGGACAGTCCCTCTTGAAAGATTTGGGTGTCAGCTCTACATCCCTCGAGGACCTGGTTCAGCTTGCAAAAGATTCTGGAGCAGTCGGCTCAAAAATAACTGGAGCTGGGGGTGGAGGTTGTATTATTTCACTATCAGATAACCCTGAGACATTAATCCAGGCTTTCAAAGAAAGTGGTGCTTCTGCATATTCCGTAAGGACAAATCAGCCCGGTGTTAGAATTGACTGAAAATAGTAAAGAAACAATATTCGTCAAGCTCGGCGGATCTGCAATAACGCATAAGGAAAAAGAATTTCAGGAAAATCTTTCTGTTATAGATTTATCCTCTTCTCAGATTTCAGAACTTTACGAGGATTTCAAATTAATTCTTGCTCACGGTGGCGGTGGTTTTGCCCATCCAGTTGCAGAAAAACATAATGTAAGTAAGGGAATAGAAAAGTGCAAGCCTATTGGTCTTGCAAAGACAAGAAGTGCTCTGCAGAATTTGAATTCGATAGTTGTCAAATCTCTTATATCTCATAAAGTTCCGGCTATTACCATTTCTCCTTATTCCTGTTCAAAGATGGAAAATGGGAGATTCACAGAATTTAACCTTTCTCCAATTCATAAAAGTCATAAGATTGGGGCAGTTCCACTCCTTCATGGTGATATTGTTTATGATTCTGTCAAGGGATGCTCAATAGCCTCTACAGAAATGATATTTTCCCATCTCTCTACTAGGATTACTCCTAAGCGCATAGTAATTGGAACTAATGTGGATGGTGTTTTCTGGAATAATCCAGATAGTGGCAAGAGGGAGCTTGTTGAGGAAATAAATAGCGGAAACCTTGCCGAGGTTCTTTCAGCAGTTGAAGAGTCAAAAACCAGCGATGTTACAGGCGGAATGAGGCACAAAATAGAGGAGCTCTACAATATCAGCAAGCACAATATAGAAATATTCATAGTTAATCTTTCCAAGAAAAACTACTTAAGCGGAGCCATACTCGGGAAACCAGAACTAAGCACTAGAATAAAGGCGGGAGAATAGAACCATTAATTTTGGTTCATTGGCATATGAGCACAACTGGGAGAAAACTCGACCATATCAAAATTGTCTCGAATGAGAAAGTCGAGGCAAAAGAAAAAACGACACTTCTTGAAGAAGTTGAACTTATTCATAATTCTCTTCCTGGTCTTGATAGAGATTCCATAGATGTTAACATAGAGTTGTTCGGAAAGAAATTAAAAATACCTTTTTTAATAAGCGGAATGACTGGAGGTCATCCGGATGCGGAAAAATTTAATCTGGCTCTTGCAGAAGCCGCAGAACAGTCCGGTTCCGCCTTCGGTCTAGGTTCTCAAAGAGCAATGCTGGAGGACAAATCTCTTTCAAGTACTTACAAAGTCAGGTCAGTAGCACCCACTGCTCTTATTTTCGGAAATATTGGAATTCCGCAAATCTCAGAGTATTCCCCTTCTGATATTTCATCAATGCTTGATGATGTCGGTGCCGATGCTCTTGCAGTTCATCTAAATCCTCTTCAGGAATCTGTCCAGCCTGAAGGCGATGTTGATATGGTGGGACTCGCCGCTTCACTAAAGGATTTAGTCAAAGAACTAGGATTTCCTGTTATAGTAAAGGAAACTGGAGCCGGAATATCAAAGGACGTTGCAAAAATTCTAATTGACTGTGGTGTTTCAGCTATAGATACAGGTGGGGCTGGAGGAACATCATTCGCCGCGGTCGAACTTTTCAGAAAAGAGGGCAATGAACTCTCTGAGTTCTGGGATTGGGGAATTCCAACTGCTGCGAGCATTCTTGAAATAAGAGCTGTTTCAAAGGAAATTCCTCTCATAGCAACAGGTGGTATACGAAGCGGATTGGATGTAGCAAAGGCAATCGCTCTGGGGGCAAATGTAGTTGGTATGGCCGGTCCAATGATAAAGGCGGCGACAAAAGGAAGCGCTGAAGTTCTTCTTGAAATTGAAAAACTCAGGAAAAGTCTAGGAACGGCAATGTTTCTTTGCGGGGCTTCCAAACTTTCTGAATTAGTCAGAGACAAAACAATTTTAAATGGTGCTCTCAGAAGCTGGCAGGATCAAAGGGGACTCTAATATGGGAAAAAGAAGCGCACTTCCAAAACATATACACACTTTGGATTCAGTTCTCAAAATGACAAGACCTTCTGCAATAATTACATATATTATTCTTATTTTTGTAGCATTTCTTTCAACAGGCGATCTTCCGTCTACTGGTATTCTGTCCGCAACCTTGATTGCAGTTCTCTCAGCTGCTGCAGGCGGTTTTCTTTTAAATGATTACTACGATTTGTATATAGATAAAATAAATCGTCCAGACAGACCACTTCCTGCTGGAAAAATAACTCCTGCAGCAGTCTGGGTTTTCTCACTATTTTTCTATGCTGTTAGTATCTGGGCGGCATCAAGTCTTCCTCTCGTCACCTTCATATTCATTTCAGGAAACCTCTTTCTTCTTTTCCTCTATGCAACTACTCTGAAGAAAGTAGGATTTATTGGAAACATTGCAGTTGCCTATCTGACGGCGTCTGTTTTCATTCTCACAACATCCGTCGTCGGAGACATCGCGGCCGGAGCAGTTCCAGCTGCTTTGATATTTCTTTATATGGGGGCGCTTGAAGTTCTCAAGGATATGGAGGATGTCAAAGGGGATTTTAAATTCGGAGTAAGAACCCTTCCGCTGACACATAAAGACCTTGGAAAATATGTTGCACTGGCATTTATGGCTCTTACAATAGCTCTGAGTCCAATTCCGTATTATCTTGAAATATTCTCAATAAATTATCTCATTTTGATTCTTATCGTAGATGTATTACTTGCCTTGTTAATGCGTTCTCTCTGGCGAGATTCTTCACTATCTTCTGTAATCTTCTATGTAAGAAGGATAAAGGCTTCAATAGTGCTTAGTATGGCTGCCTTTATACTCGGAGTTCTGTAGCGGAAGGCATAAAAACAAGAAATCAGACAGAAAAATTCTAAAATGAAACTTGCAGCACTTTTCAGTGGAGGAAAGGATTCAACAGCATCTCTCTACAAGGCGATGCAGGACGGCCATGAAATAACTCATCTAGTTACTGCTCTTGCCTCAAATCCTGACAGCTATCTTTTCCATACGTCTGCAATAAATATGGCAGAACTTGCGTCAGAAGCCATGGGAATACCTTTGGTAAAAGTTCCCATCGAGAGCACTTTCGACACTGGGGAGGCTGAGGAGCTCGAAGAAGCTCTGTCAAAACTCGACATAGATGGAATTACTCTCGGCGGAGTAAGCTCAAATTACCAGGGAAATATTTTCACAGGAATCGCAAGCAAGCTCGGTCTTGAAGTTGTCGCCCCTTTTTGGGAAAAGCCACATGAAGAGCTTATAGATTACGCACTTGACGAAGGCTTTAAAATAATTTTCGTCTCTGTTTCTGCAGATGGCCTCGATCAATCTTGGCTCGGACGGGAGCTGAACAGGGAAACTTACGAAGAGCTCAAAAAAATAAGAGAAAAGTACCGTATAGATATAGGCGGCGAAGGTGGAGAATATTGTACTCTTGTTATTGACGGACCAATTTTCAAGAAGAGAATAAAGATAGAGAATTCAGAAGTTTCATGGAAGGGAATGGCTGGAAAACTTATAATAAAGAAGGCAAACCTCTCTGAAAAAGTTACACAGTAAGTTATTTAATTGCCCTGATAATAGTTCTTGTATGAATATTTTAAAGAAATTCTCAAGGTCTCTAAAAGCTCTAAGAGATATGTACTTTATCTGGAAAGAAAGACCTTTCAGTACAGTTCGTGAGATATCTGATATTTATCATAAGCGCCCGCTTCTCGATTCTGCATATACTTCTGCAGTAGAAATGCTAAAGCGCGATTCCTATATGTTCAGCGAAGCCTGCGCAGCAGTTCTTGATGATGTCAGCATAAGGACTCCAAAAACCAAAGGTTCAATCATCACGACTCTGGAGTCAGAAGATGAAAGAATAAACCTTTATGAACGTGATATAAGAAAGAGAATTTTGAAATATCTCGCAGAAAACTCAGCTCCTGATGTAAAACGTTCTTTGGTTCTCACAAGTCTTGTTATCGATCTTGAACAGCTTGGGGACTACACAGTTGAAATGGCAAGACTGACTCTTTTAAATCCCCATAAAGTTGACAATAGTCTTCATATGAAGACTATGCGAAATTATCGTGATAGACTGAATATGATGTTCTCACTTTCTGCAGAGGCTCTTGCTGAAAAATCAAAGAAAAAGGCCACTCAGGTCAGCAAGCTAAACCAGGGACTTCTTACAGACTCTGAAAAATTCCTCAGAAAACTAGAACGTGGAAAGAATCTGCGCATGGCGGATGTGATGTTCTATATGCTTCTAACGAGATACTTCAGAAGAGTCGGAGGTCATCTGGAAAACATATCAATGGGAATTTTCCAGCCCTTCCAATATGTCGGTTTTAAGAGACATACAAAACACAAGCCAAAAAAGAGCTAAATTAAAAACCGACTCTGGTTCCTGTAAATTCCTTTTTGTCTAGAATATTTCCAATATTTTCAAGATCCTTTCCATTAACCACTGCGGCGTGTATCTTATTTTCTGAGAGTATTTTGGCTGCCACAGGATCCATAATTGTTGAAATATTTGCCTTGTGCTCTCCACTGCCTGCAAGGTCTTTCAGTTCATCAAAACTTACTGACTCAAGTTTTTTTGCATCCTTAAATTTATTCGGGTCTTTGTCATAAACATAATCAACATCAGTGCACTTTATGACCATTTCAGCGCCCCAGACTTCTGCTATCTCCGCTGAGACTGCATCTGTTCTCTGTCCTGGTCTAAATCCTCCTGCAACAATAACCTTTCCTGGACTTTCTTCAGAAATTTTAAGAAAATCTTCTTCTGACTTTGCTATCTCATCAGCCGCCAAATCTCCAAGAGCTGTTACAAGTAGTGAAGCATTTACTCTGGATGCCATTATTCCAACTGTATCAAGAAGGTCTTCATCGCTGGTGAATTTTCTTCCCAGCTCTCCATACTCTCTAGAGAGTTTGCCCCCCCCTACAACCACAGCAATCTGGTGGGTTTTTGCCCATTCACTTATTTTTGAAGAAAATTTCTCTAAAAAATCCTTATCTACGCCTTCGGCTGAGAATACAGATCCTCCCAGTTTCAAAACGGTTTTCATCTTATTTGCTTCTAAGAACTACAGCTCTTGATATATATCCGGCAAGTCTGTTCCTTATTCTCTTGCTAGGACACTTCAGGCTACCGTTTTCTATAATTTCATTAAGAGCAAGCTTATTCTTGTCAAAATCCACACTATAGTTGTCTGGACTCCTTTCCAAGAGTTCGTCTCCTACTCTCTTAACGAATGTTTGTATTATTCTTCCCATACCTCGTTTACTTGATTCAAAAAGATTAAAAAGCTTTCCATACAGGTTCAATGCATGTCAAAGCAAATAGTAGTCACTCCCTTTGGTATTTATTCCTCTGAAGGAGGTAAACTTAGCCTGGAGTCTGAGTTTTCAACCAGTCCAGCTGAGGCGGCAAAAACTCTGAGGAACTATGAAAAAACAGAAACTTTGCCTGAATTAGACGTCCTTCTTGAGTCTGGAGCTGAATTTTCAGCAGACAGCGAAGCTTCAATAGATGCCAGATTGCGTCTCGATGAACTCGCAAAGGAGAGAGGGATTGATTTAGATAAATATATTCACGCTCTTAACCAGGAACTTACAAAACTGAGGATGCATGAAGAGCTGGCTTCCCCTGACAGAAGAATTATCCAGGCTGTCAACTCCCTTGAAGAGATGGACCCCCTTGTAAATGTTCTTTCTGAGAGACTCAGAGAATGGTCTTCTTTATATTCTCCAGAGCTCAGTCGCTCTGTACAGAAACATGATGATTTTTTGATAAAACTTTCCCAGCAAAAGGAAATATCCAGCGAACTTGGGGCAGTTTTCGAAAGGTCTGATACAGAAGTTCCCAAAGGTATAGCACATTCTCTCTCAGATATGTATGAAACACGAACCAGACTCCGCGAATACCTTGAGAAAATGATGAGGGAACACTATCCAAATCTCGAAGCTGTCGCTGGAAGTCACATTGGGGCTCAGCTTATGGCTCTTGTCGGAGGTGCCAAGCGTCTGGCAACAAAGCCTTCGAGCACAGTCCAGGTTCTTGGAGCTGAGAAGGCACTATTCAGGCACGTCACAACTGGGGCAAAGCCTCCAAAATATGGAGTTCTTCTGCACCATCCTGTGATAAATGACCTTCCGAAACATCTTCGGGGGAAGGGAGCTCGGATTCTTGCAGGAAAAATATCCCTTGCAATAAGGGCTGATGTCTACGGCTCAGGCTTTTCAGCTGACAAACTCAATGAAAGCCTGGACAAGAGGATAAAAAATCTAAAATGAAACTTCTAAAAAAACTCGGAAAAGAGTATGCAACTCTTAGCTTAGTTTCGGGCAGAAAGGTCTACGGAGAACGACTCAAAAAGATAGACGGAAAAGAATACAGATTCTGGGATTCTTACAGGTCAAAACTTTCAGCGGCGCTTACACTTGGTCTCAAGAATATGCACTTTGAAGAGGATTCAAGTGTTCTCTATCTTGGAGCCGCAAACGGAACAACTGCCAGTCACATATCTGACTTAGTTCCAAAGGGAACTGTATATTGTGTTGAGTTTTCCCCAAGAGCAATGGCGGACCTTTATCCACTTTGCAAAAAGAGGAAGAATATGGTTCCTATACTCGCTGATGCAAATCGCCCAATCCAATACGCTCACCGCATCGGCCAAGTCGATATAGTTTACCAAGATGTTGCACAGCGCCATCAGGCTGACATTCTTATCAAAAATGCAAAAATGTTCCTCAAACCACGAGGCTGGACATATCTTATGGTAAAAGCCCGAAGTATAGACGTTTCTGAAAATCCAAATAAGTTATTTAACATTCTCACAAATCAGCTTAGGTCAACATTCGACACTGAGGAAAAACTTAAGCTCGATCCCTACGAAAAAGACCATATGTGCATAGTTTCGAGGCTGAGAAAAACAATACGATGATTCCTGAGAGTTCCCAAAGAGAGAATCTTCTGGAAAGAGCCGCCGGACTTTTGGAAGCCCTCGGATTTTCAGTAGCACGTCAGCTTACTCCAAGCTGTTTCGACCTTCTTGCTCGTGACGGAGATACAATATTCTTGCTTAAAATTCTTTCAAACGTAGATTCTCTTACAGAGGAGCAGTCCATAGATCTCCGGCGCGTTTCCAATGTTATTGGAGCAAGTCCAATGCTAATTGGTGAGTCCGCGCGTGGCGAGACAATGATGGAGCACACAGTCTACGAACGCTACAATATTGCCTGCGTCAGTTTCAAAACATTTGAAAATGCCCTGTCGGAACATCACTTTCCCTTTGTTTACTCAAAGAAAGGCGGATTCTATTCTCATCTGAATACGGACTATCTCCGGAAGTTGATGCAGAAGAACAATATCTCTGCCGGAGCCTTGGCGCGCGAAGCTGGTATCTCAAAAAGCTCGCTCCTGAATTATGAGCGCGGGCAGGGGGCTAGCATCGAAAACATTGAAAGGCTCCAGGAAGCTCTTGGAGATTTGGTTCTTGATCCTATAGATGTTTTCCGATTTGAAGAGGAAAGTCCAGAGCTTTCCGGTGGAATAAGTAAAATTGAAAAGGTAGTAGAATCTCACTTCGGAGATATTGGCTTCAGAACAGCGGCCGTTACCAAAGCTTCCTTCAGCCTCGTTGGCAGGAGCAAGAAGGATATAATCTTCACTGGACTCAAGTCAAAATCCCTGGAAAAGCGTGCAAAGGATATAAGGGAGTCTTCAAAGGTGCTCGGACAGCACGGAATGTTTGTTCTCAAGAAAACAGAGGAGAGACAAGTCAGTGGTGTGCCAGTACTCGGAGAGCAGGAATTCCAGGAAACAGTAACTTCAAAACAGCTTCTAAAGCTTCTGAGAGAGCTTGAGGAAGTTGATTAGTTTCCATTTTGTTCTGGGTTCCGTCCTACAACGTTAGCAACTTCCAAAGAGGTCCAGCGTTTTTCTGGAAGCCCTATCCAGGCCCAAGGTAGTGTATTTATAATGCTAGTGTGGCTTGTAAAAGCCGTAGCTTCGGCCGAAGTCAAAGACAAGGCATCTATTTCTGCTATGTAAATATGACTTGGCTCTGCTAAGAGTGCTATTTCTGCCTTACCGTCATTATCCAAATCTCCACAGGCTATATCAAGCCAGTCCTGTTTCCAGTGAGTTGGACAAGAAGTTAGGTGGTAAGCTCTTGACATAGATGATATTGTTGGACACCCATTATTATCAGAACTTGTTATATTTACTGCAATTTTTGGTATATTTCTAATTGTCTTACTTGATATTGAATTATTTATGTAAATTTCAACACTATCCCTTCTTTGGGAATTCATATCAAAAGAGGATACTGTTTCCATTGCTGGTATGCCTATGTACCCTTCAGAATATTCCCAATCTCCGCAGTCAATCGGCCAGTCCTCATGACTTATAGTATATGTATCTAGATTGGAATCTAGCCAATTAAAATTATTACTAAAAGTTCTGTCATCTTCCAGGTCTACTAAGGAAAAGATGCAATTTCCGGAAGTTGTACAGACTTTCATTACAGGTTTCAAGGTAGCTAAGTTAAAAGTGTCAGTTACTCTACAAGAATCATCAGATGCAAAACAACCAGAACTGCATTCCGCCTGCCATCCAAAGGCTCCCCACAAATCTTGTCGCAGAGTAATTAAGTCGTTTTTAATCCCATCACCATCAAAATCGCAAATTGATGCCCCTGTATAATATCTGCTGAATCCTGAACTAATTGAGCCCAAATCTTCTGCACTACTAACTACAGCTCCTGTAGCGTATACACCTGCAAGCCATCCTGACTCAAGTTGGAAGAACTCAATCTCAAGTGTTCTCATCTTTCGAGGAGATTTCTCCTCATTTGTGGTGCTCCTATAAATAAGGACTATATTATTTTCACGCCCATCCAAATCGCTATCTGATATTCCTGCAACCTCAACTCCGCCTGCGAAACTCACTGTATTGGCGTCTGATTCCCAAGCATCATAATACTCAACAGAATATTCTTCGTATCCTCCTGAATCTGTTTGCCTATAAATATGGAACACCGACACTCCTAAAACAATTATTTCATCGTCCCCGTCCCCGTCCAAATCCCCGACAAGTAGTGGTTTGTTCCCAATTATAATTTCCCCGTCATCTTTTCTGAAAGCTCTTAGGTCTCCCAAACTATCTCCTGCACCTTCAATCATATTTGAATCACTCGGACTTTCCTCTTCAAGACTTATTACGTCCCAATTTGTAAGCCCTGCAAGGTTTGAAGTGGTATAGTCATTCAATTGTTCATACTGTTCTGTATAATCTTTAATGTTAAAAATTACGAGTTCCTTATCTTCTGTCAATGCTACGAAATCATCATCAATTCCGTCTCCATCAAGGTCTCCAACTCTTACTTGTACCCATGGGTTCCTCCCATTTCCGAATACATTCGGAAATTCATTTCCAACTTCCGGACCAAAGAAAAGTTTGGCGTCTCCGTCACCGTAACCTACTACCATTAGATTTCCTGGATTCCCCAGAGCCACAAGTTCCAGTCCCTCAAATTGGAACGCATCCTTCACTCCAAAAATCTGTCCTCCCATATTGAAAATGAAAGCCGCGCCGATGAGTGAAAGTACTATGGCGATTATCAGTGAGGCTCCGAAAGGAAGCCCTCCTTGCGCTTTTCTCATTTGTGTTTTCATTTTATTCGCTTATCAGAGTTTCTGACTCCTCTCCTGTTTTTTCGCCGATGATATTCGCCGGGACAAGGCCTATCCAGCTGTTGAACCAGGTGGGGTCTGTCACAAATTTTTCACTATCATTTGTAAAACCTATATTAGCCCAGGACCAAGGGAGTCTATTTATCATTTGTTCATCATTCATATCCTTGAGTCCTTCTATTCCTCCAGAAAGGAAGGTATCAATTTCACTATTTCCTATTATGTAAACAGTTCCCGGCTCTTCTACTAAAACCAAGTCCATCTTGCCATTTCCTGTAAAGTCGTCGCAGGCAATATCAACCCATTTAACAGGCCAGTTTAGTGCACATTCATAATTGCCTGCCAACCAATTTGTGAAGTCCGTATATGCTACTAATACATTAAATGCAATTCCTCTGCTTCCAAATCTAATAAGATTCCAGTCATAATCAAAATCTATTTGATCACATTCTGACGAAGAAGTATAGTCTATGTCTATTATTGGTTGAGGTAGTTCTACAGAACCCTGTGAAACTATCTCTCCATAAGTACTACTTACTACATACTTTCTTACAGTTGGACTCAAACCCTCTCCCCTTCCTGGTACTGTATCTTCACTATTATATGTTCCAAACCAAGGGTTTGCATAGTCACTGCAACTCGGATTGGCCAGGTTTACAACCATGTCCTGAAGTAGTAGTATGTCATTATTTGATTTGTCACGATACCACAAATCCTCATCAATCTGTGTCTCGTATATTGCCCCTGGTTGCGTGCTTGCTAGCGCTGGACTGTCGTCATAATCATATTCACAACCATCAACATAACCCTTCCAATCCATATCATAACCCCAAACTCCATATACATCAGACGTCAAGAATAGTATCTCGTCTTTTCCATCTTCATTGTAATCACACATGGTAGCTGAGGGATAAAGCTCCGCAAAGTTTGCTAACAATTCATCATTCTCATCATACATTGTCCTATAGTTTCCATTATCATCCTTCCAAATCTCAAATATCGCCAGGCTTCTCCTACTCTCTTCGTAATCACTGGCTGTTCTATATGCAACAACAATCTCTGTATTATCGTCGTAGTCAGCATTCCCAACAGCGACAGAGTCAACGCCACCTCCAAAACTTACGGAATGCGAAAATCCAATATTGTTATTTGCATTATCCGAGCAAAATTCGGATGTACAATATTCATCATATTCATCTATTACAGTTTTCACATAGCTACTTCCGGTATAATCGTAAATAACAAGTTTATTCTCCCCGACAACTAATATCTCATCCTTTTCGTCATTGTCAAAGTCTCCTGCTGCAAGGGCGTTCTTTTCGTAGTTCATACCAGAATCAAAATGTAGTACGTCCCAATCCCAGTTCTCAAGATCTGAAACAGTTTTCACATTCAATGATGCTTCATCTGTATCTGTCATCAAGGGAGCAATCTCATCAATAGGTATTATGATAATATCACTGCTATCTGAAAGTCCGATAACTTCGTCATAGCCGTCTCCGTCAAGGTCTCCTGCTGCAAGCCCATACCATGCGTCACTTCCTAAATTTGGAAATGTTGCCCCCACTTCTCCTTGTAGCTGAACCTTTACACTTGCATCTGGACCGTATCCAATAAGTCTAATATCTCCTTCATTCCCCAGAGCAATAAGCTCCTTCCCTTCTGTTGGAATAATATCTTCCGTTCCTCCAAACAGCCCACTTGCAAGTTTTCCAAGACCGAGAAGCCCTATCATAGTAGGTATAAGTACAATTATCAGAACGACTCCCAGAACTAATCCGGCTGCTGCTTTCCTATTGGGCATACTTGCCCTTAATCCTGCTTTATATTAATTCTTTCCCCGCAAGTCTTTTATCATAGTCTTGTAATAAATAAAAAGATGAAAGAAAATCCGGCAGGTGCAATAATCACCAGAATCATCGGCGGAGTCGCACTTGTAGCAATTTCCCTGTATCTCCTCTTCGGTAAGTTTTCTGCTGCAATAAACAGCTCTCCGCAGAATAATGTCCTTGTACTCTTCCTTCTCTTACTCATGCTTCTTATATCGCGTATTACCGTCCTCACAAAAGTCGGCGTTGCATTCCTCTTCCCTATATTATTTGCAGTTAATTTGGTCTACGGAACTTTGGCAACGCTTCTAATTCTTTGGGTTTCAACAATGCTCTTCATCTTTTTGGCACTTAAACCAACTCCGATAGATATGTTCATACACAAGGGAGCCGGTCCTGCTATAACCCAGACTATTTACATGTCGCTCTGGATAGTTCTTGTTGGAATTAGCTTTTCAGTTGTTCCGTTCAATGAGGTTCTTTCGAATCTTCGTGTTTTCTATCTCAGTTGGCTCGCAGTTTATGTCACTTTCATGTACTTTGCATACAGAATCTTTACTGCCGATCCAATTCCCCAAATACTGCTCAATGTGTTCTCAAGTGCTGGTTTTCAATATCTCACAATAACTTTCTTCGAGGCATCTTATAGAAGTTACATAATTGCGATGGCGGCTTAAAATGACTAAAATAGATGAGCTTTTCAAGAAATGCACTGAAGGCAATGGAAAATTTGTCAAAGGAGGGGATCTTGCCAATTACATCAAGGAGCCCTTCATAATTTACTGTAATGACTTTGCCCCGGAAGATGCTCGTGACAAACCGAAAAGATTTCAGGAGCTTCTGTCAGAGGCAGGAATGAAGCATGAAGCCGACTCAATAGAGGCTCAACATCCTGGAATGAATCCACTCAAGTTTACAAAGGAAAGAGAAGGCTTCAAACTGGTGCTAGATGCTTTTTTCACAGGAAAAGAAGCCGTCGCAAATGGTCCTCTTATCTATCTTCCAGAAAATCTCATAGGTCGGGCAGATCTTCTTGAGAAAAGGAAAGGGGAAAGCGTTTTTGGAAATTATCATTATATTGTGAAGGAAATAAAACTCGCCAAGAATCTAAAGCGAGATCACGTTCTTCAGGCAGCTTATTACAATCTTGTTCTTGGAAAAATACAGGGCTTTACACCTGAGGAATTTTATCTTGTAAATCGAAATAACGATATTTTCTCTTACAAGTTTTCTGATTACAAATCAACACTCGAACTCGCTATTTCCGATGTCCTAAAAATAAAAACTGGCGAAATTATTCCTTCGGCAACATATGGCTCTGTAAAATATAACTGGACGACTTACACGAATAAGATAGCAAAGGAAGCTGATGACGTTTCACTTATCCCTGGAATCTCCGGGGCAATGAAGACAAAACTAAATTCTTCCCAGTTTTTCACAGTTTCCGATATAATGGAAGCCGATATTTCAAATTTGACAGATATAGAGGGTATCGGAGACGTGAAAGCAAGCCAGTTCAAACTTTGCGCAGAGTCACTAAAAACCGGAAAGCCATTACTCAAGAACAAGGATGCAATAATTCTGCCAGATACGAAATCTGAACTGTATTTCGACTTGGAGGGGACTGATGAAGTAACTTCTGGAGCCGAGCCCTTTGATTATCTGATGGGTATTCTTGAATCGGAGAATGGCTCTGAAAAATACATATCCTTCTTGGCCGAGACGCCAGACGATGAGGAAAAAATCTTCCGTGACTTCCTAAAGTACTTGGATTCAAAAGAAGATTATATCCTCTATCACTGGAATACCTACGAAGTCACTGCACTGAAAAAACTTTTTGAAAAGTACCAGGTTGATGGAACAAAGATTCTTAAAAGAATGGTAGATTTATACAGAGTTTCTCACAAATCAATTGTTTTTCCTCTCTACTCCTACTCTCTGAAAGCTATCGCAAAATTCTTAAAACCGGATTCATGGAGGCACGAAGATGTTGACGCTATGCAGTCGATTGTGCTCTACAAGGAATTTGTTGATACTGGGGACAGGGAAAAGCTCCAGAAAGTCATAGATTATAATGAAGATGATTGCAGGGCAACTTTGCTTGTAAAGAAGTATCTTGCAAATCTAATAAAACAGTAAGCTTTATATATCACCTCAAGTAGAGTAAGGACACTACGTAATACTTGGAGGTATTAGAGATGACACAAATGACTGGACAACCAGTAATAGTTCTATCTGAGAATTCTAAAAGAACTCTTGGAAGGGACGCACAAAGAATGAATATTATGGCAGGTCGCATTGTAGCGGAAGCCGTAAGAACTACTCTTGGTCCAAAAGGAATGGACAAGATGCTTGTCGACTCGCTTGGAGATATTGTTATCACAAATGATGGCGCTACTCTGCTCGGCGAGATGGACATACAACACCCTGCAGCTAAGATGCTTGTTGAAGTATCAAAGGCTCAGGAAGACGAAGTCGGAGATGGAACAACAACTGCTGTGATAATCGCAGGAGAACTTCTCAAGGAATCAGAGGCTCTTCTCGACCAGAACATACATCCGACTGTTATTGTACAGGGCTACAGAAAAGCGAATGATATTGCTCAGGAATTTCTGGCTTCAGCGGGAGAAAATGTTTCTCCAGATGATACTGGAATTCTAGAAAAAGTTGCTATGACTGCAATGACTGGAAAGTCAGCAGAGAGAGCAAGAGAAAGTCTTGCAAAACTCGCAGTTAAGGCTGTAACACTTGTTGCAGACGAGTCAAATGGCTCACTTTCTGTCGATCTTGATAATATCAAGATTGAGAAAAAGAGTGGAGGCTCAATTGACGATAGCGAGCTTATAATGGGACTCATAATCGACAAAGAGCGAGTTCACCCTGGAATGCCTCAGTCTGTCAGCGGTGCAAAGATAGCTCTTGTTGACGCAGCTCTTGAGGTAAAGGAAACTGAAACCGATTCTGAAATCAGAATCACTGATCCAAACCAGCTTCAGGCCTTCCTTTCACAGGAAGAGGGAATGCTCCGAGATATGACTGACAAAGTTAAAGCATCCGGGGCAAAGGTACTCTTCTGTCAGAAGGGAATTGACGATATGGCACAGCACTTCCTTGCAAAAGAAGGAATCTTCGCTGTAAGACGTGTCAAAAAGTCCGATATGGAAAAACTATCCCGTGCAACAGGCGCAAGTATAATTTCAAATCTTGACGACCTTGACAAGGAAAGCCTTGGAAATGCCGGAAGCGTCGAGGAACGCAAGATTTCCGGAGACTCAATGGTCTTCGTTACTGACTGCAAATCTCCAAAGGCTGTTTCTCTTCTAGTAAGGGGCGGAACTGACCATGTGGTTGATGAAGTCAAGCGCGCACTGGATGATGCAATCGGTGGCGTTTCAGCAACACTTGAAACTGGAAAGATAGTCGCAGGCGGAGGCGCAATTGAGATAGAAGTTTCCAAGACTATCCGAAAAGCTGCAGAGAAGGTCAGTGGAAGAGAACAGCTGGCAATAAATGCCTTTGCGGATGCTCTGGAAATTGTTCCAAAGACACTGGCAGAGAATGCCGGTCTTGATCCGATTGACAAAATGACTGAGCTAAGGTCTGCACATGACAAGAAGGGTCAGAACTCACACGGTCTTGATGTGTTCCTCGGAAAGGTCATCGACATGCAGAAGGAAGGTGTTCTTGAGCCTCTTAAGATTAAGACACAGGCAATTAAGAGCGCATCAGAAGCAGCGGAAATGATAATCCGCATCGATGATGTAATCTCTGCCAAGGAGCTTGGCAAGGGAGGAGCCCCAGCAATGCCCCCAGAAATGGGCGGAATGCCGGGCATGATGTAATATCCTGAAATCTGGGGCCTTCGGGCCCCCTTTCTTTTTTCCCCACTCTTTAAAAGCAACATTTATATAGACTCTCCCTTTAAACCGAGTAGCCATGGCGGAAGAGTCTGAATCATACGAAGTTGTTGCGTCAAGCCCTTATGACGAGCTCGAACGAAAGGAAGAGAAGCTCGAGCACGATATAAATGAAATTAAATCCGCTCTGCGCGGCACTGTCGGGCTCACAAAAATTGAATCACACGCAGACGAATTCATAAAAAAAATGATGGGGCTCTTAGAGTCAACCCAGAGAATGCAGGAGCAGGTTTCAAAGTCAAATCAGCAAGTCGCTGAAAAAATCCAGAATGCTCTTGATTTGATGAATGAGACAAACCGTGGGCTTTCTCAGAAGCTTTCCAAAATACTTACAATATTCGCCGAAGCAACAGAGGCAATGGAAACCGAGGAAGAAGGCAGCATAAAGGAAGTTTCATCGGCTATCGGGGATATGAAATCTGCAATGAACGATTTCAAGGCACAAAACAAGCAATTATCTCAGACTCTCAATTCCTTAGAAATGTATTTAAAGAGACAGAGCGTAGCTCCCCAAAGAGTGGCAAGGGTTCCTGTGCCTGTTCAGAAACCTCAGCAGCCACGAAGGCAGTTGCCTCCCCCTCCACTACCTCCACAATAATATGACTACAAGAAAATCCCGTAAAATCGTAATCCAGATAACAATAATTCTGGCTTTTATATTCTCTCTAGTAATTGCCTATATTGCGAGAGGAACCGGTATGTCTTCAATGCTCTTAATTTTCATGGCAGGTCTTCAGGTCATTGTCCTGCTTTCAATATTATATGTCCTTGAAACTGTGATCGAGATTATAGAGGTAAAATGAGATTTCCAAAATTCTTTTCAAGTAAAAAGGGAATAACTCCTATAATTTCGGTTATTCTACTTCTTATGATGACTATAGCAATAGCCGGTCTAGCTTATACTTTCCTTCAGAGAATGCAGGGTACAATCCAGACTTCAAGCGAGAACACAAGTCTGGAATTGCTCGGTGGTCTTAATGTTCAGCTGAAAGTTGAAGGTTTTGTGGCAAATTGCTCAGCAAGCACAGATAAAGCAAACATCACAATTTATGTAAGAAATGCGGGAACGGAGCAGGCTGAGAAGCTTCAACTCTTTGTCGATGATGCTCTTCAGTCAAATATGGCGAATGATACACTCGCCGCAGGTACTGTAACTTCTTATAGCGGAGGCGTCTTGAATGATGTTTCCTGTTCTGAGTGGATAAACAAAACAAAAGAAGTAAGACTTTCTTCAAAAGAGACCTCTGCAGAGAAGCTCATAAAATTCACCTGCACATATTCCAGCTACCTGTGCTGAATGTCCTTTCATATTATGGTTTCCAATTACCGCTCTAGAAAAGGACAGTCTCCGGTTATATCTTCTGTCGTGATGATTCTTGTTGTAACAGCTCTTGTTATACTGACTTTTAGCTGGGGAAAGGAAATGCTGGAAAGTCAGCAGGTTTCAGTCACGGTTACTTATTCTCAGGCAAAACTTCTTGACATAAAAAACGCAATTCTTGAAGTTGGACAGGAGCAGATAAACTCAACTCGTATAGTTCGCATGAATCTTAGAATGGGCAGTTTATCTGTTCTGAATGGAAGTCACTGTTCCGGAGCTAATGTAAACAAGAACGCAATTTTATACAATCTTACGAACGGCAGAAAGCTCATAAATTCATTAGATTGGGTGTCAATAGATCCGATTGAGCCGAATATCCGTTGCTCTGCCAATCAGACTAATAGCAGTTCGGGGGTTCTCATTGCCAGACCCTTTTCAGTGGGTAACAGCTACGCAAATTCCTTCATGATGTGGTTCAGACAGATAAATGACACAACTTCTTCAACTTCATATTTGATTAACATATCTCTTGGTGAAGTTTCCAGGATTTCTGGAACTTCTGCAACTGTCGTAGTAAGAAACATTGGCAGAGTCAATAGTAGTGGAACAATACATACAAATGTCCTTGTTGATCTCAGATAAGACATCAAAATAGATAAATAAGCGCTTTCTTTAGTCGTAATATGGGCTTCTCCAATCGTAAAGCTAGCACGGCCATATTTGAGCAGGTATGCTTTGCGATTATGGGCGTTTTCATCTTTGTAATGTTTCTAACAGTTTTTGGCGGAATAAAGGACGAGATGTCTGATTTTCAGGCAGGTCACCAGTTCAGAAATGTTGCTTCCTATGTCCACCTCGCTATTTCTAACTCCTATATTTATGGAAGATATGTGGACAATTACTCACTCAATATAGAACTTCCTCCATATCTCGCAGGTCATCGCTATTTGGTTATTGCAAATAACACCTCAATACTGGTCAGAGATGAATTCTATGACATAAATCGTACCCACCCTCTACTGAAATTTAACATTTCAATCAATGGAAGTTTCAGTTCAACAGCCGGAGGGCGGCATCGCATAGCTTATAATTCAACAGCCGGTATTATGGTATTAGAGGATATAGCATGAAGAACCTGACAAAGTTCCTAAAACACGCAAAGAAGACATATCACTCCAGACCTGCTCCTCTTCAGATGCCTCCGGATGTTTCTCAAAAGAGAGCCGCTCCAAATATGCTTGAAATGTTACAACCTGCCATCGATGCAAGGAACAAAGAGGCAATAAGCGAGGAAAGTTTTGATCGGATTTCTTCCGAGCTCTCCAAAGAGAGCAGCAGCGGAGCTTCTGAAAGTGAGCTTAAATCTCTGGTGTCTGAGCTTCTGAAACTTGCTCTCGAAAAAGAGGCAAAGACCGAGAGAGTGAGTCTTCCTGTGAAAGAGCTGCAGACAGATTCCCGTGCAACATCAGACTTTTCATTGTCACTTCCTTCGAGTCCTGGTGTACAAAACAAGCCCGGAGTAAAAAAACAGAAACCTGAAAAGAGAGAATCCCTTCTTGGAATCAATATGACCTATCCTCTAATTTATCGTGGAGGGAAGGTACATGTTTATGCAAATATAAGATATGACCCACGAGCTCAGGGGCTTCTTTACAAAGTAATAGAACCGGTTCTTACTCCACAGGAAAATGAGATACTCAAAAGAATAGAAAGCACTCTTGTCGAGGAACTTGAAGTTGATTTCGCCGCACTTAAGACACTTAAGGCTGAACAATATCTTTCACAGAAGCTGGATTCCGTAATAGCTTACTATAATTTCAGAATGAGTGAGAGAACCCGACATTTCATAGAATACTATATTCAGAGAAATTTCATCGGTCTTGGAAAAATAGATGCTCTGATGAATGACCCAAATATAGAGGACATAAGCTGTGATGGTGTCGGTGTTCCAATTTACGTCTATCACCGTGACCAGAGATTTGGTTCAGTAAGAACCAATGTTAAATTTGACACAGAAGAAGAGTTGGATTCCTTTGTTATGAGGCTGTCCCAGAAATGCGGTCGTTCCATAAGTATAGCTGACCCCCTTCTTGATGGGGCTCTACCTGACGGTTCACGTGTCCAGGCTACCTTTGGCTCTGGAATTTCTATGAAGGGTTCAAATTTTACAATAAGAAAGTTCACAGCTGATCCTATGACGTGTGTTGACCTTCTTAACTATGGGACTGTAAATTCTGAGATTCTTGCTTACCTCTGGCTTGCTATAGAGCACGGCAAGTCCATCCTTATTGCCGGACCGACAGCTTCCGGAAAAACTACTATGTTGAATGCGCTGTCTCTTTTCATCAGACCTGAGCTCAAAGTAATTACCATTGAGGACACTCCTGAACTTCGTCTTCCTCATGAGAACTGGGTGTCTCAGGTTTCAAGAACCGGCTTTGGTCCTGAGGGAGTAAGCGGAAAGAAACTTGGCGAGATAGACCTCTTTGACCTTCTCAAGGCTTCTCTGCGTCAGAGACCTGACACTATAATTGTCGGTGAAGTGAGAGGTCGTGAGGCATATGTTCTCTTCCAGCAGATGGCCACAGGTCACCCTGGTATGAGCACAATTCACGCCGAATCTATGATGGCTGTGGTTAACAGACTCAGAACACCTCCTATAAATTTGCCCCCGAGTCTGCTTCAGCACCTTGACCTACTTCTTGTTCTTACAAGACAGAGAATAAAAGGCAAGTACATTCGTCGGTCAAAGGAATTGGTTGAAGTTACAGGATATGATATAGAAAAGGATGTTCCAAAAACAAATACTGCATTTACTTGGTCAGCCGCCGCTGACAAATATTCCTATTATGGTAAAAGTTCAATATTAAAACGGGTTATGGAAATAACAGGTGGAACTCCGGATTCAATCTACGAGGAGGTAAAGAACAGAATGAGGGTGCTGGACTGGATGAAGTCAAAAAATATCAGGGACTACAGGAATGTTGGCAGAGTCATACACGAGTACTACCAGAATCCAAGCAAACTTCTCAATCACATAAAGTGATATGGCAGAGAAAAAATCATCATATGAAAAGTATGTAGAAGTTGCCAGCAGGCTTTTTAGGGATTTTGTTGAAAGAAAAATAGAGAAATTCCGCTGGATACACCCCTTCCTTAGGCAGGCGAATATGGGTATAATGCTCCGTGAATATGTCTGCGTAAGTTTTCTGAATGCTCTGATAACTCCGGCTATTGCCCTTCCAATAACTTATCTTTACATAATTCTTCTTGGAAAACCCTTTCTTCTTGCCCTTGTACTTTCTTTGGCAGTTACCGTAGTTCTGACAACTGGAGTTTTTTTCGGGTCTCTCTATTATCCTCAGATGCTTGCTGCAGATAGAAAGAAGAACATAGAGAATAACCTTCCCTTTGCGACTTTGTATATGAACACAATAGCGGGGACTGGAGCTCCCCCCTTTGCTATGTTCAAACTTCTTGCTGATTTTAAGGAATACGGAGAAGTTTCCAAGGAGGCGCAGAAAATAGTGGAAGATGTTGAGATAATGGGGCGTGATATAGATGATGCACTTCATAAGGCAGCGGAGCAGACTCCTTCCAATCAGTTCAAAGAAATGCTTCTTGGAATTTCAACTACAATAGTCGGAGGAGGTAATCTCAGAGTCCTTCTCTCAGGAAAGTCAAAACTTCTTATGAATGCATACAGAAGGAAGATAGAAAAATATACAAATGAACTCTCGATTTACATAGAACTTTACATCACTCTCGTCATAGTCGGCTCAATATTCTCAACTGTAATGCTAACTATAATGGGTTCAATCTCCGGTTTCGAAAGCTTTAGATTCCTCCAACAGGCGCTTGTCTACATCTTCCTACCAGTTGCCGGAATAGTCATGATAGGTCTACTAAAAATCGCTTCCCCACTCTAATGGATATAAAAAATCTTTCAGTAAAAACACAGCACATTGTGCTCGGAATCAGCGGAGCTTTGGCTTTAATTCTTATGATTATTCCCTTTGCAGTCGGTCGAAACGATTTATTGCCTCCCGCCTTCAGTGTTGCGATTCTCCTTATCTTTCTTCCTTACTCGTATTTCTCATATACTTCACGGAAGGAAATAGAGGAAATCGAGGACCAGCTTCCGGCATTTCTCAGAGATATAGCAGAGTCAAGAAAGTCAGGACTTACGCTTCCTCAGGCTGTTTCAAAAAGTTCAAAGACTGATTATGGGGTCCTTAGCAAATATGTCAGGAAAATGGCCGTCCAGTTGTCCTGGGGGGTTCCCTTCATAGAAGCTCTAAGAAGATTTTCAAGAAAGTCCCGAAGTCGTTTCGTACAAAGGGCTATTGCAATCATCATAGAAACTCAAATGAGTGGAGGGGCGCTTTCTGAGACGCTTGACGCGGTCGCGAATGACGCCCGTATAATTAAGGAAGCCGAAGCCGAGAGAAAAACAAAGCTTCAACAGCAGACAGTAATAATGTATGCAATATTCTTTCTCTTCCTGATGATAGTTATCTCACTTCAGAAGCTTCTCGTTCCTCTTGTATTTTCACGCGGATTTACAATTGCCTCAATTGACCCTGAAGCAGTTCTTTCCTTCTATCAGGGAATATTTTTCTCAATGGTCGTTATACAAGCTATATTTACTGGCTTGATAGCCGGTCAGATAGCTGAGGACTCTGTAAAACTTGGTCTTAAACACAGCGCAATATTCCTTGTAACGGGGGTTATGGCATCATGGATATTCCTCTTCTAAAGCAAGATAACGGACAGGGAAACCTAGGAGTTATTGTCGCGGTAGTCCTCCTAATAATAATGGTTATGTCGGCGACTATGTCAATTCTTGATATGGCTCCTTCAGTGAAAGAATCCTCTGACCGCTTTGTTCTCCAGTCTAGAGCTCTCGATATAAGCAATCTTTTGCTGAATGACCCCGGACTTCCGGCTGATTGGAATTCGGGCGATCTTCCGGACAGAATCGGACTTGCTGAATACAATAATTTTAGCAATTCAACTCTCAGGAACAAATTGGATTGGAAAAAAGTCCTCTACATAAATGATACTATAGCTAATAATTACACAAAAGTGAGCCAGAACTTAAGCCTCGAGAATAGTACACGATTCTGGCTCAAAATGGAGGCTTCTGGACGTGTTTATCTTAATATGACCGAAGGCTACCCCTCAAGGCTTTCAGATGTTGTGGTTCTCACAAGAATTATGGTAATAAATCAGACAATAGTTAATGTGACTTTGATGGTATGGTAGTATGATGAAAAACAGAAAAGCGTGGATAAAATTAGTAGGTCTAGTCTTAGCCTCAGTTTTGATATTTGTTTCTATAATGTATCTGCAGTCTCTTCAGCTTACAGAAAGCAGTCAGCCCGGGGACTGGGGAAATGTTGTTCTTAATACCTATGCAAAAGACTCTCTTAATTCCCTCTGGAGAAGTGACTTGAATAATGATAGTTCAAAAGATCTTGCTAAGTTTGTTATAAATCAATTTTGGACCAGTGACGAAGATCCCTTTAATCTGGAAGATGAACTGACTAAAATGCTTCCAGACCATCTTGGTTTCACATTTTACTTATATGACAATGGAACAATATCACATAAGGGAGGCTCTCTTGTAGGTCTACAACCTTCCACAAAAGAAATAGTCTCTGTCGGTAGAACAATCTCAGGTGCAAATGTGAATAACACCTGTACTGTCGTTCCTTGCTCAGTATATCTTGCAGTGTGGTTTATACAATGAACAAAAATAGAAAGGCTCTCATCGGAGTTGCTGCAATAGCTGGTGCAGTTATTGTTATTGTTGTCGCAACTGGTGTTTTTATTGAAGCTGAAGAAGCTGAGGAAATCACTACACAACAGGCTCAGTCAATTGTCGCCCAGAATCCAGGGGAGGTTTTTGAAGTTATTCGTGAGGTTATGGATGAATGTGTCAGCGAAGCGCTGTTTTTCGCAAATTTTGAGGATATTGGGGACATGATGGCATATGAGGATTTTCTTAATAATATCTGTTCTCATTCAGTACTGGAGTTAGAGTCCTTCATAACTTCAGAAGGTTTTTCGCAAAATATCACTTTTGTGGTGGACACAGCTCTTCAGGAAGTTATGACTATAAATGTTTCAGCTCAGTTGTCCTCAGCCGCAGGAACAGTAAGCAAGGATTTTGTATCTTCTGATGCTAGATATGTTTGTGTTCCTCAGACAGAGGCGGTTGATCCTGAATGTATAACTGACAGTGCAAACCTTAAGGATTTTAACACATCTCCAACGGAACCAACAACTGACTGCGAGCTCCACTTCACAATTCTTGATGAGTCTCTTGACTATCTACAAATGCCAGTTATGATAGGTTTTGGGATGACCCTTCCTCCTATGGGCGGTGGTCCTGGTACTCCTTATACTGTTAGATTTATTACAGCTGAAGATCCTCTTGGAGAAGCTATAGTAGAGGACTATAGGCTGAGTTTATGTAGATTGGATGCAAGTTTCTCAAGTACTGGAAAAATCTTAGACCTAACTCTAGATACAGCAACTTGTCTAATGAGAGATCCCCCCGGTCCTGGTTGTGAGGATTGTGCCCAGTGCGAGTCTGTAAATTCTTCCTATTATAGGTTCTTATCTCTCAACTTGCAAATTGACCATCCTGAAGATATCAGTGTAACGCACTGCCGTATAGAAAATCTTACTGATTGCTTACCTGTCTTTGGTGTTGGAAAATAATATCAAAATATGGCATCTGCTCAAGCACGCGTTTTTTTGAGCAGTGCAGAGCTTCCCCAAGCTCGGCGGCTTCGGAATCTCGTTTTGCTCGCTGAAACTTTGTTCTTCCCATAATAGCAATTATCTGCGGAAAGACACAATCTATACTTTTTCCATTCTTCTCTTTTTTCGCCCGGGCAGTTCCTATTGACATTAGCTCGGAGGCGTAGCTAAGCAGAGCCCACTGCTGCCCTCTTCTTATTCTTCTCAAAAAGATGTCTGCCCGTGAGACTTTGTCATAGGCCTCTGCAATCTCCGAAGCATCTCCGTACTCACGCGCTATATTCTCTTCTATCCACAGCATTATTTCTTCAGGCGCCACATCGCAGGCAAACATAGACTTCCGTATAAAATCTGCATCCTTAGTTTTGAATATAGCTTTTAGAGCGTCAGAAATGGCAATTCTCTTGCCATGTTCTCCTAAATGCTCCAAATTTTCCTTTGTTATTTTCTGCCTTCCGGTCGAAACCGCCTGAAGCTCATTTATTGCAATTCTCATATCTCCCTCTGAGCGCCACGCTATCTGCATAATTACGCTGTCGGCTGCTTCTATTCCTTCTGAAGAAAGTATATCCTTAAGCCTCTTCGCCACATCTGCCTCACTCAGCTTTGCCATTTTAACAACCTTGCACTTCTTCTTCAGCTCTTTTACTGCTCTCACATCAGGATTATTTGCAGTTAGAACAATCGGGAATGCGCTGTTTTGAACTATCTTCAGTATCGCAGGCACTCCTCCTCTATCAGAGTTTCCGTGGATTCCGTCTGCTTCGTCAACGAGTATTATTTTTCCATCCCCTGTCAGACTCATCTGACGGGAAGCACCTCCTATAATTTCTTCTATATCTGCCTTCTTCCTTACATCTGAGGCGTTTGTCTCCAGAAGCTCATTTCCAGTTTCCTTTGCCAGGGCTGAAACAAGAACGTTTTTCCCGCAGCCACTCGGTCCAATAAGAAGAATTCCTGAACCTGGTTTGTAATTCTTAACAAAAGTTTTCAGAGTCTCTGCAGCCTTTCCCTGGCCAAGCACTTCCTCAATTTTCGTCGGGCTGTATTTCTCAGCCCACGGTTCATTTCCCATCTTTTCCGGTCTTGTAAAGCTGAGCCAGGAAGGCATTTATCTGTATAATATCGTTCGAGCCTTCGGTTATTCTGAAGTCATATTCTCCTAGCCTGTCCAGGAGTCCTGCCAATGCGTTTTCCGGAATTTCTTCCATTCTCAGAAGAGCTCGGTGCATCTGCCTTATCACATCTTCTCCAGAAACACCTTTGTCAATCATCATAGTGGTAATTTTTTTCCGTGCTTCTCTGAATCCGCCATTCATGGCGAGCTTGAGACAGTCTTCAACTTCTCCGGGTTTGCTTCTTGCCGAAACAAGATAAACTGATTCCTCGCTTATACTCTCCCCACTAGATGCGACAGCCTGCATAAGGTTTATCGCTGTTCTAAGGTCTCCGGTTGCGATTTCAAGAAGAGCTTCTATTCCACTGGCGTCTACAGAAAGTTTCTCCTCCGCTGCTATAAATTTCAGTCTTTTTTCAACTTCTCCCTTCTCAACTGGTCCGAATCTGAAAATTGCGCATCGTGACTGTATCGGGTCTATAATTTTTGAACTGTAATTACAGGAAAGTATGAAGCGGCAGGTATGTGTATAATTTTCCATAGTGCGTCTTAGTGCCTGCTGTGCCTCTTTCGTCAGAGCGTCACTTTCATCCAGATAAATTATTTTGTAAGGAACATCTCCGAGTGCTTTTGTTCTTGCGAAGTCCTTTACTTTATTTCTTACTACGTCAATTCCTCTTTCATCAGAGGCATTTAACTCAAGAAAATTACCTTGCCAGTTGTCTCCAAAAGTTTCTTTCGCAAGAGCGAGTGCGCAGGTAGTTTTCCCCGTTCCTGCAGGTCCTGAAAAGAGCAGATGCTGAAGCGTTTTAGATTCTGCGAAGGCGCTTAGTCTTTCCACTATGTGTTTTTGTCCCACGACTTCCGATAGTACAGTGGGTCTGTACTTCTCTGTCCAAATATCTGTGCTAAATTCCATCTCCCAAAACTGTTTTTGTCTGCGTGTTATATAAAACTTCGTTGCCTGTTAATTTTTTATAGAAGTGTCTCTAATGATAGTGTATGAATTATCCTCTTCACATGGGAATAATCCCTGATGGCTGTCGCCGATGGGCTTCTGAAAAAGGCTCACTTCCTTGGGATGGCCATCTTAAAGGAATTGGGGTTATGGAAACAGTTTCCAAATGGATTCTTTCTGAAACTCCTGTGAAACATCTCACTGCATACGGACTTTCTGCGTCAAATTTGAAGCGTCCTGCTTCTCAGCTGAAGGCTCTTGAAAAATTGTATTCAAAATATTTCATTAAACTTTCAAAAGACAAGGATATTCACGAAAACCAGGTAAGGGTTGGAATTATAGGTTCCCGTAACCTTTTACCGGAAAAAATCCTTGATGCTGCTGATGTTGCTGTGGAGGCAACAGCTAATTATGACAGCAAATTTTTCAGAGTTGCTCTTGCCTATTCTGGTCGCCAGGAAATAGTAGATGCTGTCAAGAAATCCGGAGAAAAATTGTCAGTGGAAAGTATATCCCAAAATCTTTATTCAGATTATCCTGATGTCGACTTGATATTCAGGACTTCCGAGCGCCGCCTGAGCAATTTCATGCTCTGGGCTTCAAGTTATTCTGAGCTCTATTTTTTAGACAAGTATTGGCCTGATGTAAGCGTTGACGATATTCGCGTGGCACTTGAAGACTATGATTCCCGTCAACGAAGGCACGGAGAATAGCTATCTCAGAAGACCTCTGATAAAAGGAACCTGAGTTATTAGTCTGGGATTTTTTAAGAAACCTTTCAGAAGAAGAGTCGGCTTGTCCATATCTCCATATTCCTGCATAAGTTTTACCATACTCTCGTTTCCAAGCGTGTCCCAGAATTTGTCCATCTCTTCGTCTGTCATGCTTGAGAGAATGTTATTAATCGCCACAGCCTTTTTCAAATCAGGATAAATCTCATTCCTAAATCGTTTTTCATATATGTTTAAGTCCTTTTTTTCTATTGCATCTGCCAATATTTCTGCGGATTTCATACCCATATAAATTCCCCCACCTGTTGTTGCCTTTACCTGACCTGCCGCGTCTCCAACCAAGGCAACATTTCCCTTCAATATAGGTTTTCTGACACGCATTGGTATAAATCCTGCCAAACATTTTCGCTGTTCGACTTTTCCAAACCTCTCTTCTATAAATCTGTCAAGGTACTCCTTCGGTTTCTCTCTTGTTCCTAGGCCTACACGGAGATTTTTGTCCGTCGGTATTATCCAGGCAAAGAAACCTGGAGCCACCTTCTGTCCAAGATGGAGCTCTACAAAGTCCTTGTCATATCCGTCGTTGTCTATTTCAACTTGAACTCCAACGACATGTTTTTCTAGTGGCGGAAACCCTGCCAGCCTCGCAACTGTTGAGTGGGCTCCGTCTGCACCAACTATATATTCAGAATTAAAGTCTAAAGAGTTGACGTGCACTCCTTCCTTGACATCAAGACCCTTCGCTAGATGTCTGTCATATTCTCCTCTGTCAACAATATCTGCTTGTTTCTCTTCTCTTGAAACTTCAACAACTTTTTTGCTTGGAGAATAAAGCTTAGCTCCTTTTACTTGATTGAGTATTACTTTTTTTGGCATATCAAGAAGTTCTGCAAAATTGTTACTAAAAACTCCGGAACACTGAACTGGTCTTCCTATGTCTGGACTACTTTCATACACTGTCGAATCTATTCCCTTATCTTTAAGCTTTCTCGAAAGATGTAGTCCGGCTGGTCCTCCACCGACTATTGTAACTTGAGAATCCATAAGTTTAAATTGCTCCTTCGGATATAATAATTTATGGTCGAACAGGAATATCTTGAGGAATTAAAACGTGCAGTTCTTGAAATAGAGGAACACGCAAATATGTTTTCCCTTGAGGACCTTATAAGTTACGCAAAAGGACATGGAATTCCTGAAAAAGAAGTAGATGGCTTGATTCATGAGCTTATTGCGGAAGAATACATTCACAAAATAAAGGGAACAGAACTTTATTCAAGAACTATTCACAAGGATTACAGTCAGGCGGCAGAGAAGCAGCCTCTTTAGGCAGTGGCGCCTTCCATTGCGTTTTTACATTCATCAGAGCGCTCGTCCGGAATTTTTGCTATGACTTCTGCAAGGAGTTTTTTGATTTTTCCGACATTCTGTTCCATAACTGAGATTACTTCTTCATGACTTACAATATGACCTTCCTTCCAACAATCGTAATCAGTTACCATTGAAACAGGTGCATAGCAAATCGATGCCTCTTTTGCCAGAATAGATTCTGGGACAAGTGTCATTCCTATTATGTCAGCGTTCCAGCTTCTGAAAAGTTCTGATTCTGCGCGTGTAGAAAATCTTGGTCCTTGTATACAAACATAAGTAGCTTTTTCGTGGTGCTTAATTCCGAGCTCCCTTGCTCCACTTATCAGGATTTCTCTAAGGGGTTGGCACATAGGGTCAGCCATTGATACGTGGGCAACTTTTCCTTCATCGAAAAAAGTGGACTCTCGTCCTGAAGTCCTGTCTATAAACTGGTCTGTAAAAGCAAGGTCTCCAGGTTTATATTCTTCCTTTAAAGAGCCGACTGCCTGAGCCGCTATTATTCTTTGTACTCCAAGCTGTCTGAACCCGTCTATATTTGCACGATAGTTCACCTGATGGGGTGCAAGTGCGTGATCCTTTCCGTGTCTTGGAAGAAATGCAATCTGCTTCCCAAGGTATTCTCCAACAAGATAGCTATCAGCCGGACTTCCATACTTACCTTCTAAAGTAATTTCTTCTGAGTTTTTCAGAAACTCAGCGTCGTAGACTCCTGAGCCACCTATAACTCCAATATCAACTTGCCTTTCCATTGTTTTTCTATGCCTAATAAAAGTTATAAGCTTATCTTACAATTTTCCTATATGGATTTAAAGGACAAAATACGGAACATACAGGATTTCCCAAAAAAAGGAATAGTTTTCCGTGATATAACGACTTTAATACAGGATCCAGAGGTCTTCCAATATATTGTCGACAATTTCAAGAATGAATTTTCAAATTCCGAAATCGATGTAATTGTCGGAGTAGAATCTCGTGGTTTTATTTTCGGAGCAGCTCTTGCATATGCAATGGGCATTCCCTTTACAATGGTCAGAAAACCCGGAAAACTTCCAAGTAGTATTGTTTATGAGGAATACGAACTCGAGTACGGGACCGACAGGCTGGAAGTCCATGACGATGCGGTCAAGGAAGGGGACAAAGTCTTAATTGTAGATGACCTGTTAGCGACCGGAGGAACTTCTCGAGCAACTGCCAACTTAATAGAAAAAATAGGTGGGGAACTTGTAGCCTTCGCTTTTGTCATTGAGCTGTCATTTCTTAATGGACGAGAAAAGCTTAAAGACTACAAAATATACTCGCTTGTTGATTACAAATCAGACTAATGAGTAAAATAGCAGATGAAAAACTGGCGGCACAAGGTCGAAAGAAAATAGAGTGGGCAGAATCCAGAATGCCTGTTCTTATGAGCCTGCGCGAGAAATATGGAAAGACCAAGCCTCTGAAAGGTCAGAGAATAGCTGGCTGTCTCCATGTTACAAAGGAAACAGCTGTTCTCATAGAAACTTTGGTTGCAGCAGGGGCGGAAATCTCCTGGAGTGGTTGCAACCCCCTTTCAACACAGGACGATGTGGCAGCAGCTCTCGCCGAAGCGGGTACGGACATCTATGCCTGGCACGGACTTTCAAATGAGGAATTCTACTGGTGTATAGACCAAACTCTGAAGTTCAAACCGACACTTACTCTCGATGATGGGGCTGATTTAATTTTTACAATACACAATAAACACCCTGAACTTGCTAAAGAGGTTATTGGAGGAACAGAGGAAACAACGACTGGCGTTCACAGACTTCGCGCAATGGGGAATGAAGGAAAGCTTCTTTATCCTATAATAGCTGTCAATGATGCTGAAACAAAATGGGATTTCGACAATGTCTATGGAACAGGTCAGAGCACTCTCGATGGAATAATGAGGGCCACATCTGTCCTTTTCGCAGGAAAGACGGTTGTTGTCGCAGGATACGGACACTGTGGTAGAGGACTTGCTCTCCGGGCAAGCGGTCTTGGAGCAAATGTAATTGCAACTGAAGTTGACCCCGTTGCCGCGCTTAAGGCAACTCTAGAAGGTCACCGAGTTATGAAAATGGACGAGGCAGCAAAACTTGGAGATATATTCATAACAGCAACAGGAATGAAAGACGTAATTGTTAAGAGACATTTTGAAAGCATGAAGGACGGGGCAATAGTTTGCAACACCGGACACTATGACCTTGAAATAAATATTGGTGATTTGGAATCTATCAAAAAAGACAAACGAGAAATTCGCCCAAACAATGAAGAATATCTTTTGCAGAATGGACGAAGAATCTATCTTCTTGCGCAGGGACGTCTTGTTAATCTTGCTGCAGCAGAAGGTCATCCCTCTGAAGTTATGGATATGAGTTTTGCAAACCAGTTTATGTCAATGATGAGTCTTGTAGAGAATAAGGGAAGTCTTGAAAACAATGTTCATGACATAGATGCTGAGCAGGACCGGCAAATCGCTGAACTAAAACTTGAAACAATGGGGTTTTCTCTGGACAAACTCACAACAGAGCAGATAAAATACCTTACTGATTACGCCTCTGGCACATAATAAAAAATCTTTATAATTTTGACTTTAGGGGAGCCTTTATATACTTTAAATACTACTTAAAGCACTCCTGGGAGGGATTATTATGGCAAAAACCGCAAAAACCGCAAAAACCGCAAAAACTTCAAAAACTTCAAAAACTTCAAAAACTTCAAAAACTTCAAAAAGCACACTTAAACCAAAAATAAAGATTGAAAATGTTGTCGCAAGCGCTGCCGTCGATGCTGAAATTGACCTGGATAAGATTGCTGCGACTCTAGATAACGCTGAATATGAGCCAGAGCAGTTTCCAGGTCTCGTTCTGAGACTGACTAAACCAAAGGCCGCAATTCTCGTATTCTCTTCGGGCAAAATGGTTTGCACCGGTTCAAAAGAGATAAAAACAGTAAAGGTCGCTATTGCAGAGACTCTTAAACAAATCCGCAAATGCGGTATAAAAGTAAAGGGTGAGGCAACAATAAAAATACAAAATATTGTCGCATCTTCTGATCTAAAATCTGAGCTAAATCTGGATAATATTGCGTTTACGCTTGAGAACACAGAGTTCGAACCGGAACAGTTTCCTGGTCTCGTTTTCAGAGTTACTGATCCTAAGGTAGTTTTCCTACTTTTCAGATCAGGTAAAATTGTGTGCACAGGTGCAAAGAAAATTGTCGACGTCAGTAGAGGCGTCGAGAAGTTGGTCAAGGAGCTCAAAAAAGCCAAAGTTCTTTAACTAGGCTTTCCTAATACAAATTCTGTGAGTGGGAGATATGCAGGATTCTATTGACAAATTTGAGCAGTTTTTCAAGACGAAGAAATACTACGGAAGACTTCTCGAAATAGCTAAGGAATATCCGGACAAGAGGTCTGTTTTAGTAGACTTTGCTGATATTGACAAATCCTTTCCGAACTTGGCTGATGACCTACTTCTTCATCCAGAAGAAGCGCTTCGCCAAGCGCAGGATGCAATATCTGAAATAGATCTTCCAATCGATGTTGAAAATCTGTCCATCAATGTCCGTCTGCATAATCTTCCAAAAGCACACACCATTGTTATCAGGGACGTTCGTTCAGACCATCTTGATAGATTAATTTCTGTTGAGGGTATAGTTAAAAATGCGGCTGAAGTCAGACCAAAGGCTTTGAAAGTCACTTTTGAATGCCCTGAGTGTAAGACTAATATGGTTTTGCCACAGTTTACAAAAAACATGGTTTCTCCTAGTCAGTGTGATAATTTCGAGTGCGCACGCCGTGGAAGATTCAAAATTATCAATGAAACATTGATCGACTCTCAGATACTCAAAGTTCAGGAAGCCCCTGAGTCAATTTTTGGAGGAGAACAGCCTTCTGAATTATATGTTCACCTTTCTGATGACTTAGTTTCTCCTCCTGAAAGAAAGAAAGTAATGCCAGGAAACAGGGTTCAGCTCGTCGGCTCTCTGAAAAAAGTCCCAATTCCTTCAAGGAGTGGAGCTCAGACTGTTAATTATGATTTCTATCTGGAGGTTAATCACGTTGACCCAACTGAACAAGAATTCCAGGAAATTGATTTGTCGGATGAAGATATTGAAAAAATAAAGAAATTCTCAAAAGATCCAAAAATCTATGAAAAACTTATTGCATCCATTGCACCATCTATTCGAGGAAATGAAGCAATTAAAGAAGCAATACTTCTCCAGCTCATGGGTGGTGTCAGAAAACAACATCCTGATGGAACCCTTGTCAGAGGAAATGTTCACATTTTCATTGTTGGAGACCCCGCTGTCGGGAAATCTCAGATACTTCGTTATGTTTCAGGACTGGCTCCAAAAGGTCGTTTCGTTTCAGGAAAAAAAGCATCTGGGGTCGGTCTTACTGCAGCAGTTGTTCGTGACGATTTTGCAGGTGGTTGGACATTGGAAGCGGGGGCACTTATTCTTGCAAATAATGGAATTGTCTCTGTCGATGAGTTTGACAAAATGAGTGATGACGACCGCTCGGCAATGCTGGAGGCTATGGAGCAAGGTACAATTTCTATAGCAAAGGCAGGTATTGTAACAACCCTGCGAGCTAATACCTCTGTTCTTGCTGCAGCAAACCCAAAATACGGACGTTTTGATGTGTATAAACCTCTATATGAGCAAATAGACCTGTCTCCCGTTATATTGAGCAGATTTGATCTGAAGTTCACTTCAAGAGACTTGCCAGGCTCTGACAAGGATACTCTTCTTTCAGAACACGTTCTTACAGCCCTTATTTCTCCAAAGACAATTGAGCCTGAAATTTCTTCTGAATTCATTCAAAAATATGTTGCATATGCCAGAAATCTTGATCCGGAAATGACTGAAAAGGCAAAAGAGCTAATACAACACTTCTACGTTAGCTGGAGGGGTAAATATAGAGATGATGACGACAATGGCGGAGTAGTCCCTCTTACCCCAAGACAGCTTGAAGCTATGGTTCGTCTCTCTGAAGCCTCAGCCCGCATCAGACTGGCAAAGAAGGTGTCCCTAAATGACGCAAAGAGGGCTACAAAACTTATAGAGCAGTCCTTAAGGGATCTCGGTACTGACCCTGAAACAGGAAAAATTGATATAGACCGAATGGAAGCAGGAACTTCCTCAGTGCAGAGGAGCAGAATAAATACAATCCTCACTATAATAGATGAACTCTCAAAAGAGCAGGGTCCCAATATAAAAATAGATGATGTTTTGATAGAGGCAGCCAACCGTGGAATAGACAATCTCAAAGCAGTTGAACTTATAAGCAAATTAAAATCAAAGGGTGATTTGTTTGAGCCGCGCCAAGGTATCCTCAAAAAGCCCTGATTTTAGACCAAGGCTTCTTTTGTCTGAGTTATCTCTTTTCTTTACTGTTCAGATTATCGGACTTTATGTTGCGATTAGGATTGCAGCAGTCGAGATAATCCCTGTTGTTGAAACAGGACCTGCTGTAAAAAGCTTTCTGATTCTGTTCACAATAGCTACTGCAGTTTTCCTGCTATTGATAAGATTCCTCAAGAAGCGTCTCGGATTTATGAAAATTCTTATGGCTTTCATAATATTCGTCGGAAGCGAAACAGTTTTCATCGTCTTTTTCTCTGAGTTTACAGCAATGCTTCTTGCAATTTCACTTGTTATAATAAGATTCACCTATCCTACAATTTTTGTCCAGAATGCATCTCTAATTCTGGCACTTGCCGGCGTCGGAGCAAGCATTGGCCTCCTCTTCAATGTAAGTACGATTTTCATTATACTTGCTGTATTATCTGTGTATGACATTATAGCAGTTTACAAGACAAAGCATATGCTGACATTATTTAAGGGCACAATCAAAGGAGGTGTTCCTTTGGCTCTCATAGCTTCTGAAAAGATTTCAGGCATGCGCTCTAATTTAAAGAAAGCTAATATAAACAAACCTGCTACAAAAAGGGAGTATACTTTCCTTGGAACAGGTGACGTGGCATTTCCTCTTATACTTGCTGTATCTGCTCTTAGAACTGGCTTATTTGCTTCCCTTGCAGTCGTCGTCGGAGGACTGGTAGGAATATTAATAATTCACAGCCTTCTAATCTATGGAAAAGGAAAGCCGATTCCGGCTCTGCCTCCTCTCGCTGCCTGCACCATGGGGGCATATCTCGTCGCGTCCTACCTACTAATCTAAAATGACAGAAAACTCTCAACTTGCATCGAAGAAAGTTCACGTAGAAAAAATAGTCACAGGAGAATACGTGGAGAGCGAAGGCTATGGAGTTCTCAGAGTTTCTGATGGTTCTAAAATATCAAGAGTTCGTATACTTGGCACAGTTGTTGATAGATATGTTTCAAATGATGGTGAATATTCAAGTATTACCCTTGATGACGCGACTGAGACAATACGTGCAAAGGCTTTCAAAAAACGCGCTGACACTCTCGCGAAACTCGAAATTGGGGATATTGCTGATGTAACTGGGTCTGTCCGAGAATATGACGGAGAAATTTACATAAACTCTTTTGCAGTCCAAAAAATAAGTGATCCAAATTTCGAATTACTGAGGAAGGTTGAACTTTCACAGCAAGTTGAATTACAGTCTTCAGAAGACAAGCCAGAAAAACTACACGAAGATGTAGAGGCTCTTATTTTAAAGACAATTAGTGAAGTCGGTAGTGATGGAGCTTCCTTGGATGATTTGACAAGTGTTTTAAATGACTTAGATTACAATGATATACTCGAGGCAGTAAAGTCCCTTCTTCATAAAGGGGACTTATACGAGCCAAAACGAGGTGTATTCAAACAAGTATGAAATCCTATGAAGAACTTCTGAAAAAAGCTAAAGAACAGCTTCCAGAAGTAAGCAGTGAAAAGGCAAGATTTGAAATTCCAGTTTTCGAATCATTTATTCAGGGTGCTGAAACAATAATCTCTAATTTCCTTGAAGTAGCTAACAAGCTCGAGCGTGACCCTGCACACCTACAAAAATTTATTCTTTCTGAAGCAGGAACTTCCGGAACTCTTTCTGGTCAAAGATTGACTTTCAAGGGAAATAAAACTCCTAAATTCTTGAACTCAAAACTCACTGATTATTACAAAGCCTTCGTTTCCTGCAAACAATGCAATCTTCCAGATACAATCCTCAATGAAGGGGATGATTCTGCAGAACTCAAGTGTAAAGCCTGTGGAACTAAGTATATGGTAAAAGTTCTATGATTTGTGCAAGAATAATTTCCTCAGATGCTGGCTCAATTCTCGCAGCCTGCGACAAAGAGCTCCTAGGAAAGACTTTTTCTGAAGGAGATATTTCCCTAACTGTTGATGAAAATTTTTATGGAAATGAAGAAGTTGATGCTGAAACTTTCAAAGAAATGCTAAAATCTTCAGGAATAGCAAATCTAGTTGGTGAAAATTGTGTTTCTATCGCAATTGAGCTCGGATTGGTTACAGAAAAGACCGTTCTTAAAATTGAAGGTATTCCACATGCGCAGATTCTCAACCTTTAATAAAGCATAGTTTCCAAGTCAGTTTCACTTATATCAACAGTTATTGCGTCCTGTCCCTGTGCCCTTCGTATAACTGTCATAGGAACTGTTCGTTCTTTAAATTCCTTAACAGCTATTTCTGTCGGGTCAGTCTCAAGTTTTCCAAGCTTAACTAGAACTGGAGCACCCATAGATATCTGGAGAGATCTGGCTCCAATTATCCTTGCTCTTTCAAATCGTGTAAGTCTGTTTTCGTTATACATCGTGAGCTTTTATTATCCCCTCAGTAATATATAAAGCTTGACACTGTTCCCAAAACCTTAAAAACAAGACCCCTTACATAAGGTGTTATATGTCTTATCACAAGAAAAAGAAAAAACACGGAAGCTTCGACCCAAATGCCCCTGTCCGTGTAAGAATGCCCCGGACTGACAAGAGAGAGGTACTTGGAATAATTATTGAGCATTATGGCACAAAACTTCTTGTTGAGTGTATGGATGGCTATACGCGTCTTTGCAGAGTTCCTGGGAAAATAAGATATAAACTCAGAGTAAAACCAGGGGATGTTATACTTGTTCAGAAGTGGCCAATCCAGGAAAATGAGAAAGGAGATTATCTTTACAAATACAGACCAAATCAGATAAACATACTCAGGAGAAAAGGTCTTTTAACTACTGAGTCTGAGGAAAAAGAAAAGTCAGAATCTTCAACACCTACATCTGAAGCACCTGAAAAAGAAACTGAAACTAGTTCTGAAGACGCTCTAAAAGAGGAAGAAAGCAGTTCAGAGAAAAGTGAAAAAAGCGAAACAGACGAGGGAAATTCGGCTGACGCATAGCGATTAGACATAATTAACTTTATATAGTTTCATCCCCAATATATTGTGTTGAATTTTGTTTCATTCAAATGGCTGAATACGTAAAAATTCCAAAAGAGCGCCTGAAACTTCTTCTCGAGGAGGATGGTAAGCTCATTAAATATATTGAATCTCAATCTGATACGAAAATTCGTATAGATAAACTTGAACAGGAGATTTCCATAGAGTCTTCTGGAAAATCTGATGAAATTCTTGATTTATGGCGGGCTCGGGATACAATAAAGGCCATAGGAAGGGGCGCAGAACCCGAAGCTGCAATCGATATATTGGAATCTGATGCAGAGTTACAGATTGTTGATCTCAGTGAATTCGTTGGAAAAAAACATAATGCATTAGTCAGGATAAAAGGAAGAGTTATCGGAACAAAAGGAAAGGCAAAGAATATAATAGAGAACCTCACAAATACACAAATCTTCGTTTACGGAAAAACTGTTACGATAATTGGCGAACATGATATGGCTGTCATCGCAAAGGGTGCGGTGGAGCTTCTTGCCAGAGGTACTATGCACAGCACTGCAATCCATCATATAGAAACCGAGTTGAGCAAACTAGGAGTGAAATATAAAGATGCCTGAACAAATATCTGGTGAAAAACTGTTTGAAGAATTCAAGACCGTCCAGCTCAGCGAATTCTTCAGAAAAAACAGGCAATATCTTGGTTATGTCGGGAAAATAAAGTCCTTGACTACGGTTATACATGAGCTTCTGTCAAACTCTCTTGACGCCTGCGAGGAGTCTAAAATAGTCCCTTCAATAAAAATTACAATCACAGAAATGGGAACGGAGCATTACAAAGTCCGTGTCGAGGATAATGGTCCGGGAATTCCTGAAAAACACCTTGAAAAAGTATTTGGACAGCTTCTCACAGGAACCAAATTCCACAGAAATATCCAACTAAGAGGTCAGCAGGGTCTTGGTGTTTCAGGTTGTGTTCTTTTCTCTCAGATGACTTCTGGAAAACCAACTTATGTAAAATCAGGTACTGGGAAGGGTAAAGTTGTTGAAGCCATGGTCGAACTTGACATAAAAACAAACTCTCCAAAACTCATCGATAAGACTGTTGAAAACAGTACAATGCGCGGAACTGTCGTTGAATCAGAATTCAAAGGAGTTCAGTACACTAAAGGAATGCGCGGACCTTTTGAATATGTCCGCTGGACTGCCGCCGCAAATCCCCATGCTGAGATTATGTTCAAGGATCCGGAAGGAAATGAGATGCTCTTCGAACGTGTCATTGACAAAGTTCCAAAAGTTCCAAAAGAAATTAAGCCACATCCCTCAGGTTTAGAAGCCCACGATATCTTAGATATGGCTCTCAAGTCAAAATCACGAGCAATTTCCTCATTTCTTACAACTGACCTTGCAAGGGTAAGTTCTGAGAAAGTCAGAGAAATTCAGTCTCGTGTTGATTTTGACCTGGCAAAAAGTCCGAAGCGTCTTGAATGGCCAGAAGCTGAGCAAATAGTCAAATCCTTTAAGAAAATAAAGTTCATGGCACCCCCTACTGATGGTCTTATACCAATTGGAAAAGACCAGATAGAGAAGGCTCTGAATAACTTACTTTCTCCTGACTTTATAGAGGTCATTTCAAGGAAGCCAACAACATACAAGGGGGGTATTCCTTTCATAGTTGAGATAGCAATAGCCTATGGAGGAAATTCCGGCAGAGCCACTTCATCTAAGGAAGTTCATGAAAGAAAGGTTGAAATAATGCGATTTGCCAACCGTTCCCCACTTCTTTTCGATGCTGGAGGATGCGCTCTTACAAAAGCTGTCAACTCTATAGAATGGAGGCGCTACAAACTGAAGGATATGGAAAATTCCCCTGTATCTCTTTTCATTAATCTCATTTCGACTCATGTCCCTTACACCTCTGCAGGAAAACAGGCTGTCGCCGGCGAGGAAGAAATACTCAATGAGATAAGGATGGCGCTAATGCGTGCTTCTCGCTCTCTTCAGCGTTTCCTTTCAGGAAGAAGAAAGGCAGCTGAAATCGCAGAGAGAAAGAAGATGTATGAAAGATACATTCCAGAAACTGCCAAGGCTCTTGCAAAATTAACTGGAGGCAAGGAAGACGAGCTGGAGAAGAAGTTAAAGATATTAGTTCTTGAACGCTTCGGTGACGATGAACCGGATGAAAATGATGAGGCAGAAGAGGATTTAGAGGAAGAGGGAGCGGCATACGACGAGATTCCTGAAGATGTATCTGAGGAGGGTGAATAATTATGGCAGCAAAAAATAAGGACAAAAAATTTGATGAGAAAATTAAGAAAGAGTCCTTGGACTCAATAAGCGGTTTCGGCAAGAAAATTGTTGCCGCTGTGGAGAACAAAAATCCCCCTGTCTTTGAGATACCACTTCGTTCAAAGACAAACATAAGTTTTGATGAAAAACAGAAAATCCTTGTTCTCGGAGACAAGAAATCAAGCAGGCGTTTCCTTAATGTTGCTCACGCAAGAAAGTTCATGCAGTCAGCTTTGATAGCTTCTGCTTGCAAGGAATACATTGAACACGACAGAACAGTCGGAAAACGTGAGTTGTATTACAACTTGAAACATTCTCTTCCAAACTCTAAAGAGAATACGTTTGAAGACGATATAGAGTCCGGAACAGTTCTCAATGACCTTGAAGCATCAATGGGAGTTCTTAGAGAACGTCTCCACATAGAGGCAAAAGCCCGCGGTTCTATCTATGGAGATATCACTCTTAGTCAGGCAGGGGATACATTCGACTGCAGTAAACTTGGAAGAGGCGGATGGGCAATTCCTGGGTATACAGAAGACGTTGATATTGTAAACTATAAAGCGGACTTCATTCTTGCAATAGAGAATGACGCAATGATGTCCCGTCTTATACAGGAAAAAGTCTATAAGAATTTGAATTGTCTCCTCATCACTGGTGAAGGTATGTTTCCGCGCGGTGTAAGGCGCTTCATCAAGCTTCTTAACGAGAAACTAAAACTTCCTGTCATATCATTCGTTGACGGAGATCCTTACGGATTTTACATATATTCCGTTCTGAAATACGGTTCCATCGAACTTGCGCATCTTTCAGAAAGGTATGCAGTTCCAAATACTCGCTATGTTGGTATGACAATGGATGACATAGAAACTTATGAGCTTCAGAATGTTACGGAACAGCTCAAGGAAGTTGACAAGAAGCGAATAAAAGAGGAGCTAGGTTATATGTGGTTCAAGAACAATCCGGCTTGGGTAAGGCAGCTCAATAAGATGCTTGAGATGGGTGTCAGAATAGAACAGCAGGCTCTCGCAAACAAGAGTCTGGACTTCGTCGCAAAGAAGTATCTTCCTGAGAAAATAAATGAAGAAAAATTCCTGGACTGATTATAGCAAAAAAGAATGAGTTATTTGGGTTTAAGTAAAGTATTTTAAGCTGTTAATTTATGAATTCATTCTATTATCTTAAATAATGCCTCTGCCTATCTGACGATGGGCTAAATAGGCATATCATAGATAAAGTGCCCCTGTAGCTCAGCGGTAGAGCGTGTGGCTGTTAACCACAAGGTCGCAGGTTCGAATCCTGCCGGGGGCGCTCGTTTTATTAAATATAAACTCCGTTAACAACTTATCAAATAAAAAAAATATTCGCCCCGTAAAAGTTGTTTAGACTTTAACAGGGCGTATTTTAACTAAAATTAGTAAACTTAGTAGTTCCTTCGCTTTGAGAAGCAATCCCTGCAATATACAGGCCTATCTTCTGCCGGCTTGAATGGAACTTCACATTCGTTCTTGCACTCAGCGCATGTTGCCTTATGCATTTCTCTCTGTGGTCTTTCAAATTCTGCCATGATATCTATCCTCCTATATGACTTATAGCTACTTTATCTGCAGTTTGGGGTTTATTAAGCTTTGTATGCGCCTTCATTTTGATATTGAAAGGAATCAAAGGTCTCAAAACCCCTCCAACTTAATTTAGAGCTACACTTATTGTTCAAAATCCATCTCTCGTTTTCCAAGTCTTTTTGCAGCCAAATTGTATAGAATTGCACCAACAAGCCCTGTAACAAAACCAAAGACTGCAAAATATAATGGCATGACTGGAATTGCAATATAGGCAAGTATCGTTCCTTTGTTCAGACCAATTGTCTGCAAGTCATAAAAAGTCCCACCCACAGAATATATCAGGCCTGCAATTATTCCAGCAAATGCCATTACAATGGCCTGGAATTTTGCATAGGAAAACACTTTGATTTTTTTAACTTTTGCCATAGTAACTCATCATAAATTAAAATAATAAATATTTTTAAAATTTCATACAGAATTTATGTTATTGACTTTATTGTGTTCTGAGTCAGCCAGAGAATGAAAAAACCACTTACTAATGTCGTTAAGTGGCTTAGAAGATACTTCTCTGGAAATATGTAATTGTCCATCAGTCCCCAAAGACCTCTCCAGACGCCTATTATTGCGACAACTATGAGGCTCCCGAAAAGAACTCTGTGGTGCCTCTGGAGTTTCCAGAACTTTCTGTGAACCATAATTTCCTTTAATAAATAAGCCTATAAATAATTATTCTGAATCAGCTTTCAGATATTTTTGTATTTTTTTGTAATCTTCCTGTGTCAATTCATTATTTTTTAGTCCGTATTCCAGTGTTTCACTGAGTGTTGCGAGTGAGTGGAGTTCAATTCCCAGATTTTTCAGCCTCTTACGACCTCCCTGCTCTCTGTCGAAAACTACAAGACAGTGTTCCACAGTCGCGCCTGAATTTCTAATTCCTTCTACAAAAGAGTCTTTACTGTATCCGCTCGTTATTAGATCCTCAACCAAAAGTACTTTCTTCCCTGCATCCATCGAACCCTCAATTTGCGATGTTCTTCCATAACCCTTCGGTCTCCGTCTAATGTAGGTCATTGGAACTTTAGTTCTTGCAGATATCCAGGTCGCATATGGGATCCCTGCAGTTTCTCCGCCAGCAAGTATCTCAGTTCCAGTTTCCTTCACTATTTTTGCTGCTTCGTCTGCTATGAGGTCCATAACATCCGGATATGATATTAGTGAGCGACAGTCGATGTATATTGGACTTTTATGTCCGGATGCAAGTTCAAAGCCCTCATCTGTCGATACAAGAATCGCTCCATACTCCCAAATTTTTTCAACTATACTATTCATCGTTTTTCATAACCTCTCAGTGCACTCTCATATATCTCATCTACGACTTTCAACGGGTCTTCGGAAAGATAGATTGCCCTTCCTACAATTGGATAGTCTGTTCCTGCTTTAACTGCTTTCTCTGCCTGACCGCCTTGACTTCCTATTCCTGGTGACATTATCTTTGCTCCTGAACCTGACTCGTCAATCCAGTTTCTGTATTCTCTAAGTCTTTCGTATTTATTTCCTGGTGCGACAATATTCTTCACTCCAAGCTCCATAATATGATCAAAAATTTTTCTAGCAGTATCTTCTTTGTGATAATCATGAGCTCCTACATGAGTCATTTCAAGAAGTACAATTGGTTCAATTCCTGCACTTTTACAACTGGTGCAGAATCTCTCCAGTGACTTTGGACCTGCTCCGTGCGGAACCCCTATTACTGCATCTATACCACAGTCAGAAGCCAGAAGAACCTGCCTTTCAACAATGTCTGGTATGTCACTGCATCCTTTCTGGTGGTCATAAATCAGTGGAAAGTCGGAAACTTCCTTCAACATTTTTATTGTTCCCCTGAGTCCAGTATCCATTGCATGGAGTGAGCCGACTTTCAGAGCTCCAATCTTGTCTCTTACAGGAAGTAATTTCTCTGCAAGTTGAACAGCCTCATTTGGCGCAATGTCTGCAGATACTATTATCTTCGGAGTTTTCCCAAAGTCCATTTTGTCTAATTCCTTGTGTTACTATATATCGTTTTAGAACATTAAGGTCGCAAGTATGTCTGCAAAAGAGTATATTACGAAAATCTCAAGCCCGAGCTTTCCAAGGTTCCCATACTCCTTGAAAATATGTTTGTTTCTTCTGTAAGCCAGACCAAGTTCAATAACAACAAAGAATGAGAGAAGAAATATTGCCATTGACTGCGGGTTCAGACTTATGAATCCAGTTTTTGTTGCAACATCGGTTCCGACTACAGTTGTTCCGTATCTTGCAGAGAGTCTTCCACTTAGTCCTCTCCCTAAAAGGGCTGCTTCTCCTACAAAAAGTCTCCTTGTGGCAAGTTTTCCAGCGAGTTTAACCCAATATTTTCTGGCAATGTGGGGTATCACAGAAAGCATACGCTTTGGAGCCATTCCCCAGTGAAGGATTACTTCTTTTTGCTGATAAATTATATAGTGAAGTAGCCATGCAATTCCTGTTGCCGCTCCAATATATTGAATAAATCCTGTCATTTTTTTCGGTTTTTCCAGTCCTCAAGGAATTTCTCAAGCCCTGCATCTGTCAGTTCGTGTTTTGCAAGATTTTCAAGAACTTTCATAGGAACTGTTGAAACATGAGCTCCTGCAAGAGCTGCCTGCAGTACATGCTCTTCACTGCGGATACTCGCTACAAGAACTTCCGTTTCAAGCCCATAATTTTGATATATCTGAACAATATCTCTGATTAGCTGCATTCCGTCTTCTCCTCTGTCATCCAGCCTTCCGACAAAGGGACTGACATAACTTGCGCCTGCTTTTGCCGCCAGAAGTGCCTGATTTGCCGAGAAAACAAGAGTTACGTTAGTTCTTATTCCCTTTGAGCTCAGTTCCTTCGTAGCAGCCAGACCTTCAAGAGTCATAGGTATTTTTACAACAGCATTTCCTCTCAGCTTGGCTATTTCGTAGGCTTCCTTCAACATTCCCTCGGTGTCTGTGCTAATTACTTCAATACTGACTGGCCAGTCTGACTCAGAAAGTATATCTTTGACAGTTTCATCTCTTCCTTTTTCCATTTTTGCAAGAAGGGAGGGATTTGTTGTTACTCCGTCAACTATTCCGTAGGATTTTGCCTTCCGTATTTCCTCAATATCTGCGCTGTCTATAAAGAATTTCATAATAATAAACTATTTTACTTCCTCTTTAACCTTTTCGGCAATACTTTCCGAGTCGAGCCCATATTTCTTATATAGCTCTTCAGGACTTCCGGATTCTCCGAAAACATCCTGGACACCTATTCTGACAAGTCTCGTCGGGCATCTTTCAGAAAGAACTTCAGCAACTGCGCTTCCAAGTCCCCCAATTATGCTGTGGTCTTCTGCCGTTATTATTAATTCAGTTTCATTTGCACACTTTTCTATAAGTTCGGAGTCTATCGGTTTTATTGAGGACATATTAACCACTCTTGCTGATATTCCTTCTTTTTCAAGAATTTCAGCGGCTTTCAGAGATTCAGAAACAAGAACTCCACAAGCTATTATTGTAAGGTCGTTTCCTTCTTTCAGAACACTTCCTTTTCCAATTTCGAATTTGTAGTTCTCATCATAAATTATTGGGGTTTTATTTCTCCCAAATCTAAGATAAAATGGTCCAGGCGTTTCAGATGCAGTAATTGTTGCCGCTTCTGCTTCCACAGAATCTGCCGGAACAATGACGCGCATATTTGGAAGAGTCCTATATATTGCTATATCTTCAACTGTCTGAGCACTGGAACCGTCTTCTCCGGTGTGAAGTCCTGAGTGGCTTCCCATTACTTTAACGTCAAGGTTCTGCCTCGCGACGGAGTTTCGTATTTGCTCAAAGGCTCTCTCTGTAAATATTGCAAAGCTTGCAGCAAAAGCAACCTTTCCTTCAGCTGCCATCCCTGAGGCTGTGCAGATCATGTCCTGCTCGGAAATTCCAACATTAAACGAGCGCTCTGGGAGCTCTCGTTTAAATTCAGCGGTTTTGCAGGAGGCTCCAAGATCGGCTTCAAGAGAAACAACATTGTCGTTCTTCTTTCCTGCCACCAGTAGGCCTCTCCCATATCCTGTTCTAGTTGCTTCGACTGCTTCAGAGCTCATTTTAGTTCCTCCATTGCTGTTTTAAATTCTTCATCACTCGGAGCCATTCCGTGGAATTTAGGATTCAGTTCCATAAATGATACTCCATATCCTTTCTTGGTATTCGCTATAATTGCTACAGGTCCGTCAAGCTTTTTTGCCTCTTCCAATGCTGAAAGTATCTCTTCAAAATCGTGTCCGTCCTCCACTTTTATTGTATGCCAATTGAAGGACTTCCATTTTTCTGTGAATGAGCAAAGGCTCTTTGTTTTTTTCACAAAGTCATCATTCTGAATTTGATTCCTGTCAATAATTGCTATGAGGTTCTGTGTTTTCATATGTCCTGCAGTCATTGCAGCTTCCCAAACTTGTCCCTCTTGACATTCTCCGTCTCCGAGAAAGGCGTAAACATAGTGATTTTTCTTATTCAGATCTCTTGCAAGTGCCATGCCGTGAGCAAAGGACAGTCCCATGCCGAGAGAGCCGGCGGACATTTCAACTCCCGGAACTGTGATGTCAGAATGCCCCTGTAAAAGTCCTCCAAGCTTTCTAAAATTCTTAAATTCACTTTTCGGAAAGAAGCCCAGGTCTCCGAGAATCGCATACAAAACTGGGCAGGCGTGACCCTTACTATATATTATCCTGTCCCGACTTTCGTCCTTTGGATTCGTCGGATTTACTTTTGCTGCATTATAATATAGTGAGCAAAGAAGTTCTACTGCAGAAAGTGAACCTCCGGGGTGGCCACACTTTGCATCGTAGACCATCTGAACAATGTCTCTTCGTACTTGCTTCGCCTTCTCCTTCAAAGCATCAATTTCCATTACTTTCTCCCTTCATTTTAATTATGGCTCCAAGAGGGTCGTCAGAGCCAAATATTGCAGAGCCAGCAATTAATATATCTGCTCCAACTTCAATAATTTTTGGCGCTGTCTCTATATTTACTCCCCCGTCAACGGCTATTTCAAATTGAAAATCATTTTCCTTCCTCAACTTTTTCAATTCTTCAATCTTCGGAAGAGCTTCCGGCATAAAAAATTGTCCTCCAAATCCTGGATTTACTGACATAACAAGAACCTGCCCGACAGAGCCGAGATAGCTCTCTATTTCCGAAACTGGCGTTTCCGGATTTATTGAAATTCCTGATCTTTTATTATGGTCTTTTATATCTTGAAGAGGCTTTCCGTCCTTTATTGTTTCAGTATGTACTATTATAGTATCTGAACCTGCGAGAGCAAAAGCTTCAATATACTTTTCAGGATTTTCTATCATCAAATGCGTGTCAAGTCGCATCTCCGTAAATTTTCTTACTGACTCAACGACAGGAACACCTATCGATATGTTTGGAACAAAATGACCGTCCATAACATCTATATGAAGTAAGTCTGTATGCTGTTCTACTATTCCTATATCCTTCCCTAAATTGGCGAAGTCAGCCGAAAGTATGGAAGGCGCTATCTTAATTTCTGCCATTTCCCGTGATTGTTGGGGGAAGCTCCTATATATTATTGATGTTAGGCTTTCAATAAAATATTTATACCTCGACGGAAATGGCCTCAATGACCTAAGAGTAAGTCTCTTGGGTATAAGTGAGTCTGGAAAAGCTGATTTGAAGTTTGAGATTCTCGAGGAAACAAGTCCGACATCAGCTCCTACAGAGGCTCCGTCAGCTGAAGATCTAGAAGAGGAAGTAGCCGAAGAGCCAGCCTCTGAACCTGTAACAAGTCCGGCAGAAGAGGAGCCAGTACCTTCCTCCTTACTGTGGATATTCGGAATAGTTTTGGTCGCAGCACTCTTCCTTTACTGGAAAACACAGAAGAAATAATCTGATTTAAAAATAATATTATTAAAAAGTCTCAGCTAGACTTATTCTGAACTTTCTTTAGCTTCCTCTGCAGGCTTTTTTCCCTTCTCTTCAGGACTATCTTCTTCTTTAGGTTTGTTTGGGAACTCTGTATATCCGCAGGCTCCGCAGGACTCTCTGTCTGCGTGCTTAGCTAAGAATATTCCTGGTCCGCATCGTGGACAAATCTTATTCTTCCTTGAGACACCTTCTGATGTATCGTAAAGTTCGTGCTTATTCCTCTTCTGCGGCATTTTCTGCCTCCTTTGCCTCTTCTACAGGCTTTTCATCAGCTGGAGCGTCTTCTTTGCTTTCTTCAGTTTCCTTTGGAGCCTCTTCTTTTGGTGTTTCTTCAGATGTCGCAGAAGGCGGTTCCTCAGATTCTGGTTTTTCTTCTACAGCCTTTGTCTCTCCTTCGTATTGCTTCAAAATATCTTCTGAATTATAAACATCAACACGAGCAATTGAGTGCTTTGCACCGTAGACTTGGTTTATTTGCTGTATAACCATGAGACCTTCTTCGCATTTTAGAGCCTTGCACACCTCAGGAATAAGACTTTCCTTGCTTGCAGTAGGTCCTGGATTCTCTACAAGTATCTCGTACTCCTTCCTGCCTATAAGTTTGTTCTCTTTCTCATTAAGAATTTTAAGATTCATTGCACGCTAAGGGCATATTCGCCCTTCTCCTTTATTCCCAGTTTTTCGGCTACTACAGATTTCTCTGGGTTTATGATTATGACAAGTCCGTTCCACCTGCTTGAAAAGTCTGTTGCTCCGCAGGCGACACAAACATTGCTTTCATTCAGTCTGCTGCAGGCTTTACATGCCTTACTCATTTCTTTGCCCCCTTCTTGGGAGTTTTAACTTTCTTTTCTGTTGGTTCTTCTTTCTGATTTATCCAGTCCAATTTTCCAAGACCTGGCTGTCTCATTGTAAGTCCTATTTTATTTTCCTTTGCCTTCTTCAGACTTATTGTAACTATTCTTGCTCTTACCTTGTCTCCGTTTTCAAGTGTTTTCTTTGATTCCTTACCCATAAACCTCTGTCCCTTCTCATCGTAGTTCAGATAATCATCAGTTATCTGCGAAACGTGAACAAGTCCGTCAAGAGGTCCAAGTCTTACAAAGGCTCCGAACTCAACTATTTCTATTACATCCCCTTCAACGATTTCCTGAAGCTCGGGTTTGTATGTAAGTGCTCTGAAGCTGGCATTATAATATGCGGCTCCGTCTCCGGGTATAACACGACCGATTCCGTCGCTTTTTACATCAAGAACAGTGATAAGAGAGCCGATTTCTCTGTCTAGTTTTCCTTCATACTGCTCAGCCAGAATCTTCTTTAATGTTACTTCAAGTTCCTCATTGAAGTGCTCCGCTGGAACTCTTACCATGTCCTCTATTCTTACTATTTGGTACATTATATCAGTGAATGCGCAAGCACGAGCCCAATCTCAAGAAGTGCAACCATGTTGACAACCTTGATGAGGGGGTTTATTGCAGGTCCTGCTGTATCTTTTGTTGGGTCTCCAACAGTATCTCCTACAACAGCTGCTTTGTGTGCTTCAGATCCCTTTCCTCCGTAATTTCCGTCCTCTATATACTTTTTGGCATTGTCCCATGCCGCCCCTGAACTTGTCATAAAGAGTGCTAGGAGTAGACCTGAAACAATAACTCCTACTAACATTGCTCCGAGTGTGATGGGTCCTAGAAGGAAACCGACAGCTATTGGAGCTCCAACTGCAATTACTGCAGGCAGTGCCATCTTCTTTATTGCTGCCTGTGTTACTATATCAACACATTTTCCATATTCTGGCTTTGCAGTTCTTTTCATTATTCCCTTTATTTCTCTGAACTGCCTTCTAACTTCATTTACTATTGAGAATGCTGCCTCTCCGACTGCCTTCATCAGAAGTGAAGAGAATATGAAGGGTAGTACAGCTCCTATAAAGAGCCCAACAATCACGCGTGGGTCATTCAGACTGAATACAAATGTAGTTGATGTGTGTAGTGCTATTTCTTCTGTATATGCAGCAAACAATACAAGTGCTGCAAGAGCAGCTGAGCCAATTGCATATCCCTTTGTAACAGCCTTTGTTGTATTTCCTACTGAGTCAAGAGCGTCTGTTATGTTTCTTACTCTTGAAGGAAGGCCTGACATTTCTGCAATTCCTCCTGCATTGTCAGTTATTGGACCATATGAATCTATAGCGACTACAATTCCTGTGAATGAAAGCATTGCCATCGCAGCTATTGCAATTCCATAAATTCCTGCTGCAGAATAGGCTATCATAATTCCTGCAGATATTACAAGAACTGGAACAAGAGTTGCTTCAAGACCGACTGCCATACCACTTATCAAGTTTGTTGCAGCCCCTGTCTGAGATGCCTTTGCTATGGACTGGACTGGTCTGAAATTTGCTGATGTGTAATAATCTGTTATAAACATTATTGCGAATGTAACACCGAGACCTACAAGTGAGGCAATGAAGAGTCCTATGTCATTCATCACGTACTTAGTTATTGCATAGAAAAGTACGACTGCGATTATTCCTGTTGCGATGACTCCCTTGTAGAGTGCACGCATTATATGCTTCTTGCTATCTGTTTTTACAAAGTATGTTCCTGCAATAGATGCGAAAATTCCCCCTGCACCAAGAACCATTGGATAGAGTACAGCATTTGCACCTTCAAAGAGTAGAGTTCCCAAAAGCATTGCACTTATTGCTGTTACTGCATAAGTCTCAAATAGGTCAGCTCCCATTCCTGCACAGTCTCCAACATTGTCTCCAACATTGTCAGCTATAACTGCAGGGTTCCTTGGATCATCTTCAGGTATTCCCGCTTCAATCTTTCCGACCATGTCTGCTCCGACATCTGCGGCCTTTGTAAATATTCCTCCGCCAACTCGGGCAAACAAACTAACTAGTGATGCTCCAAAACCAAAACCAATAAGAAGTGCAGCTTCTCCGAACCACATATAGAATCCACTGATTCCAAGAAGTCCAAGACCAACAACTGCCATTCCAGTTACTGCTCCTCCTCGGAAAGCTACTGCAAGTGCATTTTTCAATCCAGATTTTGCAGCAGATGCTGTCCGTACATTTGCGGCAACAGATATTGCCATTCCTATATATCCTGCAAGGGCGGACATAATTGCTCCGGCAACGAAGCCGACTGCGGTCTGCCAGTTAAGGAAGTAATATAATATTGGTGCTATAAGTGCTGTGAAAATTGTGATGGTTCTGTACTGTCTGTTCAGATATGCCATTGCACCCTCACTTATGGCGGATGCTATCTCCTGCATTTTTGGAGTGCCCTTATTGCACTTCCTTACATCAAGTACAAGGTAGGCTGCAAAAAGCAATCCTGAAATCGCCGCTAGTGGTGCTACATATATTATGCTCATTGGTACATCTTAGTCTAAAGAACTCTTTTCTAATATTACGCGTAATATATAAGCCTTATGCTCAAGCCTTCGGGTGCCTCGATTTCTTGGGATATTTTTTCTGGCTGATGTAAATAGTAAGTATATTCCGTTTTTTTGCCCTGTCTCGAAGTCCGCGGTCATTGGTATATATATAGGCGCCTCGTTCCTGTGCAAAGGAAAGTATGGCACTGTCAACAGTTCTCTGTCCTTTATTGGCTTCAACGATTTTTGCTTTTTTAATTATCTGATTCAGCGCAAGTTTTGCTGCGGCCTTTGTCTGACCTCGCCCTTTCTCAGAAAGTTTTTTCACTTCTTCGACAACGAAGCTAGGAATTATAGCATCATAGCTCCCTAGGAAATGTTCAAGGTCACTGAAAATATCTCTGCCTCCTTTCTTTCCCGGAATCAGAAGGGCATTCGTATCCAGAACAACTTTATTGACTTTCATATTGCTAATTAAGTTTGTTACTTATAAAAAATATTCCTATCGTACTATTCCATAGCCAATAAGTCGCCATCTTGAGCCATATCTTCTTGCTATTGTTATACGGCCTCCTGTTTCTACACAGGCGGGGAATTTGAACTTGAATTCATACTGCCCCTTCTTTCCACCTGATTGCACTATTCCTACATTCGTTGAGGTTCCTATGTTTAGCATCAGAGGCTCGTGCTTTGAAAGTGGCTTAATTTCAAGCTCCTCTTCAGAGCCGACAGCTCTGTCCAGCAGATGAACTTCCATACTCACAGTTTTTACGGATTCAGTAAGACTTCCCCTATTTCCGACTATTCGTCCGGCCATTTTATCTGATTTTGTCAGGCTTGGGTCCAAGCCAGTTTCAATTCCAAAAGTTCCACCCCTTTCAACTACTTTAACTTCGTCTCCTCCTGACGTCAGCTTGATTATTTCTGTGCTTACAAATTTTCCGTCTCGGCTTGGTCCAATATCAATTTCATCTCCGACTTTTAGAACTCCTTCAACAAGAGCTCCTCCTATTACACCGCCCTTCATTTTAACCGGGTCAGAACCTGGCTTGTTTATGTCGAATGAGCGGGCAATGTACATCCTCGGTTTCTTACCTTTCTTAGATTCTGCTGTTGGAATGCTTTCTTGAATAGTTTCGATTAAAGAATCTATATTAGTTCCCAGTTCTGCTGAAACCGGTATTATCGGGGCATTCTCGGCGACTGTACCTTTAACAAATTCCTGTATCTGTTTATAATTTTCAATAGCCTGCGCCTCTGTAACTAAGTCTATTTTATTCTGAACAATTATTATGTTCCGTATTCCAACAATGTCGAGTGCCATTAAATGTTCCTTTGTCTGTGGCTGAGGACAGTCTTCACTTGCTGAAACAAGAAGAAGTGCTCCGTCCATAATTGAAGCTCCTGAAAGCATAGTTGCCATGAGGGTTTCGTGCCCCGGGGCGTCAACAAAACTTACTGAGCGAAGCTTAGTCGCGTTGCCCTTGCAATTTTCGTCCTTCTCCGTAGGGGTGTAAAAAACATTTCCTTTCTTATCTTTGCATTTGTAAAATGTCGCGTCGGCATACCCAAGCCGGATTGTAATTCCTCTCTTAAGTTCCTCAGAATGTCTGTCTGTCCAGACACCTGTCAGTCTCTTTGTAAGTGTAGTTTTGCCGTGATCAACATGTCCCACAAGCCCAATAGTAAGTTCAGGGAGCGACACTAATCAGCCCTCCACGGCCTTTTCGTCGCTTTCTTCCTCTGCGTTTTCTGAACTTTCTTCCTCTTTTTCCTCAGAAGCTTCTCCCGTCTTCTTTTCTTCAACGGGTGCTTTTCCTTTCTCTTCTGCTGGTTCTTCAGCCTTTTCCTCAGCTGAAGCTTTCTCAGCTTTTCCTTCAACATTTGTCTCAGTTGCTCCTTCTTCAGCAGGCGCCTCTTCAGCCGCCGGTGCGAGAAGTTTGTCCAAAGGCTCCTTACCTTCTTTGACTATTTTTGTGTTAAGCTGAACAATATTTCCTGAAACAATGGTTCCGTGAACTCTCTTCTTTCTTCTTTCTCCCTTCCTCTTTGCTCTGAATCCTGTGCTATTTGAAAGGAGAAGTTTTCTAGAAGTGGCTCCGGAAACATCACGCCTCATTGGAGTGCCACTGGCATCTGAACCTCCAGTTATTTCAAGTTCGTATCCTGCCAGGTTCAATACTTCGCCCTTTACTGCGTCTCCTACTTTCTTCCCAGTAAAATTGCTTATATCTGTTTCAACAGAGTAAGTTTTTCCTGTCTTTGTATTCCCAATAACAACTTTCATAGTAACTCCCTAAAAGGTGGTGTACTGCTTAATAACCTTTGTGCTATTTAAGGATTGTGAGCTTGTTCGCTTTTCCCTTTTTACTTCTTCCTTGCTATTTTTTCGGTTTCCTCAAGAATCGCTATATCAAAACCTGTCAAAATATCTGCCAGTTTCTCTCGCATTTCCCTTGCTTCACTCGGAGCCATTTTAACATAGAATTCATCTCCTTCAAAAATGTTCTTTCCGACAGATGCACCGTCTATCGATACCGAAACTTGATCTCCAATTATTGCTTTTTGAACAGTATCTCCCTCTTTCTGCATTTCTTTTATTGTCCCAACAGTGATTCCGTCCTGGTTCATCAGCTCACACTTAGGAGATATACTGCCTCCCAAGACTTCAAGACCAACAACTGCCGGCTTGTTCTGCCTGAATATCATACCTTTCATAAATTTGGCTTTTCCAGGGAGAGTCCTGTCTTTCAGAGCATTTTCCTTCCTTCTCTCTACTTCTTCCTTCTCCCATTCCTTATAATCATCAATGAGACTGTAAACTACTCCTCCCTCAAATACCTTTATTCCAAAGTCATAAACATCTTTATCGACTCCTGGAAGCAGTTTGACATTAAAGGCAAATATAACTGCATTTGCAGGACTCTCTTCCTTCAATGCAGCAACTTCTGTTATATCTTTCTTGGAAATTGCCCCGACTTCTGCCTTCCTCACTGATATTCCTCCTTCTGTCAGAAGTCGCACAAGAGCTTCCAATGAACCAAGTGTATCTGCCTTAACGAATGCTCCGGTTTCTCCTGTTTCAATCTGAATCTCTTCCAACTCAGACTTCACCAGATTTTTCATCTCTTCAATTCCCTCTTCATCTCGGGCTGCGTATACTGGTGAACCTGCAATTACATCTTCAAGCCCTGGTGCCGAAATTTTTACTCCTATTGCGGCTGTGACTTGGTCAACTGATTTGAATTTTTTCTCAACTCTGAGTTCTGCAAGAGGATTTGGGAGGAAAATTGCCTTAGTATTTGTAACTAAAGGCTCGTCAAGAGTTCCGACAACAATTTTGTCCCCTTTCTTTAAAGTTCCGTCATAAAGTATGACGTCCATAGTCGTTCCGAGCCCTTCAGACTGCTTGACTTCTAGAACTGAGCCCTTGGCAGGCCTGTCTTTATGAACTTCCAACTGTTCTTCCATATACCTCTGAACCAAACCAACAAGGACCATAAGAATTTCCTTCAATCCCTCTCCTGTTTTTGCGCTGAAAGGAACTATTGCCACCTGCTTTGCAAAATCATTTACTCTGTCATATCGTTCCGAGCTTATGTCAGCTTTGTAGAGATTTTCAACCAAGGAGTAAAGTTTCATATCAAGATTCTGCTGAACATCTTCCTGCTGACTCTTGAATGAATCCATAAAATTCTTCTCGGGCTGACTGTTCCATCTTGGGATTAGGTCAACCTTATTCGCGGCGACTAGGAATGGCGTTTTATAAGATTTCAGAATGCTTAGCGCCTCGTGAGTCTGGGGTTTGAAGCCCTCATTTACATCGACTACGAGAATTCCCATGTCTGATATTGAGCCTCCTCTCTTCCTGAGGTTCGTAAAAGCGGCGTGCCCCGGTGTATCTATAAACAGGAGTCCCGGAGTTTTCAGTCCATCATCTTTAAGCAGATTTCCACAGAGTTTCTTTACAACTTCCATCGGAACTTCTGTTGCGCCGATGTGCTGCGTTATTCCTCCTGCTTCCTTTTCTGTTATAGCTGAGCCTCTAATCTTGTCTAGAAGTGATGTCTTTCCGTGGTCTATATGGCCAAGCACCGAAACTATTGGTTGTCTAATCATTTTACAAATCTCCTTTTCTACTGGTTTACTGGCTTAATAACCTTTATTAAAGCTTATATAGTGACAAACTCACTCCTATATTGCGAGGAGCAGAAGGGCAACTAACCCGAATGGTCTAACTATTTGGGAGGAAAATCTTCCACCTTCAGCAATGCAGTCAGAAATGACAGTCGCGAGAGCGGCTATCGCAGTCACAGAAACGAACGCCCCTGGGTTAATGCAATGACGCCTACAGCAGAGGTCGCACAGGGATACGGTGAAACGAGCTGCGGATGCGCGGGTGCAAGCCAAAAGTATTCCATTGACATGCTGATGAGGAATACGGTTCGGCGCTTAGTAGAATGTTGCCTGCTCCGTCAAAGGAGCCCGGTTGGCTAATTACAAATCATCCGGATAACAGAAGGAGATTTACTCTCTGCACCTCGCATCTTACTTTTCCCAGTCTGCGGATTCTTTTTATAGTCCTTCTTACTAGATGTTCTATGGGAGATTGGCAGGAACTGAAGAAGAAAGTAGATGAATTTATAAAAGTGCGTGACTGGGGACAGTTCCACAATCCAAAAGATATAGCTGTGTCAATTTCAATTGAGGCGGCCGAGCTTCTTGAGAATTTCCAATGGGTAAGGTCTGACGATGTTGAAGCACATCTTGGAAACGGCAAGCTTGCTGAAGTCAAGGACGAACTCGCAGATGTGATTATTTATTGCCTGAGTATGGCATCCGCACTTGATGTTGATTTAGAGGCATCAGTTCTTGAGAAGCTCAGGAAAAACGGGGAGAAATATCCTGTAGATAAGTCTAAGGGCAGTTACAAAAAATATAATGAGTTATAGTGCAAAAATTCTCTCTGCAGTTAAATACTCAGTTGTTTTTAATCCGTTCTGATTTTAATCATAAGAAATAGTTATATTTGGGCTATCTAAGTATCTCTAGATGAATTAAGAAAGATTATAGCTCGCGCTATTTTTTATAAAAATAAAGAGCATAACGGCCCTGCACAACAAAGAATTTGAGTATTTCTGAGCGTTTAGTAACGGCGCGCTAAACACGTCGCCGAAGCTTCGTGCGTACACGCCCGTCCTATCAAACCCCTATTTTAGGGGAGCTCAAATTGTCTCTTTTCGAGGGAGGTTTCGCGCTTAGATGCGTTCAGCGCTTATCCCTTACAGCGTAGCTGCTCAGCAATGCCTTGTTAGACAACTGATAGACCAGAGGCTGCGACGTTCTGTTCCTCTCGTACTGGGAACATCTTCCTCTCAGACAACGAACACTTCCAGCAGATATATGCCAAACTGTCTCGCGACGTTCTAAACCCAGCTCACGAAGCCCTTTAACCGGTGAACACCCGTACCCTTGGGAGCTGCTGCACTCCCAGGATGGACTGAGCCGACATCGAAGTACCAAGATTCAGGGTCGATACGAGCTCTTGCCTGAAACCAGCCAGTTATCCCCGGGGTAGCTTTTCTGATAGCCCAAGCCCCTAACGATAGGTTTGCTTGGGGTTCGCTAGACCTCTCTTTCGAGTCACGATTCCTTGCGTTGCAGAATCATATCAAGCCAGCTTTTGCTCTTGCACTCTTCTCCGCAGTTCTGACGCGGATGAGCTGACCTTTGGGCCCTCCTGATGCTTTTTCAGGAGGGTGCCGCCCCAGCCAAACGGCCCATCTACTGGTGTCCCCAACGAATTGGGTTAGTGGCACAGTTCTAGCAGAGTGGTGTTTCATTGACGCCTCCATCTGCCCTGACGAGCAGACTTCGATGGCTTCCACCTACACTACACAGCTAGAATCGTGTCACAACAATAGACTGCCGAAAAGCTCCACGGGGTCTTATCTTCCCGCTGAAAGTCTGTGGCCTATTCACCACAATGGTATATTCGCCGAGTAGCAGTTAGGGACAGCGGAAATCTGGTTAGTCCATTCATGCAATCCGCTAATTAGGCGGAAAGGTATTACGCTACCTTAAGAGGGTTATAGTTACCCCCGCCGTTTACCGGTGCTTCCTCCAGTTGAACCCAGAGTTCACATACCGGCACTGGGCAGGATTCAGGAACTGTACACATCCTTTCGGACTAGCAGTCCCATACGTTTTTATTAAACAGTCCGACTTCCCTGGTCACTGCGACCTGCTGGCCCACACTTAGTGCAGGCAACAGGCACCCCTTCTTCCGAAGGTACGAGGCCATTTTGCCGAATTCCCTTAACTGCGTTATCTCGTTTCGCCTTGGGTTTCTCACCCAGAGCACCCGTGTCGGATCTCGGTACGGACACGATGACTCCTTGCAATCTCCTTTTCATGGACCCAAGGATTTAGCTGAACTCGCCATATGACGAGCCCATCCTGCTTTCAACCACTTCTCTCCATAACGGACTCCATGGTCTTAGACAGTTAGATACAGCTAGGCTGTACTCAACCTATCCTCAGGTGTCGGCAGATTGCCTTGCGTTGCCGCACGTATCACCGTGGCACAGGAATATTAACCTGTTTCCCTTTCGCATTACTCCAGTTAGGGTAACACTTAGGACCGGCTAACCCTCGCCTGATAAACATCTTCGAGGAACCCTTGCTCTTAAGGCGGTAGGGATTCACACCCTACATACTACTACTACTGACAGGATTCTTTTTTCTGCGTGGTCCACGCCTGCTTACACAGATGCTTCTACCCTCGCAGAATACCTTCCTACCTACCTCACATAGTGAGGCACCAAAGTATCGGCAGCTAATTTGAGCCCCGTCCATTTACGGTGCCCCTTACCTCGGCGGGTGAGCTGTTACGCACTCATTAAAGGATTGCTGCTTCTAAGCTAACCTCCCCGCTGTTTTGGGAAAGAGACGCCCTCATTTACACTTAATTAGCATTTAGGGGCCTTAACTCTGGTCTGGGTTGTTTCCCTCTCGGACCTACGGCTTACCCGTAAGCCCTCACTCCAGTCATGCAAGCATACAGTATTCGGAGTTTGACAGGGAAGTGAGATGTTTCCATCCCGGGCTCCCCAATCAGTAACTCTACCCCTGTATGACTCTATAACTAGGCTGTACTACGGTACATTTCGGAAGGAACCAGCTATTACCAATCTCGATTGGTATTTCGCCCCTATACCCAGGTCACCCGAACGAATAGGATCAGAACCGGTAACGAGCCTCCATCCCCCTTTCGAGAGACTTCACTCTGCCCAGGCATAGATCGACTGGTTTCTGGTATGGTCCATATGACTTCGAGCACTTGTATACTCAGTCCCTCGCCGAAGCTGCGGACTTTCGCTTTCGCTACGGATACCCTTGCGGTTATCCTCGCCATATAGACAAACTCCCTGCCCCGTTTTTCAAAACGGATGATATGACACTGTTTGGCTTTCTAGGTTAAAATTCCATCACTGGAAATTCGCCTAAAAAGCTACATTCCTTTCGCGCCATATCGCACTATAGCCAATTGGTTTCAGGTCTTTTCACCTCTCGCTAGAGATACTTTTCAACTTTCCCTCACGGTACTAGTACACTATCGGTCTTGAGAAGTATTTAGGGTTGGAAGTCGTTAACTCCCAAATTCACGCTGGAAATCCGACCAACGTTACTCTGGACACCGGCCAGTTCTTGTAATCTTACTCTTACGGGGCTATCACCCTCTGTGGCGCCCTTTTCCAAGGGACTTCTGATTAGTTACAAGACCATTGCCGGGCCAAACACCACATCTCTACATCCTCGCGGATACAGATTCAGTTTGCCCTATGCCGCTTTCGATCGCCTTTACTAACGGCATCGCGTTTGCTTTCTTTTCCTGCGGGTACTAAGATGCTTCAATTCCCCGCGTTCCCTCTCCCGAAGGAGTTATGTTCCTTATTAGTGAACATAAAGAGGTCTAATTCGGAAATTCCCGGTTCTAAGGTTGCATGCACCTCGCCGGGACATATCGCAGCTTGCCACGTCCTTCATCAGCTCTCAAGCCTAGTCATTCACCAATTGGCGTTATACCCAAGTCTTTCTTTGTTGCGCAGGACCTATATTATGCACGCAGCAATTGCTGCTCTTAGCATAAGGACCCTTCATCGGAGAGAGGGATCTATCCATCTCCTGGGTGCCTCTTAGCTCCTCGACACTTGTCTTGGAGCCGCACTACATGGACTCGGCGTGATTTGAACACGCGGCCTCCTGCTTGCAAAGCAGGCGCTCTAGCCGGGCTGAGCTACGAGCCCTTTATCCGGCTTGTTCCGACCACACGAGCCGGTTATTTATTGACCAATGAGAGTAAACGCCCAACCACCCCTGTTTGTTTCTTAGGAGGTGATCTATCCGCAGGTTCCCCTACGGATACCTTGTTACGACTTAACCCCCCTTGCTAAGCCCATATTCGACCTCAGCAAAAACTGAGGCCTCATCCAGACCTAACTCGGGTGATTTGACGGGCGGTGTGTACAAGGAGCAGGGACATATTCACCGGACGATAGTGACGTCCGATTACTGGGGATTCCGGCTTCACGAGGGCGGGTTACAGCCCTCGATCCGAACTTGGATTGAATTTAGAGATTAGCGTCGCCTCTCGGCGTAGCAGCCCATTGTTTCAACCATTGTAGTCCGCGTGTAGCCCGGGAGATTCGGGGCATACTGACCTACCGTTGCCCACACCTTCCTCTGCTTTAGCAGCAGCGGTCCCATTAGAGTGCTCTGCCCCCTAAGGAACAGATAGCAACTAATGGCATGGGTCTCGTTCGTTATCTGACTTAACAGAACACCTTACGGCACGAACTGACGGCGGCCATGCACCACCTCTCAACGAGTCGAGTAAGACCGTCAGCCTGACCTTCATACTGTTGTCGCTCCCGGTGAGATTTCCGGCGTTTAATCCAATTAAACCGCAGACTCCACCCCTTGTTGTGCTCCCCCGTCAATTCCTTTAAGTTTCGGCCTTGCGACCGTACTTCCCAGGTGGTGAACTTAACGGCTTCCCTTCGGCACTGCATTCCCACAAGGGGAATGCAACACCTAGTCCACATCATTTACGGCTAGGACTACCGGGGTATCTAATCCCGTTCGCTCCCCTAGCTTTCGTCCCTCACCGTCGGACCCGTTCTAGCCAAACGCCTTCGCCACTGGCGATCCCCTAAGGATTATTGGATTTCACCCCTACCCCTAGAGTATCTTTGGCCCTTCCCGGTCCCTAGACTTGTAGTTTCCCCTGCACGCCTGACGGTTAAGCCGTCAGATTTCACAGAAGACTTGCGAGTCCGGCTACAAACGCTTTAGACCCAATAAAAATCCAGACCACTTGAGCTGCAGGTATTACCGCGGCTGCTGGCACCTGTCTTACCCAGCTCTTATTCCTAGAGCTGTTTACACTCAAAAAAAGCCATTGCAAAAAGCAATGGCACTTGGAGTTCCCTTATCACACTTGCGTGCATTGTAAAGGTTTCGCGCCTGCTGCACCCCGTAAGGCTCGGGCCAGTATCTCAGTGCCCGTCTGGGGGCTTCAGCTCTCACTGCCCCTACCCGTCAAAGGCTTGGTGGGCCATTACCCCGCCAACAACCTGATAGGCCGCAGGCCCATCTTATGGCGCCGAAGCTTTGGGTTTTGGGACATTCCAGTCACCAAATCCTATGGGGAATTATCCTCAGTTTCCCGAGGGTATGCCCCTCCATAAGGTAGGTTACCTACGTGTTACTCAGCCTTTCGCCTCCTTCCGGAAGACTTGCATGGCTTAGTCGAACTCCAACAGCAGTCTGGTCCGGCAGGATCAACCGGAATTAACAGAGATGGTTGGGTATCGTCTCTCATTGGCCAATGATCAGATACCAATACTAAGTATTAGTCCTCATGATAAGCAAGCTACAATAAACTGTCTAAGGAAGTATAGATTCGATCACTCCTCCCAAAGCAATCATTGCAGCCGCTATCTATTTAGCCATACTTTGTAGAGGGCTAAGCTCAAATTAAATTGAGCGACTTATTGAATGCCCGAGCCACTATATATAGTTTATTAGAATTTTCCAAATTTCCTTAAAATAAAATGCGGGGAGTAGGATTCGAACCTACGAAGGCACTAAGCCACATGGTGTCTTATCATCACGTCCTGCGACGTTCATCGCTCAAGACTGTGTGATCTTGAGCCATGCCCATTTGACCGCTCTGGAATCCCCGCATCGGCAAGTTTCACTTCTTTTCGGTAACTTGCAATGCGCCGACCGGGACTCGAACCCGGGTTACGAGCTTGGAAGGCTCGGGTCATAGCCACTAGACCACCGGCGCATAAGTGTTTCTTTTGAAACAATCTTCAAGAAGCTATTAAAGAGTTTCTATTCTCTAGTGTTTCCAAACTCTTCCAGAATCTTGTCAAGGTCCAAGCCCTCTTCATGATTCAGAGAAAGTGGCATCTTTCCGTAATAGGGAATAAGATGTACATGTGTGTGCGGAACTTCTTCACCCATCAGAAGAACAAAAATCTTCTCAGCTCCGAAAGATTCCTTCATTTTCTTTCCGACTTCTTGGACAGCTCCGAAAAGCTCCTTCTCAGAGTCCCTTGCCATATCCAAAAAACTCTCAGAATGTTCCTTCGGTATAACAAGCGCGTGTCCCCTGGAAGCCGGTCGGATATCCAAAAATGCAATGTGGCTCCCATCCTCCCACAGCCGCTTTGCCGGTATGTCACCGGCTGCAATCTTACAGAATATGCAGTTTTCAGTAGCCATTCTGGAAACTCTTAGAGTTCTCTGTCATTTAAAAAGCTTTCTTTTTCCCCAGTTTCGCGGGATTCGTGTTAAATAGCTTTTCTTGACATTAATAATATTATGAAAATAGTGATGAGTTTCAAAAAGTTTTTCACCATCTCTCTAATCCTTCTTGCTGTTTCAGTCGCTGGTTGCACAGGAAGTTTTGACAATCTTCCTTACAATATCAGCTCAACGGACTATGCAAATCTCTCTGGAATAATAGAAGATAATCTAAACCAACTTTCTTGTGTCAACCAGACTGCGTCGGCGAGCTCGACAGGTTCAGTCATAAATGGACGAGTAAAAGTGGAGATAAGCCACGATCTTTTCTTCAATGGACAGAATGTAAACAGCAAATTTATGTATCTCATCGACAGCAAGAGAACTCCTGAAAAATTCTTCCCAAAATACAGTGACTTTGTTCCAGATATCTTTGGAACTTACTATCTCTATGTTGATACTACAACAGGCAGGATTTACACAAGCCCTACAATAAATATAACGGTCGATGAGGAGTTGCATGATGGGTTTTTCACAGATTCCGATTGGCGCTGGCTTTATTCAGCAGTAACAAAGTGCTATGACTATAGCCTCGTCAATTCTAATGTTTGCTCTAGTCTCAGTATTGAGAAATTTGCTGAGTCCATAGAAGGAAATAATTATATCCGTGATGCGCAGTGTCTTACAGACCAGAAAAACCGTCACTGGTGGAGTCAGATGAATCTTATTTATGACGGAAAGGTCCGTTCTGACCCAGAGTCTTCTGAAGAAGCCATTCTTGTTGAGGGGTCACCGGCCGAAGAAAATCTGACTTTCGAGGGTTTCAATGGCTCTGAAAGATGCTGGTCGGATTCAAGCTGTCCTTGGAATCAGGAATGTTATGGCGGTCTCTTTTCTATGCCTCCGGGGCGGGGTGTTTGCAGAGATATAGACTGCCCTGATGGAAAGATAAAGAATAATAAATGCGTTCCAAATGTTTGCCAGGTAAACAGTGATTGTACTTCAGGCTATCGCTGTGAAAGCGAAAGCAACAAATGCGTTCCAAATTCAGACTGTACGATTGTTCATGACAGCGGTCTTGGTCTTGGAAAGCTGGATATAACTTTCATAGGTGCTGGTTTCAATAGCATATCGGATGTCCATCAACTTGCCGAAGGGCTTGCTGGTAGCACCCGTGGAAGAAAAAGGACTGGCATTCTCAGAAGCAGTCCTTTCAACAAATACTCTGACAAAATTAACATAAGAGTTGCCAACCAACAGTCCGTGCTTGACGCAGGAACTACAGACATGTTTAGAAACACACCAAGATTCAAAAGAAATAATATTAATAAAGAGAAAAGACTCTGCCCAGAAAATGATGTCGTTATCACATTAGTTGACAAAAATCTGGCGGCTGAAAATGATGTTTCTATTGCTCACTGCAGCGGACCTACAATGGATACCTGCTTTATTCCTGTAGCCGGAACACATGCAAGTAGTAATGATATCGGGGCAACTCTACATGAACTTGGTCACGCCTTTGCTCACCTTGCCGAAGAATATGAATTTACTGAAAAATCATGGTATTTACCTTCAGGAATTTCTACAGCAAAGCCAAACTGTGCTCCTGATTTGGATGTCGCTGAAAACTGGTGGGGGGAGCTGGCAGAAAAATATCCGGCAGAGGTTGGATACTATATTGGGTGTGGTTACGGGGATGAAAATGTCCGACCTCACAGAATATCTGTTATGCGTGACTTCAGAAGGACACACTCATATGGGCTTGTCAATGAACTGGAGATAGAAAAAACATTTGACAGATATTCACACTTTGAACCTCCGATTGTCAGATTGGCATTGAATCAGATTCATGTACCTTTTGGAATTGGAGGGCCAGAAAATGATAGGACTGTTGCTCATGGTAATGAAAAAAGCAGAAAACGGCAGATGAAACCACGGGAGGAGAAAAATTACTTTGATCATCTCAAGAATAAATTGAGTGCCATGATTGCGGTGGATGAAAAATCAGAAAGGAAGAGAGGGAATCGGGGTAGTAAGGGTGGAAGAAATGGAAGAAAAAGTTCAGACCTGAACTACTTTGAGAAATTCAGGAAAAGCATTGACAAAGTGTTCGAACCCGATGCACCACCTCGCCGAGGAAAACGTGCCAGAGGTAGTGAAATAGACAGAATGCTCGAGCCAAAACAGGACAAGGGTCTGAATAAACTTCTTGATAAGGTAAAGAGGGACTTCGAAAATCTTCAGAATATAATCACGAAACAAAATACCTAACTATACTACTTCTTGTGATAGTATAGTTTCAACAGATACAGGAGAACAAAAAAATGAAAAAAACAATTGCTGTAATGCTTGCGTTCCTTTTGCTTTCAATTGGAGCCTATGCACAAACTGAGACTGGTCTGCGTTATGTGACTGATCTCAAAATCGACCCTGCTAGTGGGGTATTTGAATACATAGACTTGGATGTTGTTCCAGGAAGTGGGATAAGTGAGGCTTCTGAAGAGAGCGGTCTTGTTGTTTCCTTACACGATTATGAAGATACACTTCTCTACTATGCGTATTTCCCTGTCGATTTGAGCGGCTCTGAGGATGTATATCTTCCAATAACTCTACCTTATTTTTACGAGGGAGCTTGGCTGGATGTATATCTTCCTAATGGCACACAGTCTCATTCAATTGATGTTCGAAACTTTGCCCAGTGCAACCAGAACGCTGTTTGCGACGACAATGAATTCTTCGAAACTTGCCCATCCGACTGCGCTCTTGAGAGTCAGTATCCACAGAAGAGTAACTGGATTTTGTATGCGGCTCTGGCAGGATTGATTGGCTACGGAGCATTCAAGCTGTTCGGCAAGAAAAAACGTATTGTGAAATAAAGGCTAGTGGACCCGGCGAGATTTGAACTCGCGGCTTCTACCATGCCAGGGTAGCACTCTACCGAGCTGAGCTACGGGCCCATCGAATTGGATAAATGTGGCGACTCGTTATTAAAGCTTGCGCCAAAACAAAATCTTTAAAACGGGGTGGAAACATCAAGAAATCCTTAATGCCCCGATAGTGTAGTCCGGCCAATCATACTAGGTTCTCATCCTGGTGACCTGGGTTCGAATCCCAGTCGGGGCGCTTGCTTCATCAGCCGACTTCGTTCAGCTTCTTTTGAGTGTACTTCTTCCGGACTTTTGGAACTGTGTGCTTTTTCAGTTTTTCCAGATGTCCTGGGAACATTCTGTCCATTCCAAAGGCAACCAAAGATAGTCCGATAACAACAACAAGCAACCTTCCTATCCATTCTGTCATCAAGGTAGATATAATATCTTTAAATGTCAGGAGATTTTCCTGTGTTGCGAAGAACCCTGTAAAAAATATAGACATCCCAAGAAGAAGGTAAAGGAATCCTCTTGTTCTGTCTCCTATTATGCTGGCTCTTTCATAGAAAATTATAACATTTTTTCTTGTACTATGCAAACCAGAACCAGCGACCTCCTTAAGGTTTCCTATCTGGCTCCTGACTTTCGGGCTTTCCAGCGTAAAAGTAATCGGATTTTTATTTATTTTTCGTATATCTTTCTCTATCTTTGTACTGACTTCTTGGCTTACAGCCTCTCCCAGAGTTTCAAGAACTTCTTCTACTTTCTTTTCCTGTATGTCTTTTGGGGTCTCAAGTTTTTCATATATCTCCCCTTCTTCAAGAACGGCTTTTACTGATTTTACTTCTCGACGAGAAGCTGGACTTTTCACATCTTCAGCTTCTATAAGTTCAATTCCTGCCTCTTCAACAACTTTCTTTTTTGAATTTCGTTTCCCCCGTTTCGTTGGAATTTTGATAGTCTTCTTTGTTTTGCTCATGGCGCATTCCTGTTAATTGTTCTTGGAAATGGTATAGTATCTCGTATATGTTCAAGTCCACATATCCACATTACAAGCCTTTCAACACCCATTCCAAAACCTGCGTGAGGTACAGCTCCATACTTTCGTGTGTCGAAATACCAGTCATAGGTGCTCAAATCCTCTCCCTCTTCCTTCAGCACTTTTTTCATCGCATCAACATCAAGATCTCTTACTGAGCCGCCTATTAGCTCCCCAACTTCAGGTATTATTAAGTCAAAGCAAAGAGCAGTTCCTGGATTCTCCGGATCCTCAGGTTTGTAGAAGGCCATTATCTCCTTCGGGTAGTTTGTCACAAATACTGGCTTTTCAAAATGCTTTACGAGTTCTCGTTCTTCAAGAGTTCTCAGGTCTTTTCCGTACTTTACCTTCATCCCGTTCTTTGCCAGAATGTCCAGAGCTTCTTTGTAAGTTATTTTCGGGAAAGGTGCCTTCACCTTCTTCAGTTCAGCTGGGTCTTGTCCGAGCTCTTTTAACTCCTCAACATTTTTCCGTGCTACTTCCTGGCAGACATGCGAAACAAGCTCTTCTCCATATTTCATTAGCTGGGGAAGATCACAATATATCGCTTCCATTTCGGCGTGCCAGTATTCAGTCAGATGGCGCGGAGTTCTCGACTTCTCAGCCCTGAAACTCGGGGCTATTGTATAAAGCTTTTCAAGAGATGCCGTCAAAGCCTCAGAATATAGCTGCCAACTCTGGGTCAGGTAAACTGTATCTCCAAAATAGTCCACCTTGAATAATGAGCTTCCTCCTTCGCATGCTGTCGGGGTCAGAACAGGAACTTGAGTCTCAAAGAAGTCATTTTTTCTGAAATAATCGTGTATAGCCCCAACGACTGTTGAGCGTATTTTGAAAACATTGGTCAGCTTTCTTGACCTCACCCACAGATGTCTTACGTCTAAAAGGAATTCCTCACTCTTATCTCGCGAGATTGGGAATGGAGCGGCCTTTCCAACTACTTCAAGATCTTTTACCTGAAGTTCATACCCTGTTGGTGCTCTCTCGTCTTTTCTTATTTTTCCGGAAACAATAACTGAGGATTCCATCGTCGCATCCTCGGCAATCTTGAATAGCTTCTTGTCCTCAGCCTTTACAATTGCCTGTATTGTTCCACTTACATCTCTTATTACAAAAAACTTGAATTTATTGCTTCCACGTTCTCTGTGAACCCAACCTCTTATACTTACAATCTTTCCATCATTCTTCGCTGAAAGTGCCTCCCTAATCGGGATAGTTTTCTTCATACTTGTTTATGAGGCGCCTTCATTTATTAAGCTTTAGGGAAATTTCCTAAAAAATAAGATTTTTTCCAAATAAAATAACAAGTTAAAGTATATTCTCCAGAACAACAATGGATATATAAATAGCTTCCTGATTAGAGAATTAGCCAACAGAAATAGAGCAAGTCTTTGCCAAACATCAGTTGCCGCTGATGTCTTGATTTGCTATGTTTCGAGTGTGAGTCGAATTATAGATAAGTCCTATTCAGGAGTTTATCCATTAAATTTTATTAATGAGTGGTTACACTCTGAGGTATATAAAGCCTTGTAACTACTCGCAAGTGAAATGGAGGGAAAAACATGGAATTCTTAGTAAAAAACGCGATGAATCGCGAACCAGAACATTCGGCAGCACCCGCTGTCGGAAAAGCAAAAATTGTAGTTGTCGGCGCTGGAGGCGCAGGCAACAACTCTATCAGCCGGCTCATGACAATGGGCGGCGTTCACGGTGCAGAAACTGTAGCAGTGAACACAGACATGCAACATCTTGAGGCCACAAAGGCTGATACAAAGATACTGCTTGGCTACAAGCTCACACAGGGGCTTGGTGCCGGAGGATATCCTGAGGTTGGCCGGAAGGCTGCAGAAGACAGCAGGAACGAAGTCCGTGAAGTTATGAGGGGTGCACATCTTGTCTTCCTCACTTGCGGACTTGGAGGAGGTACAGGAACTGGCGCAGTTTCTATATTGGCAGACATCGCCAAGAAGGAAGGTGCAATAGTAATCGCAACGGTTACGACGCCTTTTGACCTCGAGAAAGCCCGCCTAATAAAGGCAGAAGAAGGTCTTTCGGAACTCAGGAAAGTTGCAGATACAGTAATTGTAATAGATAACAATAAGCTTGTTGAGCAGGTTCCGAACTTGCCACTTGAGCAGGCTTTTGCAGTCTGCGATGAGCTTATAGCGACTATGATTAAGGGAATATCAGAAATAATAACTGTTCCTAGCTTGGTTAATCTGGACTTTGCCGACATAAAGTCAATAATGACTGGTGGCGGAGTTGCTATGATTGGAATCGGAGAGTCTGACACCACCAATAAAGTCGAAGAAGCAGTGAAGAGTGCAATGCAGCACCCACTTCTTGATGTCGACTACAATGGCGGAACTGGTGCCTTAATCCACATAGCCGGTGGACCAGGAATGACTCTGTCTGAAGTTACAAAGGCAGGTAATCTGATATCCGGTGAGCTGGATCCAAGTGCCCAGGTAATCTGGGGTGCAAGAGTTGATCCTGAACTTGATGGACGAATACGAGTGATGACAATCGTAACTGGTGTCACCTCACCTCATATACTTGGAAGGAACAGTCCAAGTCCTACACTGGAAAAAAATTCTTCTCCGGGTGCTGAAGCGCCTGAAATGATGAAGGAATTGCGAATAGATTACACATAATAAAACCACCCACGGGCTCCTAGTTTAAATCCTGGGAGCCTCCCTCTTTTTTTTAATTTATTAGAAGGTTCCAGACCAGATTCCTATTGTTATCCAGTAGGTTTTTACTAAGGTGTAGAGAGCCAATAATATGAGTATCTCGACCATCAGACCGGCTTTCAGGAGATCTTTTTGTTTGAAGTATCCTGTTGAATATGCCATAGTATTTGGAGGAGTTCCATAAACTGTCAAGAAGGCGAATGCAGTAGGTATGGCAGTTACTAAAGCTATTAGGACTGGGTCTATATTTGAGATGAGAGCTATGTTAAGAGATATCGGAATAAGTATTGCTGCGGATGCTCCGCCACTGAGGAACTCCGTTGCTATTGCAGCTACAATTATTATACTGAGCATAATTAGAAGTGGTGATTCAGAAGGAAGAACATTTAGAGCTCCTCTTGCAAGCCACTCTGCCGCCCCTGTATCTTTGAGTGAGATACCCATTGTTATCGCAGCTCCGTAAATAAACATAATTCCCCACGGTATACTCCGTTCAGCCTCTTCCCAGTCTATAACTCCGGCAAGGAACATGAGGATGGAGCCGAATATAGCAATAGTTCCTAAGTCTATAAGGCTCGAGCTGGTAATGAAGAGAAGAATTGTAAAGCCGAATACTCCAAGTGCCCTCCATTGTCTGGTACTCATTGGTTTTACAGTTTTCTTTATTTCAGCAAGTGCATTTTCAATCGAGAAGTCCTTAGGGGGTGGGAAGGTTATTCTTAAAATTATCCACACGATTGGTATCATTATCAGGGTCAAAGGTGCCGCCGCCTTCATCCATGTGAAATATGAAAGTTCAATTCCTGCCAATTCCTGAAGGAATCCTAGTGTCACAGCATTTCTTGCTCCTCCAGATGGAGTTGCTAAACCGCCAATACTGGCTCCGAATGCCACAGCAAGAACTAGGGCTATTCTGAATGGTCCCTTCAACTCAATCATGCTCACTATAAGTATGGCAACTGGAATCAGCATCGCGGCGACTGTATGGTCCGATATAAACATGGCAAGGAATGCGGAAACTGTGACAAAAAGAAGGAGAAGGAGATTGGCGCTATTTCGTGAATATGTAAGAATTTTGACAGCTAGTCTCTTCGCAATACCACTTTGTGTAAGCCCTTGGGCAAGTAGAAGAGAACCTATAATAAAGAATACTGCAGGGTGGGCATAGGTCTTGAAGGACTCTGTGGGTGTCCCATATATTCCGAAGAAGTATAGCAATATTCCGGGGAGGAAGGCAGTAACGGGTAAGGGGACTACCTCAGATACCCAAAGTATGATTATAAAGACGAAAATTGCAATTGCCCTCTGCCCCAATATACTCAGCCCTGGCATAGGGATTATCAAAAGAAGAAGTAAAATTATTACTGAAAAAAGACCGAAATATCGTTTCTTTGTTACATCTTCTCTAAATTTCTCAACGTCAGTAATTTCCTCCTTTAATTTGGAGATTTCCACACGCATTCTCTCGATTCCTGTGACATCAACTTCCTTTTTCCCAATTGCGTCAAGTTCCTTTGTTACTTTCTCAAGATGCTTACTAATGGAATCACGCGCTTTCGCTTCTTTTATCTCCTCTTTCATCCGCTCCTCTTCTGTTTCGCGGATTATGTACTCAAGAGGCTCCTCCTTTTCAGCTTTCTTATTCTCAGCTGACTTTCCGGTTTTCTTCGTTTTATCTTTCCCCTTACCGTTGCCATTGATGAGCTTTTTAAGCTTTTTAGACGTCTTTTTAACCACCATCTCTTTTTTCCTTGAGTTGTCCACTCCTTATAAGTCTTTAGATTTGCATTAATAATTTAAATACAGGGCTTATATTGTAGCGTATGAAATACGGAAAACTTGTTGATTCTTACAGAAAGCTCAGCTCCACAAACAAAAAACTGGAAAAAACGGACATAGTCTCAAAACTCTTAAAATCGGCATCAGACGAGGACCTCGAAGTTCTTGTACTACTTTCCCGTGGTAGAATTTTCCCTGAATGGGATGTGACTGAACTCGGCGTTGCCGACAGTATAATGATAAAAACTCTTGCCAAAACTTCCGGAGTTCCTGAATCTGAAATAAAGTCAATTTCAAGAAAAAAAGGAGATCTTGGAGATGCAGCTGAGGAAATACTTGAAAAGAAAAGACAGACAACTCTTCACAAGAAGAGTTTAAGCCTTTCTGCAGTCTATTCAAACCTTCGCAAGATACCTTCTATTGGAGGTTCTGGTTCTGTTGAAAAAAGAATGGCATTAATTTCTGAGTTATTGTCGTCAGCTACTCCTGAGGAAGGAAAATACATAACCAGAACAGTATTACAGACTCTCCGCCTTGGTGTCGGGGAAGGAACCATCCGTGATGCTATAGCAAAGGCTTACGGACTTGAGGCTTCTCTTGTAGAGAGAGCTCACAATATAAGAAATGACTTCGGGGAAATTGTAAAAATAGCCAGAAAAGCGGGTGAAACTGGTCTTAAGAAGCTCTCTCTGGAAGTCGGACGTCCATTGAAACCAATGCTGGCACAGAAAACAGAGGGCATAGAAAAAGCTGTCGAGGATATGGGTGGACTCGCTGCATGGGAAATAAAATATGACGGAATGCGTGTTCAAATACACAAAAAAGGAAGTGATATTCGCGTTTTCACACGAAGGCTTGATGATGTTACTAAGCAGTTTTATGATATAGTTGAAATTTCCTCAAAATCTATTGTTGCAAAAGACTGCATACTTGAAGGTGAAGCGGTTGGTGTAGATCCAAAGACAGGGAAGCCACTTCCCTTTCAGCAACTGTCCCGTAGGATAAAGAGAAAATATGACATCGAAGAACTTTCAAAAGAGATTCCTGTCACAGTCAATCTTTTTGATATATTATATCTTGACGGAAAATCCCTTCTGGATTCTCCATTTGAGGAGAGGCGAAAGCTTCTTGTAAAGTCCGTAAAGCCAAACGGAGCAAAATTTGCTCTCGCTGAACAAGTTATTTCTGGTGACAAGAAAAAAATCACGAGATTTTATGATCATGCTCTTTCTATGGGTCACGAAGGTCTTATGGCGAAGAATCTCAGTGCAAAATACACTCCTGGTTCTAGGGTGAAGCATATGTACAAGCTGAAACCTGAGATGGAAACCCTTGATTTAGTCGTAATCGGTGCCATTTGGGGGGAGGGCCGCAGAGCAAACTGGCTCGGTTCATTCATTCTCGGAGCCCGCGATGTTGATACATCAGAATTTGTCGAAGTTGGTAAGGTTGCAACAGGACTTAGCGATGAGAATCTAAAAAATCTTACAAAAATTCTCAAACCACTTATAACAAAGGACAATATTTCCACTCTTGATGTAAAACCGAAGCTAGTTGTTGAAGTCGGATATGAGGAGATACAGAAATCCCCAACATATCGCTCCGGTTTCGCTCTCCGATTTCCAAGAGTCAAGCAAATCCGGGACGACAAGGGTCCTGAGGATGCTGACAGTATAGAAAGACTGGCTAGGCTCTATGAAATGCAGAGAAAATAGTCACTACTCGAGAATAATAAAACTTTTATATACCACCTTAGTAACTGTACCTGTGGGAAATGAGTAAAAATTCAGACGTCCTTAATTTGCTGAACCGCGTTGGCTTAAACAAGTATGAATCAGAGCTCTATACGGCGCTTCTTAAACTAGGAAGCTCTACTGCCGGCGAGCTTGCATCAAAGTCAAACGTTCCAAGGTCAAGAGTTTATGATGTTCTTATAAGTCTGGAGAAGAAGGGCTTTGCCCTTATTCAGGTGGGAAGGCCTGTAAAATATACAGCAACAGCTCCGGATAAACTTGTCGGAAGTATAGTTTCAAATTATGAGGATGACCACAAGGAAAGACTTTCAGATTTTGAAAGAATAAAAGGAAATCTTTTGAAAAGTCTCAGCAGTATTCACGGAACTGAAGGTTCTGAAGATGACAATCTTGTCGGAATTATTCGCGGAAAGTCTAATATCTACAGTCAGATGAAAAATATGATTTCTGATTCAAAATCTTCAATTGTGAAGATTGCAAGCGGAGAAAGTGCAGGGCATTTTGAAAAACATTGTTCAGGTCATATTGAGGGAGCAAAGAAAAGAGGAGTCAATACTCGTCTTATAATTAATTCAGACGGAAAGGACTCAGATTCAAAATCTTCAGCAGATTCAAGACTGTCAAAAAACAGCCACGGACGTTTTTTCGTTAAAGATGGAGAAGAACTTCTTGCATTTCTAAAGGGTGGCGAATCTGCTCTCTGGATACGCGATTCATCTTTGGCAGGCTCTTTTGCAGGACTCTTCGAATCAGTTTGGCAGAACAGCAAGTAATCACTTATTAAACAAGGTTTATAAATGGAGTTACACTACATTTTCAGGGTGTAACCAGCACTATGTGGCGTTACACTACTAAAACGGTGCTTTGAATTGGTCTATAAACGCTATATCAAAAAAGGCGGGAAGAAAGTAGGTCCTTATTATTATGACAGTATGCGCGACGCAGACGGAAAAGTTCGTACAATATATATAGGACGCGACCCGACGGAATATCTCAGGAAAAAAGAGAGTTCAAAAAATAATATTTCATCTCCGTCTTCAAATTCTTCATCTCCAATGAGGAAAATTCCCTCCCGTCCCTTGGGCGGTTATCGCAAGACGAAAGTTGACTCAAAGTTCATAGGTTTCTCTCTGGTTTTTCTTGCTCTTATTGCAGTGGTTCTATCTTCTCCTTTATCGGACGCGCCAACAGGACTTCTTGCGGGCGGTCAAAAAGTTTCAACAAGCTGGGAAAATGTAGAGTTTCTGCAAATCGCGACTGGTCAGAGAGCGGTTTCCCATCACATAGTTTTCGGAAGCAACAAGCCAGAGGCCTGTGAAGATGGCATATTTGTTCTCTCTGGTAATGGAGAGGAAGTTGATTTTACTCTTACTGACAAGATTATTTCTGGAGGAGAATGTCAGAAAGCAATTATCCACTTCACTGCGGGTCCTGAGGCAGATATTGCTGCTGTTTTAGGCCTCTTTGAAATAGATGAAATAAATCTTGCATCTGAATATTCAATATTCTATGGTCTTGTAATATCAGGGGGTGTCGGAAGTTCTCCTTCTACTGTTGAAGCGGCAGACGAACAGGAACTGCAGGACATTCACCTGGAATCTTCCCAGATAGTCGCCGGAGAAGATATTATGTGGACAAAGAAGGTGAAAGTTCAGAATACTGAAAAGCGCCCAAGGACCCTGGATGTCAGTATTGGCATACCAGATGATGCGAAGAGTGTCACTTTTACAAGCTACACATCTCCAAATGAATTTTTTGTTTCAGACACTGTGGAGGGGCAGTCTGTTGATTACGAGTATTCATTAGAGAGTCTTGAGTCAGAAACTTTTGAAGTAGAATATGTTACGGAGGGTCCAGTTGTTGAAGAATCAAATCTTTCAGAGGCTGATGGCAGGCTCACAAAGACTGTTAATGTTTCATCGGACTATCATTACGAAAATGTTCTCACCTATGCAGCAGTTCCTGACCTCGAGCCTGAGCAGGTTCATCTCTTCTGGATTATTGATGGTATTAAAACTGATGTCACTGAAAGGGCAGATTTCAATGTGAGCTTCTACGACGAGAACGGCGACGGGCTCATTGATAAAATGTCCTGGGTCGTTCCCCACCTCTCTACTCAGGAATTCGTTCTTGTTTTTGACATCACTGTAATAAATCCATGGCATTATGGAGCCAGCGGAGAGGACTGGATTGTTTACTTTAACACAACGGGTGAGGGGACGCTGAACATAAGCAAAGACAGTTTAGCAGATTCAGTGCTTTCTTTTAACTGGATAAAATGCGGTATTGCTACCCTGACTCCGATTATTGATGGTCCAAGTGTTATTGTCTACAACTATTCCTGTGACTATAAAGGAAGTATCAGTCATACGATATCTGAGATGCCGTCTGAGGTCTTCAGTCAGACTTTGAACTTTGGAAATGACCTGTATAATGATGTTGATTTTGCTTATGATCCTTCGTGTACTGAAGAGCTTCAACATCCAATTACTTGCGACACTTCAACATACCCTGGTGGTGGTCCAGGGATTACTTGCGATATGATGTTTGGACTTCCTGTTGTATACCAGGATGGAACGAACTGCTTCGCAACTGGAGCTCCTGGCACCGGAATGGAGTGCACTAACATGGGGCCTCCCGTCTCCGTAGAATGCGCGGTCTTCAGTTCTGGAATTCCGGAAGCAACAATAACGGCCTCCGATGCAACTGCAACAGAAGCAGGTTTAACAACTGGTGACTTCACAATAGCTCTTGATTCAGCCGCCTCCGGCAATCTGGTAATAGATTTTACCGTCAGCGGAAATGCTACATCTGGAAGTGACTATACAAGTATTGGAACTGTTGCAACAGTCAAAAATGGCTTCGACAATGTTGTTGTAACTGTCACTCCCTTGTATGATAGACTTATTGACGAATCAGAAACTGTAATCGTAACTCTTGATTCTGGTTCAGGTTACACCATGGGAATTCCATACTCGGCAACGGTTACTATAACAAATAATGACCACAGATTTACTATGGGTACAGAGGGTACAACATCGGCTTACACTGTAAATGGATCAACAAATATGACGATTTTAAACAACACTATCTACAATACTGATCAGATAATAAACTTCACTCACTCAACACACGGAGTCAGGCTGGCTTTGAATGCCCCATTATCCACTTCCTTCATAAACCTAACGTCTCTTGTAATTGATGCTAGCTATCTAAAAACTGCCATAAACTTTACTAGTGTTTCAGGTCCTGATTCTGCTAACCATACTATATATTTCCCTCTAACTGGAGCCGGCGGATATATATGTCCGGATGCAAATGCGACTTCTCAGGTTTCATCAGGCTGTTCAAAAGTTGTCACCTTCTCACATCCTGAGGCTTTAAACGGAAGTGCAAAAGGAGGTTTCCAGTTCTATATAGAAGGGTCAAGCTACAAAATAATGAATCTCTCTGGTAGCGGAGGCGGCGGCTGGGAACAGCCCGGTCATACGACGCCCCTGCTCAATATGACGGACAATCCAAACAACACAAGCAGTGCAAATCTCACAGCCTGGAACCAGTCCACAAACCAGAATAACAGCGTTGCCGTTTACAACAATTATGACTGGATTGTCAACAACACCTCAATCGCTGTGGTAAACATGGCATTCGATGTTAACAACTCGACGGGCGTTAACAACTACGGGAATGGAAGCTCTGGTGTTGTCAGCGGACCGACTCATATGTCAAACGCAAGTTGCAAGAGAGGCGGCTGCTACAAGTTCGACGGTGTCAATGATTTCATCAACATTTCTGACAGCAACTCATTAGATATAACTCAGAATATCTCAATTAGCTTCTGGCTCAATATCACAGCCCTTCCTACAGCCTATTCAACAATAATTTTGGGCAAGGCGAACACCTCAACTCACTGGGCCGGTCCTTACTGGTTTGAGCTCTACGGAAACAACAACCCATCAGGAAAGACTCTGTCTTTCTGGATTGCCAACGCATCCGACCAAGGAAGTTCAATAAATCATGCCAACTCTGCAAGTCTTTCCTACCAACATATAGTTGGAACTTATGATGGAAAGACTATGAGGCTCTTCGTGAATGGAACGCAGGTCAGTTCCAAGGCAATATCTGCCACACTAAAAACTAATGCACATCCCTTCTATATCGGAAAGGGCTACGGAGGTACGAGCTACGGGGGCAATTACAGCGATGTAGTTGTTGACGAACTTACAGTTTACGACAGAACTTTGACGGCTCAGCAGATTTCTACAATTTACAATTCCGGAACTCCAAAATACAATGTCACTGTTGCTGAAGAGCTAAAGCGCGGAGAGATTTGGAAGGTCAATGTCACTCCTATTGACAAGTACAGGAGCGGTCCAACTAAAACTTCTGCAACTGTTACAATAATGAACTCTGTCCCTACTCAGATTTCTCCAATCCTCAATGCGACTGACGACCCTCTCAACAGGACTGATGCAAATCTTACAGCATACAACAAGTCAACGAATGATGTGGATAATGATACTGTAATTAATGTCTTCAACTGGGTTGTCAATGAAAGTTCAATAACAGTACTGAATATGCCATTTGAAATAGGAAATGGAACTCTAGGTGTTGCTGTACAGGACTGGTCAGGCGCAGAGAGAGACGGAAGTATAATGGGCGGAGCTCTGACCTGGACTACAGGCGGCCCTGCAAATAACTTCTACAATTTCGGTGGTACAAACGAATATGTCTCAATTCCTTATAGCGCTGACTTTAACTTTGCAGGAGCTTCTCCCTTTACTCTGAACCTTTGGCTGAGGACTTCAACTACTTCAAAACAGGGAATTTTCCAGGTACTTGATGAGGCAATGGAGGCACGGGGCGGCTGTGGTGCTGGTCCTCCTGGTGCAATGTACTTCCTTTACCAAAAGGCAGGACCTCCTTCTTTTGTCGAATTCATAATCTGTGATGGTTCCGGTCAAAAAGACACTATAACAGGTATTCGTGATGTTGCAGATGGAAACTGGCATATGATTACGGTTACGAAGACTGCCGTTGACTTAAATCTGTTTTATGACGGTGCTCCAGATATTCTAGGAATTCCTCATACCCAAATCAACATCCCCGGCAAGAGAGCATCCGATCCTAACTCTAATCAGACAATTGGAAGAGTAAAGGACACGCAAACTCTCGGCGGAACTTTCTATTATGATGGAGATATAGATGATGTTATTGTTTACAACCGAGCTCTGAGTGTGCAACAAATTGGTCTTATATACAACGCCGGCACGGCAAAATATGATGCCCAGAATGCCGCTGAGACAAATGAGGGTGATGTCTGGTATGTAAACGTCACTCCTATCGATTTAATATCCAATGGAACTACCAACAGGTCCAACAATGTAAGCACTGGAGCAGTTGTGACTCTAACACTGTCCAACTGCGATGTCAGTTTCGGAAATATGATTCCGGGGCAGGCGGACAACACCACGGACGGTTCTCCAACGCCTTGTGTTGTTAACAACACAGGAAATGTTGATGTAAATCTATCAGTTGAGAAGAATGCCAGTCTCTTTAGTACAGGGGATGGTTCAGGCTCAGGCTCGACTGTAAACTTCGGAGTTATGATAGCTAACACAAGCGGTTCTACTTCCTGTTGTGTAGGGACAGGTTCCGGCGGTCGCTGTGTCGGAGGAAACTTCAGCGTTATTAACAGCTCAATAAATGAAGTTGTCCGCAACTTGTCATATATTGATGGCAGTGATGCCTGCGAACTTGAATATTCTGTCAAAATTCCAAGTGAGGAGCCTCCTGGGTTGAAGAACGCTACGGTTTTTGTTACTGGAGCAAAATCTGGTTAAGTTTATATACCTCTTAGACGTATTCCGAATTATGAAAGAAACTATGTCTGTAAGGTCTTTTTCCGTGTTACTCATTGCTGTTGTGTTTATCTCTGTTATTGGAACTACATTAGTTCTTCAGAGTCTTGGATTTTTATCTCTTCCGACCTCTGTAGATGCAGGCTCTGCTACAGTTTCAGTTACTGTAGTTTCTCCGGATTCTGTAGTCGGCATAGAAACCACTGGTGAGGTGAAAGTCGACATAATTTCAGAAGAATCAACGTGATTGCAATAAAGTATATATAGCATATTTTTCACGTTAGAGTAGTAAAAAAATGGCAAAACAAATAGAATCAGGAACAGCGGCATTTGTGCTTACTCTTGTAGCTATTGTCTCAGTTCTTGGAACTACTGCAATACTTACTTCTGGTGGTCCTGTGCCCTTTATTACAGGTTTTGCAACATCTGGAGCCAACAATACAACTGCAACAGCCTCTGTTAATGTCTCTGAGTATGTTATAATGTCTCTCAATTCTTCTGTTCTAAAATTCGGAGAGGATGCTCCACTTACTCCTGGAGCCTCGGACGATACAACTGACGGAAATCCTGACCCACTTATCCTTACTAATGATGGTAATGTTGAAATGAACGTTTCAGTCCAGAAAAACGACGATTTGTTCACAACAGATGTTGCGGGAAGCCTCCAGATAAAAGCTCTTAATGACACTGCAGGAGACAACGCCGGCTGTGGTACAGGAGGAGGTACTGGAAGGATGGTGGACTCCTTCGCAGACATTAATGACAGTCCAAATCCAGACCAGATTATCAAAAACCTTGGATATGTTGCTGCAAACGATACCTGCGCAATACACCTAAAAGTTACAGTTCCATCTGATGAGCCTGCAGGAAATTACACTTCAGTTCTTACATTCACTGGAGTAAAAAGAGGCTATCTACTCCTAAAGTAGTGGTGGCTTTGTTTGCTGCACTTGGTTTCCTGTCATACTGGTTTCACCATGCAAGGAAAAATAAAGACAAACATAGCAATTCTGGCAATTATTCCGACTGTACTAATAGTGATTATATTGATCCTTTCCTCAATGGGTTCATTCAACATATCATTGTCAGGTTTCACAACAGCCGGAGCTAACAACACGACTCTAATGGCATCTGTAAATGTTTCAGAAACTATTACCTTGTCTCTTTCAGCTGCGACTATAAACTTCGGCTCCCTTGTCCAAGGTACAGCAAACAATACAACAAACGACGCTCCAAATCCATTTATTCTCGTCAATGGAGGGAATATTGGTATAGATTTGACAATTAAAATGAATCAGAGTCCCTTCAACGGAACAGGAAGTGGAAATAATACGAACACTTTCAGATTCAAAGCCGGAAACTGCTCTACAGCAGTCTGCGGCACCGGTAATACTAGTGTATTCAATTGGGGTTCTTCCCAGACAAGTTTCCAGAATTTCACCACTGTGGCTCAGAACCTTATTAAAAATCTGAGCTATACAAGTGGAAATGATATTGCTGAAGCGGAGCTACTTCTTAGTGTTCCCAGCGATGAATCAACTGGCACAAAGTCAGTTGCAATAACTTTCACAGCCTCCAAAACCGAATAGAGGTGACTTTTATATATTAGTGCGAAATATTGTCTATGATGAGATTGGGTAAGCTTCTGACGATTGGTTTAGTATTCTTTTTTCTATTAGTGTCCAACGTACAAGCAATAGGAATAACTCCTGCCCGTGTTACTGTTGATTTTGAGCCCGGTATGGAGGGCGTTAAAAACTTCTGCGTAATCAACAATCAGAAAAAGAGTATGGGTGTTGACCTTTTCGTGAACGGCGGATTGGCAGAATATATTGAGCTCAGTGCTACGAGGGCTACAATAAACCCGGCAGAGTATTCAAAATGCTTTAGTTACATTTATTCTCTTCCTGACAGGATGGAACCCGGAACGCACGAAGCACGAATAGGTGTTACTGAAATTCCCCCCGAAAATATATTCGAGGGTACAGGAATCAGCACAAGGGCAAGCGTTCTCAGCCAGTTCAGGGTCTTTGTTCCTCCTGAAGGAAGTCACATACAAATCGAGAGGATTCTCACAAGCCAGGCTGATGTTGGTCATCAGGTAAGTATCAAACTTCTTGTCAGGAGCATAGGAACGGAAGACACAGAATTTTATGGTGATGTTAAAATTTCTGATTCTAATAATGTCAATCTTGGAACTCTCTCTGTTCCAAAAACTCTTGTTACAGCAGGAGCCGTCAAGATAGTTGAGCTAAACTGGGGTGGTTCTACAATTCCTGGTCGATATTCAATTCTCGCCAGTCTGACTTACGACGAAGGTGTTGAAACAACTGAAACTGCTGAAATAAAAATTGGTGGAGAGCACGTGGATATAATTGCAGAAGATTCTATGCAGGTTGCCCTTGACGATATCTCTAATTTTATCCTGACAGTCGAGAACTTCTGGAGCGAAGAGATAGAAGATGTCTCAGGTCGAATAGTGATACAGGACAGCGCAGGAAAAACTGTTGAACAACTGAGTATAGAATCTTTTGACCTCAAGGCTCTCGGAACTAAGAACATGAACCTGTTCTGGGACTCAAGAGACGCTGCTGAAGGTGAATATCTTGTCACAATTGTTCTTGATTATCTCGACGGTAAGGTTTCAACAAAGAAGATAACACTATCTATCGGAGCCGTCTCAGCAGTAGCAGAATCAAGTTCAGTTGATGCACCAAGTCAGGAATTAGTTGCAACACTTTCACTTCTGCTCATTGTTCTAGTTATCCTAACTATTATCTACGTAGCAATAAGGAAGAAGTAAATGCCCCCCAAATCAAAAAAGATTCCGAAAATTGCAGTTATTGCAGTATTCCTTGCGGTTCTTGCAACTCTAATTGCTCTTTCAGGTCCTTCTTACGAATATGAGCTCCAAGAGCTTGATATGCATCTTACAGTTGGCAAGAGTCTGGGCTTTAATGTAGATTCAGATGCAGTGTATTTTGGAACCACTTTTCCTGGGGGAAGCTCAACTCGTGAAATTATAATCTTCAATAATCAAACAAGAGATGCCTATGTAACTGTTGGTGCAAAGGGTGACCTTTCAAACTGGGTGTCAGTCTCTAAAAACAATTTTACGATTCCTGGAAAGTCAGGGACTACTCTTAAAGTAACTGCGTCCCCTCCTGGGTCAGCAATCCAGGGGAATTACAGCGCTGTTCTACAAATCTTTCTCAGATATCAAAAAGCTGATAGCAAGGTAAGCGGTCTTGCCGCTGGGGCGGTCAATTTCTCTGTAACAGCGGTTGGCGACGTCACAGCTCCTGTTATAACTGCAGTAACTATAACTTCAGACCTTTCTGACGGAGATACAGCAACAATAAGGGCAAATGTTACTGATGACATTGCGGTCGACACAGTTTTCGCAACAGTTGATGTAAGCAGTTCTCTGACAAATTACACAATGTCACAGGAAGGTTCGACTGATTTCTATAGTACAACATTTACTGCGGCAGAGGGAACCCATTCTTACATCGTGACTGCCAACGATACATCTGGAAACTCGACAAATACTAGCTATACAAGCTTTACAGTGTCTGCTCCACCGGCTACTGCAGTTGGCGACGTAAGTGGGGGTGGAGGCGGTGGCGGAGGTGGAGTCGGCGGAACTATGGCAGAATCTTTTAGAGTACATATCAAAGCTCCAGAAATCGTTTCTGCCTACAGTGACGAAGAAAAAACCATAACTGTTATAGTGTCAAACCTCGGAAATGGAGTTCTTACAGACCTCTCTCTTTCTGCAAGCGGAAGAATTTCTCCTTATACAATTACTCCTCCCACAATCAAGGCTCTGTCTCCCGGAATGCGTGCTACCTTCCTTCTCAAACTTACTGCTCCTGATATTGTCGACGACAATGAGTTCAATATAACAATCAGTGCTTCTTCAAAACAGGCAAGCACTTCTTCCAGTTTCCTTCTCAAAGTAATTGGTATACAAAAACCTGCTCTTGAAATACGACTTCAGCAGAGTTTCGATGAAATAGAAAAACTTCTGGATGAAATCTGGTCTGAGGCAGAATGGCTCGCTCTTCGGGGAGCAGAGGTCTCAAAAGTATTTACACTTCTAGATAGTGCCAAGTCCTCCCTTGAAGAGGCGAAGGCGGCAATTGGACCGCTCGGTTATACTGCGGCGCAGGAAAAGCGGGATGAAGCCAGAGCCTTCCTGGAGGATGCCGTCATAGCTCTTGGTGAGGCACAACCTTCAATCAAATTTACTCTGACAAATACGGCTATACTCTTTATTGCTCTCGCAGTTCTTATTGTAAGTGCTCTAACCATCTATACTATACGGAATGCAGGAAAGACACGTTCTACATATAAAACAATTAAGTCCCGCGAAAGAGCTCAGAAAGGAAGGATGGACAAACGTAAACAGATCCGTCTAAAGAAGCAGGCAGCCCTGATAAAAGAGGCGTATAAAGAAGGCCACATTAGCAAGAAGACCTATGAAAAATCCAGGCGGAAGCTTAAGCGTAGCAAGAAATAAAGATTTATAAAGAAGTAGCTCTTACGGAATTAATATGGCTGGAGACGCAAAGAAATCTGGAACAAAGGAAAAAGTCCTTGAGACTGAGGATCACGTTCTTGACGCCCTAAAGGATTTACAGGCACAACTTGAGCAACTTTCCGAAGAAAAGAGGAAGCTCGAGAATACGGTTGCCAGTGTCGAGGGTAAGATAGAATCAACAACTCAAAAAGAGGACGACACAAGGCGTCAGCTTGCTGAGCTTGTAAAGCACGAAGATGCCCTCAGAAGGACTGAGAGAGCTCTCCACAAGAAGCTGGAGACACTTAAATCCGAGAGTTCAAGGGTTCTGGAAATAAAATCAAGGCTTCAGGAAGTTTAATTTATTTAGCTTTGAAATGAAGGCAGGCTGTTTATATTATTGCTTATAGTTAGACCTATTGTTCTTGCTATTCTGTCAGAATACGAACCTATAAGCGACTCTAAAAGGCTACCTTCCTGCCCAATCTCAACAAGTGCCAGGTCTTCTTCTCCAGCAAGCTCCTCAGCCAAACTTATTGCGGATTCTCTACTTCCTACAGAATCAACAAGCCCGAGCTCCAGAGCTTTTTTGCCGATGCAGGGTCTTCCGTCAGATACTTCAGATAAATCTGCACCTTCCCTTCTTTCACGAACGACTCTTACAAATTCTTCATTTATTTGGTCAACCATATTCTGAAATATGGCTTCCTCACTTTCTGTCATTTCTCTATAAGGGTTTCCAATATCCTTATGCTCTCCAGATTTTATTGTAGTCTGGCTCACATTATAATCTTCAAGCAGTTTCGAAAAGTCTGAAATCTGTATGTAGGCACCTATGCTGCAGGTCATTGAAAGGGGATGTGATACAATTCTGTCTGCTGAAGTAGCTACCCAGTAAGCTCCTGAGGCTCCGACCTCAGCTATCCAGGCGACTACAGGTTTTTCACTTTGCAGTATTATAGCTGCAATCTCTGCACTTGCCACAGGTGAGCCTCCTGGTGAGTTTATTTCAACTACAATTGCCTTCACATTGGAATTGTCTTCTGCCTCCTCGAAAAGTCTTGAGAATTCAGATACTGTCATTGCCTCATCCATAAATCCACTAGAACTCCTTATAACTCCCTCAAGCCTGACAACTGCAACTGAGTCTTCAAAATAGACTCCGTCTGACCATCCTCCAAACATAAAAATAATTGCAATAATTATGAGTGAGATTATTAGTGTTTTAGTCCTTTTTCCTACGTTCTTCGCCATAATTTCCTTAAGTTCTTGGTCTTTAAATATCTGCCCGCCTAAAAAAACTTAAATAAGCTTCCTGTCATGATTTGAGTATGAAAATTCTGATAACAGGTGGGGCTGGCTTCATTGGATGTAATTCCGCGGATTATTTTCTGGGGAAGGATCACGAAGTAAGTGTTCTCGACAATCTGTCTCGTGCAGGAACAGACAAGAACCTTGAGTGGCTACAAAAACGTCATCCTAATGTCATATTTGTCAAGGCCGATGTCAGAACTGACCAGTCTGTTCTTAATGAGGAAGTTTCCAAAGCTGATGCTGTTATTCATCTTGCGGCACAAGTTGCGGTTACCACCTCTGTTACAAATCCCCGTGAAGATTTTGACATAAATGCTCTCGGGACTTTCAACGTTCTAGAGGCAATCAGAAAATCTGAGAATAAGCCACCTCTTATTTACTCCTCTACAAACAAAGTATACGGAAAAATGGAGGAACTCGAAGTAGTTGAGGGAGAAAATCGTTACAAATACAAAGATATTGAGGGTGTTGATGAAAATCAAAATCTCGATTTCCACTCCCCCTATGGCTGCAGCAAGGGTGCGGCAGACCAATATGTTCTCGACTATGCCAGAATCTATAATTTGAAGACAGTCGTCCTCCGGCAGAGCTGCATTTATGGCACAAGACAGTTTGGAATCGAGGACCAGGGCTGGGTTGCATGGTTTATAATCGCAACAAGTCTCGGAACACCACTTAAAATATACGGAAACGGAAAACAAGTTCGCGATGTTCTATATATAGATGACCTTGTAAGATGCTTTGAAATGGCTTTTGATAATATTAACAAGACTACAGGAAAGGCCTACAACATCGGAGGGGGTCCAAACAACTCCCTTTCACTTCTTGAACTCATTGCTCAACTTGAAAACTTGCACGGTAATGAAATAGAGCACAGTTTCCACGATTGGCGTCCTGGTGATCAACCAGTTTTCATTTGTGACATAAGCAAAGCAAAGAATGATTTTGGTTGGGAGCCCAAGGTCAGTCCTGAAGAGGGCGTGAAGAAACTCTTCAACTGGGTTCAGGAGAATAAGGAACTTTTCCAATAAAATGAAACTTCTAATGGTCCAGCACCATTATTATCCATCCCTAGGTGGCGGGCAGGAGTATGCAAAACTCCTCTCAGAAGGTCTTGTAAAAAAAGGTCACAAGGTCACAGTTTTTACAACAAACAGTCTTACAAATGAAGATATCCTCTCTCTTTCCTTTACTCCTCCCTTCCTTTCTCGCAAGAAGAAAATAAAGCCTCTTAAGTCAAAGGAAACAGTCGGCGGAGTATCTGTCAAGAGGTTTCCTGTAAAAGGAAGATTTTACAGTTTCAACAGTATCCCTGAAATGTTCAGAAGCATGGACGATTTCTCAGATTATGATGTCATTACATCATATGGTTTCAACCTTCTCTCTTCTTTTGAAGCCTGCAGAAAGGCACGAAAACAGGGAAAGCCCTTTATTCTGAATGGTGTTGATGTTCTCGTTCCGAAAAGTCTTCCCCTTCCAGCAAGAGTTCTGAAATGGTTTTATGATTTAAGCTTCGGAAGATATATTGCAAAAAATTCTGACTACATTATCTCCTTTACAGAAGATCAGGTTAAGGACTATGTAAAAAGAGGTGCCGTTGAATCAAAAATAGGGATAATTCCACCTCCCCTCATTCTGAAGGATTATTCATCTAAGATAAGCGAGGCCTTTCTGAAACGCCACGGAATAAAGAAGAAGGATAAAGTTCTACTCTATGCCGGAAGACTCACAGAACACAAGGGTATTCAAGATGTTATTGAGGAACTTCCAGAAATCAGGAAAAAAGTTCCAAACGTAAAGTTCTTCATAGCTGGAGAAGACTATGGCTATAAGAAAAGTCTTCAGAGCCTTATCAGAGAAAAGGGTGTGGAAGATTCTGTCTTTTTTGTCGGTCCATACAGGGCGCGTGAGAAGGAATTAATACAGTTCTTTGCCGCCGCCGATCTTTTTGTTCTTCCTTCAAACATGGAAGGCTTTGGTATTGTTCTAGCTGAAGCAATGGCCTGCGGAACTCCATGCATTGCTTATAATATTCCTGCTGTCAGAGAAGTTATTAGTGATGGGGAAAATGGTTATCTTGCTAAAGACAGAAGAGATTTGAGTAAGCACATAATTTCTCTACTTTCTAGTCCCTCAGAGCTCAAGAGAATGGGTGAAAATGGCAAAAAATCTGTAAAAAGACTGTCTCAATCTACAGTAGTTTCCGATCTTGAAAGCATATACAAAAAGCTATTAAAGAATAAATAAGAGAAATCTTGAAGATGGCAAAACAAAAAATACTGGTAACAGGGGGTTCAGGCTTCATTGGCAGTCACCTCTGTGATTTTCTCATAGAGAAAGGCAATTCTGTAGTCTGCGTTGACAATCTTTTCACCGGAACGAAAAAAAACGTTGAACACCTTATGGATAGTGATTCATTTGAGTTTATAGAGCACGATATAATCGAGCCCATGGAAATAAAAGTTGACCAGATATACAATCTTGCCTGCCCTGCATCTCCTATCCACTATCAGGAAAATCCTGTCAAGACAGTAAAAACAAGCGTTATGGGTATGATAAACATGCTGGATCTCGCACAGTCTTCAAATGTTAGAATCTTACAGGCATCAACTTCTGAAGTTTACGGGGACCCGGAAGTTCATCCTCAGCCGGAGACTTACAATGGAAATGTCAACCCTCTTGGTCCACGAGCTTGCTATGATGAGGGAAAACGTGTCGCTGAAACTTTAATGATGGATTATCATCGTGAGAATCAGGTTGATGTCAGAATTGCAAGAATTTTCAACACATACGGACCAAGAATGGCACAGGATGACGGAAGGGTTGTTTCTAATTTTATAACTCAGGCACTCACTGGAAAAGATTTGACAATCTACGGTGACGGAAAACAGACAAGAAGTTTCTGCTATGTCAGCGATATGGTTATAGGGCTCTATGAAATGATGAACCAGAATAATATAGGTCCGATAAACCTGGGAAATCCACATGAAATAACTGTTGGAGACCTTGCAACTGAGATAATTGAGCTCTCAGATTCCATCTCTCAGGTAATTTTTAAAAAGCTTCCAGAAGATGATCCAAAGCAGAGGAAGCCGGATATAAGCCTTGCCCGTGAAGTTCTTGGTTGGGACCCCCAGGTTTCTCTCAAGGAAGGTATGTCTCTCACAGTAAAATATTTCAAAGAAGTTCTTGGTAAGTGATGAAGAGAAAAAAGACCATACTGTTCGGAATAACAAACAACTTTTTCAAGGAGCCACTGTCTCTTATTTCAAATGAGCTTATTTCACGCGGTTATAATGTGATTATTCTGACAAGTTCAAGAAAGGTAAACAATTATTTCCTTCTCAAGAGCCCTGATGTACGTTCTATATATCTTCCAAAAGCTGGACGCTCACTCGGACTAAAATATTCCGATACTGCTCTCGACAAACTTTTCAAAAAATACAATTTCAACCAGGAGCAGTTTTTCTTCCGAGAAACAAAAATATTGGGGAGAAAGAAAAAATGCCTCAGACATTACAGTTTTCCGATATTATCTTATTTGGATAAATTCTTTGAAGAGGAAAAAATCGATTACTTCGTTAACTGTGGGGAAGGTCTTTCCAATATAATGATGTGGCGTGTTTCAAAAAAGACAGACGCAGAATACTTTCACACAACGTGGGTTGGCTATATCGACAATATGCATTACTGGGATTCTGACCTTAACAGAATAAGCTGGATAAAACCTGAGTTTCTCAAAAAGAAAATGACGAAAGCTGACTTAAAGATCGCGGAAGATTTCCTCTCAGGCAGTAAAAAAGCGAAGAAGGTTCAGGGCTTCGAGCCGAGAAAAGTTTTCACTTACTATTTTTTCAAGAAATATCTAATGTATCTATATAATTACATTTCAACGGGTCCTGCTCGTATGGAGACTTACTCGCCACCGACTCTTGCAAATCTCTGGGTATCAAGGTTTTTCAAGCGCCTTTACTACCGCTCATATTACAAGGACTTCGATAAAACTGAGAAATATTTTTACTTCCCTCTGCACCTTTACTACGATGCGATAATTGCTCTGACGAACCAGAAGTTCTACAGACAGGACGATGCAATAAAAATGGTCGCCGAAAATATTCCGAAAGACCATATAATTATTACAAAGGAGCATCCGGTACTTGACGGAACTATGCCCTTTGATATGATGAGTGTTATCTCGAAACTGGACAATGTGAAAATTGTAAATCCACATACCAATTCTCACGAATTGATAAAAAACTCATCTGGTGTAATTACAATTGCCTCTTCAGTCGGTTGGGAAGCAATGCAGTACGGAAAACCGGTTATAACTCTTGCTGACACCTTCTTTGACTATAAGAATCTCACAAGGAAGGCGAATAGTGAGGCAGAGCTAAAAAAACTTGCTAAACAGGCAGCGGATGGAAAATTAAAGTTCAATAAAAACGACCTTCTGCAATATACTTACTCTTTCGTTAAATCACATCAGCCAAATGATTATTTTGCTGAGGATAGTCTGTCCTTTGACCGTAGTGCGAAAAACATCCGGGGCCTTGCCGACGCGATAGAGGCTGAAATAAAATACAGGGAAGGCAATTAGCAGTTTTTCGGACTGTGCTATTCCCTTGCCTAGGATAAGTTATTTAACTTCCCAATATCATCTAAAATTACAAAAGGGGCTATGGTGTAATCCGGGAGCACGGTTGGCTCCAAACCAACTGGTCGGGGTTCAAATCCCTGTGGCCCCACTCATTTCTTCTCTTGAGCGTTAGCAATAACAATCATCAAGATTTCACTTACTACTTTCTAAACATATTTAAGCTCAGGAATTTAATCCAGATTATGACCAGAATCATGGCAATCGCCGCCGGTAAGGGCGGGGTTGGTAAAACAACAACTACTGTGAATCTCGGCTCTGCGCTTGCCAAACTGGGCAAGAATGTTATAATTGTCGATACTAATCTTACCACGCCTAATGTTGGTCTTCATCTCGGCATGCACGGCAAGATGACCACGCTCAATGATGTTCTGGAGGGCAATGCAAACATAATTGATGCTATTCACATTCATGAATCTGGAATGCGCGTAATCCCTGCAGGGCTTCACATGCGCTATCTTAAAACGACTAATCCTAACCGGCTCTGGGACACAGTTCTCGACCTCTTTGGAAGCGCCGATTTCGTTCTCCTTGACACACCCGCCGGCTTGGAGGAAGGAGCAAAAGCTGTTCTGAACGCAGGCGAGGAAGTTCTTATCGTTACAAATCCGGAAATCCCTGCGCTTACGGATGCTCTCAAAACCGTTAGGATGGCCTACGAGTCTGGGGCATATGTCGTCGGTGCCGTGATAAACAAACATCGCAAGGATCCTAAAGCTCTGAGGAAGGAAGAAATAGAGGCTATGCTTGATTTACCTGTTATCGGAATAATTCCACACGACGACGAAGTCAGAAAAAGCATACAGGCAAAGAATCCTGTTGTTTTAAGAAAACCAAAATCTCCAGGTGCTATGTCTTACAAAAGACTGGCATCAGAACTGGCTGGTGTTGAATATACAGTTCCTGCAGAAGGTCTTCCGGTTGTAAACGCTCTGAAAAAAATGTTCGGGGTATGAACTAGGTTATTTTTACTCCAATCCTTCAACTTTAATCTCAAAAAGCGTAACTCCGACACCTATTCCGAAATTATCAAGCACTTCAGGGTGAACCTCGCCAAATGCGCCGATTGCTTTGCCATTGGCGACGACTTCTGCGGCTCTTCCTTCTATAAACAACGGGTCCTTGCTCTCCTTGAGCGCGAATGGAGTCCCCGTCGAACGCATAAAGGCCTCAAAAAGCGACTTTATTTCTGAAAATCCTGCTCCTGTGTGAGACAGAGCTGCAGCAATCCGGGTTTCATTAACTGCTCCCGTTTCTGAGCTCTTGTCGAGCTTAGCAACGGCGCCGGCTTCAAAGATTCTGTGAGGCATTTCCGAGCTCGCATTTGTTGAAAGTGTCCATAAAAGACCTGGCGCAAGCGAGGTTCTCAGACAGGTATAGTCTGAAGTTTTAGGGTTCTCTATTTCGACACAAGTCTCTTTCTTTCTTCGGAGCATTCCGAACTCGCGCTCGGGGTTTGAAAGTATAAAATTCTTCACTTCTTGCAGTCTGAGTCCTGCAAGCGCCCTGGCAAGGAAGAGCATCCTGTCAACTACAGGGTCTGGTTTCGCAACAGAAGGAATATCAGGTATTCTAGGTTCGAAGCGCCAGTAACCATGTGATATTGCAATGTCTTCAACCAAGTCTATCTGGTGCATAATATCTGTCCTGTAAGCTGGTATTGTTATTTTGTCTCCTGAAACTCCGTATCGCATTTTCTCAAGAGCACTTTTTATTTCAGGAGATTTCATATT
>NZBN01000008.1 GCA_002687935.1 Methanobacteriota archaeon
TCATATATAAATCATTCTATTGTTAGTTATTTCTAATAAAAGTATAACCATTCTCTAACATATCTGTTATAGAGCATTAACAGAGCTGTAAAAACAATAACAAGCGAGCAATAATTATACTAATTCGGATTCACTAAAGAATATTGGAATTTCTCTCTCAGCTGATTTAATAGAATCTGAAGCGTGAACTAAGTTTCGAGGAAGTTCTTCTTCCCCAAGATCTCCACGGATTGTTCCAGACTCGGCATTCTCAGGATTAGTTGCACCGATTAAATCACGAACTTTCTGAACTGCTCCTTCTGACTCAAGAACCAATAGGAGAGCAGGACCTTCCATAGCGAAATCAACAAGTCCTTGATAAAAGTCTCTTTCTGAATGCTCCTGATATAATGTCTCTGCCTGTTCCTGTGAAACATTGAAAAGTTTCGCAGCCCTTATTGTAAAACCGGCACCTTCTATTCTCTTGATTATTTCACCAACAAGTCCTCTTTTTACAGAATCAGGTTTTATCATGCAAAAAGTTCTCTCAGTCATTTTTCTTTTCCTCTGCTTCTTTCTTCTCTTCTTTATTCTCTGTTGTTTTTACTAGTTCAGCTTCATTTTCAGGTTTTGGAGGCTTACCCTTTTCCTTCTTTGGCTGAGCTTCCGACTTTGCACGAACCTCAGCTGCTACATCTATTCTTCCTTTTGCCTTCTGATATTTTCGTGTCCAACCAAATTTAACAGGATTTCTTCCGAGTTTGAGAAGGTTCTTCTCGCACTTGTTAGAACAGAAATAGAGAAGTGAACCCTCTTTCTTGACGAAAATCTTACCAGTACCTCTTTCAATCTCGGTACCGCAAAAAGAACATCTTTCCATTTTAAACTCTCTTTATATCTCCTACATCCATAAGACCGCGTTTTAGAAGAAGTATATCTCCTTCACGAATAGGTCCTTTAACATTTCTTTTTACAACGCGCCCTTTGTCTCTTCCGTCGAGAACCTCAGCTCTAACCTGAATAATTCCTCCAGTTGCACCAGTTCGTCTCATTATTTCAGTAACTCGTGCAGGAATTGAAGATTCTGCTGCAAGAGGTGCGCCTTCCTGTTTTGACTCTTTTTTTGAAGTTTTCTTTGATTTTTCTTTTGAAGGTTTTTTAGAGACCTCTTTAGGAGCTTCAGAATCTTTGGAATCTTCCTTTGAGTCTTTTGACTCTTCAGTGAGTTCCTTCTTTTCAGGCTCGGCCTCCTTCTTCGCCATTATTCAGATTTTTCCTCTTCAGTGGGTGCTTCAGGTTCTGCAGGTTTTTCTTCTGCTTTTTCTTCAGCGGGTGCTTCAGGTTCTGCAGGTTTTTCTTCTGCTTTTTCTTCAGCGGGTGCTTCAGGTTCCTTTGCCGGCTTCTTACTTCCTGCCTTTGAGAGCTCGCTTACAAGGTCTGTAAGTTGCTTCTTACCTTCACCAGCGTCGACAATTGCAACACATGCGGTAGGTACATTGAGGCCTGCTGCCTTTCCAAGCTCTGCTCTGAATGGAACTCCTATACAAGGAATTTCACGCTCTTTGCAAAGCGGTGTTATGTGAGCCACTACTTCTGGAGGAGAAACATCCTCAGCAAAAATGACGAGTTTTGTCTGCTTCCTCTCAATGGCTTTTGTGGACTCATTGGTCCCTTTCCTAAGCTTTCCAGTCTCTGAAACTATGTTTAGAAGACTGTAAGCCTTATTTACAAGTTCTTGGTTTTCTGTCATATCAATCACCTCTCTTTCGAGATCAATCACGTGGCGTATTTAGAGTTTAAAGATGTATATAAATGTTGAGGAGAGCTACTCATGTGTAAAAATGAACTTAATTGGCTTGTCTGACGACTCTACACGTGCGAAACCGACGCGTTCGAACTGAACAATTTCCCCAAGCTTAAGTTTGGAAACTTCCTTTTGTGCAAGACCTTTGATTGTTTTTCCTGTTTCAGAAATAAGTAATTCTGTATCTACTGCATCAGTGTCAACCCACTGTAATTTTTTAGTGTCCGCCTTAACTTCATCCGAGTCAAATTCGGCTTTTCCCTTAGTTGTGAGCTTCACATTGAAAAGGTCTTTAAGCCTGAATATTTCCCCCTTTTTCATTGATTTTGCATCAGCCTTTGGAATGTAGAAAGTTCCTTTAGACTTCACTTCGATTTTCTCAGGAGAGGGAACAAAAAAGTAATGTTTTGTTTTTGGACTGAGAATTTTCCTGTTTATTGTGTTTAAAGCATCAATGCTTATTGTTGTACTTCCGGAAGTCATTCTCACCTCCTTGGCAAGACGTTCGAGTGTTTCCGGAACAATACCGCGACGCTTTATAGCTTTGAGTGTTGCGAGACGTGGGTCATCCCAGCCACTTACCTTGCCGTTGTCAATAAGCTTCTGAATTTCTCTTTTTGAAGTTGGAGTACCCTCCAGATTTATTCTCGAATACGATATAATATGAGGATTATCCATACCAAGAAGCTCCCTTATTTTGTTCTGCAGTTTATTTCTTTGCTGAAACTCATTGGAACGGAGGACGTGAGTCACACCACATTTTGCATCTTCTATTGCATTTGCGAAATCATATAAAGGCCAGACTCTGTATTTATTGCCTTGTAGAGGATGTTCAGCTTCGACGATTCTCATTATAGTTGGGTCACGGAAAGTTGTGTTCTTCGACTTCATATCAAGTTTCAGGCGAAGGCTTGCACTTCCCGGCTTGAGAGTAGTCTTCATTTCAGTGAAGAGTTTATCACTCTTTTCAGGAGAGATTCTGCGACATGGACAATTCTTACCGTCATAACGAAGCTTTCTTGATTTTTCAACAGGACATACGCAAACATAGGCATCGCCTGAATTTATGAGAGCCTCAGCATGTTTATAGAATAAATCAATATCATCAGAATTTCTTTTTACCTTGTCATATTTTATACCAAGCCATGCAAGATCTTCCTTAATTGCCTCATAATATTCTGTTCTTTCCTTCTCTGGATTTGTATCCTCAAACCTGAGAATTAATTTTCCGGAATATTTTTGTGCATAATAATGATTGAAAAAGAAGGAAACTGCGTGCCCAATATGAAGATAACCATTAGGCTCAGGTGCAAGTCGTGTTACAACCTTCCCTTTTACAGCCCCAGGAAGCTCAGGAAGTTCTCGTTCCACCTTCTCCTTTTTCTCGAAGAGTTCAGGTTTTTCCTCTTTTAGGATGACTTCCATTTCACCAATACTAAGTTTGTTGGCATCCTTTACAGCTTTTGAAATAAGTTTACGTAAAGTTGGAAGATCCTTCTTTAGAGATTGATTTGAAGAAAGTGTCTTCCCAAGGACAGCTCCTTCACTTGCCTTTCCTTTATGAAGAAATGCGTTTTCAAGGGCAAAGAGGAAAACATCACGCTCTATTTTTTTGGCGACCATAGTTTAAAGTTGAATAATAAATTTAAATAGATATCCTCCTGCCGTTTCTTAGCAGGTGGACATTCTTTCCAATAATATATTTATCCTGCCCTAGCTCCTTGTTTATCTCCTCAGCGAGAGTTCCAAAGGCGGCCAATTTCTCAATATCTCCATGACAAGGTATTATGTGCTCAGGCTTAACCATGTGAAGAAATTCACGGTGGTCCTCTCGGGCAGAGTGACCAGAAACATGAACATCTCTAAATATTCTGGCTCCCTGAGTAGTGAGCACATCCTCTAAACGCTTCCTGTTCTGTATATTTACAGGCGTTGGGATCGTAATACATGAGAACATTATTTTGTCACCAGGGTCGATTGTGAATGTATATTCCTTCCTGGCTATCCTTGAGAGAATTGCATTTGGTTCACCCTGACCTCCTGTGCAAACGATGATATATTTTGACTTGTCACGGGCTATTTTCTTAAGTATGGCTCTTACAGCCCTTTGATGCCCGGCTATTTCAACATTAGGGAATTTTTTGAAATTGATTTTCTTTGCAACATCTGTGTACTTTCCGATAGACCTTCCAAGGAAAACAACTTTTCTCCGCATTCCTTTTGATGCCTCAACAATAGTATTAAGCCTTTCTATATGTGAAGAAAAGCATGCAATAACTATTGCATTTTTTGAAGCCATATTATCGCGCAGAGTATCTTTTAGCATCTCCAGAGCAACAGATTCAGAAGGAGTCTTTCCTTTTTCTCCAGATCTGATTGCCTCTACAATAAGAGCATGAACTCCTTTATTTCCAATCTTCCTTATGCGCTTATAATCAGGAGGAGGTGAGAGTTTCTGTTTGTTATCTAGCTTGTAATCAATTCCATAGAAAACCGCACCATATTTTGTATGGAGAACAGGGAAAACAGTCTGTGGAACGGAGTGAGTACTGTGAATAAACTCCAAAGTAACGTCTCCGAATTCCAGTTCCTCGCCGGCATTCATAACCACGAAATTATTGAAATTTAATTTATCATCCTTGATATTTGATTTAAGAAGTTCAATTGTAAAGGGAGTTCCTATAACGGGAGCATTATATCTTGCAGCAAGATAGCCTACTGCCCCAATATGGTCAAGATGCGCATGTGAGAGTATTATCGCTTCAACCTTTCCTTTGAACTCATCTAGAATTGAATCGTCAGGAATTGCGCCAGACTGCAGAAGATTTTTTTTGTTTATAGGCAGACCTGACTCCTGTAACAAAATCATTTTGTCAAGAGCTATCCCCATATCAAGAATAAAGACCTTCTCATCAATTTTCACAGCGGTCATATTCATACCGACTTCTTCGTATCCGCCGATTGCAAAAACATCTACTGCCATAAGTCTCTAAACTGTTTTGTATTTATTAAGCTTAGCCTTTAAGAACTACTGGGGCTGAACTTCGGAAATATCCTCAAATTCTTCCAAGGGGACTTTGAAATCGTCTGCACTCTTCAGTTTTCCACGCTTAAGCAGGACTTCTCGGGCAAGAACCCAGAAGACGAGAGCAAGTGATTTCTTTCCTTTGTTATTGACAGGCAGAACAAAATCAATGTTCTGCGTCATATTATTGGTATCGCAAAGAGCCAGAACAGGAACATTATTTGAACAGGCTTCTGTAATTGCCTGCTTGTCACCTGCAGGGTCAACAGCGATTAGTAGCGCAGGCTCCCTGAATCCCTTATACTCAGGATTTGTGAAAGTTCCTGGCATGTACCTTGTAGTATAGGAATTTGCCCCTGTAACTTCTGCAAATTTATCAGCAGCCTTCTTTCCGGCATCTCTTGCACAAACAACAACCACTTTTGCAGAGGGATGCTTGGCAATGTAATCTGATGCCTCACCGAGCTTCTTGTCAATTAAACCTATATCAAGAATTGAGAGACCATCAGGTCTTATTTTGTAAATGTACAGAAGCATATCCTTCATCTTTCTCTGCGTCCCAATGTGGACTCCTGCTGCAAGATACTTGTCCAGTGATACAAGATTTCCATCAGGTATTGTCTGTATTTCGTCTTTCATTAGATTCTAGTTTTTGCCATCTCGAGTTCGGGATTCTGTTCTTCAATTCTGAGAACTTCATTTAATTTTGCGACTCGTTCGCCTCCGACAACCCCTGTTTTTATTAGTGGTGCCGAGAATCCGACTGCCAGATGGGCTATCGAATTATCGCTTGTCTCTCCCGAACGATGGGAGACAACAGAAGCGTATCTGCTCTGGTTTGCCTCTTTTATAACCTTTTCTGTCTCAGTAAGGGAACCGACCTGATTTGGTTTGATTATAATTGAATTGCAGGCTTCTTTGTCTATTGCGGTCTTTAATCGTTCAGAGTTTGTTACAGTTAAATCGTCAGCAACAACAAGACATTTCTTTCCGACAGACTTCACTAATTCGGAAAACCCGTCAAAATCATCCTCTTGCATTGGGTCTTCCAGATAGAAAATACCAAAGTGCTCAACAAGTTCAGCCATATAATTTGCCTGCTCTTCTGGAGACAGTTCTTTGTGCCCATAGGAATATTTTCCATCGCTGTAAAATTCACTTGCCGCCACATCAAGACCAGGATGAATTTCAAACCCGAGGTCTGCTGACACTTCCTGACACGATTCTGAAAGAACTTGAAGTGCTGAATCAGTTGTAATTTTTGGAGCCCAGGCACCTTCATCATTTCTTCCGCGTGTAAAATCTTTTATTGAAGAAGCTAGTTTTTCACCTGCCTTTTTATGTACAAGAGAATTTGCAAAAGATGCCTCAGAAAAGGATGGCGCTCCAGTAGGAATGCACAGAAATTCCTGTATTTCCGGACTGCCTTTTCCTGAATGAACTCCGCCACCGATTACATTGCCAACTGGGCGAGGAAGTGTTGAGCCTCCAAAAAGCTCATAGAATTGTATTTCCTTTTCGAGTGCCTCAAGACGGGCTGTTGCCAGAGAAAGGGCAACTGAGAGATTTCCTCCAAGATTTTGCATACCCTCATCTTCCTCTGCCAGAAGACTGTCAAGAGCCTTGTAAGTGATTTCAGTTCCAATAATTTTATCTCGGTAAGTACTGTTAAAAGTAGCTATTGCCTGTGAGGCTCCTCCTTCTGGAAATGCTTGTACTTCATGAGCCCCTACACTCGCCCCGGAAGGAGCCGCAGCACGTCCATAAAAAGCACCTGAATAAACCTGTACTTCAACAGTCTTGTTTCCACGAGAATCAAAGATTTCCCGAGCAAGAACATTTGTGATTGTCATTATTAAACAGAGTTTCTGAAGTCTTATATAATTTTAGATGTGCATATCAGAAAGTATTTATAATAAGTTTTTTAGTCTTATAATCAGAGTTATTGAAATAGTGGTGAATTTTTTGGAAACAAAGGAGATGCAAAAATATTTGAAGGGAACCACAACCCTTGCGTTCATATGCAAGAGCGGTGTTGTGGTAGGAAGCGATACCCGCTCAACTATGGGTTTTCTTATCTCTGATAAGAAGTCCAAAAAAATATACAATATAGATGACCGCATGGCGCTTACAACTGCAGGCCTTGTTGGTGACAATGTAACTCTTGTCCGAGTGATGAAAGCTCAGGCAGCACTTTCAAGACTGGAGAAAAAACCACTTACAATAAAGGGAGCAGCGAACCTCCTTTCAAATATACTCTACTCAAGAAGGGGTTTCCCTTTCATGGTTCAGCTTGTTCTGGCCGGCTATGATTCAGCGCCACATGTCTATGAGCTGGATGCAGTAGGTGGAATGAGTGAGAAGAGTGTTTCCGCAACAGGTTCAGGAAGTCCGACAGCATATGGAGTTCTCGAATCTGAGTACAAGGAAGGAATGTCATTAGAAGACGGAATAAAGCTGGCAGTAAAGGCAGTTAAATCAGCCATGGAAAGAGACGCAGCAAGCGGAAATCACATAGACATAGTCACAGTCACGGGGGATGGATACGCAGAAGTTCCACAAGAAACCATCAAAGAAATACTGAAGAGTTTTGAATAAACTCATTGGATTTCTTTTGACAGATATTAAACAACTATTATGAAGAAATTTGTAGAAGAGCTCAACGAAAAAATACCGAGCGGTGCGCAACTTACGGAGGTTCAAGTAGAGGGATCTAAAATTATTCTTTATTCAAAGAATCCTGAATACTTTAGTGAAAACCCTGAACTGATTAAAACTATCGTAAGCAATTACAAGAAAAGAGTAGACGTACGAGCGACACAGGAAATTTTGGCAGACCCAGACAAAGCTCGTCAGATTATAAACGAGCTTGTTCCCGATGAAGCCGGAATAGAAAATGTAACTTTTGTAACCGACATTAGTAGAGTAATAATTGAAGCTGACAAACCAGGTCTCGTAATAGGAAAGAGTGGAGCCACGCTTAAGGAAATAAAGGAAAAGATAAAGTGGTCTCCACGAGTTGAGCGAGTTCCTGTGATGAAGTCCAAGATTGTTGATACAGTCAGACAAGTCATTTACACAGATATGGACGCCCGGAAGAAATTCCTTGAGAAGCTTGGGAAGAAACTTCTGACAAAGAGTTCAAGTGGTGGACAGAAGGAGGAGAAAAGGGATTACTGGGTCCGAATGACTGCACTCGGAGGATTCAGACAGGTAGGAAGAAGCTCCGTTTTCGTTCAGACGCCAGAAAGCAGAGTCCTCATAGATTGCGGAGTCAATGTAGCAGCCACAGGAACAAAGGAATTCCCCTACCTCAATGCACCGGAATTTAAAATAGCAGACCTTGATGCAGTAGTCGTAACTCACGCACATTTGGACCATTCAGGAGCAATACCCTATCTTTTCAAATATGGCTATGACGGACCGGTTTATTCTACTCCGCCAACGCGTGACCTGATGACAATGCTTCAGCTAGATTATGTTGATATTGCCCAGAGAGAAGCAAAGAAAGTCCCTTACGGAAACAAGGACATACACGAGCTCATAAAACACAGCATAGTTCTTGATTACAAGGAAGTTACAGACATAACTTCAGATATGAGACTGACATTTTACAATGCAGGGCACATACTTGGCTCAGCTCAGGCACACCTGCATATAGGCGACGGTCTTCACAATTTAATCTATACCGGGGACCTAAAATATGCAAAAACTAATCTTTTGGACCAGGCAGAAACCAATTTTATGCGACTTGAAACTTTGATAATGGAGAGCACATATGGAGGAAGAACTAATATACAGCAGTCCCTTGAAATTGCGGAACAGCAGATGACAGATGTAATTAAGAATACTATACGCAAAGGAGGAAAAGTTCTTATTCCTGTACTTGCTGTAGGAAGAGCCCAGGAAGTTATGATAGCCCTCGACAAAATAGTCAGAAAAGAGTCCATGGATGGACTAAAGTGCTATCTTGACGGAATGATTTGGGATGCAACAGCAATACACAGTGCATATCCTGAATATCTTTCATCCAGCCTCAAGCAGAAAATGCTCAATGAGAACACAAATCCCTTCCTTTCAGGAATGTTCAAGAGAATAGGTGGGCATAAAGAGAGAGAAGAACTCATAACGAGTGAGGTTCCTGCTCTTATAATGGCAACATCCGGAATGATGCAAGGAGGGCCATCTGTTGAATACTTCAGGAGACTGGCAGAGAATCCGGATAATAGCATAGTATTTGTCGCCTACCAGCCAGAAGGTTGCCTTGGAAGACGAATCCAAAAAGGAATTCCCCAGATATCTGTTGAAAAATTAGGAGGGGGAAATGAAATGGTTAATGTCAAGATGGATGTTAACACTATAAGTGGTTTCTCTGGACACTCTGACAGAAACCAGTTGATGAATTTTGTTTCAAGAGCAAGACCACGTCCTGAGAGAGTTTTAACCTGCCATGGAGAAAGTTCAAGATGTATTGACCTAGCAAGCTCTATTTACAAGACATTTAAATTTGAGACCAGTGCCCCAAAGAATCTGGAAACTGTACGAGTACGCTGAGCTAAAGCTAATTTAATAAATTAAATTTTAACCAATTTTATTCTGACTTTTCTGAGTCAGCTACAAGTTCATGTGAACTTTCAGATACTGCCCCGATTCTTACAATTCCGACTGAAGGTGGAGAGATGAGTATTACATCCTCTTTTATTCCTACAATGTCCCCTCCGATTGCCTGGCAGGTTCTTTGTATTCTCTTAAGCGCTCTTTTTAGCTCAAGTTTTTCCTGCATAAGCCTTGGCTTAACCTTCAGAACTATGATATTATTTCTATCTCTTAGATTATCAAGAACTCCCTCAACATCAGAAAAATCATTCATAGACAAAACTCTGATTGAAGTGCTTGACTGCGGTTCGTGACCCTTCCAGTCGATTTCAACAAATTTTGGTTCCTTCATTACTGAAGTTGGTGTTGAAGAATTCGAGCTTCTCTTGAATATGTTTTTGAATCCGGCCATCTTATTTTCTCCCATCATACACTATATACAGTTGTTATTTAAAGTTTTCCAAGGCTATTGGGCTCCACCCTGCTCAGGCGGCTTGAAAGAGCCCTCTAGTTTTTCCTGGATTGACTTGAGCTTGTCATTGATTGAAGATTCCTGTTTTTTTAGTGATTTAAGTCTGACATCAATCATTTCTGCCTCATCATCCAGCCCTTTTTTTGCTTTTTCTGAATCTGTTTTTAGCATAATCTGGCCAACTATTTTGTAGACCTCAGAAGGATTGTGTTGGGATATCTCTTCCAATGCTTTTTTGGTTTCAGCAAGACGCATTTCAAGTTGTGTCTTCTGAGTCAATATCATCCTGAGCTGCTGCTGATATTCCTGAAATTCCCTCAGGGAGTTTTTTGTTTCTTCTGACATATTCATTTTTTATCCTCCATATTACTGTCAGCAAGCATGCCGACAAGTTTGAGATAGGAATTGATAGCCGCCCGCATTGCTGCTGCGTCTGTCGCCTCGAACTCCATCACTATTTTTCCGTCTTCAGACCCCAGCTTTACTTTGAAGCGTTCTGCGTCGTCAAGGTCAGGTTCAAGGGAAATGACGATTGCTTCTGCGTCGTCCGCTTCAACCTCAATTATTGCTTTATACATCTTAACACTATACAGCAGGAACTGTTCTGGCAACCGGCTGTCTCTTTTTGACAAAAATCTTGTAATCACACTTAACACAGCGAATTACACCAGATGCATCTCTGAGTTCCTCAGTATTTGCTCCACAGCTTACACATCTATATGCCATCTAGAACCTCCTCTTGAGACTGTTCTGAATCTTTTGTTTTTTGGGAAACCCCAGAAGACGAGAGTCTTGCCTTTATCTCTTCAATTGAAGAGGAAGGCGAGTAGGCCCCTGCTGAAAATTGTAGGTCGCACTTTCTGCAGCGCCACACACCAACAAATTCCCTTCGGACTTTCTTGGCTTTGCAGCTTGGGCATGGGTGCTTGGCTTTGGAATACTTTTCAATTGCAGCAGTCCTAAGCCTAACCTTACGACCATATCTCTGGCCGAATCTTCCTGCTGAGCCTACTAGTTTTGTTCTCATTGTCTTATTTTAGAAGCTTTCTTGTTTCCTTGGATCGTTTTGCTGCTATCTTGACACAGGAAAGAATTTCCTCTGTAGTCCAGTTGTTTGAACCAGCTTTCTGCATTGCGCAGACATTGCCCTTGTCCTCAAGAGTAACGGTGAAACGTGCGTCAAGAACCTTCTCTTCATCGAGAGAGGGATCCAGCAGTATGTGCTCACCTATCTTTATAAAGGTGTTGGCAATTGGCTTCTTTACAACTGGAAGCTTTCCAAATTCTTCATCATCTACGTTGTGCAGAGCTGCAACACCTGCAAGAGATGCTGCATCGATTGGATTCCCTGAATAATTGAGAGTCCATAGATCCACAAAGACAGATCTTACTTCAACGCCTGATTCAATAACAAGCTTGTCCATTTCAATGGCCTTAGACTCGCGAATTCCGCGATCGACAACCCTTGACAACTCTATATCGTTGTCGCTTGGCGGGCCCAGTGAGAAGTGCTCGTAAGACAGAGGAGTCAATTCAGCGCTAACTGAAAGAGTTCCACTGTCTGGAGAGTCAGGATAAGGTTCCATTTTTCCAAGTGAAATTCCTGCCGCAACTTCCATTTTTCCAAGTTTTACATTAGCGGAGCCTTTTGCCCTGCCATACAGACCTGTTTCAATTATGATTGGTCTGATTTCGTCAAACTTTCTTCCGTCGAGACGCTTACCAGCATCGGCAAGAGCCAGAACGTGTTCTCTTTCAATTTTAGAAATTATTGCTCTACTCATTTTTGTATCTCCTCTTCAGAGCATCTTTCTGAAGTCCATATATTGTTTTGCAACCATCTATTGCATATTTGAGTGCCTGTTCGAACTCGTCTTCTGTCATCAAGCCATCCATTTGTAGGAGGGTGATTTCGTCGAGTCCGGCGGCATATGCAACAGGCAAATCAGCCTGACCTGTATTGTCCTCTATTCCGTTTAGGTCGAGAACAACAGTATCATCTATTTTACCTGCGGCGCATGAGGCGACCATGTCGCGCATCTTTATTCCCGCATCAGCAAGAGCAACAGATGCTGCTGTAAGACCAGTAACTCTTGTACCTGCATCTGCTTGTAGAATTTCTATGTGCAGTCTTATTGCAGACTGTGCATAGTCCTCTACATATATTACAGATTCAAGGGCTTCTTTGGTAACCTTTGCAATTTCCTTGGACCTTCTGTCAGGACCAGGTCTTTTTCTGTCCGGAACCGAGAAAGGTGCCATTTCATATTGTGTCTGAAGGACAACGCGGTCCGGAAGCATTTTGTGCCTTGGATGCATTTCCACAGGACCGTACACAGCAGCAAGTACATGTGAACCGCCCATTTCAACATATGCAGAACCGTCAGCCTGTTCAAGGACTCCGGCTTCTATCTTGACTGATCTTAGTTCGTCGAACTTTCGACCATCGAGACGCTTTCCATCCACTATAAGGGCTTCTCCGTTTGATGATCCCATTATTCTTCAGCCTCCTTTGATTCTTCAGTTTCAGCTTCAGGTTCTTTTGACCCTACAGGCTTTGGTTTCAGGGAAGATTTGTTTCCGGTTGATTTCTCCAGAAATTCCCTGATGTTTTCAGTTAATCCAGGCATATGAGCTTTGCTTTCGATAAGTCTTATCGCTTCTACAGCGAGTTCTTCATTATCTCCACTAAGCCATACACGGCCATTTTGACCTACAGTTATCTTGCAGCCAGTCATGTCCTTTATCATCTGGACCATTGTTCCTTTTCTTCCTATTACACGAGGAACTTTCGTAGAAGTAATAGTTATAATTCGGCCGCCGTTAAGCTTGTATAGACCGCGATCCTTCATTGTCAGACCTGCGTTCATTGCCTTAGATACATTCATTACTTTTGCAACAACTGTATCTCCAATTCCATATATCTTGGATATATCTTCGTCATCAAGATTAACAAAGTAATCTGTTCCATTAGCCACAGTCAAAACTCCGCCATAAGCTGAGTTGAGGTCTAGTGACCAGTGTGAGAACGAGATGTCTTTGACAACTCCGATGACAACATCCCTTGGCTTTGGTATATATCTACCATTAAGCGCTATCACCTTGATGAAATTCTCTTTAGAATCTACAAGGCCCAGGATGTTCGAATGTACATTTTTTCCACTCTTGTAGGTGCCTTCACCAAGCAAGAGGTCTCCAGTTCCTAGAAGTTCTCCAGGAACTACAATATCTCTATTTTTTATTTTCAATGTCATTTTTTCTCCTTTTGTTTTTTTGTTTTTATTTCTGCAATTTCTTGCATTCAAATGATCCCTGTGTGGCTCCGTTGAGCTCATTATAGAAGCTCTCCTCGACCCCCGCAGGGATTTTGATTGTTACCTTGAGGCTTCCGTCATTAAGCCACTGTTCACTTTCTATTCCAAAATTACGCAGCATTCCATACGCTTTTCCGGTGTGAACGGCAGGCACAATAACCTCTAGCCTCAGTTTTTCTACACTGATTGGAAGAAATTTCGAAATCGCCTCTACGACCGTTTGAACTTGGTCTTCGGCTTTTCTTAGAGGATCAATATGAATCTTGGACTCTTCCATCGCCACCTCTATTCTATTAGGGGGGTGTGGATGTCCTGTCTGCGGGTTGAATGCATCCCGCGCAATGAGAGTCGATATCATCTTTTTCTTTTTATCGAGTAACTCTCTTCGCTGATCCGTCGTCAGCTGAATTTCTCCTTTCAGTACTATTTCTTTACCCACTTGTAGCGGATTTGTTGTATTAAATACTTTTTGTAAGTCCGCTTCTGGCACTCTTTCGGCTTTTCTGGCATCAGAATAGACTTCCTGAACTGCCATAAGCTCTGATAATTCGACATCTTCACCTGCTTTTAGAGCCTGCGCTTTATCAGAATCAACCAAAACTTCAAAATGTTTTCCGCCGGATGAATACCGGGCAAGAGTAGAATCCTCAATACTTACCATTATTCCTTCTTTTTCTTTGAGCCAGAGAGTTTAGACATGTGAGACTTGCATTCTTCCTGTGAAAGTATGTCAAACTTACCGCCTTTTTCAACATACGCGAGCTCTATATTTTGCTCGTTGAAACGGCTTGCATCCGCGCTTCGCATGCCTTTGAGGGCAAGATCTATAGCTTGGTCACGGGCCATATCATCCTTGTAATGCTTTGTAAAATAATCCCGGACCTTGTCAGAATTCTCTCCAATTGCTGCTGCCATATATTCCCAGTATGAACCGGAAGGATCTGTTTCGAAAAGCCTTGCATCTCCGTCAACACCGCCAATAAGCATAGATGTTCCAAAGGGCCTTACGCCGGCAACTTGTGTATGAAGCTGCTGATAGTCGCAAATTTCCTTTGTAAGAGAATCAACAGCCATTGATTCTTCATAAGTTATTCTGTGAGATTGAGCCATAACTCTGGCTTTGTCCACAATCCTTCTTCCGTCTGCTACAAGACCAGATGTTGCAGCACCTATGTGCTTGTCAACTCTGTATATTTTTTCAATTGAACCAGGAACCATAAGTTTCTCGGACACGTTTTTGTCCGCGGCAAGCAGAACTCCGTCTGCATAAACAATTCCTAAAGATATTGTACCTTTCTTAACAGCTTCCCTTGCATATTCGACCTGATAGAGTCTTCCTTGTGGAGAGAAAACCGTTATCGCACGGTCATAACCCATCATCTGTGGCGGTTGCATAATTTACCTCCTTTCTTTTAACGCTACTTTCGTTTTCTGTTTAAGTATTTATCCTTTGTCTTTTTAATGGTGCCGGAAACTCCGAGGACTCTGAAAGTCATAGGGGAGCCTCCAATACTTGTTATTATGGCGAGTGATGCGATGACTTCCGTAAGTGCTTTGTTTGAGCAACGGACTATTCCACTGGATGTTTTTGAGTCATATTCTATAAGCCAGAGATTTGCATTGCTTGTTCCAAGCTCTCCAAGGAAGGAAAGGAGTGAGTTTAAGATCTTGCTGACAATCTGCTTTTCGCTTATTTTGGTCTCAGACAGTAATTCGAATGAGATATATCGCCAGTTCTCCTTTAGCGTTGGCTTAACTTTGAACTTAACCATTTTTAGTTATACCTTCCTTGACAGTAACACCGCTGTGCTTCCGTCTGTTTTTTTCAACAAGTTCTTTTGGAAATCCCATAACGGCTCGCTTTGCTTCAGCATTGCTCATACCCAGGACTTCTGCAAGCGCCATCATCTGACGAGGCTGTCTTAACCCATACTTGCTTGAAGCGCCAGTTGTCATGACGATATCAAGCTTGTATTTTCTTGCAAGAAGGAGATTGAACTTTATTTTTGAAAGGAGTAAAGACCTTTTTATTCCCGTGAGCTCGAGAATATCCGCAAGGTTTATTTCAAGTGCAACATTGTTCTTAGAAGCCAGTGCTGCAGAGGACTGGTCTATAAAGGCGTGTGAAATTACATCGACAAGGGAAGACTCAGCAGCGGCTCTCATAGCACGCGGGCTCTTGGTATTTATCATAAGAATATCTACGGACTCTCGGTTTTTCAATGCAGTTTTTACATCACCTGATTTGTCTGCATTCACTTCGAGAACTGAGAAAATATCAACACCTGATTCTTTTGTAGACTCTTTCACAGCTTCGTACTGCTCTTTTTTGAAATTATTTCTAAATAGAATCCCGGCTCCGCTTATCCCAAAACTTTCAAAATCTGGAAAACCTTCCTTCAAAATAACTGAGTTGTGTAGGTCGTACATAATTTTCTGAGCACAGGAAGCTTTAAATTAGTTTCCTCTGTTTTTATTTGCACCAAGGCTCGGTCTCGATTTCTCAACACCATAGCCCTTCTTGTGAAGGCCTCTTCCCCTCTTTCCAGAAGAAGTAAGACCGCGGTAAACACGCTTCTTGTGCTTGTTTGAACATATCCAGTTTATTCTTGAATCTGCCACTATTTGAGGATGATAAGGATCAACAAGGATTACTTCGTACCATACGTTTTTTCCGTCGTCTCCGACCCAGTAAGAGTTTAGAACTTCCATGTTCGGATACTTTCTTGAAACCCTGTTTTCTAAAAGTGATTGTAGGCTCTTGCCCGGAGTAACAAAACGACCGTAGCTTGTCGGCTTCCTTGCAGCTCTAGGTGCAGGACGCTTTCTGCCTCCTTTGGTCATTCTTGTTCTGACAATAGTATAACCGCCCTTTGCACGATAGCCAAGAGATCTTGCACTATCTATTCGTGTGGGACCTTCGATTCTTGTGAATCTCTGCTCGGCTCTCCACTTAAGATAGCGCTTCCTCTGAAGCTCAACATTCGGTTTTTTCCATGCCTCCCGCATGTATTTGTAGTATCCCATTTTGTGTCTCCGATTTGCACTCAGCCTGAAGCATCATAGTACGGATAGGTCATTCTTATGAGCTGTCCGACTTATAAAGCTTTGGGAGAAGGAAAATATCTATAAAGAAGTAAAACTAAAGGCAGAATATGATTAGTCTTGAACAACTTGATACATGGGAAAAGAAAGTTCAGAAAGCGATTGAGGAAGGAAATATTGACAACTCATTTGCAAAAATATTGAAATCTATCAAAAATGTTCAAAAAGCCAAACAGGCCGGACGAGGCTTAAAACATCAGAGACCTACAGCAGAAATAAGAGAAAGGGCAGAAGAAATTTTTAACAATTTTATTGACAGTTATATAATCAGCGTCCTCGAAAAAGAAGGACAAGACATTGTAAATGATGTAATTGGACAGAAAGGTGTGGAAGTCAGAAGTCTTTTCCACAGGAGACTTGTTAATGAATTGAATGATAGGAGGACGGTTTCGACTCAGAACTGTATTGATTCACTAAATAGAGTTCAGGAAAGAGCTAAAGAAGAATCTGAAATTGCTGAGAGTTTGAAGTATTACGAAGCGGCTCGTTATATGAATGAAGAATACAAGGTAAACATTTGGACTTATATGAAATTTATTGAGAAAGAGCCTGATATAGATTATGAAAGTCTTGAAAACCGCTTCTGGTGGAGAGGTGAAGGCGGAGTAAGAGACGCTAAGAATCTGAAAATTCTTGAGAATGCTTCAAAGGACAAAAAAATACCAATGAAAATGAGAGAACGTATTCTCAATATTATTAAAGCGCGAAAGTCAGGACGTGAAAAGCTGGCAATTGCAGAGACAAAGTTGGCGACATCTATTGTAAACAAGCTCTCTGAACTTTTAGAAGCCAGACCCGACATAACCGAAAAAGAAGCATTTGACGAATTATTTAACATAGAAGGAATTGAAGAAGACAATATAAGAGAACTTATACGGATGGCCGCACGGAACCTCAGTGAAGGTGGTGAACGTGATTCAGTTGTATATAGATGTCTTGTAACGTTGTATGGAAGACCTTCAAACAAAAGACTTGTAAAAGAATAGGCTAAAATATATAACTGTATGACAGCTATTTCTGACTATGGCAGTGTTCGGAGACCTCTATAGTGGATTTATGAATATGTTGATTTTTATGTTTCTGTCAATATTAGTGATAAGCCTGATAGCAGCATTCATAATAATGAAATACGGAAAGAAAAAGGAAGAGAGTGGTGAAAAGGAATCTTCAATCCAGGTAAAATTCCTGACAACAAAAATAGGAATAATTTTAGGAGTCCTTCTGCTGATAGCAATGATTATTGTAGGAAGCTCATTCAAAGTTGCATTATTAGTCTTTGTTGTAATAATCGCAATATCTATGATTATAGACCTTGCAAAAAGTAGGGGGAAATCTAAGTCACCTGTTTCAAGTTCCAAGAAAACAAAGACCGCCAAAAAAACTATCAAGAGAGGAGAACAGAAAGGAGTTTTAAACCCAGAAGACCCTCGGACTGCAAAGCTTTATGCGAATTATCCCTTCCTTAAAGAGAAGGAAAATAAGAATAATAAATCTTAAGACTTGAGGAGATTTCCGATAGGTTAAAATACATTTTTCTTCATATAATAACTATGCAAAAACTTGATGAGCAGATTCTTAATATAATAAGAAATGCCGGACCCTCGACTCCGATGGAGATAGCTAGCAGGATTAACGGAACGGACTCCTTGATAGTTGGTGCAGTTCTCGCAGATGCGGCAAGTCAGAAGAAGATAAAAAAGTCAAAACGAAGGATTGGTGGTGGTCTTCGATACTATTATTTTCCGGACCAGTTTGGAACTCTGCAGAAAAAAATAAGCAGTTCACTTACAACGCATGAGAAGGAAGTTCTTCAGATACTTATGAAGGAAAATCTTCTTGGAGAATTTGAAATATCAAACCAGATAAAGTTAATTCTTCCAAATCTTGAGGATTTGATTCGGGCTTTCAACATAGAACATGGGGGAACAACATACAGATGTTGGAGTGCCCCGACAATGGATGAAAAACTTGCATTTGAAACTGCTATGGAGAAAATTACAGGAAGAGTGGGCAGCGTAGAACCTGAAGTAGCAAAGGTGGAAACTGCAGAAAAGAAAATCCAAGAAGTTAAAAAAGAAGAGCCGGCTGCCAAGATAGAAAAACCAAAGGAAGAAGAAAAGCCTGAAGCAAAAATCCAGGAAAAGTCCAAACCAGCGTCCAAGGTCGCAAAGAAATCTAAAACTTCTGACTCAAGACAGATAAAGCTTTCAAAGGAAGACACGACGCAGAAGGAAACTGAAGAGGAAATGCGGGACCGCATACGGAAGGAGATATTAAGAGAAATTGAGGGAGATTTTGGAGATATTGTTCTTAGATGGCTGGAGACCCAAGATATTGACGTTCGTTCAGAAAACTCAGTGCCGGATGAGAATACATATGAACTTGATGTGAAAGTTCCGACACCACTTGGAAGGCAAACATACATGGTAAAAATACTTGATTTTCCAAAGAAGCCCGCAAGCCAGAATGATGTAGCAGCGATAGGAACAGAGGCAGTAACACGAAGAGTTCCAGCAATGGTCATAAGTTCAACAGGCTTTGCGAAGACAGCAATAAAATATGTTGATAAGGAGCTGAAGGATTTGGTCTTCCTTATTGACAAAAATGACATAGAATGACAAGCTGAGATAAAGTTTATAAGCAAATCTCAGCAATAATAAATAGAAGGTGAACTTCACCCTTAATGGCAGACGAAACCTACGAAGTAGATGAAATTGTGGATGAACTTCTGAATAAGAAGCGCGGCATAAAGGAAATTATAAAGGAGATGAAGAATGTCTCCGAACTTATGGTTGACCTTGCGTATTCAGCAATACTTTTCAATAATGATGATTTGGCTGAGGAAGTCAAGGGACTAGAGGAGGAGATGAACAAACTCCGCCTTCAGATTGAGATAAGCGCAATGCTGGCGGCCCGAACATCAGAAGATGCCTCAAAACTGAGTGGAATAATTAGAGTTGCCGCTGCAGCGGAGAGTATATCCAATGCCGCCGAAAAAATAGCAGATACAGTTCTCAGAGATATAGAGCTTCACCCTGTTCTAAAGGAGGCGCTTGAAGAAGCTGAAGAAACTGTTCAGCGAGTTGTAGTAAAAGCGAAATCTGAAATTGATGGAATGGCAATAAAAAATATCCGTGACAACAAAAAGTACGCGGTTGATATACTATGTATCAAGCGCGGGGGAAAATGGATTTTTGACCCGAAGTGGGAAAGTAAAGTTAAAGCTAAAGATATGGTAATAGTTACAGGCTTCAAGGAAAATGTTGAGCAGTTTAAGGACCTTGTGAAGTGAAATCCTTCTATAGAGATTTTATGTTTGAAGTTTCTGACGATGTTTATTCTCCCAGGGAGGACTCTTTTCTTATTGCAGATTCCCTTGAACTGAAAGGCAATGAAAAGGTGTTGGATATGGGGACTGGTAGCGGAATTCTTGCAGTTGTCGCAGCGTCTAAGGGTTGTGAAGTTACAGCAGCAGACATAAATCCAGGGGCTGTAAAATGCGCGAAAGAAAACGCTGAGAGAAACCAAGTTTCAATAGAAGTTCTTGAAAGTAATTTGTTTGAGAATATCTCCGGAAAATTTGACCTTATACTATTCAACTTGCCTTACATCAAAATGAATGAAAAGCCTAAGAAAGTAATAGATCTCAGTTATAATAGCCCAGGAACTATTGAGGGCTTTCTCAAAGAATACAAAGAACATTTGAAGCCAAGTGGGAGGGCGATTGTTGTAAGTTCCAGCCTCTCAGGCATCGAGCCGGAGAGTCTTGGGAAGATTATTGCACGGCAGAAGCTCCCTTTTGAAGAGATTTTTGTTGTTGAATTAGAATAAAGATATCAGCAAATAAACTGAAGCAAGCCCTAAACCCAGCAAGGATTTTATGACAATAAAATTAAGAGTAAACTCCAGCCAAGGAGCTGATTTGTTTTCGAACTTCTTTATTATGAAGAAGGCAGGAATTGAAGCGACAATTATTCTTGACGCAGAAAAGGATAGAATTGGTGCTGTGTGGGGATTTACCACTCTAGATAGGGCTGAGAAGAAAAGAATAGCCAAGGAAGCTCCTGCGAGGTAGCCAGTAAAGAAGCGCCGTGTATTATCACTTTCAGTTCCGAGGACAAGTTGAGCAAGACCGTCCAGAGCCATTGGAGTCATGAAAACTAGAGGTAGTAGAAGTCCTGAAATTGCATTAAAGGGGCCAAACCAGAGCAAAAGAAGAATGGTAGAAACGAATGCCCCGAGATAAACACCTGTGCACCTTGAGCAAACGACTAAATATTTGGAGAACTTGAAAGAGCGTTCAGGTCTCTGATGGCACATAAATTTTTTCAGTTTCATCTTTTCTGTACAATAGTAAGTAAATCGCCGTCCTTTAATACATGATTGAGACCAGCTTTCTGGTTGGCAAATTTTGCGCTCTTCCCCGTCACCATTGCATAACGGAAGTTCTTTCGGAAGGTCTTATGAAGCTTTGAGCAGACTTCCCCAACAGTCGAATCGGCCTTGACTAAGAGAGGCTCCTCTAAATCAGCTTTTTCGCCCTGAGGTTTCATAAAAATTCTAATGAGCTGGAGCTTAGTAAAAATACTCTCTTTCAAATCTTCGAGACCTTCGCCCTCTTTTGCAGATATAGAAACCTGCTCCTTGTGAAGTTTTGGGAGCTCCTTCACAGAATCAGATTTGTTAACAATCACAAGTGAGGGAAGATAAACCCGGTTCTTGACAATGCCGTCAATAAGCTGGTCAAGATCAACCGCATCTTGTATAGTAATTGAAGCATTGAGATAGCCGAATTCTGAAAGAACGCTTTTTATGAGAGAGTTTGCAAGTTTGCATTTTGATATTTTTTCGATTTGTATTCCACCATAAGCTCGCTTCTCTATTGAAATTCTTGGAGGCCTCTCATCAAGACGGAGATTTGCATCATAGAGTTCTTTCAACATTTGTTTATATTGCTCTGGTTTGTTGGCATCAATTACAAGGCAAAGCAGGTCACCCATTCTTATAACAGAGAGAACTTCCCTTCCGCGACCTTTTCCTGATGCCGCACCTGCAATCAGCCCGGGAACGTCCAGAAGCTGGAGCTCGGCTGATTTGTATTTCATTGCCCCCGGAACTACAGTAAGAGTCGTAAAGTCGTAGTGACCAACTTCACTTTTTGCATTTGTCAAAGCATTAAGAAGTGTACTTTTTCCAACAGATGGAAAGCCGGCAAAAATAACAGTTGCGTCTCCGCTCTTTTTTATTCCATAGCCAAGACCACCCCCCTGAGAAGAACCCTTTTCAGCAGAGGCTCTAAGTTTTGAGAGTTTTGCCTTCAGCTTTCCGATGTGGTGCTGAGTCGCCTTATTGTAAGAAGTTTTGCGGATTTCATCCTCAATCTCCTTAATTTTATCTTCTACTGACATAGATAGAAAGAGTTCCCCTCGAAGTATTTAACGATACTTGTTCTTGTTTACAACTTTGGTGACGAGCTTCTTCAGAAGTTTCATTTCCTCGTCGTGTTTTGAGAACTGATAAATTCCTACACCAAGGAAAATTATTCCGATTGTGATTGCTGAAAGCCCTATAGTTATGAACCAGTTGGTTATATGAGAAAACCCCATGAATGCGAAACCAAAGAGTATGAAGGCAATTGATGTTCTGATGTGGGCAAGCACAGTCCTCTCGTGTGCCAGTTCTGTTCTTTTGTAAGAGAGGTGAGTCCTCACATCATTTTTTGCCATAAACTTAGTTTCTGTTTAGAGTATTTATTAATTTCGAGTTAGACCAGATCGATTTTGAGGGGGTACATAGCTTCGTCATTCCATCGGACAAAATAGGCCTTCATCGGAAGTTTGCGCCAGATATACTTCCTCTTGTTCACCATAAGAATGACTGCACCCATACCATTTGCCCTATTTTGTTCGGAAATAAAAGTCCTTGCAGATTCCAAATCATTGGTAGATGGAACAAGGAGCCTCTCTTTAACTGGCTTATTGTAAAAGTCGCTTTCAAATGTAGAATCATTTTTTGGGAACTGGTTTGGAATGATGTGTTCAACATGAGAATGGGCAATCCCTATCATATCGGACTCCCCACGAGAAAGATGGGAGGTTTTTACAATGTAAGGAAAACAATACTTTTCGTCAACGTGCTCAACATCAGTTACACGAAAGTAACCATCTTGGGAAGAGCCAGGCTTTTTTCCTTCTGAAAGTATTTTTACTCCGCCTTCTCTTCGGCCTCGAAGAACTCCAAGATACTCGATTCCAGTTTTTTGGAAAGTCAGCCTTTTCCTTGAAACTTTTGTTATTTTCTTAAGAATTTGTGAAGGAAGAACAAGTTTTTCTGGAATTCCTGACGTGCCAACAAGGGCTTTTTTAGTTTTAATTATTTTAAGAGACATATAAAGAGAGTAGATAACATATTATAAATGACTTATGCAATCCTATATCTATGGTTTCAGTAATTCTTCTTAAACCACTTTACCAAGGAAATATAGGTTCAGTAACCAGAGCTATGAAAAACTTCGGATTTAATGAGCTCCTCATTGTAGGTGCAGAAATTGAAGACGAAGCGAGAAAGATGGGAATGCACGCACAAGACATTTTAGATGGGGCAAAACTTTTCGACACTCTCGAAGACGCTGTAAAGAGTTTTGACCTTATTATAGGTACAACTTCATATGAAAGTGGCAAGGACGACAAATTTCTGAAGATGAATTTTACTCCGACGGAATTGAAAGAAAAATTAGAACAGGTGAGTGGAAAAACCGCTTTAATTTTCGGACCTGAGGATTCTGGACTCTCAAATGACGAACTCTCCCGCTGTGATATGACAGTAAGTATTCCAACTGCAGAAGAATACAGGTCTATGAACCTGTCCCACGCAGTGGCTGTTTTACTTTATGAGCTCTCAGGACTGGAAGGAAAACGGGAGGCAAGACTTGCATCAAGAAAAGAGCTTGACATTATGCGAAATAATATTGAAGAGATTTCAGAGCTTTCAGGACACACTGAAAAAGAAAAGCTATTTAATGAGATGGTCGGTAAGATATTAGGAAGGTCGATGATTACAGGTCGTGAGGCAAGCACACTTATCGGTTTTCTTAAAAAAATTAAGGGAGAACTTAAGAAATAATACAAAATGGTTATTGGAATTCCGGCAGACACAAGCATTTGGGGAACAATTGTTAATTGGACAATATTGCTGATAATGTTTATGTATGTTCTTCCGAAGCTTTACCTCTATCAGATTTTTTCAAAGCTTGAAATGGCGGCTCAAAAGTTTGAGGCAATGTCCAAAAAAAGCCAGGCCATGGTAGTGAAAAACACATCACCTTTTGGAAGAGCAAAAAAAGACATACCAGAAAGAGTTACAAGATTCGTTGACTTTTTTATAGTCCCTCCAGTAAGTCTTGATCCTTTTGGAATAATAAAGAAGCTCGACCACATTATAGACAATTCTGATGCACGATTTAGGAAGGCTGCAGATTACATAGCACCTGATGCAGACAGTGAGCAGAAGATGAATGTGTTTATGGGAATGCAGGCAGCCGTTATGATAAATATGGTGGCAAAGGTAGTCAGACATTATGTTGAAATGACGAAAAAATTCAAGAACCTGCAGTTTGCAATGCTCCTGCAGATGCAACTTCCAATGTTGGAGAAGATGGTGGAATCAGAAGTAAAGGGTCTCCACGCCTTCTTAAATGGGCACGCGATAGGAGATGGAATTGGCCCGATGGTAATTGCAAGTCAGTTGGATACTGAAGGAAAGGAAATCGCAAAGGAGGCAATAGCAGCAAGTAGAACCGTCAATGGACGGAAAGTCACATTCATAAAAGCAAGAGGTCCAGGTGGAAGACTCGGAAAAATTGGAGAAGCAGTTGAAAAAATAGCGGCAAAGGGGAAGGTTGCACGGATAATAACAGTTGATGCTGCCCAGAAGCTTGAAGGAGAAAAAACCGGAACAATTTCAGAGGGAGTTGGAATCGCCATGGGAGGTCCTGGAGTCCAGCGCTACAAAATAGAGGAAGTTGCTACGAAGTATAAACTTCCAATGGATGCAATAGCAATAAAAATGAGTCCATTCGAAGCTATATCACCAATGCCTGAAAAGGTTGTGGACTCTCTGAAAAATGCAGTTGACATGCTCAATGAAAGAATAGCTGAAGTTCCAAAGGGCAAGCACATTATTGTTGTAGGAGTTGGAAACACCTGCGGAGTTCCGAATACCAAGAAAAACCTTGAAAAATATGTGAAAAGTATAAAGGAACGAGCAAGGAAAATTAAGAAAGCAGAAAAAGAGAAGAACAAGACTTGGTGGGGCGGAACAAAGAAGGAAGCTGAGATGTGGAATTTTAACCGTGCAGATATTTTAAATTTAGGAAAAACCGCAGGGTTTATTAAGCAATAGAGAAACATTTTGAGATAAACAAATGGCAGAGAGAGCTGGAGGCGTATATGCAAGAATGGATGGGAGACCTTACACAAGGGTTTCCAACAAGAAGCCACGAAAGGCTTATGTAAAGGGAGTTCCGCACAACAGAATACACAACTTTGAATCCGGAACAAAGCGTAATGATTATACAGCTGAATTAATACTACGAGCCCAGAGAGATGTGCAGATAAAGCACAACGCTCTTGAGGCTGCCAGAGTTGCAGTTACAAAAACTCTTTCCCCACTTGGAAAGGAATATTTTATGAAAATTAGAACTTATCCACATCACGTTCTCAGGGAAAACCCTCTAGCAACAGGTGCCGGAGCTGACAGGTTCTCAACGGGAATGAGCAAGGCTTTTGGAAAGATTGTCGGAAGGTCTGCCAGAGTCACAAAGAATCAAGCAATAATCAGTGTTAATGTAAAGAAGGATCAGATTATTCTTGCAAAAAATGCTCTCAGAAAGGCTTCAATGAAACTTCCAATTAAGTGCAGAACAGAAATAAATGAGCTTGCAGAAAACAGTAAAACTGTAGCAAGTAAATAATTATTTAGATTTCCAGAAGCGGGCTATTAGAGCTTCTTGTGAATATGATTTATGTGACGGTTTTCCCTTCTTACTCCTACCTTTTTTTGCCTTACCTTTTGTAACTTTTACTCTGAATCCAACTTCAGAAGCTTTTTTCTCGAAACGTTGTTTTGTCCAGCCCTGATGTAAATTACTAAATGCTTCAAGGGGCATAACAAGAACTTCACTGTTAGTTATCGCTGAGAACTCCCCTCTGTCAATTCCATTTTTGTCTTCATATGCTTCATATTCTTCTATGAAATTTATTAACTCGTCCTCGACTTCATCAATATTTCTCCAGATTCCAAACTTACTCATATGGCAAGGATATGTTTTGTCAAATGTGAAACGCTCCATAAGATAAGGGGGGTGTGTTTTTTTGTCATCTATGTATCTTTTAATTTCATGTCCGAATTTTTTGAAACTGACATCCTGACCGTGTTTTGCTTCACGTGATTTAAGACAGGGCTCCACACCATACATAGACTTGACAAAATCATCCCTCTTTTTGTTGAAGTATTCAACAGGCTCACCGACCATATACAATTCATCATTAACTCCACCCTCACCGCGCTTTCGAACATCCATTAAATTGTAGACGTTTTCAAGTATTCCCCTCTGATATATAGAAGTATATTCAGAAAATTTGAATCCAAACATTGTGAAGATGTCCATATAGGGCTCCTCAAAAAGCTTCTTTATTTTCTTGTTTTCTGAAATTCTGTCAAGAAGCTCTTCAATAAAAATAACTTTTTTTATGAATTTTGGTGAATAGTGACCATTTTTTCTAAGATGTTTCTTGGCAAGTTTCATCAAATTGCCTGTTGGCTCTATTGCAATTATTTGCTGAAGACTCTCTGGAAAGTCCTTGTGTAAGTCAAATAAATCAGAAAACTCGCGTCCTGTCCCAATTCCAAGAACGATTATTCTGGTTTTGAGACCCTTTTTCTTGGCTTTTTTTATTCTCTTCTTTAGTTTTTTGTAAATCTTTTCCTCATAATTACGAGGCGATGTTGCTAATCTCTTGTTAACAAGAGGGGCAGACGCCCAGTAGGCTTCCTGTCCGCTAGAATAATATTTCCTCCAGTCGACCATAAAAGAATTTTAAGAGTGGAAATTAATATAGTTTTTCAATCTGGGAAAAATTTAGCAAATTTTATAAGCACATGAACGCTACCAGACTTAATATTATGAATGATGAAAGTTCTGCCATAGTTCTCTGGTTTGATTCTATTTCAAAGGGTGATATAGGGAAAGCTGGAGGCAAGGGAGCCAATCTTGGAGAGATAACATCTTTTGGACTTCCAGTTCCACCGGGCTTCGTTGTAACTGCCCAAGCCTACGAACTGTTTCTGAAAGAGGCAAATATAGTCGTCGATATGAAGGATATTTTAAAGGACCTTGATGTGGATGACACAGAAGCTCTAAACAAGGCTGCAACGGCGATAAAGGGGATGATAAAGAATGCCTCTATCTCAGACGAAATTTCAGGACCAATAAAGGAAGCCTATGAAAAAATGTCAAAGAAGACTGAAAAGGGGATAATACTTGCAGGAACTGGAGAAGAGGGAGAATTTGTTGCAGTAAGAAGTTCAGCAACCGCAGAAGATTTGCCTGATGCCAGCTTTGCAGGACAGCAAGCGACCTTCCTCAATATCAGAGGAAAGAAGGACCTCGTTCAGGCAGTCAAGGACTGCTGGGCATCACTATTTGAGCCGAGAGCAATATTTTACAGGGAACGAAAAGGATTCGAACACGAAAAAGTTCTTATGTCAGTCATTGTGCAGAAGATGGTGGATTCTGAGAGCGCAGGGGTCATGTTTACATCTAATCCAGTTACAAATGATGAATCTGAAATATCTATAGAGGCAGCATGGGGACTTGGAGAGGCCGTTGTAGCTGGCCAGGTGAATCCAGACAGATATCTGATAGACAAGGAAACATTAGGTATAAAGAAAAAGGATGTGCCACGCAAGGACTTTATGTACATTCGTGATATTTCAACAGGAAAAACCGTCAAAGAGAATCTGACTGAGGAAACAGGAAGTAAGCAAGTTCTAAAGGAGGAGGATATGCAGGAATTGGCTCGTTTTGGAAAGACCATAGAGGAGCATTACAACTGGCCACAAGATATTGAATGGGCTATTGAGGACGACAAGATATACATACTTCAGACAAGGGCTGTTACCACACTAGGAGAAAGAGGAGGAGATAAAGTTGAAGAACGGAGAAGTGAAACAGTCCAAGAAGCTGAAACAAGTGTCTCTACGCCGGTGAGTGAAGATGGACCAGTAATAGTTGAAGGTTTCGGAGCAAGCCCAGGAATAGGGGCAGGAAAGGTAGTTCTTGTACAAGACATATCTCAACTTTCGAATGTTGAAAAGGGAGCTATAATGGTGACAGAAATGACAACACCCGATATGGTTCCCGCAATGGAAAGGGCGGCGGCAATTGTCACGAACTCCGGAGGTTTGACCTGCCACGCTGCGATAGTTTCAAGAGAACTTGGAATTCCATGTATAGTTGGAACCAGCAATGCAACAGAAGTTCTGAAGAATGGACAACAAGTAACAGTTAATGCAAATGATGGAAAGGTTTACGAAGGAATTGTTAAAAAAATGATAGAAGAGGAGGAGGCAGTTTCAGAAGAGGAAGATGACGAACCAGTCCCTGAAACACGGACAAAGATATATATGAATTTGGGAGTTCCGAAAAGAGCTGAGGAGCTGGCAAAACTGCCTGTTGATGGAATTGGTCTGATGAGAGAGGAATTCATATTCGCGAGCTCAATAAGAGAGCATCCGCTCGCCATGATAGAACGAGGAGAGGAGCAGAAATTTATAGATTTACTTTCAGATGAAATTGCAAAAGTTGCCAGAGCTTTCAGCCCGAGACCGGTGGTTTTGAGACTGTCGGATTTCAAAACAAATGAATACCGAGCATTGAAAGGCGGAGAAAAGTACGAGGAAAAGGAAGAGAACCCAATGATAGGTTGGAGAGGTTGTTCCAGATATACTACTGAGGAATACGGTCCGGCATTCAGGCTTGAGTTAAAGGCAGTACAGAAAGTAAGAGAGGATATGGGTCTGAAAAACATCATCATAATGCTTCCCTTTGTAAGAACTCTTGATGATGTGAAAAAGGTGACTGCGCTAATGGAGGAAGAAGGTCTTCACAGAGGTCCTGACCTGAAACTGTGGATGATGGCAGAAGTCCCAAGTAATGTTATACTTGCAGACAAATTCGCTGAGCTCGTAGACGGCTTCTCTATCGGAAGTAATGATCTGACGCAGACTATTATGGGTGCGGACAGGGACTCTGAACTTCTTCAGAGACTTGGATATTTTGATGAAAGAAATGAAGCAGTGATGAGATCCATAGCAAGGCTGATTAAAGTAGGAAAAGAGAAGGGAATAACGGTTTCGATATGTGGACAGGCTCCTTCAGTTTATCCTGAGTTTACGAAATTCCTAGTTGAAGAAGGAATAACATCAATAAGCGTAAATCACGATGTTGTGAAAAAGGTCAGGAGACTGGTGGCAAAGGTGGAAAGTGAACTCAGAGAAAGCATCCCGAAAGCAGAAAGTGCCCAAGAAGAACCAATCAGTGACACCGCTGAGGCGGAGGAAATTGTGCCTGAAAGTGAACAGAAACCATCCGGAGAAGAAAGAGAAACTGAGAAAACAGAAGAGGCTCCAGTTGAATCATTTGAAGAAGAATCAGAAGATGAAAATGATGAGAAAGAAGATAGCACAAATCACTCTGAAGCAGAATCTGAGTATACTGAGCCGGAAGAGCACAGTGAGGGTCAGCAGACACTCTAGGAAATTAGTTTATCTTTGTATTTCAACGCAAGCCAGCCTATGCCATATCCAAGAAGTGCTCCGAAAATAACATCCAAAGGATAGTGGTATCCGAGGTAAATCCTGCTTACACCAACAAGTGCCGCAAGTGAATATAGAATCCAAGCACGATTCTTCATTTGCACAGACAAAATAGAGGCTGCAAAAAATGCTCTTGAACTGTGTCCGCTGGGGAAAGATGTTGCTATTTCCGACAAAGGTCTTAGTCTACCTATAGAAATTTTAAGAAATCCTGTAAGGATTTCGCTAACGATGAGTCCAAGAAGAAGGAGTTTGAAATATTTCTTTTCTTTTCCATCGTAATAGTAGACAATCGGGACTACTATAAGCCATAACCAGAAATCTGCCAAGTGACTCACTGCCGAAAAGAAAAAATCAGGAAGCGTGCTACCGGATAAACTATAAATATAAAGGAACAGGCTCTTATCAAACGCAATAAGCTCTTCTAACATAGCTTGTATTTGAAGAGGTAATATAAATGTTTGAGGAATATTCCGACGAAATAAAGGAGAAGAAAGCTAAGAGAATAGCGATACAGCTACCCAGCGGACTTAAGAGGAAGACACCGGAAATACTTTCAGAACTGAAAACGATTGTTGGTGACGGAGTTGAACTTCTTGTTCTTGGAGATACTGCATACGGAGCCTGCGATTTGAGAGATATAGAAGCAGAGAAAATCGGGGCTGACCTTATGATTCATTTTGGACACGCCTCTTTCAGAGTCAAGGAAGCAGTCCCTACAGTCTACGTTGAATTTTTCTCTGAGCAGGATATAGGACCAATAGTTGAGAAAGCAGCTAAGGAGATTAATGAGAATACGATAGGACTGCTTTCCGTTGTTCAATTTTCAAAGCAGATTGAAAAGGCCAAGGAAATTCTTGAGAAAACAGGAAAGAAAGTAATAATTGGACAATCGCGATCAAGATCAAAGCACGCTGGGCAGGTACTTGGATGCGATTTCACAGCAGGAACCAGTATGGAGAAGGATGTTGACTGCTTTTTGTATATAGGAACTGGGAATTTTCATCCAGGAGGCGTTGCAATGGGAACTGAGAAAATAGTTTATGTTGCAGACCCTGAGCGGGAAGAGATACGAGATATGAATGAACTTAAAGACAAACTTTTGAGAGTACGATTTGCCAAAATTGAAGCAGCGAAGAAAGCTAAGCGATTCGGAATTATAGTAAGCCCGAAAGGAGGTCAAAACAGACTCCCTTATGCGAGAAAAATTGCAAGCCTTCTTAAAACTGCAGGAAAGGAGGCATTCATAGTTGTTGTTGATGAAATAACACCTCACAAACTGGATGAATTTATGTTCGACTATTGGGTATGCACTGCATGCTCCCGTATAGCATATGATGATGAAGCAGTGTATAAGAAAATGATAACGCCACAGGAGGCAGAAATAGTTGCCGGAAGCAGAGAGTGGAAGGACTACGTAGTTGACCACTTTTAGACTAGTACTTGGATAATAGCTCAATCTTATTTTTGAAAACTATTTAAAGCATATAAGTTATAAAAGACAGCCATGGAACTTAATATTATAAAAGAAGAAAAGGACATGCTGCAAGTCGAGTTAGTCGGAGAAACACATACTCTTGCAAATATCCTTAAAGAGGAGCTTTACGAGGACCCGAAGGTCAAGGGAGCTGCTTATGTAAAAGAGGATTCTCTTACATCAAATCCGAGGATTGTTATAAGAACTTCTGGAAAGAAGCCAATGACAGCTCTAAAGGATGCTGCAAAGAGAATTCAAAAACAGACGGATGACTTCGTCTCAAAATTTGAAAGGGCTAATTAAGCACTTTTCACATTCTATGTTATGAGGCTGTAATGGACAGAAAAGAGGTAGCAGAAACTATATTGTACATGTTTTTTGGTTTTGTTATAGCTGTACTTGGGCATGCGGCTCTCGGCTATGCCCTGGAAACTGATTATCCGGTTGTCTCTGTTGTTTCAGAGAGTATGGAGCATGACGATGTCAGAACTTACAGAGAGTGGTTTACAGACAGAAATTTTGATGAAACTGAACTAGAAAAATGGCCCTTTTCTAAAGGAATGAACAAAGGAGATTTGGTATTAGTTAAGGGCTCAGTCATAAACGAGCTTGAGGCAGGAGATGTAATTGTATATAGAGTCGGTGGAGGAAAACCAATTATACACAGAATTGTATGGATAAATGATTCAAGGATATATACGAAGGGAGATAACAATAAAAATACAGACCAAGAAGGAGTTCATCTTGCCCCACCAATACAGGACCAGCATGTACAAGGAAGAGCGGTATTTAGAGTTCCCTTGCTTGGTTGGATAAAAATAGCATTTATGAATATTACGGGGTTGTTTGGATGAAGTTTTGTGAAAAATGTGGAAGTCTTATGAAGCCAAATGAAAGTGGAAGCTCTTTTGAATGCGACTGCGGACATAGTGAAGGTGCAGGAAATGAGCATGTGACGACAGAGAAAATTGAAAGAGAGGTTCCCGATATTGTTGTAAAGGAGGAAGGAGATAAAGTGCTTCTTCCTGAGACAGAGGCAGACTGTGAATGTGGAAACAAGAAAGCCTACTATTGGATAGAACAGACAAGAAGCGCTGACGAAGCACCAACACGATTTTACAGGTGCACAAAGTGTATGCATACTTGGAGAGAATACTCCTAATCCAGTAAATTTATAAGACAGCCGGCTTTAGCACTCAGGTAAAGGAGGTGCAAAATGGCAATAAAACACGGAAAAGTCTGGGAATCTTTGCTTGTCGCAGGCTCCATAATTTTCGCATTTGGAATTATATGGGGAGCTCTACTTCTGGCAAAGGAATTTACAGAGGCACAGGGAGCGCTTGTTCTCATAATAATAGGAACAATCTTATTGATTCTTTCTGAGACAAGTCTTCTCTCAAAGGGAAAGAAATAAAAGATTAAAACTCCAAGCTGGTGCTTATGGAAAAATTAAGAAGGGCGCCAGCTCTGGAGAGATTTGTTAAGGACATACGTCCTGAAGATATCAGAGTTCGTGTTGTAGGAATTGTATCTGACAAAGGAGACGATTCATTTATGCTTGAAGATGAGACAGGGAAAATTCTTGTAAAATCTGCAAGTGGTTTGTCATTTGAAAATGGGAGTAAAGTCCGCATCTTTGGAAGACCAGCTACAGCAGAACAGGGCATTATATTGGAATTTGAAATTGCTCAGGATATGAAACTTCTTAATCAAAAACTATATAAGAAAACCGCCACTTTAAATCAAAATAAGGACACTGATGGAAACCAAAATAATCCTTAAAACCGCATTGATAGCACTAGTTGTGTTTGTTGCAATAATCTCTGTTGCAGAAGCACGAAGAGGCGCAGCTGATGAGGATGCAGAGAACTGCATTCTTAAGCCTGAAACAGGACTCAGTATCGCTTCAGTAACTGGAGGCTTTGCCTACATATTTGCAGGCGGAGCAAGTCCACTAATAATACTTGCTGTTGCATTCATTGTTGGTTTTATATCATCACACTTCATATGGCACGGATTCTAGGGAATCTTATGACTTTATGAGAAATAGAAAGAGTGGGAACAGTAGATGGCATTTAAATTTATATTAGACGAACCGGACCTTTTGAAAGAGTGCGTAATAGCCGCATCAAGTATGCTCAATGAGGCACTTCTTTCAGTCGACAGTAATGGAGTCAGCCTTGTGAGTATGGACTCAGCAAATGTTGCTCTTGTAGAATTTAATATTCTTGCAGGAGCATTCAGAGAACTGGAAGCTTCTGAAAAAACTGGATTTGGTGTCAATATGACAGACCTTGTTTCTGTAATGCGAAGAATAAAATCTACAGAAAGTCTTGAAATGTCTATGAATGACGGCATGCTATCTATGAAGATATTTGGAAATGCAAAAAGAGCCTTTCAGATACCTCTGATAGATGTGAAGAAAGAGACTAAAATCCCGCAGCTGGACTTTCCTGCAAGTATTGAGATAAAGGCCAGCTTCCTTGAGGACGGAATAAGCGATGCAGAAATAATTTCAGATGCAGTTATACTGGAAGCCGACCCTGACTCATTCACAATCCGCTCGAGAGGAGATAACAGAACTGCCGAACTCAAGATGCAGAAAGGGGAAGACGGAATAGTTAGTTTGGAGGCAAAGGACCACGTTAAATCAACCTTCTCCCTGGATTATTTAAAGAAAATGATAAAAGCATCAAAGATATCTGATGTTGCCAGTGTAAGAATTGGAAATGATTATCCTCTGAGAATGACCTTCACAGTAATAGACAAAGCCCATATAGGATTTGTTCTTGCTCCAAGAATAGAGAATGACTGAAATATTGTCAATATTTTTTCTGAAAACCGAGCGATACCTTTATAATTAAAAACGAATTACAAGCTCTGATGAGTAAAAAAAAAGATTTTAGTTTCTATTACAGTATAGCGCTTTTATCACTGCTCGCTCTAATTATTTTTATGCAACCGCAGGCAGGAGAAACAATTCCTGACCTTGATGAAGTTACAAGTGTGGAAGGTGTGATTGTTAACGGGGAAGCAGTTCAGGAAATTGAAATTCAGGAAGAACTTGTTGAGATTGTAAAATTCGAAGGAACTTTACAGGAAACAACCTGTAATATTGATGCAGGATGGCCTGCGCATTGCCCGATAAAAAAAGGAAGTAGAGAATTTAGAACCTGTTGGATTGAATCAACAAGTGGAAGTTCTGACCTTTTCGCAAATATAGGATGCGGGGCGATGACCATTCACGCAGAATTTAAGCAGATGGCATCAATGGCAACATCAAGAGAAGCCCGGCTTGTTCTTCTGCCCGGACCAAATATAACAGCAAGATATCTTCTGTCTCTTGATATGAGAATAAACGGTCTTCCGACAACGGAAGCCGACGACCAAGGTCTTGTTATTAATGTTGAGGAAGTGCAGAATCATAGAAAAATTGTGATAAGTGTTTCTGAGGGGAAAATATGTGTGAGAGAATCCGCTGAGGAATGTGTAGAGAGTTCTGAAGTTATAGAAGCAACACAACCCGGGAGAAATAAGTGGGAAATTGTAGGAGAAGATTCTGACCTAAGAATATATGTTGATAACTCATTGATTGCAGAGTTCTCGGAACTTACACTTCTGTCCTACCAGCAAAGTGGAAACCTGCTGTCAATATATGCCAGGCTGAATCCGGACGATATGAGTGGGAGCGTCTTGGATGTTGAAATTAGAGAGGCTGAATTTTACAATATAATATAAAAGTTTTTTAGAATTCCATATAAGTAGTCGGAGCAAGCTATTTAAAGAATACAGGAAAAGAAAGGAAGAGTGGGAGAAAAGTATGGTAGAAAAAACAACACTTTCAGTAATAAAGGCAGATGTAGGAAGCGTCCCAGGGCATGTAGTAGCACCGCCGGAACTTTTGGAAGAATGTGAAACCATTCTCAATAAAGGACTTTCAGAGAACACAATAAATGATTTTTATATAACACGGTGCGGAGACGATATTCAGTTAATAATGACGCACTTTAATGGAGAAGATAACAAAGATGTTCATAAACTTGCATATGATGCCTTTGTATCTGCAACAAACAAAGCAAAGGAAATGAAACTTTATGGTGCAGGACAGGACCTTCTGAAAGACACTTTCTCAGGAAATGTTAAGGGAATGGGACCTGGTGTTGCTGAGATGGAATTTGAGGAAAGACCTTCTGACCCCGTAATAGTTTTCGCAGCAGACAAGACAGACCCCGGAGCTTTCAGCCTTCCATTCTACAGGATGTTTGCAGACCCTTTCTGCACACCCGGACTAACAATTGACCCGACACTCCAGGACGGATTCAGTTTTGAAATTCACGACATTAAAGAAAGTAGGAAAATAACGCTAGACGCTCCTGAAGATACCTACAAACTTCTCGCATTTATAGGCTCAACCGGAAGATACCTCATAAAGAGAGTATACAGGCGCTCAGACGGAGAAATTGCAGCTGCGCTTTCCACTGAAAAATTGGCACATATAGCCGGAAAATATGTAGGCAAGGATGACCCAGTTGCGATAGTTCGCTGCCAGTCAGGTTTTCCAAGCGTTGGAGAAGCTCTTGAGCCATTTGCCTTCCCGCACCTTGTTTCAGGTTGGATGAGGGGCTCGCACAGAGGTCCTTTTATGCCGGTTTCGCAAGAAGACGCGAGAAATTCCAGACTTGACGGACCTCCACGAGTAATAGCTCTCGGATTCCAGATAAATAAAGGAACACTAGTAGGACCAGAAGACCTGTTCAATGATATAGCATATGACAGAACACGTGAAAAGGCACATGAAGTTGCAGATTATATGAGAGGACACGGTCCATTTGAACCGCACAGACTTGGAGAAGAGGAAATGGAATACACAAGCCTTCCGAAAATCCTTAAATCACTGGAATCTAAGTTTAAGAAGATTTAAGAACAGGTCGAAACAATACTTTTTGGGAGAATGTATAAAGAGGCTATCGAGAGTTATTATTCCAGGACGAATGTCCAGAGAGCTATACTGGGAGTTTCAGAGAACAGAGAACTTATACCTGTTCTTTCAACAGGATCATTTGGAAGCAGGCCTAATGCCGTCTATTATGAAAAAGATGTAGAACAGATGGTAAAGGGCGGAGCAATAGACTTCCACTGCTCAGTTGAACGCTGGAAGGACCCTTTGAAGCTCAAAACAGGGATGAGAAAGGAAGACCAGGACGCTTTGAGAATTGGATGGGACCTTATTATAGATATAGACTGCAAGAAAACACTGGAAGAGGCCAAAACTGCCTGTATAATACTTCTTGACAGAATTGAAGAACTGAATATACGCAACTATGGCGTTAAATTTTCAGGTAATCGGGGTTTCCATATTGTAGTTCCCTTTGAAGCATTTCCTACAGAAGTTATGGGAATGGGAGAAATTGCAAAAAATTATCCCGGACTTCCAAGAAAAATGATACAATATCTTGCAGACAGCACTTTTGATACGATGTATGAAGCATTTGGAGAAAATCCGAATGATGTTCTTGAAATAGACCATGGAGTTATAAGCCCCAGACATCTTTTCAGAGCTCCATATGCCCTGAACAGAAAAACCTGGCTCGCAAGCATACCTCTTGATAAAAAGGAAATCAAGAACTTTGACCCTCAAAGTGCACAGCCTTCAAAAGTAAAGGTGAAAAAGAAATTTCTCAAGGAAGTTGATGAAAATGAGGCAATTGAACTGCTCAGGTCTGCCGCGTATTGGACCTCAAAGCGGGAAAAGGCCACTGAGAAAAAAACTATTGCGTTTGAAGTTCCAAAGGACGCAATTCCTGTAAAGTTTTTCCCAAGTTGTATACAGAAAATAATGGAAGGACTAGATGACGGAAGAAAAAGGAGTGTTTTCATATTGGTTTCCTTCCTTCACAGAATAGGTTGGGAAAGGCAGGATGTTTGGACCTTCTTGGTAGATTGGAATAAGAAAAATAAGCCTCCTCTGGCAGATACCCTTCTAAAATCGAGTTTCACGAGCCAGTATACAGGAGAAGGACCTAAGATGTCACCAAATTGTAGCAATCCGGGCTATTATGGAGGCTTTGGAGACAGCACATGCGACCACAGGAATCCTGTGTCATATACTCTGGGAAGAGTAAAGGCAATAAAAAGAAAAAAACCCAGAAGGCGTAGGGCAAAGACTAAAAAGGAGACCAAACAAGAGAAGGGAGTGGGAGAATGACAGAAGTAATAACATACGAGACACTTCGAGAAATACAAAGAGACGAGAAAAGGTCTTCAAAGCTTTACTCTCTGGGCAAGAATTTCTATTCTGTTGTTCAGGACTACCTTGGACGAGAACTTCCAGAAGACGATATATCAAGAAATGAGATATTGAATGCTCGAAAAATACTTGAAGATATACACGATAGGAGAGAGAAGAAGATAATAAATTACGCACTTGCAATAGCAAGAAATAATGAGAAGCTTGATGTGCCTGAAATGACGCCAGAGGAACATTTGCTTCTCGAAAAGCTTGTAGAAACGCTTAAAAAGTACCGGGGTAACATAGATAACACTTCACCTTCAGAAGCAAAAGAAGTGCCAGAAACTGAAGTGGTGTCTGCTGAAGAAAAAGAAGATTTAGAAGACAGCGAAACAAAGCTTGTGCAAGTAAAACTTCTCGAGGAGCTGCCACAGATTGTAGGAGCAGATATGGAAGAATACGGTCCATATTCAGAAGGAGAAGTCGCAGAAATTCCGGAAGAAAACGCAAAAATACTGATTGAAAATAAAAAGGCAGAAGAAAAATGAATATACCAAAAACATTGAATATGTATTGTGCATGGTGCAAGAAGCACAACGCACACGGAGTATTCGTTTCAAAAAAGAGACAGAAGAGAGCACTTTCCATAGGACAGAGAAGGTTTAAGAGAAAGATGGAAGGTTACGGCTCATTCCCCAAGCCAATGCCACAGGGAAAGAAGCCAACACAAAGGCAGGATCTCAGATTTAAGTGCGGAGAATGCAATAAGGCAAACACTCGGGCAAAAATGCCAAGAGTAAAGAAATTCGCTCTGACTGACTAATAAGCACATGTCGTTGCCAATTTTAGAAATAATCCGATGGAAGAGACTTTACTATTTTAGCCTGTCTGCATTCATTCTTTCAGCTATATTTTTCAAAATTAATCCCCTCATATCAGCAATTCTTATGTTTTCTATGTTGTCGTGGTGGACTCTTCTTCCAGGAAGAATTTCCCCATATCTTATGGAAATAAATATAGGGGATTTTTTCACAGTTATGGTTGCTCTGAATATTGGAGTTGTGGAAGGTGTCATATTCGGCTTTCTAAATATATGGGCCGGACCAATATTTGGAAGGGCTGAAAGACTGCAATTGACCAGCAGGATATCGATTGTAGCAATTCTTGCAACACTCTTAGTTCCGACAATATACAGCTTTACAAATCAGAGTGTTCTTTATACACTCTACGGATATTCAATAGCATTTTACACAATACACCTTACCTCGAGTCTTATGATTTCTCTAAGGGCTTTCCTCAATGTAATGAAATTTTCATTAATAGCAGTTCCAATGGCATTTATCACCAACAGAGCCTATTTTTCAGTATTTGGAAATTCTTCTACTCACTTTGCCGGAATTGAAATAGGAAGTGAGATGATGTGGGTAAGTGGTGCACTTCTTACATTTTTCACTATTATGAATTTCCGCGAATTCCTAGCACAAAAAGCCAATATAGGTGGCTCAATCATAAAGAGCGAGAAACATATATAGGCGCGGGGACAGGAAAAGGTCATGGCAACAGAAAAGAGAGCTCAAAAATTCCCTGAAGAAGGGGAATTTGCAATGGGAATTGTATCAAAGATTTTCCCCTACGGTGTTTTTGTTAAGCTGACAGACTATAACGGAGTTGAGGGAATGGTACACGTTTCTGAGGTCTCCAATAAATGGGTCAAGAACATAAAGGACCACGTTAAGGATAAGCAGGTAATTGTTGTAAAGGTTTTGAGGGTCAGCACAGGAAAGGGACATGTTGATTTGTCAATAAAGTCTGTAAAGGACGTTCACAGAAAAAAGATTCTTGATTCTCATAAGAGAAAGCAGAGAGTTGAAAAACTTCTGGCTATATCTGAAAAAGAAATAAAAAAAGAGAGTGCAGCAGATGTAATGGAGGCTCTTGAAGATGGTTACAAAGAAGCTTACTCTGCTCTTGAAGCAATACTTTCTGACGGAGGAGAAGCTTTGGAAGGTATTAAACTTTCAGATGAATGGAAGAAGGAACTTGTAAAACTTTCGAATGATAATATTGAACTGCCGGTAGTCTCAATAAAAGCTATTCTTAAGCTTGAGAGTGAAGACGGAAAAGGTGTGGAAACAATAAAATCGGCTGTTAAGAAAGCTCGGAAAGCGAATGATGATAAGGAAGTTAATCTTGAACTGAAATATAAGGGAGCTCCGCACTATTCAATAAGACTGACAGGTCCCGATTACAAAAAAATTGAAAAGATTATGGAGAAAGTATCATCTGCCGCAATAGATGAAATGAAGGGAAATGGCGGGAGTGGACAGCTTATTAGGGAATAATGGCAAAAATTCTCAGATGTACGAAATGCAGACAGTATACTATAAAAACTATCTGCCCTAATTGCAAAATAATTACAGCAAGTCCTGAACCGGCAAAATACGACCCCAAGGACAAGTACGGAAAATACAGAAGACAGGCACGAACAGATGGAAACCTTCGTAAAGTATAGCAAAAAACCTAAATTAAATAATCCAGTTCTTATAGAGGGACTCCCAGGATTTGGACAGGTAGGGAGACTTGTTTCCGAGCACCTTGTTAAAGAATTTAAAGGAAAGAAATTTGCAGAGCTTTATAGCCCTCACTTTCCACCACAGGTCATGATAAAGAATGACGGGCTTATAGACATGATTTCAAATAACTTTTTCGCGATAAAGAGACCGAAGAAGCGCGACATTCTTGTTGTTATAGGAGAGTCACAAGCGGCGACTATAACTGGGCAGTATGAAATCTGTGAAAAGATACTTGATGTCGCCAAGGAATTTGGAGTTAAAGATATTATAACAGTTGGCGGATATGCAATGGGCAGACTTATGAAAAGACCGAAGGTGTATGGAGCCGCTAATGACAAGAAAATAATAAAGGAATTTTCGAAACACGGGGCAATATTCAAAACAAAGGGGGACAGAGGAGGAATTGTTGGCGCATCCGGTCTGCTTCTGGGCTTGGGACAGCTCAGAGGGATGAGCGCAGTATGCCTGATGGGAGAAACACCAGGACACCCGCTTTTAATAGATGCAAAGGCTGCTGAAGAGGTTCTTAATATTATAGGAACTTATCTTGGAGAGGAAATTCCAATGGGAGAGCTTGATAAGAGGGCGAAAGAGCTTGAGAAGTTCAGGCTCGGACTTGAGAAAATGATGAAGAAGGCCATTCAGCAAGTAGAGAGGCAGGAAGAGAGTGAGCAGAAGAAGACTGAAGAGAAAGTCAAGTATATCGGTTAATTATTTTAATTTGTAAGCTGAGCCCTGCAAGTTGTTATTTCTTCTGAAGAACCATATATTCCGAACTTGCCTTTGAGTTGTTCTGTAACGCGATAGCCGTAATTAGATACGACGCTGATTGTACAGAAGTCCTTGACGAAATTTATATTCCCAGTATAATTAAGTAAAAGTGTTTTTATGAGGTCCTGCTTGCCGAAGCGGAGCTGTAGCTCAGCATCAGAATATGTGAGTTCTTTGTTATTTTCTTCAGTAAAGTTACAAGGACCTGACAAAGTCAGCATAGTCTCATTCATATAGCCAGAGCCTTTGTATCCGGCGAGGCCGTCTCCTGTGTTTTTAATTTTTAGGCGGATGCTGAAGCTCGTTGCATTTTCAGAAATAATTAAGGGTTGATTTCTTAGAGACTCTATCTCTATCTGGACCGGACCTGCGCTCGGGAAATTCTCTCCAGTTCCGCTTGTCTGACCGCCGAGACGCTCTGCTTCCTGTTGAGACATTAGAAGAATTGATGCCCATCCCTCTGATTTGTACATGTAACTGATAGATGCAGCAACTATGCTTTCACGTGGATCGCAACCTGCCTGCATATCCCACTGGACTGAGTATGCATCTCCCTCGCTGCAGATTGAGAGGTCAGGAGGATAGAGAGTAGGAACCGCTTTGAACTGTTGAGTGTCGCCTCCGATTCCGAAACCAGGATGACTCCATAAGTCTGCCTGGATATCCGTCGCCTCATAATTTCCGCCGTTCTGGAGGTCCATAGAAAGACGTACAGAACCGCCGACAGGAACGTCTTCGTAACCAGGAGAGAAGCTCAGTATTTTTATGGCGTCTGTCTGTGAAACAACGACTGGGCATTCCTTTGCTTTGCCCTTGCATCCGCTGACGGAAACTGCAAGGAGAATAACAAGTACAACTAGAGCGAATTTTCCGAAGCCTGTTTTTTGTCTTATCTTAGTCATTTTTATCTTGAAGGTGCGTAGCTTACTCTTGCATTGGCGTCAATCATATATGTGTATTCTACTGAAGCCTCGAAAGCTGTGGCATCCTGAATTATGTTACTGGCTGTTGATTTTACTGTGAACATAATGTCGTAGCTCCTCCACTGTTTGGTGCTTCCGATGATTTTTAGTTTCATTGGGTCAGTTTGTCCTGTTATAACAAGAGTGTCTCCATCCCTTAAAAACTCAAAGTCATTTTCACTATCTTGAGTCTGAGTCTGTCCTTGACCTTGTCCTTGAGTCTGTTCCTCTTCCTCTGTCTCCGGTGGAATGGTTGAAGGAGGCTCAAGAACAGCAGGATCAAATTTCAGCCTTATTTCTTTGAAAGAGTTGTCTTCAAGAGAACCTCCACCACTATTCTTAACATTCACTGCAACAGAAACTGTTTGCGTAGTATTAGGCTGGAGAATAATTGGAGTTTTCGGAGCGACTATTTCAAGGCTTATTGGAGCAGGTGAGCTGTAAGAGTTCAGAACATATCCGGTTATCTGACCACCTTTCTGGAGCCAATTGTCGTAAGAGGATAGTAGAGCTTCCTGTGTTCCTGTGGTGCTGTAATCGTACATTACTCTGAGTCCGAAGTCCTGACCAGTTGTTGCCTTTGGAAGGCTCGTTGGAGCCAGTAAGATAAGCTCTTTTTCAACTATATCTCCAGGGATTCCCTTGTCGCGATTAGGTCTCTCTAATCGGTCTATTCCATTCGGAACAAATTCACTGTTGCAGGTAAAATTAGAAACATCCAATGGTGTAGCAGCTCCGCAGTTGAAAAGTATGAATTTTAGATTCGTCGCATCAAAGTTTCCATTGTTCTGTGCCGCTGAATAGAAGGTTATCGGGTCGCCGGGATTAACTGTTGAAACAATGGGATAGAAGGAAGTAATTGAAACTCCAGGATAGGAAACCTCTGTCGGAGTTTCTTTATCGTCCACCCCAATCTGAGTTCCTGTGCATCCTGATACAAGGACTACGAGTGCTATTAGGAGAATTGTGTTTTTCATTCCTCAATTACGACAGTGGCCTGCCCCTCCTCTATATATGTATAGTCGGCTTCGGCGCTGAAGCTTATAACCTCTTGTATGATTGCTTCAACAGATTGTGAAGGATTGTATATGTTGGTATTTGGATTTCCGTCTGAAGCCTCTACTAAGTCAGCTATTCCATCACCATCATCGTCGTCATCTTCATTATCATCCACTCCATCATTATCATAATCAGTTGGGGACGAGTCCATTGCATCAGGAGTTCCATCACTGTCATCGTCAGGATCTAAATCGTCAGGAATACCATCCCCATCATTATCATTTTCAGACTGGGCAGTTAATTGTGTTTGTTGTTCCGACTCAGTGGGTGCTTCAGTTGGAGTTTTTATCTTAAAAATTGCCTTATAGGAATTCCACTGATTGGCTAAACCAATAAGCTGAAGCTTACTTGAATCACTGACAGTAAGCATATTATCGCTTGCTAGTGATTGTGTGAAGTCTCCAGAATACAGCGAAAGCAATGAAGTATCATAATAGAGTCTGACTTCCCCCAACTCACTGCCATTCACTATACCATTTCCTGAGTTTCTTATAATAACCGCAATAGTGATAAACTTGTCCTCATTTGAATCGGCAGGAAGAATAACAGGCTCCGAAGGAACATTTATTTCTATACTCATTGGAGCATCAGTGCTGTAGGAGTTCAAAGTCCCGACATCAATCTGCTGATTGCTGGCCTTCCAGTTTTCGAAGGAACTCAGAACTACGTCAGCACCGGCTGATGTGCTGTAATCGTATCTGACGCGGGAAAGGAAGGTGTGTGAAACTTTTCCTCCGATTATATTGTCAGGTGCTGTCAGTCTGAACTGAGTCTCAGTTATCTCGCCGGGAACATTGAGCTCCAAATCCGGTTTTGAGAGTTTAGCTTCCAAGTCAGAGTACTCATCGCATTCCCAAGTCGCATCATTAGATTCTTCCGAAGTTCCACAACCGAAGAGCATTACATCAACATCTATTGCATCGAAATGTCCTGTGTTCTGAACCTGGAGAAGCAGGTCTATCTCGCCGCCTTCCATAACTGTTGATGAAAGTGGATAAAATTCTGTTATTGAAACGCCGGGGTACCCTAATAGGTCTGAGACCTCAGGACTTGCTGTACAGCCTGTTACGAGAACTGCCACTGCTATTAGGAAAATTGTCTTTTTCATTCTTTCACCAATATATTGACTGGATCTGTGTCCATTATATATGTATAATCTCCAAGGACCTCAATTGTATAGGAAGTGATGTCCTCGAGATAGTCCAGGCTGAGATCGCACTTAACACTACGCTCCTGTGTTTTTCCGAAAAGTGATACCTCGCCATTACTAACATCGTCAGAACAGCTGGTCGTTACATCATTTCTGACTGGTCCTCGCACAATATAGACCACAAAATTCTGTATATCACCGCTGACTGAACCGGAGCCTGTATTTCTTATTACGATATTTAGGCTCACATCAACGCTCTCGGGAGAAGATGAAACTTTTATAGGAGGGACATCGTAAATTGCGAAACTGACAGGAGCAGAGGAGGTTGTACTCTGTATAGAGAAAGCTCCTGGACCCTGTTCATTGTAAATGTCTCGGGAAACGAGATGAATATTTGAGGTTGCCAGAGAGCTATAATCATAACTTATCCTTGCTTTCAAAGACTTCTGCTGATTTACTGAAACGCTTGGGGCAGTCATTACCCAGTAGCTATAGAGGCGTTCTCCGGACTGTTCAAATTCCAGGTCAGGCGCAAGCAAAGAAGTAGCAGAAACAGAATTTTCGCTCACTGTTGAGAAACCGCTCTTTTGGAAAAGATTGACAACAATATTTTCTGCGTCGTGGGCACCGACATTCTCAACATCAAGACCAAGCTCAACCTCGTCGCCAGAGTCAACGCTTGACTGTGAAGGACTAAAATCCCTTATGATGATTCCGTAAGTCAGGGAAGTTCCGAAACCAGCCGAACTTATTTCTGCTTCCTCAGTAGGTAGTGGAAACTTATCAACTATATCTGCACAGCCAGATATAGATAGGGCAAGAGAAATAATGAGAATTGTAAGTAAAAGCTTAGATTTCATCCTTAATGAGTAGGGATAAGGAGTTTATATTTATTTTTAGTCCGATTTTAGGACCATCAGACTTTCAATAGGAGAGAGGAGTTTGTAGTGGTACTCTGCTGTTACCTGAACCTGACAGGATGTTGAAACGCTATCATCCGCAATATTATATGTAGCCTCAAAACTCTTTCTTCCTTCTTTACCCTGTATGAGTTTTACACCACTTACATTCTGTGTAAAATCTGTGCAACCAGGACCAAGACCTCGTACGGTGATGTCGTCAATACATCCAAAGGCCTCTGTGCAGTCTCCTTTTTTGTTGCTAGAACTTATTGTATCAAGACTTTCAACCTTTCCTGTGCCTTCATTGACAAATATTACTGTGAAACGGACTGGAATATCACCTGTTCCTCTGACCTGAACAGGTTGATTTGCTACTATATCTATGAAAATGGGAGAATGGCTACTACTGGATGCATCTGGATATGCTGAAGTGCCGATTTCTCTTAAAACATCACGAGGAACAAAGTGAACAGTAGATACTCCACTTGATTCATAATCATAGGAAATTTCTGCCTGAACTTCCTCCAATCTGTTCTGAAGCACATTTGGTGCCTGGAGCTCCCAGAAAAAGGCATCGCTGGCATATGTATCGCCGAGAGGTATTCCGAGATCAGAGCCATCTATCTCTGTGGCGGTAGTGTTTGTAAATGAACCTGATCTGATGAGCTTAGCCTTTACGTTAGATGCTGTGAAATCACCTCTGTTTTCGGCGACAAGTGTAATGCTGGCGGACTCTCCGGAATAGACATCACCAAAATCAGACTGGAAACTTCTCACAGCTATGCCATCGCCTGAAGGAGGGGCTTCTGTGTCCTTTCCGGCACAAGCAGATATAGAAACTACTAAGAGAAGTAATATTAAAAATAAAACTCTGGGGTGTTTCATAGCAATTGACTATCTACTCTTTACTGTAGCTCGACTGAGTTGACATTTCTGTCAGTAGCTGTCTCTCCGAGATAATTTGCGGTTCCTCTGAGAGTTATGTGGTCAGATGTAGTTCCAGTTGGTGCTGTAACTATTACAGACCATACACCGTTTGAATAGCTGTTTCCACTTGCTGAAACTGGAACATTTAGCTCAGTAGAACCGTTGATAAGAGTGAAATTCAGATAACTTGCACTTGTTACATCAAAGGACGGGTTTGTATCTGTTACAAGCTCTCCTTGGTATGCTAGAGTGAATGTTATTGTTTCGCTTCCTGAGGATGTCCAAGTTCCCTGTGAAGTGGTTGATGGGTCAGTAATCTCGAGAGCGAGTGCGCCTTCAGAAGTTCCTATGATATCGAGACTTGTGGAAACTGACTGTACATAGGTGTAAGAAACCTCAGATTCTATTGCAAATGTATTGTAGCCATTGACCCTGTCAGAGTAGGACTGCAAATGGCACTGAACAGTTCTTGTGTATCCACCTTCTGTAAGGCGGAGTTTGTTCTGCTTTGCTGAGCTTGAGCTTGAATCTATTAAAAGGACTTTTACACCGTCAAGGCTGTTTGAAGTCCTTAGGTCAAAGTCGCACTTGGACTCGTCAACTGTCAAACCTGAAGGAATGCTAAGCCTTATAGAGGAAACTCTGTCCCTCTCACCTGTAGCGTCGTAGACAGTTCCACTTCCGTCGTTATATACTGTAACTCTTAGTATGAAATCATCCTCTGATCCAGACATTCTTACATATGGTGCTGGTGCTTCCATTGCAATACCTACTGGACCATTCCTGGCTTCCTGGGTAGGTGATGCTGGAACTCTCTCCCCACGAGCCTCTAGCTCTGTAAGATGTGATGCTTCCGCGATTACGACTTTTTGTGATACTATACTCTTTGTGTCATATCTGACAGCTGCTGTTAGTGAAATTTCTCTGTCAGGAGATGTTGCTGAAACGTATGGAGCTGTTACATCCCACTCAATGTTACCAACTCCACCTGCAAGACCTTCATCAGTATTTGGTCTCTCAAGTGTGCCGGGGCTCAGTGAAGTGTAAGTTCCGAGTGCTGTTCCGCTGATGCCATCATATCCCTGAAGTCTTACTTCAACATTTTCAGCATTGACAGGTCCTGTATTCTCGGCCTCAACTGAGATAAGGAATGCTTCATTGGAGTCAAACAAGTCTCTTCCTTCTGTATCTATAGAAAGTACGAGTGAATCTGCGCCTGCAGTTCCGACAGCAGCTCCGGTGTCTCCGCCTGTACAGCCGGTAATAAGAAGCGTAGCTGAAAGAACAACAAGTGTTAGAAAGAATTTGTTATATATTGTGTTCGACTTTTTCATACAACATTAGAGTTGCTAATGGCTTATATACTTTATCAAATCTATGTCACTGTGACATATTCACCAGTTTCTGGATCGAAGTATTCGTTTATGGTTGCAGTTCCGTTGGGACTGGTATCACAATCACAGGCTGTGCTAGGTCCGCAGGCATCTGCGCAGGTTCCGTAGATAGTGATTTTTTCCGTTGCAGATTCCTGGTACAAATATTCTTTAAGGCGAACTCTGAAATCATATGTTGCAAAATCACGACCTTCTTCAATTTGTGGTGCTATTAGGAGACAGCCGAATGGTGGGTTTTTCAATATATTAGTTCCGGACTCTATGTTAGTAAGAGAGCTTAATGTTGATTTGATCCCAGGACGGTAAGTCTGATATATAGTACCTGAAGTAGGGTCGGTGAGATTTCCATCAGAATTGTTTTCAAAACCCTCTCTGAAGTAATCATCCAAATTATTTGCATTTATAGGATCAAAGTCACAGAATGTTGTGCCTTCCCATGCCTTTGAGAAATTTGCAGGAATGTAGATTACCATATCATCTTGCTCAATTTTCTGAACAATTCCAGCACCTTTGTTTTGAAGTTGTACAAGGAAGAGTGTAGGGGTGTTGGCTATAACTTGGTCCTCTGCAGTTCCGAAAGCCATCATAAGAGGTCCTGCAGGAGAATAACTCTTGCTTATTTTGTTGACTATTTTCTGTTCTGAAGATGTTGATGTAACCTGAGTCTGGACATCCTGTATAACAAGAGTTCCGACTAAGTCAGTCTTTGGAAGGAAGGTGTAATTTACTGTAAGCATAATATCTGGTTGCTGGACATCTCCGACACCGAGATTTGTTCCTCCGATTTGCATTCCATACCAGCGGATTTGTGTTATGTCTTGAGGTTTTAGAGTGCATTCAGTTTTTTCTGTTCCATCGTCAAGAGCAATTGGATAACCGTCTTCGTCGAATAACTGGCTTCTGCAGGCTCCAGTTACTACGGGCTCGACAGTACTCTCTTCTTTTTGTGTAAGTGGCGAAGAAAAGAGGCAAAGGTGTGTATTGTAGTATGACTCACCAGACAAGCCACCAACAAAAGACTGGAGTGACTTCCTAACAAGAGCAAATACATCACAATTTATTGTTTCTCCTTTAAACTCTATAACAGTCTGAGCTCCGATATTTGAAAGTGGAAGGTGGAAGGTGGAATCTCCGACACCCTTATTCTGGAACTCTGCAACGATGCTAAAGGGCTGATAGTCATAAACAGATGCAGGAACCATCTTGAGAGTCGTTATCTCGAAACCCTGCCATATCTCTTTTTTACTTCCGCCTTCAGTAACGCAGAATGGGTGACAGGCTTCGAAATCCATAGGGCTTGTTATGGCAACTCCGGCAACTGTTGGAGGGAGTATCTTCGCTTTGACGTAGTACCAGCTGTCTACAATACCATCCCATATATGTCCTGGAACTGCGGAAATCTGTTCAGTTGTTGCCTCGAA
>NZBN01000009.1 GCA_002687935.1 Methanobacteriota archaeon
GTTGATTTGGCAGATGACATTACCACGATTTTAGCGGTTCCTGCATTATTGGGGGGGTGGTATGTCAACGTAGTGTTATCGAATCATGCATGTCCGATTAAAGACGATACGACACAGAAGTTAGTTTTGCCTGCACAACTTGCTGCAGGAACATTGGTTAAGCCACCGCCAACACGATTTGAGACAAAGTTGATTGTTGACCCTGACAATGCTGCTACCGGGAAGATTGCTGTTTTTTATCGTGACTTGGCGAGGAACGATTGAGGTTGCGATATAAGGTCATTATCGAGAAATCTCGGAGCAATGCTGTACCGGAACGTATTGTATTGATGGATGATGTATTGGGCAATGTAATTGGCAAGTACATGACGATTGGTGAATGTCTTGAAAAGGCCGAAGAGAAGATGGGATTTGAAGTTACGGTTGATGAGAATTCTTTCGTGGTTGAAGCGTAAGTTACGTGAAGAGTTACAGTTTTGGCATGAGCGGAGATGGTTTCGTACATTAGAGGATGGGGATGGAGCATATGGAAGAGATCGTAAAGTTTGAACATCCTACCCTGTGTATTGTTCATCTTGAATCTGACATAGCTAAGGGTATTACAGACACGTTTTATCAAGTCCTGATCGATACAAAAGAAGAAGGCAATCTAAGCCCATCTGGTGATTTTTACAGGTTCAATTTCAAGAATGATGAGAGCGAGATACATGGATGGAAACGTGTATCTGATATCGTGGTGGATGAGGTGCTGGAAGAAATGTTTGAGTATGAGGGCGAATATCATTCACGTACTTCAGAAAATCTAAAATGGTATGAGGGCGAATTGGAATCTGAATATATAGAAGAAGTTAAAAAAGCGCGGTCTTCTGAAGTAGACAATCGTCCCGAAGATTCATTAGGTCGCAAACTAGGAATCAAGCATGGCTAGTGAAGGCTCGTCCGGTCAAGGATACTTAGACGAAAAACCGACTCAGGGCGACAAAGTTGTTAAGCGTTGGTTAGATGAGATACATCTATCTGAAGTAGCCGAGAAGGACTGGCGAGAAGATAGCTTAAACGCGCTCAAGATATACAATGGATATGATTGGTTAGACCAAACACACGATAAGAAGAAAAAGACTTTTAACATACTTTGGTCGAATGTAGAGACTAAGCGACCTGCATTGTACAACCAACTTCCCCGCCCAGACATTCGGCGTCGTTTTAAAGACCAGGACAAGTTAGGCAAAGTCATCTCTGAACTGATGGAGCGGTGTATATCTTTCACTATTGAGAATGACTTTGATGAAGAGGTTATTGCTGCTGTTAACGATATGTTATTGCCTGGTAGAGCTGTAACGAAGGTTAAGTATGTACCGACCTTTGAAGGTGAAGTTGAAGAGGATGAGGAAGGTAATGAAGTTGATAATCGTGAAGTAGCTTATCAGGAAGTGGTCTTTGAGCAGGTGCAATGGGATGATTATCGTCGTGGCCCAGCTAAGCGATGGAAGGATGTTCCTTGGCAGGCTTTTCGGCATAAGATGCGTAAGGATGAGTTTGAAAAGCGTTGGCCGCAGATGGTTGATCAGGTTACTTATACTGAGACTTCGAGCTCTGATGATAAGGAAGGCGAGAACAAACGTGGTCAGAAGAAAGACAAGTCAGATGATTCTGTCTTTAAGAAGACTATGGTTTGGGAGATATGGGATAAGGATGAACGTAAGGTAATCTTTATCTCTACATCATATAAGGATCAACCGTTAGAAGTTCAAGACGATCCAATGGGTTTAAAGGATTTCTGGCCTAATCCACGTCCTTTATATGCTATTGAAGACCCATCTTCGCTGATTCCGAATGTTGAATATTCGATGTATGAAACTCTGGCTAAAGAGCTGGAGTTGATGACAAATCGTATTAACAAGATCATTGATGGACTTCGGTTAAGAGGTATTTACGACCCTACCATTGCAGAGATGCAGAAGCTCTTTGATGGTCAGGACAATGCTTTTGAACCTGCAGAGAATCTAAGTCGGATTATCGAAGCTGGTGGTATAGATAAAGCCATTTGGATGTTGCCGATTGTTGAGATGGCTCAGGTACTCAATTATCTGTATGAACGTCGTCAGTCTCTTGTGCAAGAAATCTATGAGATAACCGGTATTTCAGATATTCAAAGAGGTGCTACTGATCCTAACGAGACATTGGGCGCACAGCAGCTTAAGGCTAACTTTGGGTCAGGTAGACTTCAAAAGCAGCAGAGAGAAGTACAGAGATACGTTAGAGACTTGATTCGGATAGGTGTTGAGATTATTGCTGAGAATTTCTCACCTGAAGTAATGTCTTTGATGAGCGGTTTAAAGTATCCATCAGCAGAAGAAAAGCAGATGGCCCAGTTAGGACTTGAGCAGGCGCAGCAAGCCAACGCACCTCCACCCTCCCAGCTTGTTCAAGTCCTTCAATCTCCCTCATGGGATGAGATCATGGAAGTCTTGCACTCTGATATGCTCAGAGAGTACAGGATTGACATAGAGACTGATTCTACTATTCAGCCTAATGAAGCAGAAGACAAGAAAGCCATTACTGAACTGTTAACATCGATGGTTCAGTTTATGGGTGGTGTTGGCCCGGCTGTCCAGGCGGGTGCAGTTGATATACAGTTGGCTAAAAGTCTACTAACGAGTGCTGTTAGACGCTTTAGGTTGGGTAGAGAGGTTGAAGACGCTATTGAGGAGATGGAACAACGTCAGCAGGGACAGCAACAACAACCTGACCCTCAACAGCAAGCACAACAGCAGCAGCAACAAGCAGCCCAACAACAGCAGCAAGTTGAACAGCAAAAGGCGCAGATGGAACTTCAGAGCAAGCAGCAAGAAATGCAATGGCGTCAGCAGGAATATGAACTTGAGATGCAGGATAAACAGGCTGAGCGTAAAGTAACGCAAGCTGAACATGCTATGAAGATGGAAGAGATTGAAATGAAACGTCTTCAGAATCAAGCAGACCATCAACGAAAGATGGCAGAAGCTACTGTGGTGCCGATTCGGTGAGATGTCACTTTTTCAAGGAACGGTTTAACATAGATTTACCTCGGATTAACGTATCTGATCATAAGGAATGGCCGCACTATTTTGATCGACATGAGATCAATAGAATGCGCTTTCGATACAAAGAGGATTTTGAATTATGGGAAAAGGCTCAAGTCCCCGCCCTTTCAGTATAAGTCAGCAGAAGTTTGCTGATAATTATGAGGCTTGTTTTGGTAAGAAAGAGTCTAATCCTGATTTGGATGACCTTCAACGTGTTCGATATCGGGCGCACCCTGAAACAGGAGAGATGATTCCTGATTATATGTGGCGTCAGTTTGATATGATGCCCAAGCCCAAGCCTAAAAGTCATTTCATTATTGGTGAGATTGATCCTTATCAAAGTCCTATTGATGACAGGATTGTGAATACAAGAAAAGAGCATCTTGACGATTTGAAGCGTCATGGCTGCAGGCATTATGAAGGGTTTGACGTTGAGCAAAAAGCAGCAAATGAATGGCAAGCGGACAGGGATAAGGAGTTTGATGCTTCTTTACAGAAGTCGTTTGAAGAGACATATATGGACTTGAAGTATCAAAGAGTTGAACCTGCCGATCACATCGAGAGTCAATGGCTCATAGGGGAAGATTGATGAGTGAGAACGAACCTGTAGAAATCAAACTCGATGACTCTATGGCTGAAACTCTTAAGGAGATTCAATCACGGGATGATTCTGAAGAGATTGAAGAAGAGGTTGTAGAGGTAGTAGAAGAAAAGCATCCTCGTGGTGAAGATGGCAAGTTTGTAGAGAAAGATAAGACAGAAGCTGGTTCAGAAGAACCTGACATCATGCCCACTCAAGAGTCAGGGGAGGCTACCGCTCTGGCCGAATCTGAACCGGCTTCTGACCATGTTAACCCACCAAGTACTTGGACGGCAGAGTCAAAGAGCAAATGGGCTGATGTTCCTGATTGGGTACGGACTGAAGTCCATAAGAGAGAGAATGAATCGATCAAGGGCGTGGATATGATGCGGGACCGGGCCACATTTGGGGATCGGATGAATCAGGTTGTTCAGCCATATATGCCACTCATCAACTCTCAGGGTGGTACACCTGAATCTACAGTCCAGGGTATGCTAAATACTGCATATCAGCTTTATCAGGGTACTCCTCAAGCAAAAACACAGCTTATCGTGAAGTTGGCTCACGAACACGGTTTTTTAAATGAATTGGTTGCATACGTTATGCAAGATGGGCAAACTAGACAACAGAATAGTCAAATCAGATCTGTTATTGTCCCTCTGCAAAACCAGATACAGACATTAGAACAGAAGTTGAACGGACAAAACGCTGCAAGCCAACAAGCACAGCAGTCCGAGACTATGGCAGAATTGGAGGCTTTTGCTGCTGAAACGAACGAAGATGGCACATTGGCACACCCGTACTTTGAAAATGTACGAGAGCGAATGGCACAAGAGTTTGAATCAGGAGCACAGACTTTCAAAGAAGCATATGACAATGCGGTATGGTCAAATCCAGACACTCGCAAGTTGATGCAGTCCCAACAGGTTAGCTCAACTGAGAAGACACGTCAGGAGCAAGCAACGGAACGTGCCAAGAAGGCTAAGAAGGCTGATTCAGTCAACATTAGTACAAAGGGTACACACGAGTCCGGACAGCAAGCAGACCCCATAGGCACTGTTGAAGATACCATGAAGGCGACGATGGAGAACATTAACGCCCGTGATAATGGTTAACTTTAACTTATGAGGTTTTACTATGGCTTCTCCCAACAGTAAATTCACGGAACTCGTTTCGACGACGTTCCGTAAGCACAAAGCGGAGTTTGCCGATAATACAACCAAGAACAATGCTCTATTAGCGCGGATCAACCGAAAGGGTAATAAGCGAACGGAAGATGGTGGTTTGACCATCGTTTGTGAGCTGGATTACCAGGAAAACGGGACATATCAGCGTTATTCGGGTTATGACGTTCTGGACATTTCGGCAAGTGATGTTTTGTCGGCTGCGGAGTATAACTGGCGGCAGAGTGCGGTTCATGTAACTGCAAGCGGTCGTGAACTTCGTGTAAATTCGGGTGCATCGAGAATTATCAATCTCGCCAAATCCCGGCTCACAAACGCAATGCGTACTTTCAAGAATAACATCTCTTCAGATATTTATTCTGATGGTACGGCAGCAAATCAAATCAACGGTCTTACGGCTATCTGTCCTGATGCAACGGGTGGAACGCTTGGGGGGATCAACGGATCGACATTCACATTCTGGGCTGCAAAGATTCAGGATGCGAGTTCGCCCATTTCCGGATCAAGCATTACACTGTCTTCAACTAGTTTTGAAGACCCGTTCATGCTTCAGTTATACCTGGAGCAGACTCGTGGTAGTGATAGGCCTGATTTGATCACGCTGAGCAACGACTATTACACCTTCTTTGAAGGCACTCAAATCTCCATCAAACGGTATTCCACCGACACCTCATTCAGTGAGGATAAGGCTACTGGTGGATTTGTCGGTCTGAAGTACAAGACTGCAGACGTATTCCATGATGGCGGTTCCGGTATTACTGCTGCACACGGCTACATGTTGAATACAGACTATTTGGGTCTGTGCGTTCATCGTGATGCGGATATGGATGAAGTTCCGGAAATGAGAGCAATCAACCAAGATGCTGTGGTCATTCCTATAATCTGGATGGGTAATCTGACCTGTTCTAACCGCTCCCTGCAAGGAGTGATGCATGCTTGAGAAGTCATTGATTTTATTGACTTTTCGGGCATCATAGGAGGATTTATGACTGCTATTACACATCACACGACCCCTATCATCATTGGAGTTGCACTCGATACTTATGTCTCTCAGGAGACAGAAACGATCGGTTCGACTGTCGTTGAAGCAGGAAATACCGGCAAGATGCCGCTCGGAACCACTGTTAAGACGAACGATGGTGGTGAAGCTGTATTCTGTCAGGCATTGTCTGCAATTGGTCAGTACAACGCCGTAGTCATTTCATCTGGGCACGTAGCCAGCAATTTGACTACAACCAATGTTGCTGCAGGCGATGGTGGTATATCCAAGCAGGTTGGATGGTCCCAAACATCCATTGCAATTAGTGCTTTTGGTTGGATTCATACTGCAGGACGGCCAATCGGTGAAGTTGCGGCTAACTGCGCGAACCAGGCGATTCTCTTTACCACGGCAACGGCTGGTGTAGTTGATGATGCGACGATATCAGCAGCACTGATTGCTGGTGTGGTAATGAAGGTTGGTGCTACATCGGTCAGTAACGCGACCGCACGAACGCTGATCGTTCCAGTTGGAGCGTATGTCCATCCATTTGCTAACCCAGCATAATGGAGTTACAGCGCCTCAAGATAGAATCCGAACCATTCGGAACAAGAGAGGGCATAGAGGAGAATATCCAATATGCCCTTTCTCTTGGGCTACCGAAACTCATTCCTGCTATTTGTGCTAATGATGGGACTTTTGTTGTAGTTGGTTCTGGTCCGACTGTTAAGGATTTTGTTGAGGAAATCCGCGAAGAAAAGGCTTTAAACCGGCCTATTTGTGGGGTCAAAGGAGCTTATGACTTCTTGGTAGAAAATGAGATTACCCCACATTTCTATTTATCTGTTGAGCCACGGGATCGGCCACTCCTTCATCCTCAGAAAGATAGTCTTTTCCTTGTTGCATCAAGATGTCATCCCAATATGTTCAAAAAGCTCAAGGACTATCAGGTTTTAGTCTGGAATGCTTGGGGTGGAGAATTTGAGCAGCCTTTCTATGAAAATGACCTAGCCTATGGTGGCGGGTCTACTTCTGGACTAAGAGCCATATCTATTGGGTATATTCTCGGTTTTCGGAAGTTCCATCTATATGGGTTTGATTCCTGTTTGATCGGTGGAGAAAAGCGGATCGGACAGGGTGATGTACATGGTGACATTAAGACGATGAGCGTGATTGTGGGTGGAAAGCACTTCACAGCCAGTATAGCAATGGCTGAACAAGCGAACAGTTTTCAGGAAATCTACGAATATGTGAAAGGGATCACTATCAAAAGTTTTGGTGATGGCTTGATTACTGCTATCATAGCTGAGCGTAAACGGATGGGACTTGTAACATAATGGGGGCCACATGAAGTGAGTATAACGAAGAAGATTGATGCTATAACGCTCATTCCTGAAGATTATCTAAAAACCATCCTTTCGGCCCCCAAATCCGTAAAAATCGAACTATCCCCCCGCTGTAATTACAGATGCGGCTTTTGTGCGCTTGTAACCCGTGATAAACAACCTACTCATGATATGGACTTTAGTTTGTTCAAGCGGATCACTCAGCAGATGGTTGATGCTGGGGTAGAGGAGATAGGGCTGTTTTATCTTGGTGAATCCTTTATGAA
>NZBN01000010.1 GCA_002687935.1 Methanobacteriota archaeon
CAGGAAGTAAGAAGCCGGCAAAGGAACCTGAAGCACCCGCTGAAGAAAAAGCAGAAGAAAAACCTGCAGAACCTGAAGCACCCGCTGAAGAGGAAAAATCTGAATAATGGCGAAGAAGGAGGCCGAGCCTGAAAAGAAGGAACTCACTGAAGAGTCAAAAGACTCAAAGGAAGATTCCAAAGATTCTGAAGCTCCTAAAGAGGTCTCTAAAAAACCTTCAAAAGAAAAATCAAAGAAAACTTCAAAAAAAGAGTCAAAACAGGAAGGCGCACCTCTTGCAGCAGAATCTTCAATTCCTGCACGAGTTACTGAAATAATGAGACGAACTGGTGCAACTGGAGGAATTATTCAGGTTAGAGCTGAGGTTCTCGACGGAAGAGACAAAGGGCGCGTTGTAAAAAGAAATGTTAAAGGACCTATTCGTGAAGGAGATATACTTCTTCTAAAACGCGGTCTTATGGATGTAGGAGATATAAAGAGAGTTTAAAATGGAAAGATGTTCTTTTTGCGGTACCGAGATTGAAAGAGGTACTGGTAAGATTTTCGTCAAGAAAGAGGGTTCACTTCTCTATTTCTGTTCTAACAAGTGCGAGAAGAACCTTCTCAAACTCGGAAGAAATCCTGTTAAATTTGGTTGGACACGAAAATATCAGAAGGCAAAAGGAAGAATAGATGTAGCAGCTGAGGTTCGTGCAAAGTCGGAAGCTCAGCCAAAGAAGGAAAAGGGTAAGCCTCCAAAACCTGAAAATGAAGCTGAACTAGTAAAAACAACAGAGAATAAAGAAGAGAAGAAAGAAGCAGAGGAAAAGAAAAATGACTGAGAGAACTTTTTGCATGATAAAACCTGATTCTGTAAAAAGAGGACTTGTTGGTGAAATAATCAAGAGAATAGAAGGTGCCGGTTTTACAATAAGGGCTGCGAAACTTTTCAATGTTTCACAGGAACAGGCAGAGACATTATATCAGGAGCATTCAGAAAGAGACTTTTATCAAGGACTTGTTGATTTCGCTATGGAAGGTCCTGCTCTCCTATTGGTTCTTGAGTCAGAAGGAGCAGTTCAGAAAGTTCGTGATTTAATCGGTGCAACTAATCCTGAGAATGCCGAGTCTGGAACAATCCGTGGAGATCTTGGGGAAGAAGAACTTCCTCGAAACTTAGTTCACGCTTCAGATTCTATTAAATCAGCTGAGAGAGAAATTCCAATATTCTTTAGTGAATCCGAATTAGTATAATTATTGCTCGCTTGTTATTGTTTTTACAGCTCTGTTAATGCTCTATAACAGATATGTTAGAGAATGGTTATACTTTTATTAGAAATAACTAACAATAGAATGATTTATATATGACCTTTCCATAACGCAAAGATAATGAGGATGTAACTTTAACGTTACATTTATATACACAGAGGTGCAACAAGTCCTTTATGCAAACAGAGACCCCCGATGGGCTTGTGAATAAAGCAGAGGAGATAGTAAGGGATAGTCCCCGTGGAGTCTCCATCCAGGACGTGGCCCAGAAGCTACGCATTTCGAGATACCAGGCAAATGGTATTTTGGGAATCTTAATCGGATCTGGAAAAGTTGGTGTTAGTCAAATAGGTCCTGTAAAGGTACACTATTGGAAAGGAGGTGATTAGATGCCTGTAAACATAGTAGAGCCAGTTATTTCCCCGGTCAAAGGAGGGCTGTATTCAGCAGTCGCTACAATGACGGGTATGCTAGACAATATTGTAGCTGCCGCAATACTCCTAATTGTTGGTGTTATTGTAGGGAAAGTCATCGGAGCTGCGATTCTTGAGCTTTTAAAGAGATTCAAGATTGACAGTTACGTTGGAATTAAGAGAGAACATTTGAAGGTCAGCAAGCTGATTTCTGATATCTCTCGATGGCTCATCTACTTACTCTTCCTGAGTGAAGCAGCTGCGGTACTCGAGATACAAATAATCGCAAATGCCCTCACTAGCTTAGTAAACTACTTACCAAATGTGCTAACAGCAATTTTGGTTCTTACAGTAGGTTACGTCGTTGCTAGGTACATTGAAGACGCTATAGAAGACACTCATGTGGCATACTCAGGCCTTATGAGCAGGGTATTCTTCTTCTTCGTAGTGTACTTATCTGCTGCAATCGCTCTCAACTCTCTTGGAAGCCGAATTATCAACACAGTTCTTGTTGATCAGATACTATTGATCATCGTAGCAACTTTCGGTGTTGGTTTGTCAATTGCAATGGGTCTTGGATTTAAATCAATGTTCAAGTCTCTTGGTGACGAAATCGGTAGAGACCTCGTCTCTGGCCTAAAGAGGAAAAGGAAAGCGTAAACAGATATACCCATAAAATTGCCTGCGGTGCGGTGGCAACATATTTTTTATAATATGCCATCTCCCACCTCCCACAGCCGCATTGCAGGCACTTCTTTTTTTTTAAATTATTTTGAAAGAACTATTTCTGTTTCTCTGCCAAATATAGAAGGAAGGCTTATAATAAAAGAACCCTCCCTTTGTCTGACAACAATGGGCTTTCCTTTCATAAGAGCTTCAATATTTATCTCGTAAACACCTGACTTTTTAACATTTATAGTCTCTATTCCAAACTTACTTTCACTTTTTTCTACTTTCTGCTCAGAAACTTCATCAGCTTTTTTTTCAAGAGGTGCTTCTGGAAGCTCTTTAATTTCCTCTATTTTTTCAGAAAGTTCTTCATAAATTTCCTCTGCTCTGTCCTCGTCTTCCTCACTTCTCACAAGTAAGAACATTCTTCCGCCGCAGGAGCATCCGCTGACAACAGGAACTTTATCTTCCTCAAATCTCTCCCCACATTTCAGGCACTTGTGCATTATTATAACTCAGCTGACACATGGAATGCACCAAGGTCACGCTTTATATCACTTATTATTGTGGAAGGTCCTACTAATGTAACACCTGGGCTGGATATTTCTATACCGAAAAGTTTTGCGGTTCTCGCAAAAAATACACGTGCCTTTCCACCTTTTCTAGGGAGGCTACAGAATTCTATTCCACTGAATTCCTCGTTTATTCCTTCCATCGTTTCTGTAACTAAATGTGCCTCTTCATCGGGACTTAGGGCTTCATCTAAAATTACAACGTGTCCAAGCTTTACCTTTTCTAATATGACATCTATCTTCTCATCTATTGTGTCGCCCTTCAATTTTGACATTGAAATGAAATCTATTTTCAGGCTCTTCTTTGAACTTTTTTTTGTTCTTCGTGTCTTGCTGGATTTTTTCCGTGCTTTTGCCATAATTAAACGTTCTCCGCTATTGTTTTATAAAGATTTTCAAGATTTCTTACCTCTTTTGCCGATATTGGAACAACCGGATGCTGCGGGAATGCACTCATTATATTATTTGGCTTAGAGCTTTTAGCATCTATTTTGTTTGCAGCTATAACTATTGGTATTTTCTTTGCTTCCAGATTTCCAAGAAGCATAATATTTACCTGAGTCATCGGATCCTTTGTAGAATCCATCATAACTATCACTGAGTCAACATTGTCCAGCCATTTAATAGCTTCAACAATTCCCTTTGTTGCTTCTTCAGCTATTCTCTTCGCACTTACTTTTGTTATCTTCTTGCCCTTCTTTGAAGATACCTTTATCTTCAATTCTTTAATATGCGTCTGAAGTTTTTTCTTGCTTACTTTCGCCTCAAGTCTTTTTACAATTGTGGCCTTTTTCCCTGTTTTGGACAAATCTTCTTCTTCAGCTATTCTCTTCAAATCTGAAACTTTCAAATCCTTGAAATCAATATCTCCTCCTGTTGAGCTTTGCTTAAATTTTGTAAAATCTTTAAAATCGACCTGTGTTGAAAGCCCCGGCATATCAAGGAGGTTCATAACCAGGGTTTTGCTCCCTGCCTTCACTTCAATATGTTCAACCTTTTGAATCGTTCTTGTTTCGTGAGGCATTTCTGATACAGTTCCCACTTCTTTTCCTAACCAATCCATAGAAATCTTATTTGCAAGAGTAGTCTTTCCTGTATTAGGCTCTCCATATATTCCAAGACGTATTACTCGTTTTCTTCCAAAAAGTCTTGAAAATGCGCCTCTTAGTTTCTTTATGAGTTTTCTTACCATACAACTCCCACATCCCAATATAACTGATGTTTATATTTAAACTATTTGTTTAGTAGACAATTTTTGGTCCGTATCCCCATAGTTTTACAGCCACGGCAAGCTCTGATTCTGGGTTTAACTTTATCCATTCTCTAATTGGGATTCCTTCCATCGCTATTTTCCGGGATTGCTCAATTGCCTTTACTCCCGCTTCCACTCCATCAGGGTGTCCAAGGAGTCCCCCTCCACATTGTATCATTATATCCTCTCCCAGTGCGTTAATTACTGCTTCAAAGTCTCCGGGATGGAGACCTCCTGATGCAACCATCCAAACTGGCTTGATGTGATGCCACTTCTGTCCCAGTGAAGGAATTTTGTCGTGTTCTTCAGTTTCATCGTCCTGAAGAATATGTCTGATATATTCGGCTTCTCCGTAATCCTCCATTTTTGCAAGCGGAGAGCCACCATGTAGAGAGTCGACTCCAAGAAGTCTGAACAACTTGGCAAGAACTATCATTGATATGGAAAATCCAAACAATCTTCCTTTTCCGTGAACTCCGGGTGAATTATCCCTTGTTATAAATCCGTGCATTGCCCTGTGAGCGTGTATCGCAAGTCCGGTATCTCTTCTCCGCATTGTGTCAACAGCCGCGAATCCAGTCGTTACCACGTCCATCATCATATAAATTCCACCGTTCTTCTTTATGGTTTCAGCCCGTTTCTCCATTATGTCCAGGTTTGAATGAGTTATATTTGCAAGATAGAATTTCTTCTTTCCTGTTCTGAGTTCTGCATCTTTAAGTTTTGATAGAACCTTCCTAGTCCTGTCTTCGAATTTATTGAATTCAAGGCTTGTAAGGTTCTCATCATCCTTTATTCCTTCATATGTTCCCTTTCCTGATGTGAAAAGCTCCCAGGCAAGGTGAGCCTGTTCTCCGGAAGTTCTCCCTATCTTTGGTTTCGGAACAGTCGCTACAATCGGACCCTTGGGTTTCTTTAAAAGTTTTCTAATTCCCTGAACTCCATGCGTTGGTCCCAGAAATTCTGCTATCATTTTTCTTGGAAATCTCACATCATAAAAACGCATTGCTGAAACCATCTTCATTCCTGCTATGTTTCCTACAATTCCCGCAAGAAGTCCTGATATATTGTCTAATTCAAAAAGCTCAAGGGGGTATGCAACCTTAAACATGGACTTTTTGTAGTCCAGGTCATAGGCAAGCGCGCGTTTTTTTCTTGCGAGCGGAACTCCGGACTGTGGACCATCATAAACCTTTGTCCAGGTTCCTGTTGATGATTCAGCAGCAATAGATGCAGCTGCTTCTTCAAAAACAATTTTTTTCGTGCGGTTTCCAACCTCTTTAATTGCTTTTTCTGAAAGTTCAACCTTAAGAAGAGTTATGAGATAGTTTTCCTCGGCATTTTTTGGCTTCCAACCTTTTGGAGCCAGATAGTTGAATTGTACTGCCATGAGTTTCCTAAATCCTGTGTATTTATATTCTTATTTGTAAAAGCTTCCCCATTGCTTTCTGTTTATAGTTGCCATAAGAAGAACAAGAACTGGAAGTATTTCCAACCTTCCAAGGAGCATTTCTATTATCAGAACTATTTTTCCAAGCAGAGGCATTGTAAATTGAGTGATTCCTGTGGACATTCCAACTGTTGCAGAGGCTGAAGTTATTTCAAATAAAGATTCTATGAATGGATAACCTATAATCGTCAATATTATTGCCCCGAGGAATGTGATAAAAAGGTAAATGAACAGATAAACACTGACCTGACTTATCTCATCTTTCCCAAATACATGCGTTCCAACTTTCAAGGGGAAAACTGCCGTTTTTGGCAGGAGGAAGCGTCTGACCGTCCATGGTATTGCTTTGAGAAGTATGAGGAATCGTATTATTTTCAGTCCTCCTGCCGTAGAACCCGCTGAGCCTCCTATGAACATTACAAAAGTTAGAAGAAGAAGTCCAACATCTCCCATTCCAGCAATATCCATATTTACGAATCCTGTCGTCGTCGATGCAGATACTGTCTGGAATATTCCCTTCCACAGTGGATTCTCTGTTCCAACAAGCCAGAAATGTGTTGACAAAGCTCCTGCAAAAATTGCCATAAATAGGAACCAAACTTTCATTTCATAATTCTTTGCGAATCTTCCAAGGTCTTTCCATTTTAATCCAAGTAATTTGTAATGGAATAGAAATGAAGTCGCTCCCACAATCATAAATATTCCTATTGCAGTATCCAGCCAAACACTTCCATAAGTTCCTGTGCTGGCCACCTGCGTCGAGAATCCTCCTGTCGAAACGCTTGTCAATATATGGTTAATAGAATCCATCAGAGGCATTCCTGCCATTCTATAAATCACAAGTCCGATTATTGTGTAAAAAACATAGACCTTTGCAATGCCTCTTACACTCTTTGCTGTACTTGGCTCAAGCCTTTCTTCATTTGCCTCTCCTTTGAAAAGGTAATAGGCGCTCATTCCCGGAACTGAAGAGCCCATAGTTTTCGAAACGAAGAAGATGAGGAAGAGAACTACAATTCCGACGCCTCCTATCCATTGAGTTAGTGATCTCCAAAACAAGAGTGATTCAGGTACTACTGTTATATCTGGGAGGATTGTCAATCCTGTTGTTGTGAATCCGGACATAGATTCAAAATAAGCGCTGACATAGGCATTTACTCCTACCTCCCCATATATTGTCTGTGATTGCATGATGTAGGGAACTGCTCCTACAAGAGCTATGGCTACAAAGGCAATCGCTGACAGTGTCATCGCACGTCCCATTGTTACTTCTCCTGCCTCATAATGAGTCATCATAAAAATTCCGGAGATTATGGAAACGGTTGCCGGTATGATAAAGGTGAATGCAAGTTCCTGGAAAAAATAAGCCGCGATTGCAGGGAAAAGCATTACAAATCCAGTTATTGTGAGTGCAAGTCCTAGGTAATGCAGTACTGTCTCTTTGAATTGGCGTTTCATAAGCTACTTCTTCTCAAAGTGCTCAACTACTTTCTTGGCAGAGGAGCTCTTTGCAATTACTCCAAGAATATCTCCTTTCTTTATTGTGCGACTGTCGTCTGCAATAATTACTTCTCCCTTTCTTTCTATACTCAAAATTTTTGCGTCGTTCCTGTCAATCCCTGCTTCAGAAACATTCTTTCCTACAATCTTACTTTTGACTCCTACGTAGATTTCCATGACTTCAATAGCCCCTGATGCCAGTGTTGCAACAGTTTTTGAGCCCTTGCCCCTGAGAACATTATTGAAATCTGTAACTATTGAACTCGTCGATGATATGGCTGACTCAACACCAGCCTGAATAAACAGAGCTTCATTTTCAGGTTCGTTTATTCTTGCAAGGACTCTCTTGACTTTTGCCTGATTTGCAATTTCACATATCATAAGATTGGTTTTGTCATCTCCGGTCATTGCAACAACTGCATCTGCTTTTTCTATTCCAGCATCCTTCAAAACATCAATATTTGTACTGTCCCCACTTATGATTAGCGCGTCAAGTTCCTCTGCAAGTCTCTCTGCTCGTTCTTTGTCAGATTCTATAAGAACTACATCTTCTTTCTCAGTAACAAGAGATTTTGCCAGAGCTTCTCCACTGTTTCCGCCACCTGCTATAATAACGTACATAAATGCGTATAATGAGCCTGCCTATTAAAAGTTTACTTAGTCTTCTCCTTTGGTGGACTATTTATTATTTTAGCAGCCTTAGTTGGCTTATCTATCTTTCCTGGGCCATCGCCAACCGTTGTATTGTCAACTTGAATCTTCTTCCCTGCCTTGACTCCCTTGCTGAATCCCTGCTTTCGACCTTTTTTTATGGCTCGTAGAAGAAAAAATATTGCGATAAGTGCAATAATTGCAATTATTATCGGATTCATTACTTTCCATACTTATTCTGTCCTTAAATAAGTAGTGGTCAAAACTTACAGAAAGCTATATATAACGGATTTCCTATGAAATAAGAGCAATGAAACATTCTAAGGGATTTAAATCTAGAAGCAGGCACAAGCTTCGAGGAGGAAGGTTTTCAATAGCAGAGGCTCTGAAAACTCTTTCAGACGGTGCACGAGTTATAGTAAAAATCAATCCCGCAGTTCATTCAGGCATGCCACATCCAAAATACCACGGACAACAGGGAATTGTCGAAGGAAAAAGAGGACGTGCATATTTAGTTTCAATAAACGATGGAAATAAGGGAAAGACGCTTTTGACACGTCCTGAGCATCTTATAAAGGTAAAAGACCAGGTGGAAAAATGATAGGGAAAAGAGTTTTGTCACAGGAAGCAGTAAGTCTTGCAGAAGTCAAGGAAATTACCGAGGCTCGCCAGAAAGAGGGAGAACTTACTTACGAGCAGACCCTCACTCTGGATTACTGCAAGAAATTCGCAAGGATTGACAAGAAAAAGGCAGAAGAGCTCATAGCTGAGGTCGAAGGACTTGACAAACTTTCAAGAAAGCACGCAATATCACTTGCAGACCTTTTACCTTCAAATGCAGATGAAATCAAGCTTCTATTTTCAAAGGAACATTTTGTCCTCTCTGATGAGGAAATTTCCAAAATACTTGACATTGTCGGGAAGTATAGGGGTTAACCATGCCATCTGATGAGACTGCGATAGTGCTAGATTACTTACCAGAAGGAAGAATGGAGTCAAATATCCCTGGCTACAGAAGAGAAAAAAATGTGGCTCAGATAGTTGGTGACAGATTTTTTAGTCTTCTCGAGATAGTTCTAAGGGAAGGTCATTCAACAAGTGCAAGCAAGGTACTCTATATTGGAAAAGGTGTCAGAGAAGATGTTCATCACATAGTTAAGCGCCTGAATTATGATGAGCTTACTTCAACAGGAAAGGTTGAACTGGAATTTACTCTTGACAAACTTATAAGTGAGCAGGAAGAGCGATTTATAAAATTTTTCAATGAATGCGGTCCATTGACAACCAGACTTCACAGGCTTGAGCTTCTCCCTGGTGTCGGAAAGAAGCACATGATGGAGCTTGTCAGAATTCGAAATATAAAACTCTTCGAAAGTTTTGCGGATTTGGCAGAGCGAGTCAAACTACTTCCAGATCCAAAGAAAATTCTCATAAAGAGAATAATCTGGGAACTCAGAGGAGAAGACGACAGAGGAAAACAAATCAAATACAAGCTTCTTGTTGGAGTTCCTCTCTTCGCTGACGACGTGCCGACACAAGAAGCTCCTTCTGAAGCAGCTCTTGCAGAAGCCTCCTCAGAAGAGGTAGTCACTGAAACAAAATCGGAGCCTGAAGCTTCGAAGGAATAATGCTTCTCCAAGAACTTAAGAAAATTCTAAAAGAGAATAATTTTTTTCTGTCTAAGTCACTGGACCAACATTTTCTCTATGCCGATTCAATACTAAAGCGTGAAGTTGAATATGCAGAAATAAATACTGAAGATAAACTTCTTGAGATAGGTCCTGGTATTGGAACTCTTACAGAGAAAATACTTGAAAAAACAAATAATCTGACAGTTATAGAAATTGATTCAAAATTTGAACCCCTTCTTCAGAAAAATGTGGGGGAAGTCATAATTGGTGACGCTCTTAAAGTTGAATGGCCGGAATGTAACAAGATAATTTCAAATGTTCCCTATTCTATCTCAAGTCCTCTAGTTTTCAAGATACTTGAACAGCCAATAGAGCTTGCAGTTCTCTGTCTTCAGAAAGAATTTGCAAATAGAATGGTGGCTGAACCCGGAACAAAAAATTATTCAAGACTTTCAGTTAATTGCGCAGTAAGGGCAGACATAGAGTTTTTGGAAACAATTTCCAAAGGAAAGTTCTTTCCAATTCCTCTAGTTGATTCAGCACTCGTAAGACTTCGTCCGAAAAATATACACCTTCCTGAGAAGTTTGATGATATAACAAGGGCAATTTTCCAACACAAAAACAAGAAACTTAGAAATGCTTTGATGGACTCTTACCATGAAATCGGAACAAAGGAAGAAGTTGCCAGTTTTGTAGAATCTCTTGGTGAAATAGTTCAGACCAAGGTTTTCAAACTCACTCCGGAGGATATTATAAATATCTCCAGTCAATATTGAGATTATGGCTGAGCTTATGTTCAAGGCTGAGGATGTCTGGAAGACCTATATTATGGGTGAGACAAAGACTCATGCTCTTGCCGGAGCATCTCTTGATGTAAAGAAAGGAGAATATGTTTCTATTATTGGACAAAGCGGTTCTGGGAAAAGCACTATTATGCATATGATTGGTTGTTTAGATTCTCCTACAAGTGGCAAGGTTTTTGTAGAGGGAAGAGATGTCTCAAAACTTTCATCGAATGAGCTGGCACGAATAAGAAGAGTCCAACTTGGCTTTGTTTTCCAATCTTACAATCTTGTGTCCGGTCTGACAGCTCTTGAAAATGTCTCTCTTCCTCAACGTTTTGCGGGAGCTACAAAGGAGGAGGCAGAAAAGGAAGCAACAAAGAATCTCAAAGCAGTAGGTCTTGACGACAGAATGCTTCACAAGCCAACAGAGCTTTCCGGTGGTCAGCAGCAGCGTGTTGCAATCGCAAGAGCGCTTGTCAATGATCCCGATGCTATACTGGCTGATGAGCCAACAGGAAATTTGGATTCAAAGACAAGTAGGGAGATAGTTGATCTCCTTAATCATTTGAATTCAAAGAAGAAAAAAACTCTTGTTACAATAACTCATGACAGGAAGATAGCAGAAGACGCAGACAGAAAGATATATATTAAAGATGGGAAAATCCATAGTAAAGGGAAATGAAAAAACTATTATCTATTCTAATATTTGTGATTGCGATATCGCAGTCAGCCTATGCAGTCGAGGAACCACTTACTGCAAGCTTCCTAATTTCTGAGGAAAATATACAACCTGGTGAAACATTTGAATTTCGAATGATTCTGGAAAACACAGGAACAAATGGAATCACAAATATACAATATGAAGTGGTTGGAGGTCCTGACCTTTCAGGTTTCCCTTCTGGTGTTACACTTTTAGGCGGAGTAGCTACTGGAAGCTCAGTTTCCCACAATATTCCGGTAGCAGTTTCAGGTGATGCAAGTTCCGGGAAGCACACCCTATCTTTCCTGATAAAATACCAGCTAAATTCTCTTGATCAAACTCTTGTAGTAAGTTTCGACTTTGATGTTGGAAGCAATGTTCTTTTCAGAATTTCTGATGTCACTTACGAAGGCGGTCTCCTTGAGCCAGGTCAGACTTCGAAAACATACGTGACTCTTTCAAATGTTGGTGGTGATAGTGCAAAAGATATATTGGCAACATTCAGCTCTTCAAACACAGAGGTAAAATCAGTACTCGAGGGAGGAACAGACTTTATTTCATCAATTTCTTCTTTCCAGTCCGGTGTTCTTGAGTTCATTCTTGAGGTTGAGAGTGGAACTGAAGCCAAAGTTTATGATTCAGAGATAGAGTTGACATACAAGGACTCAAAAGGCAATGAGTATACAGAAAAACTTTCCTTGGGACTTCCTGTCAAAGGAGTTCCAAATCTTGAAGTTTTGAATACAGAGTTGGATAATGAGGATTTTAAAGTGGAGATTGAAAATCTTGGAACAGCAAAGGCAAAGGCGATATCTGTCAAACTCATTCAGAATGGGGATCTCATGGGTGTTAAGATAGACAACGAGCTCAAGCCTGACAAACTTTCAACACTTCGATTCAAAAATTTCAGAGGGGGAACAGGACAACTGGAACTTCACTATCTTGACGATGAAAACCAAGAGTATGATGAAACAGTTTATGTTGAAGTTCCTGGAAGGGGTACTCCCCTTAACACATTAACTGTTCTTCTATTGTTACTAGTTGCTGCTGAAACTGTTTATATTTATCGCAAAAAGAAGGGTAAATCCCGCCTTCCTTTTACGTCTTCCAAGAAAAAAGCATAGGGGAATTTAAATGATAGACCTGGCGCTGAAGGATCTTCGAAGTCACAGGATGCGTACCTTTCTCACAATTTTGGGAATAGTTATTGGCATTACAACTATAGTTTCTCTCGGTTCAATTTCTTCAGGTATTAACAGTCTTGTCGAAGGTCAGCTCAATATTGTTTCCGGAAAAATTGTGGTTACTCAACACGGAGCAGAGCCTGCGTCAGGACCTCCCTCAGGCAAAGTTAGTGAAGATATCATTGATGAAATAAGGCAAATTTCCGGCGTTGAAGAAGTCGCAGGTATGCGTTTTGAGCTATGGGGCAATTTTGTGATAAATGGTGTTGAAATTGATAAGCGCGAATCTATAGGTCTTGGTCAGGTTGAACTTGAAGAAGGTGATTGGGCTGACGTAGGTGCTTACGAAGTTACTATGGGCTACCATACCAAGAAGCAGTATGACTTGAACCTCGGGGATTCGGTATCTGTTGAAGGTGAAGACCTTCGCGTTGTAGGACATCTTGAGGAAGTAGGTGGTTTCATGGATTTTGCTCTCATAACTTCCTGGACAACATTAAATGAAATTTTCGGAGAAGAGGATTATTTCACAATGGTTTTTGTGAAGCCCCAGGATTTGAGCATAAGTGAGGAAATTTCTGAAAAAATAAAAGAAGAGTTTCCAGAATTAAGTGTTGAAACTACTGAAAGTGCTTCTGAGAATGCAGAGGAGTCAATACAGCAAATTCGTCTAATAACACTTGGTATTGGCTTTGTGGCAACTCTTGTTGCAATGTTCGGTATAATAAATACAATGGTTATGTCTGTGAATGAGAAACGCCGTCAGATAGGGATAATGAAGGCAGTCGGAGCCACAAAAAGACAGATAATCATTCGCTTTTTTGAGGAAAGCATTATAATGGGTCTGGTTGGAAGTTTCGTAGGTCTATTTCTTGGATATCTTGGAACTTCAGCTCTCAATATCCAACTTGGTATGAAAATGGCCCGAGTTACTCCTAGTCTCGCATTTTTCAGCGTAATGTTTGCAATGTCAATAACACTTATCGCAACAATATATCCTGCCATAAAGGCAATGAAGGTCGATCCAATCTCGGCAATAAGGGGGAATTAGTATGCTCTGGGAAATGGTCCGTGCCCAATTGTCAAGACATAAGCTAAGAACTGCGCTTACTATACTTAGCATTTTTATCGGGATTTTCCTCTTGTCCAGCACGGTTTCCTTTTCAGAGGGACTAAGAGTTACTTTGGAAGAAAATATGGGTTTATTTTCTGGTGTCGTCGTCGTTATGGAAGAGGGTGCTTCAATGACAGACCCTTTTACAAGTGAGATTGATGAGTTTCTAGTTGCTGAAATAGAGGCCATGGCTGATGTTGAAATGGCAAGGGCGTTTACAATGGAAATTTCTGATGCCGGAATGATTGCAGGGATGGATTCTGATGCCTTTGAGGTATATGGTTTTGATGTAGGTTTTAGTGACGGTGAAATGTTTGATGATAAATCTGATCGTGAAGTTGTACTCGGCTCAACTTATTCTAAACACAATAACAAAGGCGTTGGTGACGAAATTACAATCTATAATAAAAAATATGAGGTTGTTGGAGTTCTCGAAACCATAGGGAGCGCCGGCGATGACAGCAGTATCTTTATATCACTCGAAGAGACTCAGAGGCTGAGCGGAAAAGAGGATATAGTAATGATGATTTCCGTAAAATCTTCAAATATAGATGATGCAGAAAATGTCGCAAACCAGATTATAGGTGAATTTGATGTCATGGCTCTGTCTGACAAAGAAATGATGCGACAGATTCAGGATCTTATGGGGAGCCTTAACATTGCAATTTATGCTATCGGTATAATTTCTTCAATTGTTGCAGGAATTGTCATAATGAATGTTATGTTCATGTCAGTCAGTGAGAGAACAACTGAAATCGGGGCAATGAAGGCAATAGGGGCTACAAACAAACAAGTTCTCTCTGAAGTTATTACAGAGTCTGTTGTGATGAGCTTGGTCGGGGGTACTTTAGGAGTCTTCGTCAGTTTTGTTCTTGCAAAGAGTCTTAATATCTACCTAGATACGCGCTTGATGGAAGTAACTGGACGTCTTATAATAATTTCAATTCTCTATTCTGGATTCCTTGGCGCTCTTGGAAGTTTCCTACCTGCCAGACAGGCTATGAACATAGACCCAATTGAAGCCTTGAGATATGAATAAATAAGCTGACGACAAAACGCTTTTATGAAACTACCTCCTGTCAGCATATGCCCTTTCTGCAAAGGCAAGCACGAGCTTCCAATACCAAAGCACTGCAAGGTCTTTCTCCAGCGCGGGACAGACAGGAAATTAAATCAGAAATTCTCCAAGGATTTTTCAGGTCCGAGTACTTCAGTTTTCGTCGGTCGTTATGGATATCCAAATGTAAATATAGGTCCTTCGGGAGTTCTTGACCACGAACTTGCGGGCTCTATTGATAATCCCTCAGAGTGGATTACAATGGACTATACAAATGTAATTGAAATGCGAAGCTTTCTTTTGCGTTCGAAGACCTCTCAAGGAATTTACTCAAAAGAAAGAGTAGTTCAGGACTCTCAGCTTCTTTCAATGGCTTCAAAACCAACAGAAGTGGAGATGAACTTCAGAAAGAAGCCAAACTTTAACTTAAGTTTTTCAAATGTGATACAGCCGATGGGACCCACAGCAGAGCTGGAAAAACTGTCTTTGACGGAAAACCCGAAAATAGCAAGAAAAGTCGATTATATTGTTTCGGATGAGCTTAAGGCCTCGGATCAGGCAGGCAATCTCTATGAAGAGGGACTCGACATCTACAAAATAACTTCAATTTTATCTTCAGGAACTCTCGGTCTTAAACAGAAGCTGGTTCCTACGCGCTGGAGTATAACTGCAACAGATGATATAGTAGCAAAAAATCTTCTTCCGGAAGTTCGTTGTTTTAAGAGCTTGGACACGTTCAAGGTTTTCGAGGCAGAGCATTTTGATAACCATTTCGTTATAGTCCTTGCCCCTGGAAAGTGGGAGTTCGAAAACTTTGAAGCATGGGCTCCCGGAAGCAACTGGGAAGCTTATACTGACTCTCTGGTTATTGAAGAATACGAGCCTCACGAGGGACGAACAAAATACGCAGAAAAACAGGCCGGTGGCTATTATGCTGCGCGCCTTCCTGCTGTTGAATATCTCCACTCAATCAGAAAACAGGCTCGCGTCCTTTCATTCCGTGAAATAAGTGAGGGCTATTCCGTGCCTCTTGGAGTCTGGGTAGTTCGGGAAACAGTCAGACAGGCATTTAAGAAAAAGCCGCTTGAGTTCAGCACTATGGAGGAAGTATTGAAATATGCGGAAAGCAGACTTAAAGTTCCAATGCAGGTTTACAAAAAGAAGAGCGCTCTTCTCCAGCAAAGGAGGCTGGTGGATTTTAGTTAAGTTTTTAAGACAATAGTCATTAATGAACTTATGAGCTGGCTAGACGATTTGATGGGCACCGGTGATGAGGGGCAATATCCTTCCCACAGACTGGCGGGAGCCCTCGGAATTCTTTTGCTAATTATTTATGCTTCATTAGGACTTTCCTATGCGCCTTTTACTGCTCTCTGGGGAAGACTTTTAGATTTGCTTACTGCGGTCAAGGGAAATTATGTTATGATGCTTTCTCTTGCCCCTCTCTACATTAATTGGATTTCTTCTGATTATTTCCAGGAGAGAAGGGGGGCAACACTTGGAAATGCTGCCTCAAACGGCTTCACAGGACTCTGGGTCGCCTTCGACTGGGGACGCGCTGCCTATGTCGGATACGCTGTTACACAATCCGCTGCATACTTTACTGCAAAAATTTTCCTTGCTTTCATCATGGCGGTATATGGCGGTCTAATAATCTTTGAGGCGGCCAGTGGAAAAAGAATAGCCCGAATAATAGGCCGTGTCAGGGAAATATCATTTTTTGCAATTATTCTTACTCCGGTTGCATACGGTGTATATCCCTTCGATAAACTAACTCTTCTGACACTGATTGTGTTCTATCCTCTATTCTACGGGCTTATAGAATTCCTTAATTTCTTCGTTCTTCCTGTTCCGAAAACTGAAGCACCCAGAGAAGACGAAAGAGAAGAAGATGAAGAAAGTGAAGAGGAGTAAATAGCGATTTATAGAGGCTTGCACATACAAATTATAGTCCCATTTTTCTGCCAGGAATATTATTATATATCACTTCATCCTATAGAATAATATGGCTAAAGAAAAAACTACCACTACAGAGAAAGACGAAGTTCTGACTATAGAAGGTAAGCGCAGAGATATTCTTGGAAAAAACAACATAGGCACTCTAATTATTACAGGTGACGCAGGAGAGTTTGTAGGCAGTGGAAACAAAGGCACAATCACAGTTATAGGCAAGGCAGGAAATGGTGTGGGCGATACAAACAAAGGCACAATCACAATTATAGGCAAGGCAGGAAATGGTGTGGGCGCTACAAACAAAGGCACAATCACAATTATAGGCAAGGCAGGAAATGGTGTGGGCGCTACAAACAAAGGCACAATCACAGTTACAGGTGACGCAGGAAAGGATGTGGGCGATGGAAACGAAGGCACAATCACAATTAACGGCAACGCAGGAAAGGATGTAGGCAATGGAAACGAAGGCACTCTAATTATTACAGGTGACGCAGGAGCTCATGCGGGCGAGAGCAACGAAGGCACAATCACAGTTAACGGCAACGCAGGAAAACGTGTTGGACATGATAACTACGGCACAATCACAGTTACAGGCACAATAGAAGAACTCCACAAATACGCTTCCGGCACAATCATAGCAGGAGATGTAACAGAAGACCACGGCATTCCTTGGACTAAAATAACTTAGCCGAGAAATATTATTATATAACAATTCATCTTATAGAATAATATGGCTGAAGAAAAAAATACCACTACCAAGAAAAAAGAAGTTCTTATTATTGAAGGTAAGGGCAGACGCAATCTTGGAAAAAACAACATAGGCACTCTAATTATTACAGGTGACGCAGGATATGTTGTGGGCGATACAAACAAAGGCACAATCACAATTATAGGCAACGCAGGAAATGGTGTGGGCGATACAAACAAAGGCACAATCACAGTTACAGGCAACGTAGACAAAACTGTGGGCTTTAAAAACAAAGGCATAATCACAGTTACAGGCAACGCAGGAGATTATGTGGGCATTAGAAACAAAGGCACAATCACAGTTAACGGCAACGCAGGAGATAAGCCTGGGGAAGATAATAAAAGCACAATCATAGTCAAAGGCAACGCAGGAAATGGTGTGGGCTTTAAAAACAAAGGCACAATCATAGTCTTTGGCAACACAGGAGATAAGGTGGGCGAGAGCAACGAAGGCACAATCACAATTATAGGCAAGGCAGGAGATAGTGTGGGCTTTAAAAACAAAGGCATAATCACAGTTAACGGCAAGGCAGGAGAGTTTGTAGGCAATGGAAACAAAGGCACAATCACAGTTACAGGTGACGCAGGAGATTATGTGGGCGATGGAAACAAAGGCACAATCACAGTTAACGGCAAGGCAGGAGATTATGTGGGCTGGGGAAACGAAGGCACAATCACAGTTACAGGCACAATAAAATCACTTGATAGAAAGGCTTCCGGCACAATCATAGCAGGAGATGTAACGGAAGACCACGGCATTCCTTGGACTAAAATAACTTAGCCGAGAATTATTCACCAGATCTGAAAGGAGTCCAATTCACTTCTTCACAACAATCTTAATAACATCGTTGGCTTTCAGTTCGTAATTCGCGCCTACTTTCTTCTTCGTTCTTGCATCAATTCCACAGAGGAAGGCATCTCCAATATCTGTGTGAATCAAATAAGCGAAGTCCTTCGCCGTCGTACCTGCAGGAACAAGATGTACATCAGGCAGAACATTTCCCTTTTTGTCCGTCAGCTTGCTCTCGTCCTCGACAGGATAGACCGGAATCAAATTAAGAGTTTCTGAAACAACTTTCTCAAGACATTGCTGAACTCCTGTGCTGCCGTATTTCTCAAGGACATCTCTCTTAATTATTTCCAGAACTTTCATATGCTCGTCGGAAGCCTCCAAAATTTTGAAGTCAGAATCTCCTGGCTTATATTCTATTATTTCGCTTTCATCAGCCTTTCTCAGCGCCAGCTCGGAATCTGCAGAAGTGGGGACAGAGTTTTCAAGAAGTTTTGCTGTCTCGAGGTCAATTTTGTTTGCGCAAATCAAAATGGGCATAGATACTTCTCTGAGCGCTGTCGCAAATTTCTTCAAATCTTCCTCAGGCCAGTCTTTTGCCTTCTCTAAGTCCAATTCAGCCTTTCTTGCCGCCGCGAGGATTTCCCCCTCCTTTACCTTTATACCTGAAAATTTATCTGCAAGCTCCTTGTGGACTTCTTTCTTCGAATGCGCCGCCTCTCTCGTTATCTTTCCCCAACCCTTCTCTATCAGCGAAAGAAACCAGAGGTCTAGTTCCTTCTCCAAAAAAGTGACATCTTCTTCCGGGTTGTGGCTTCCAGCCTCACATATCTGACCCTCTGCATCAGTCGAACCTGAAGCGTCGACTACGTGTATAAATGCGTCCGCCTGTGCAAGGTCGTTGAGAAATTGGTTCCCAAGCCCGCGTCCTTTGTGCGCGTCCGGGACAAGCCCAGCAACGTCGAAAAGCTCAACAGGAATGAATCTTGTCCCTTTCTTGCACTTTCCACAGGAGTCTACTAGTTCAGTGCAGGGACAATCTTCTCTGATATAACCGACTCCGCGGTTCGGTTTTATTGTCGTAAAAGGATAGCTACCAGTTTCTGCATTTCCGAGAGTATTTGCATTAAAGAATGTAGATTTTCCGGCATTCGGCTTTCCCACTACTCCCACAAGTTTTCCCATGGCACTTCTATGGTCTTTCGGGGTTTTAAACCTTTTATACAAGAAAGTACAGATAACTGATATGCGTGTTCTAGGAATAGAATCAACAGCTCACACCATTGGTATTGGTGTTGTCGAGGATGGCGGAAAAGTCCTTTCCAGCGCCCGCCAGACCTATATTCCTGAAGAAGGTGGGATACTTCCAAGCGAGTCTGCCGATTTTCTTTCCTCAAAATTTGAAGAAGTTTTACAGGAGTCTCTTGACGCTTCCGGCTGCTCCTTCAATGATATAGACGGAATTGCCTTTTCACAAGGTCCGGGTCTCGGTCCCTGTCTTCGTGTCGGCGCAGCAGCAGCAAGATATCTCGCAGTAAAACACAAGAAGCCCTTGATTGGAGTAAATCACTGTATTGCTCATATTGAGATTGCAAAAGTCACAACTGGCGCAAAAGACCCAGTCATTCTCTATGTATCTGGTGGAAATTCACAGGTAATAGCATATGCCGAGGGACGCTATCGCGTCTTCGGAGAAACATTAGATATTGCAGTTGGAAATTGTCTTGATGCATTTTCCCGTGTTCTTGGACTTCAGCACCCTGGAGGACCAAAGATAGAGAAGCTGGCTTCCAAAGGAAAGAATTACATCGAACTTCCTTATGTTGTCAAAGGAATGGACCTGAGCTTTTCAGGTCTCTACTCAGACCTTAAGCGCAAAAAGCAATCGGGACAGTATTCTGATGAAGATCTTTGCCATTCTTTCCAAGAGACAGCATTTGCCATGCTGACAGAGGCAACAGAGAGAGCAATGGCACATCTTGACAAAGAAGAAGTTCTCGCTACCGGCGGGGTTGCTGCGAATTCACGACTTCAGAATATGTTGGAGATAATGGCAAAAGAAAGAGGTGCAAAATACTACGGGTGTCCAAGAGAGCACTGCGGAGATAATGGGGCAATGATTGCCTGGGCTGGCCTTCTTATGCTAAAGTCTAATAATACTCTTGATATAAAAGATTCAAAGATAAATCCTACCTTCAGAACAGATGATGTGGATGTGACTTGGCTATGAAAATCTCCGTAATAGGAACAGGAAATCTTGGAAGTGAAATAGCATTTATGCTGGCTCAGAAAGATCTTGGTGATATAGTTCTTCTCGATATAAACAAGGAACTTGCAGAGGGTCATCAGATTGATATTTTGCACTCGGCTTCCGGAATTGGATATTCCGGAACGGTAAGTTATGCTTCCTCTCCTGAGGAAATTTCTGGAAGTAATCTTGTTATAATTACTGCTGGGGCTCCAAGACAGCCCAGTATGTCTAGAGAAGACCTTCTACATAAAAACGCAGAAATAATCAAATCAATATGTGCCGACATAAAGAAAAATGCCCCGGATTCAATTATACTTCTAACAACGAACCCGAGTGATATTATGCTTATGCTGGCTCTGCAGGATACTGGCTTTCCATCAGGAAGGGTTCTCGGCCTCGGGAACCTTCTGGACAGCTATCGTCTTCGAAGCTTAATCGCCAGTGAGACAGGGAAAAATATTACTGAAGTTGAAGCACTCGTTATTGGTCAGCACGGAGACAGAATGCTTCCTGTATTGTCAAGCTGCAAAGTTTCCGGGAAGTCTCTCTCTGAGCTTTTGGATGCTGATAAAATAAGCGAAATTTTTGAAAGGACCAAGTCAGCGGCTTCCAAACTTATCTCTAAAAAGGGCGCAACCGTCTTCGGTCCGGCCTCAGCAACAGTTGAAATTGCTGAGTCAATAATCAAAGACTTGAAAAAAGAGCTCCCAGTTATTGCTTCTCTGAATGGAGAATATGCTTTATTTGAAGTTTCTATGGGAATTACCGGTATCCTCGGAAAATCCGGTCTTGAAAGTATTTCTGAACTGGAATTAAATGAGTCTGAGAAAAAAAATCTTCAGGAAACATCTACTTTTCTTAAGAAAAAGTTTTCAGAAATTTAGGACTCGTATTCTCGCAGTTTTATTCCAGCCTCTTCAAGTAGAGAAAGTGAGTCTTTGTCATCATAATTTTTCATATAAATGACTTCCTTTACCCCTGCGTTGGCAATCATTTTTGCGCAGGTGTAGCACGGCGTGTGAGTGCAATAAAGTGTTGCACCTTCTACACCAACTCCGAAAAGTGCTGCCTGAATTATTGCATTCTGTTCAGCATGAACTGTTCTGCTACAGTGATCTCGCAGGTTTTCAGGGTTTTCCCCGGCCTTGATAACATTACACCCAACTTCAGAACAGTGTTTTGTCCCTCTTGAAGCTCCATTATACCCGGTTGATATTATTCTGCGATTCTTTACCAGTATTGCTCCGACCTTTGCCCTGTTGCAGGTAGAGCGCTCCTTCACAAGATTGGTTATATCAATAAAATAAGTGTCCCAACTGGTTCTATTCTTCTCAGCCTCCTCGTTGGGAAGCGAATAATGAGGTGTTTCGTTTTCCATACTCCCAAATCTTATTAATGTCCTTCTCTATTTATATTTTCATGAATAAGTTGCTGAAGGTGGGAGCTGAAGCGAAGCTTTCTCTTGAAGAGGGTATTGTAATCAAAGAAAGAATCTCAAAAGGCTACAGATTGCCTGAGATAGATGCTTCTCTAAGAAATAAAAGAACCCGTAGGGAGGCAAGTCTTCTCGATAAGGCAAGGCGAGCCCAGCTAAAAGTTCCTGCAGTCAAGAATCTTGACAAGGATACTAATACAATATCGATGGAATTTATAGACGGCGATATGTTTCACAAAGTCATGGGTTCATCACTTTCAAAAAAACTCGGCTCTGAACTTGCAAAGCTCCATGATGCAGGTCTTATTCACGGAGACCTTACGACATCAAATATTCTTGTAAAGTCCAAGGACATATATCTCATTGATTTTGGTCTTGGAGAGGTTTCAGATTCAATTGAAAAAAAGGCAGTTGATATCAGAGTTTTGAAGGAGTCAATCAAGGCAAGTCATCCAAAGGATTCTGATAAATATATTGAATCAATAATCTCTGGATATTCTTCTTCTGAAAATTCCGATGCTGTTATGGAGCGCCTTGAACAAGTTGAGGGTAGAGGTCGTTACAAGAAAAAGGTGAAAAAAGTAAAATGAAAATTTACACGCAGTCAGATAATGAATGGTTTGGAAGATTTTCGGAAGACTCCGAGCTTAAGGAGAGTATTTTAGAGCTAGCAAAAGAGAAGGGGGTAGAGTCTGGATATTTTACTATAATAGGGGCTGTGAAAAACAGTCGTTTTTCTTATTACGATCAAACACAGAAACAATATCGTGAGATGCGCCTTGACGAACACGCGGAAATACTGAATTGCACCGGCAATATAAGTCTTCTCGAGGGGAAGCCTTTTATCCATGCCCATATAACATTTGCAGATTCTGAAGGAAGATCTTATGGTGGGCATCTTGTAGGGGCAAGAATTTTTGCCGCTGAAATATACCTAAAAAAATTCCCAAATTCTCTTGAAAGAGAGCCGGATGAAAGTACAGGACTCCAATTACTAAAATGAGATATTACTTTGCAACTTCAAATGCTTCGAAATTCAAGGAAATTTCTGCGTTTTTTAATGCTGCAGACTTAGACTTAGAACACTGTGAAATTGAGCTGGAAGAGCTCCAAGCTGATACATTCGAGGAAATAGCTCTTCACAGTGCAAGAAAAGCGCATGAATCGCTTGATAAGCCTGTATTTGTCGAAGATGCCGGCATTTCAGTTGACGCTTTGGATGGTTTTCCTGGCCCTTTTACAAAATATGTGTTTTACACTATAGGAATTCAGGGATTGCTCAAGCTTTTGGAAGGTGTTTCCGACAGAAAAGCGGAGTACCACTCCGTATTAGCATACAAGGACGAAAATCAAGAAAAAGTATTTAAAGGTAGTTGTAGAGGTAGTATAGCGCGAGAGCACCGTGGTAATGAAGGTTGGGGATGGGATCCGGTGTTTATTCCTGAAGGGAAGGACTTCACTTTTGGTGAAAATTATTCTTCCAAAAAGGAATATTCTCATCGCGCACAGAGTGCAAAGGCGCTCGTAGATTGGCTAAAAACTAATGGCTAGAATGTATTCAAGAAATAAGGGAAAATCAGGCTCAGAAAGGCCGCTTAATCGCGAGAGTCCTGAGTGGGTTACACTTTCTTCGGCAGAAGTCGAAAAACTCGTAAAGAAGCTATCATCTGAGGGCGTTTCCCCTGCTCAGATAGGTCTTCGTCTAAGAGATGAATACGGAGTTCCTGATGTAAAAGCCCTCACAGGAAAAAGACTTTCATCAATTATAGAGTCAGATGATGAGGCACTTCCTCACGATTTGTCAGATTTAGTTTCAAAAGCTAAGCAACTCAAAACACATCTTCTTAAATCAAGAAAGGATTTGAGTGCAAAAAGAGGACTCGATTTTACAGAGGCAAAGATAAGAAAACTTGGAAAATATTACGTATCTTCAGGAAAACTTCCAAAAAGCTGGAAATATACAAAAGCAATGAGTGAGGTTTCAGAATAATATGGCAGCACCAAGGACAGTGGACAAGTGGAAGTCGAAGAAGTGGTATTCAGTAATTGCTCCTGACATCTTCAAAAATGTTATCCTTGGCGACACAGTTGCAGCCAATTCCAGAATAATTCCTGGTCGAATTGTAGAGGCAAATCTTTCAGACGTTGTTGCAGGCTATGATTCTCGAAGACCGACAAAAAAACTAAGATTCAAAATAAAAGATGTTCAGGGAGAGAAGGCAAATACACTTTTCCTTGGGCACAGACTTCACAATGAGTTTGAACGTGGTCTTGCTAGAAAAAATTCAAGTAAAGTATATTCAAACGATGTTCTTTCCACTAGTGACGGAAAGAAAATCAGGTTAAAGGGTGTTCTTGTAACCACATCTCCTGTAAATCAGGCAATAAAACAGGATATGAGGGTCAAATATCAGGAAATTATCAAAAAGGAAGCTTCATCAAAAAAGCGTGATGAGTTTATTCATTTTATTCTTTCAGGAAAGCTGTCCGGAAAGCTCAGGTCAGAAATAAAAAGCATAGCTTCCTTAAAACATGCGTTAATTCAGAAGACAGAGCTTATTGCTGAATAAGATTTTGTTTTTGCATTGACTTCAACACTACCCTTTTATACTTCCTAAGTCACTTATTTTAGCGCAATGAAGAAGTGAACACCCTCTGATTGCCCCAAAAATGATGAACGGTTGGTAGCTTCTGAGCAACATACTCTTTCTATTTTCTTGTATCTATTCGCAATTGTTTTATATCCACTCTTCATAGTTCCTTTCATGGAAAAACTCCTCAAAGAGGTCCTGAAAAGAGTAAATCCTTCAAAAGAAGAGATTGATGCAATTTCTGAATTCACTAAAAAGGTTCTAAAAACTGCAAAGAGTCTCGGTGTTGAGGCCACAGTCCAGGGCTCAATTGCCAAAGATACATGGGTTTCTGGAACTCACGATCTTGATGTTTTTATTTGTTTCAATGAGGATGTTCCACGCTCCCGCCTGGAGAAAGACGGAATTTCATTCGGAAAGAAAATAATCAAGGAACTTGGAGGAAAGCCTGAACTTGTCTATGCTGAACATCCATATACAAAAAGCACAATTGCTGGGTTTGTTCTTGATATAGTTCCCTGCTACAAACTGGAATCTGCGTCAAAAATAAAGAGTGCTGTGGACAGGACTCCCTTTCACACTGAATACATTCTCAAAAATTTCTCAGGAAAGCAGACATCTGAGGTCCGTCTTCTCAAAAGATTCATGAAGGGTATAGGAGTATACGGGGCTAAGGAGAAAGTCCGGGGCTTCTCTGGTTATCTTTGCGAACTTCTGATTCTGGAATATGGAAGTTTCTTGGACTTGATTTCTGCCGCAGGAAAGTGGAAAGTAGGTCAGTCACTTGACAAGGAAAAGTTCGGAACAGCAAAAAACTTCGATGATTCTCTTATCGTTATAGACCCAACAGATAAGAATAGAAATGTTGCCGCGGCTCTGGATAAGGATAAGTATGAAATATTCATTAAAGCTTCTCGTGAATTTCAGAGAAAACACAAAATCGAATTCTTCTTCCCAAATGAAGTAAAAAGCTTTTCAAAAGAGAGTTTAAAAAAAGAGCTTTCTAAAAGAGGACATTTGGCAATTCTGGAGTTCAAGCCCCCGAAAGTTGTTGAAGATATATTGTATTCACAATTAAGAAAGAGTGCACATACTATCGTAGCTTTTATGAAAAGGGCACATTTTCCAGTTCTCGGATATTCATATACATCAGGAGACTTTTCCCATATCCTTTTAGATCTGGAGATTGCGTCTCTTCCTGATAAACAGAAGGTGGATGGACCTCCAACTGATGTTGACCAGAAATTCCAGGACGAATTTGCGAAAAAACACAAAAAGAATAAGACCTGGATTTCAGGAGGTCGCTGGCATGTTGAAATTGACAGAGTTCACAGGACTCCTGAGTCATTATTAAATGAAATAATTAAAAGTCCTAAAGATTATGGAATCGGCAAGTATGTTGCAGAATCTCTTTCTAAGGAGTGTAAACTATTATCTTCTGCGGAGATTCTGGACTCAGATTCTGAGGAACTTGCTAAGTTTATCACAAGTTATCTTTCAAAGAAGAAACCATGGGAGTGGTAGACAATTATAGTCTTATCTATTCGTCGTCGTCTTCTCCGTTGTCTTCTTCGTCCTCACTGTAGTTGTCATCATCATCATCTTCGAAACTTTCTTCGTCTTCGTCGTCTTCCCTATCGTAGTGTTCTTTGTCTTCCATTTTTACCTCCAAATGAAATTACTATAGGGCTCCGTTCAGGAATATAAATATTTTTCTATAAATCAGAACTTTGCACCTTTAGTCTATTCTGCACCTAAAGTCACGATTTTCAGCTACATTAAGTGCAAAGCTATAAATCAGAACTTTCACGGTTTATTTCAATTATCTCATCAAGTCGTTTTCCGTCATCATAAGCAAAACTTTTTGAAATTTTGAAATTTTCACCTTTAGTCATCTGTATCTTCGCCATATCAAGAAATATCCAATCACTTCCTCCAAACTTGACTGCAATCCAGGGTTTTGCCCCAAAGGTCTGTGAGAATGTTATTAGTTTTACAATTTCTTCATAACTAAGGTGAACATAATCTCCAGCAACGGACTTACATTCAAATGCAAAAGTCGTCTTTCCGTCGCTTGCCACAACATCAGGGCATGGTCTTCTCGATACTCCGCTTCCCGCCGCTCTAAGTGCCGCGAAGCCCCGTTCCCAGAGCATTCCAATCAGCTCGCGCTCAGCTCTTGCCCCTTTTCCGTATTTGTCTTTTACTGCCACTAAAAACTTAAATATCTCTAGCCTATTAAAATTAACTATGGCGAAAAAGAAAGAGAGAACTGGAGAATGGTGGAGAAAGTATACAAAACGCTATATAGATGAAGATGTTTCCCAGAAAAAAGTTCCAAACAGGCTGAAGAGAAAGCAAGTTCCGAAACAAAAAGCACAGGAACTTCCGTATATTGGTTTTTCAGAACCTTTCAAGGATATTCAAAACCTTTCAAAGGGAATAAACCAGATGTTTACAGATATGCTGAATCGGGACTTTTCCAAATCCCCTGAGCTTCCAAGGACTCTCAAGATGCAGGAAGGTCTCTTTCGTCAGCCGATTGTTCAGGTAAAAGAGGGAAAGAAAGACCTAATTGTAAAAGTCGAGCTCCCTGGTCTAAGAAAGGATGATATAAATCTAAAAGTTGAGGGAAGTCACCTAATAATAGATGCCAGTATAAAATCAGATAAAAAACAGAAAGATTCAGGTTATATTGGCTTTTCATCCAATTATATGGGTTTCAGAAACGTTGTCAGGCTTCCGGTTCCTGTTGATAAAAACCTCAGTAGGGCCACTTACAAGTCCGGTATACTTACTATAATCTTAAGAAAACTCCCTCCAGGTGAAGGCGAAATCGATATAGAGTAGTGGAATATTATTTAAGACTCTTAGCTCATAGTTTCTGCGTGCCTCAGTAGCTCAGTGGTAGAGCGCGTCATTGGTAATGACGAGGTCGCGAGTTCAACTCTCGTCTGAGGCTTAGTAAACTCTATATATTTTCTTAACCATGTTTATTTATGCGTATAAAATCGAGGGACGGCGAGAGCCACAAAAATTACAAGTCATTGTGGCTGGACGGGCTGACTGTGAAGGTTATAGATCAGAGAAAACTTCCCTTTTCATTCAATATACTTGAATTGAAAACTGCAGGTGAAACGCTCTCTGCAATCAGAAATGGTTCTATACAAGGTTCAATTTCTGTGGCTGTTGCATCAGCCTATGCAGTTGCCCAGGCAGCTAGTGAGTTTGATGGTTCTGCTTATGAGCTGTTCAGACTATCTGTATATGGAAGTGCTGACATTCTAACAAATGAGCTGGACTGCCCTAATGTTTCTGTCTCTGTAGAACAAGTGCTTAAGTCTATTAAACATTTAGATTCTATAGAGCTTGCCAAAAAGGCGGCATTTGCGTCAGCAGAGGAAGTCTCGTCTAACTATATAGATGTGTGCAAACGCATCGGATTGCGGGGAGGAAATCTAATTACTACTGGTTCTAAAATTCTTATTCATTGCAATGGCGGAGCTCTTGGAAGTGTTGATTTCGGAACTTCTCTTGCACCTATCCGCTCTGCTAAGATCCTTGGCAGAAGTTTTCAGGTATATATTGATAAGGACTGTCCCGGTTCAAATTCATGGGAACTTTCCCAGGAAGGAATAAGTGTTGCTGCAATTCCTCCTCTTGAAACTGGGCATATTATGCGCTCAGGAGAAATAGATTTCTGCATGATGGCGGCAGAAAAAGCTGACCTTAATGGGGATGTTTATTCTTCTCCTGGAACTTATGAGAAAGCAGTTCTTTCCAAGGAGCATTCAATTCCCTTCTATGTTGCACTTCCCCGTTCTTCTGTTGATACAAGCGGAAAAAAATTTCAAGAAGATTCAGGATTCGTTCCTTCTGAATACATTACTGCATATATAACTGAATATGGAATGTTTAGACCTGGAAATTTCAAGGACTTAATGCAGGGCTAAAACTCATATTGGTCAACACTTATACATGGATGTAGCTTTTCCTCGTATATTTGTATGTACTCTTCAAAATCAATATTCCGAATACTTTTAAGACGCCTTTCTCGCTCCTTTAACAATTTGTTTAGATGTCTTTTCTTTTCTGAAAGCAGACGATTCATTATTCTGTAGGCTGGAAGTGTTCTGTACATTCGCGGCTTCTCACCTTCGCTGGAGAGGAGCTTTCTTTCTTCGAGAGCTTTCAAAACTTGGTAGACTTTTGTCAGCGGTATTCCTGAGAGCTCGCTGATGTCCTTTGCTGTCGTCTTTCTCTTGTTCAGAAGAACTACCATCGCCTTTGACTGATATTCTGTCAGACCGAGTCTTTTCAGATATAGGATATTTTCCTCCATCTTACTTTTAGTGGGGGTGGGAAAATACATAAGCTCTTAGCGGGAAAATCCCTATTATATAATTATAAGAACCTTCCCGATTCTCGGGAACTCGTAAACTATTTAAATACTCCAATATTAATCCCCTGCATGGTGAGGATGGCACGTAGTGGTTTATTTGCAATAGTATCTTGTGTTACTGCGTTATTCTTTTTCGTAGCTCTATCAGGTCCAGTATTAGCTGGGGGTTGTATAGCCGGAGGAACTCCTATTCCATCGAGTAATGGAAATTGGACTGTTGTCAATGCAACAAGCTGTGGGAATGTCACAATTAATATTACTGGAAATGTCACAATTAACTCTGGCGGTTCTCTAACTCTTGAAAACGTCACACTTCTTTTCAATGTTTCTAATGCTCACAACGCAACTTTAAAAATCCGAGACAATGGAAAACTCTATGCAAATAATACAACTGTAACTACTAATGCTACAGGAGGAGGAATTGAAGTTCTTTTCCTAAAGGGCAGCACAGTTTCCATGAACAATTCGCTTGTCCGATATGTTAATGGAACTACTCACAGGGGTAAGGCAATAGGAACTTATCTCGAGGGAAGTAATAGTACATTAGAATTCAGGAATGTTGTGTTTAATAATTCTCATGCGGGACCTGCCGTCACCCTAAACGGAACGTCATCTCCTACACTTGTAAATCTTACACTGGATGACAACAAGTGGGGTTTCAATGTAACGAACTCAAGTTCAGTTACAATATATAATTCGACTATTTCAAACACAAGTAATGCAGATATTACTCTAGCAACAAATTCTAATGTTACACTTCTTGGAACGACGCACAATATCAGCAAAATCCCTGCCTTGTCTGGCTCAGCATCTTTGAATACAAGCTGGTATATTGAAGTCTATGTCGTTACTTCTCTGGCAAACGGAAACAAATACGAAATGGGAAGCGCTTCAGTTGAAGTCTTTGCAAATAATACAACTTCAGTAAAGAATGCAACTACCAATGCAAGCGGACTCACTTCTCCCACCTTCATATTGACTCACAGGATAAACTCATCTGGTGGGAACTATTCAAATAATCAGTACAATGTAACTGCGAATAAGACTGGTGGCGGAACTCTCAATAATACTCTATTCAACTTCAGTAATTCAAATCTAGTCGGTGCAAGCAATGTCACGGTTCAAATGTTCTGGCCTCTGCATATATTGAGTTTCGATTCAAATGTGACTTCTGTTTCAGTTCCTACACAAAGTTATGCATTCGTTAATTTGACTCTTAATAATACTGGAAATACTTGGGATAGAGTTGTTTTCAAGGACAATGCCAGTGAGGGTTGGTATTTCAACTTTACTTCTCCAAATAGTTCCTTCAGTAGTACTGACTATGGTCTGAATATGTCTAATTATGATAATGTTTCCTTCACTTTGCGTGTCGAAGTTCCGACAAACGCAACTCCGGGTAAATCTTATTTAATTAATCTCTCTGCCAATTCTACAGGGAACAGTAGCAGAGGTCGCTGGAATGTCTCAAGTATAGTTCTAACTGTAAATATAAGCAATACTACATTAAACTGGGCAAATATGGTTCAGAACGGAACTGCACTTCTCCAGAAAAATATGGATACATCTTTGTTTGTCTGGAATGCCTCTAACTATACCACTGCTTGGGCACTTTGGGGAATGAATAACACACACAATGCAAATACTACAAGCATATCTCAGATTCTCAACAGGTTCAACAATTCTTCTAATGGTAGTGTTGCTTGGCTTGATTCAACATATGCTGCGCCAAATGTTACTACTGCTTTGACACTTATAGCACACAAGAAGTCAAGTCTTTCCAATACAGCCTATGCAAATCTGACAGCAACTGTAAACTATCTCTCTTTAATAGTTAATGATACAAAAACTCTCCCTGAAACTGCCATAATTCTCTCGGCTATATATCAATCAGGAGTGAATACAAGCGATGACACAGTAAATGATGCATTCAACTGGTTGCGAGACCAGCAGATTAACAAAACTGCAGGACGGGGAAGCTGGAACAATGACACAATTAATACTTCCTGGGCTCTATATGCAATGGCATCACTTGGTAATACTTCTGACAACAGGACAGCTGCAAGGCGCTGGCTCCAGTCCAATCAAAGCATGGCTGGCTACTTCGGAGACGGAAATGGTCTTGTCAACATAACCGCAGTCGCTATATTGGCCCTTACAGAGGATAACACAAACACGTCATGGTTCGTGGACAATGACAGAAACTTTTCTACATCAAATGACAGATTCTATAGAGGTTCCATCGAGCGCGGTCTTAACTATTTGGCAAGGAATAGTGTTTCCGGCTCGACTGGAGGCTGGAACACTTCGACTGCAGGAGGGGATAACCTTCCAACTGCAATGGTTATTGCGGCTTTTTCAAGTGGGGCAAAATATGGGACTCTATCAGGTTATGTTAATGGAACAGGAAATGCAAGTGGCTGGAACAATATCAGTGCAGCTATAGTGTCATTCAATACCAGCTCCGCAAACTACAGCGTTGCCACAAACAATGCCGGTTTCTTTACCTTGAATCTTCCTGTAACAAAATACACTCCACTTGTTCACTATGATGCCTATATGACTAATTCAAGTGTCAATGAATTTACCCTTAATAACAGCCAAACTTTCAACAGGAGTTTCGGAGCTCTTCCAAAAATAAATGTTTCAGGAGATAATGCAAACCCAAGCAATGGCATTTTCAACGCTACAACAGTTGATGCTGGTTCTCGAGTTAAGCTAAACGGTTCCGCAGTTTACGCTCACAGCGGTAAGAACTTTACTGGATCAATGTACTATGTTAGCGATAATTCCAATTCAATAAGTGCCAGCAATATAGCAACTGCGGCATCCACAAATTACACTGAGTATGTCTTCATAGCCCCATCTCCAAGTAGTCTCACAGCATATTCGGTTACTATGTGGGTTAATGACACATATGGAAGTAATGGCTCTATAACTCAGATAATTAATGTCCGCGCAGTTACAAGTGCTGCATCTTCTGGAGGCGGCGGCGGAGGCGGAGGCGGAGCAGCAAGTGACTACGCTCTCACTATTATTGAGTATGATAATCAGCTTACAATTGCACAGGGAGAAAGTCGCTCAACAGTTGTAAAGGTCAAGAATTCAGGTATTCAGAGTCTTGAGGATGTTGCTCTTACTGTAACAGGAATACCAAGTTCCTGGTATGCAGTCACTGTCAGGAATTCAACACTATCAACTGAGGATTTAAACGCAGGTGAAGTTGTGACTTATGATATTGCCTGGGACATCCCAAGCGACGCCGAAGCGAAAACACATGTTGCTACGTGGAAGGCTACAGATAAAGATTCAAAGGCTCTTGTTGAAAAATCCCTTGAACTAAAAATTTCCAAAGTATGGACAAATACTACTGTTGGTGATTTGAATGTTACCATAAATCACCTCAAACTCCGTATGGCAAATCTCACTCTGCTCATTTCTAAACTTGACAGGAAAGGAATAGATGTCACTTCATTAAATGCTGACCTCACGGCGCTAAACTCGAGCATACAGTCCTCTATACAGAAATACAATGCCGGAGACTATACAGACTCCGAACTTCTGGCAATCCAGGCAGGTCTCAAGGCTGACTCAATGGAGAAGGAAATAAATGAAGCTCTTGAACAGAAGGGAGCAGTCTTCAGAGCTCTGAAATCTATAGCAGTAGGTGGAAATCTTGGTTCAATACTTGCTGTCCTTATAGTTTCAGGATTTGCCGGTTTCATAATTTGGTTTAAATTCTTCAAACTGATTCGCATATCACACATAAAGGAAGAGCCATCTAAGTTCGCTGAAGGAACTCGAATTGAGGGTGTAGTTAAGTCAATAACTGAAACTTCCAAGGGTAAGGTCTTCTTAATTTCAGACGGAACTGGAAAACTCCATGTACGCTATCCGTATTACACGACAGTTGCCCAGGGAGATATGGTACGCTGTATTGGACTGGTGAAATCTTATAAGGATGTTCCATATATGGAAGCAACAGACCTCCACAAGGTTACAATAAAGCACTAAATTTAGCTTCGAAGCTTATAGCCACGCTTGAACATTGTTACAACAGTAGCGAATAGCACAACTACGAATGCAAGAAGCACAAAGAAGCTTCCAAGAACACTCGTTTCTGACATCCCAATAAGTCCATAGCGGAATCCGCTTACCATATAGAAGAGGGGATTGAACATCGTTATTTGTTGGAATAGAGGAGGCAAAATACTTAGTGGATGGAACACTCCACCTAGAAATACGAGGGGTGTGAGAACAAATGCTTGGAATATTGCAAGGTGTTCAAAATCTTCTGCCATGATTGCAACTACAATTCCAAGGAGTGAAAACACTATTGTTATGAGTACCAGAAATATAAGTGTGTGAATGAAGCTGTACATCATAAACCCAGTGAAAATAGCTGAGACTAGGTAGACACCAATGGAAACAATAAGTCCTCTTACAACTCCTCCAATTGTTATGGCAATTACAATTTCCATATAGGATAGTGGCGCAGTAAGTAGATCAGCTATATTTCCTGCCCACTTAGATATGAATATTGAAAATGAAGTGTTTGCATATGAGCTCTGAATAACACTCATCATTATTACTCCAGGTATTATGAATTCTAAATAACTAGTTCCTGCAAAACTTGGAACAAGCTTTCCAATTGAATAGCCAAATATGAAAAGGTACAGCAAGGCGCTAATCAGAGGAGTTACCAATGTATCTCCGGCCATATTCATAAATCTCCTTATTTCTCTTCGTGCAAGAGCTCTAAGTCCTATAAAATTATTCATTTCCTGTCAACCTCAAAAAGGCGTTTTCCAGCCTGTTCTCTGCTGTACGTATCTCTAGTATTTTTAGCCCCATCTTCTCAATTTCGTACAGAGCTTTTCCAACTTTACTGTAATCTCCATCGATGTATATGCGCATCCTGTTCTTCTTCGCACTCACTCCAAGTTTTTTCAATGAAGAAGAAAGTTTTCCTATTGTCCCTGAAACCACAACAGTCACTTTCTGTGCACTCAGTTTGTCAATCAAATTTTTCGTTGTGTCTAACTCTATCAATTGGCCGTGGTCTATTATTCCAACTCTTTCACATAGTCTTTCAGCTTCCTCAATATAATGCGTTGTTAGAAGTATGGTTTTCCCCTCTTTCACGAATTTTCTGAGGTCCTGCCACATTCCAACTCTTAGTTCAACGTCCAGTCCTGCGGTCGGTTCGTCAAGTATCAGTATGTCAGGGTCATGTACGAGAGCCTTTGCAATTGAAAGGCGCCTCTTCATACCTCCAGAAAGTTTTCGTATATCTACATCCCTTTTCGAAGCAAGGTCAAAATGTTCAAGTAGCTCTTCTGCTCGTTTTTGAGCCTCATATTTCTGAATTCCAAAGTAACCAGCCTGATAAGTCAATATTTCCTCAACACTCAGGAAGCGGTCGAGGGACATAAGATCCTGTTGGGACAGTCCTATTCGTTTTCTAGTTTCTCTATAGTTTTTAATAACATCCTGTCCGAAGACATTTACATTTCCGGAACTAATGTTAACAAGACCGGTTATCGCGTTTATGGTTGTTGTTTTCCCTGCCCCATTTGGTCCAAGAAGTCCGAAAAATTCCCCATTCTTTATATCAAAACTTATCCTTTTGACAGCCTCCACACTATCGTAATTCTTCACTAAATTTTGTATGGATATTGCTGGTTTCACGACCTTTATCTAAACTCCTTCTTTATTTAAGCTTCTTATGCAGGGAAATCCTTTAATAGTCTTGACTTGATAAATTTAAAGCACCTTCAATTAGAAGTATATGGTGCGCCGATGGTCTAGTGGCTATGATTCGGCCTTGCCAAGGCCGCGACCCGGGTTCAAATCCCGGTCGGCGCATTTTTATATCCTACTACAATAAGTTACTTATGGCAAAACAAGAGTCAAGTGTCTACAGGAAAGTACTATTTCTGATAATAGCTGTTTTTTTCTTTGCCGTGGTTTTCAAAGTCATCATTGCCGAAGAATCTACATTGGAGTTTACAGGAGCAAATATATATCGGGCAGTATATGTGCAGCAGTTAATATCCCATGCCGGCTTTACAAGCAATCTTCAGATAGAGGGTAGTTGGCGCAGCACTGGAGAACAGTTTTCTGGCGAAGGTAGAATTCTTTCAGCTTCCAAGGGAGTTTTCACTATACTTTATGATGGTCGGCAGATTATGGTTGGAGGCCCTTCAACAGGGAGTGAGGATATTTCTGCCCGTGCTTTAAGAATTGTCGTACAAAATGAAGATGTTATCAGAGTCGGTATAGAGCCAAGTTCCAATACTGATTTTAGTCTCTTTATGTCAGACCTAAGAAATATTCCTGTTCAAATCTCCGGCGAAAATCTAATGGAAACAAGTCTGCGTGGCTCTATATCTATTGATTCTACCAATACTATGACTCCAACAATTGCCCAGGACCTGGAAAACATATTGGGCTTCGGTTCTTCCGTCACAATATATGATAAAGGACTTACAATTTCCTTGGATGGGGTAATTTTTAACACACTGGATGGGGTTTCTACCTATTTCGATGAAAATAATATTTCTCTTTCAAGGGTTTCCAGTAGTAGGCTTGAACTTGATATACGTACAATATCTGACTCCGGTCTTTCAGAATCTGAACTCTATGAGCTCGCGCCGGTTTCCTTCGACTATTATATGTTGAGAGTTATTGACGAGCCTCTGAAATGAAAAATAGCAAAGACTTATTGGAAATCGTTCTCAGACCAAGCGTTCTCCTTACGGTTTTTACTTTCATATTTTTTCTGTCTTCTTCACATTCAATTAGTATTATTTCCTTTAGTTTTGTAGTGCTATGCCTGCTTCTATTCTTCGCGGGTGAGTTGCTCGGAATCCGTTCCTTCACTCAAAGCTCTCCAAAAAAAGAATCTCCCAATCTTCTTAATATTGGGTATTGGATATATGCAGTGGCTCTGGCGTCTCTTCACCTGAATTTCTACGCATCTGGGGGAATACCACTTTTCCAGCCTGCAATAAGGCAGTTTATGAATCCCTTATTGACTACACTTTCCTTCCTTATTGTTCCTGCATCTCTTCTTATTTTTGTAGGCTACTCCAATTCTAAAAATTCAAAATTAAAGATGCTCTTAGTTTTCACTGCAACTCTGTTCTTCATCTCCTTTACAGGTTTTAGAACTGAAGTTATGGTATTCCTCTTTTCAACATTGCTAGTTCTTCACTATACAAATATACTTTCAAGAAAACAGCTTTTACAACTTGGAATTTTTGCTCTCATCTTTTTCTTTGCTCTGACATTCATCCGAACTGGTGGTTTTGACTCGAACAGAATAAGTTCAACAGTTTCTGCATACGACTTTGTCGTTTCCCAGTCAGGTCCGCTGGGACATACAAATGGCTTTGTCCAATTTGCTGATTTCATAGATATGTTTTCAGACCTTCCAATTTATGGGGGTCGTACCCTGATATCGACACTTGTCGGGGTGAGAACTGGAGTTTCTACAACTTCTACTCTGTATGGGCCACCTTATGCCGATTTTGGCTTTATGGGCTCTTTCATCTTCCTCTTCTTTGGGTGGATTCTCGGATTCGGTTACAAGGCAGCTTCAAAAGGTAGTGTATATGCAATTTTACACAGTCTTGTGCTGGTTTTTCTCTTACTAGGAATAGAAACTGGAATAGTTGATCTCATAGTATGGCTCTATTTTATTGCTGCCTTATCTTATTACAAATACAATGAAATCTAAAAAATTTGACTTAATGGGACCTGCACTTGTTCCAGTACTGTATGTCGTCTTTCTTCTACTTGCAGGAATCTCATTCCTCTTGAATCTTACTCCTACAAAACCCTCGCTTTTCGGGCTTGTCTTCATCATATTTGCGACTCCCTTCTATTTTATTGGAATTAGGGCTGCCAGCAGAGTCTATGGTAAGAAAATATCTGTTCTAAACTCAAAAACATTCATTCTACTTTCTGTAATATTCTACTCCTTTGTTATTCAAGGTGTTTTCAGTATAGGACTTCCTATATCGGCCCTTTTTGCAGGATTAATCGGTCTTTTAACTTATTATCTTCTTACAAAATGGATTTCCTTGAATAAAACTCCTGATAAACTTCCGTATTATTTTCTCTTTTCCGGTCTGGCCTTCATTCTAATAACAATCTTTGATGTCGGCGCAATTCCCTTACTTGAAGGCTCTGTAAGATACGCCCTTCTTGATAATATTTATTGGGGCTTCGGCTATATTCTTTATTTCATCGGCTATATGCTTCTCCTTCCTAAGATAAAGACAGGAAAAAATCTTCTTGCTCTAATCTCTTTGTCGGCTTTCCTGTTTATTCTGATGGCTTTTAGAACAGAACTTCTTGTAATACTTATTGTAGGTATAGCCTCAGCGTATTATAGGAAAAAATTGTCAATAAAAGGGGCTCTTGCAGGACTTGCCTCCGTTTTCGTTCTTATCATAATTTTGGGCTATATTTTTATGCCTCTCCTAAGTCCTCTCGAAATCCTCCTTTACCGTGCCGGAACTACTTATGTCGTTTTCGACGAAATTGCACAAGAATCCGGCTTTGTTGGAATTGAGCACGGAGCGCTGTCTTTTAAAGGTGATCCACGCTTCTATGTCGGGAAAATGCTCCTCGGATTACACAGAAATATCACATCAAGTCTTTTGGGACCACCTATTATCGATTTCGGTCTTGCCGGAGCGGCAGCCTTTATGTTCCTGCTCGGCTTTCTCCTAAAATTGTCACACAAAAGTATGGGCTCCAAAATCATTGCAATGAGGACATTTTATCCAATTCTTCTTGCATACAGCCTTGTGTGGATAGAGGCGGGCTTTGACCAGCTTGATATGGCTTTCTTTGTAGCTTTCTTTACTGTCTATCTTATGTTAAATTCAAAAAAATCGTAGTGGGCCCGGCCAGAGTCGAACTGGCGATCTTCACCTTGTAAAGGTGACGTCATAACCACTAGACCACGGGCCCAGGGGCTATTGATGTTCAGCATATTATATAAATTTGATTATAATTGTGCGGAGCCGCGCAAAAGCGCGGCCCCCTGGCGGTGGTTGAAACCTTACAGAGCCTACTGCTCTGCTGCGTTTGGAACGAGCAGGAAGTTTAGTTTGCCCTCACTTGGCAAAGGTGCAACTTTCAACTGTAGTGATATGTTGCCATCTTCCTTACTCCATCCTGCTCCGATTTCATCCCAGCGCTTATTGCCCGTTTTTACGACGGCTTTGTAGTCAGGTAGGTTAGTCATTGTTCCCTCCGAGATGGCTTGTAGCCTTCCGGCATATAAGATTAATTTAACCAAGGAAGTTAGTCCTAGAATTTCAGTCGTGCTAGTTCTTTTTCAAGAGTCTCAATTATTTCAGAATTATCTGTGAATTCAAGCTTCTTTTCACATTTCTGACATCTGAACTCTGTTTCAAGAGCATTGTCAAAGGTTACTCGGCCACATTCTTCTTTATTTTTGCAGGTAAAAAACTGATTTTCTCTTTCTTGCCTAAGTTCACCCTCGTAGTAACTTATGTCCTTTCCTGCAAGTTCATTCAGAGCCATATCAATTCGTTCTGGATGAAGTTTCCAGTAGTATGTATACCAGCCAGTTTTTGAGCGGTGCCGTCTGTATGTAACGACTCCGTTTTCATAGAGTGCATAAAGATATTTTCTGATTATATTCGCCTTCAAATCCATTCCCTCTGCAAGCTCAACATCACTTATCTCTTCTGTTGAGATGTTTTCAGCAACTTCTATACCCTCTTCTCCGACGACTGATAAAAGAAACTCATTATATTTTTTATCTTCCAGAAACTCAGGTCTGTTAGCTCTAATTTCCTTTAGCTTCTTCTTTGCCAGAACCTTAATTTTTCGTTTCTCAGCTTCAGTTCTTTTCGACGGTCTCGTTCTTTTTGCGCCAACTTTACTTTCTACCTTCCTTGTAGAAGTCTTCTTCTTAATTGTGGCTCTCTTATTAGGAACTGTTTTAACAGTAGTTTTTTTCACAGTTTTAGAAGGAGATTTCTTTCTTGTCGATGACTTCGTCTTTTTAACCGGTGATTTTACAGAAGTGGTTTTCGTCTTTTTTAAAGATTTTTTTACAGGGGATTTCTTTTGTTGAGATGGTTTTATAATTTTTTTAAGACGAGTTCTCATAGTTTTAATTCCCCTTGCCATGTTCTAAGAAAGTGAACAAGTTATGTTAAATACTTTACCCTCTATCGGTTTTAATCATTGGTGAGTAGTAACTTAGGCTAAAAGTCCCAATAAATTTGGTCCAATGAAATTGAAAAGCAGTAGGAGGAATGCAATGCTTCCTACGGCGATTACAATCTGTCTTGCAATCTTTTCATTCTTAACAATACTTCTCACTGTGTCCGAAAACATCAGTCCTCCGTCAAGCGGCTTGAATGGAAGAAGGTTTATCAGTCCTACTCCAAAGTTCAATATCGCTGTCCACATAATTGCATAGATTATGAACCACATAGTTCCTTGTGGAATGAAAGTTGAAGGATAGCACTCCGGTGAAAGTATTCTTATTGTCATTGGTGATGCAATAAAAAGTTTTACAACCTCTCCTGCCGGAATCGCTCCGCAGAAACTTATCCCCATAAATGCTCTCCCATTCCTGTCTGCAGTTGTTACAGTATATTCTGAATCATCTATTTTGAGTATGACTTCGTCCCCTGGTGAAAGGTCTTGTTTATCAAGTATATTGACAAAACTTACAAGGTCGTGTATTTCACCGTCTTCAATTTCTCCAATTATCATGCCCTCTGAAAGACCTGCAAGCTCGGCAGGACTTCCTTCCTCAACTGCCAGTAGTTTTATTCCATCAACAGGCTCTGTCATATAGGGCAGGACTACAAATGCAAGGAGAGATACAAGAATAATTGACAGGGTTACATTCATAAATGAACCTGCTGCGTATATTCTCATACGTGGTCCAAGCTTTGCTTTCTGGAGGGATTTTTCATTTGGCTTCACAAAAGCTCCTATCGGAATAAATCCAAGTGATAGCGTTCCAACAGACTCGACCTTTACCTTCTCAAGCCTTGCAAGAACCCCGTGAGACATTTCGTGGAATACAAGAAGTATCACAATGCCGATTATTCCTTCCCAGAGTGGTATTGTTATTCCGGGAATTGCCAGTGCAGCTCCCGGCGCGGTTTCAGGAACCTTAAAAATTCGTATTGCATTTATGAGCAGTGAGTATGTAACCAAACCCATAAGAAGGAAACCGGTAAGAACTCCTAAATTTCCAAAGATTTTCCAGAATCCGGGGAAAAATCCGCTTATTTTATCAAGTAATTTGACTCCTCTCTTAGTATTGTATATTGCAAGAGGTCCATAAATGGATACTCCTTTCTTCCGTCCCAATGTTAACTGGCCAACAAGTATGAGTCCAATAACTATTGTCCAGACAAAAATGGTTTCCATGTTAGGCTTTTCGGAGTCGTTATATATAACTTTGCTGTTATATCGTGCATGACCGGAGACAGCCTGTTTTGGGCGGATAAATATGCACGTGAGATTATTGAAAGGGCAGAATCAGAGCCCGTTCTTCAGAAAATAGTGAAGAAAAAGGGCTATATCTGTCTTGATGAGAAGACACCTTCAGGACATATTCATATTGGCTCCGGCAGGGGCTGGATTATTCATGATGTTGTTGCCAAGGCTCTGAGAGATCTTGGTGTAAAAGGTCGTTTTATTCTTAGTGCTGATGACATAGACCCAATGGACAATCCACCTGCCGGTCTGGACAGCAAAAAATACGAGCAGTATATGGGTGTCCCGTTTTTCAAAATCCCTTCTCCTGAACCTGGTTACAAAAGTTATGCTGATTATTATTTCAGGGAATGCACCGATAAATTCGAGGAATTCGGCATCGAAGCTGAACTGGAAAGCACCGGTCTCTGGTATGAGCGCGGAGACTTTAACCCAACAATAAAGACTGCTCTGGACAATCACGAAAAAATACGCTCAATCTACGAAAGAATATACAAAAAGACAGTTGCTTCCGATAAACTACCATTCAATCCGATTTGCGAGAACTGTGGTAAGATAGGAACTACTGTCGCGTATGAGTGGAATCCTGAAACTGAAATGCTGAAATACATGTGTTCCCCAGACCTTGTAAAATGGGCACAGGGCTGTGGCAATGATGGTGAAATATCTCCTTACAATGGAAACGGAAAATTTCCTTGGAAAGTTGAATGGGCGGCAAAATGGCCTACTGTCGGAGTTCTCTTCGAAACAGCAGGGAAAGACCACTTTACTGTTGGGGGTTCTAGAACTGTTTCAATAGCAATTTGTGATGAGGTATTTGACCATACTCCTCCTATCCCTTCAACAAGGAAGACCATAGGAAGTGCATACGAATTTTTCAATATTGGAGGGAAGAAAATGAGTACTTCCAAGGGCTCCGGTGTTGGCTTTGCCGAGATATCTGAAAAGGTCCCTCCAAAACTTCTTCGCTATCTTCTTGTCCGGACCAGACCACACGCAGCTCTTGACTTTGACCCATTCGGAACAAACAAACTTCTCCTTCTTACTGAAAACTACGACAGAACTGAGCGTATTTATTATGGTGAAGAAAAGGCGGACAATGACCGTGAAGAGGCGCATGAAAAGAGAGTATACGAACTCTCTCATGTCGGAGACGTCCTCAAAAAATTATCTCCTCAGGTTCCCTTTGGCTATGCGTCCATGGTTGTACAGGCTTGTAATTTTGACATAGATTCTGCAATAGCCAAACTCAAACAAGCAGAATATATCCCTAAGAAACTCGATAAAGAAGGTCTGAATTACTTGAAAGAACGTCTGGAAATGGCAGGTAGTTGGGTCAGTCACTATGCTCCTGAGGAATACAAATTCACTCTGCTTGATAAGCTTCAAAAGAATCTTAAAATAGAGGCGGCTGAAAAAGATGCAATAATTAAAATAGTTTCAAAAATCGACAGTTTGTCTGAGAAAGAACTTGAAGCTCTAATATATGAAATCGGAAAAGAACTTAGCAGTCCACGGAATTTCTTCAGAATCTTTTATACTGTCCTGCTTGGAAAAGAAAAAGGTCCACGTCTTGCTTCCTTTTTGAAAACACTCGGTCAAGAAAGAGTTGAAAAACTGACAAAGTATTTATAGAGTGCTTCCATTTTTAAATTAAGTGGGAACATGGTAAGCGCATTCATACTCATAATGTCGAAAACAGGTACTGAAAGGTCTGTTATCAGGGAACTTTCAAAGCTTGAAGAAGTTGTTGATGTTTCGGTCGTTTACGGTGATTATGATATAATAGCCAAAATTGAGTCGGAAACACTTGAAGGACTCAACTCAGTAATTCTTGACAAAATTCGAGCTCTTGACGAAGTGTCAAATACTTCAACACTTATTGCAGTTTGATGGATAAAAAAGTTCTTCTACAATTTCTCATAGTTATGGGCGTTCTATTTGCTATAACATTTGCATTTGCCCTGCTAAAAGTCTACTTTTTAGGAGCCTGACCATTTTCTGACAGTTTGTTCTGCATATCAACAAGTGCCAGTGACAGATTTTCTGTCAGCCTCTCAATCTTTTTCTGCTCTTCTTTTGCAGTGTATATTTCCTGCTCGTGCAGTAGAAGGAGTTCTTCTATCGTTTCCTTTTCATGTCTCAATGTAATAAGGTTCTCAGAAAGACTGCTCTCGGTTTTAACTCGGTGGCTGAGCTCTCCATTAAGTGTTTTCCTTGCCCCGTTCATAAGAAGAAGAATTTCTCTCATTTTTATTTCCTTCTCTTTCAAACTCTCTACAGTGTCGAGAAACTCTTTCTGCAGACTATCTGTGTTAAAAACATTACCTATGTGGGAATCAATATTTCTGAGAACATTGTCAAAATGGATTCCTTCAAGCTCAACCAAGTCTCCATTAGCCCTTTCTACTTCTTCAGAATTTTCTTTTCTTGCCATGGCTCTACTAAGTGATTTGTCTAACATTTAAAGTTTTCCTCAGAATACTGCGTTGAGCATTTTGTAGAATAAGTGAGCAGCTATAACTGCTGGAAGTCCGAAATCTATGTAGGCATAGCTGAAAAGAGCCCCTATTACAAGTGCATCTGCAACATATATTGGTCCATACATTATAGCATAATACGCCATATAAGCAACAGTCAGAGCGCTGATTCCTCCAAGGACTCCGAACATTCCAATCAATATTGGTAGCATTATAAGTCTCAGTGCAAGCTCTTCCATTATAGTGCTGTAAAACACAAATCCTCTGAACTTTCCTTTGAAACTTGAGTAGTAATTTGCTCCGTTGAATATCCACATTCTCAATGGAAGTGAAAATGCAGTTGCCAGCAAAGCCAGAACTATTGGAATGCTCCAAAGGTCCATTCCGTACATGAATTGAAAGAGTTTTGTTTTTATCATCTTATTGTTGCAAGAGTGTTATGAGTGGCGTGAGCAAGTATAGGTACAAATATTCCGAAGTTTACAAATGCCCAACCGAGTACAAGACCTGTTATTGTAGAGTCAATAAAGCGTGTTTTTCCGTAGAATATGTGGGCTCCTCCAAACATTATTGCAGATATAATTATTGCAGGTAACCATTCTCCGAAAACTCCGTAAAGTGCACTAATCAGAATCATTCTGAATACTATTTCTTCAAATATAGGGCTTATTACTACAAGACCAAAAATCCATTTAAACTTTCTTTGCATGCTATTCATAGGAACTGAGCCTGTAAGAATAGCTGTCTGCAAATATGTAACTACTCCAAGAACCATCGCAAGCGACCACATTTTCATCATGTAGTGCGTTCCAAGTAGATTGAATCTTATAACTTCTGTTAATTGGCTTACTATATATTCCATTGTATTATTTACTACTCAAAAATAGTGAAAACTCTTATATTTATATTTATCCTTGACGTTTTCCGTGTCTCTTGATGTATAATGCAATAAGTATCAGGATAGCAAGTCCAGAAATAAGGAGCCATACACCTGTTCTTGTCAGTATTTCAATGAACATTGCGTTCGCTGTTACATAAAGTCCTGTCAGTCCTATGTCGCCTGCCATATTAAGTCGGTGGTTCAGGCATTATATATAATTAATCAGGACTATTCCGGTATGTGCCTTCCATCAGTGCAGTCACACTCTTCCAGGGGCTTGTTGTAATTGTTGCAGCTCTCCGCTCCGCAGTTTTTCCGCTCTTCAGCAGCTCCGCCACAGCCTCCTGTACAAATATAGTGGGGTGTTTTCATAGTCTGCAATAAAGCGATCCAGTTTTTATAATTTATTTATTTTCTATTCTGTCAACTACATACTCCGCAAAGGCAAGACTCGCAGTAAGTCCTGGAGAAACTGCATTAAGAATGTGAGTTGAGTTGTCATTGAATTCAACAAGCATATCTTTCAATATGTTCCCTTTTCTGTCAATCGGCTGGGCTCTTATTCCTGGTGGGTGTTTTTTCAAATCTCTCTTCTTTACAGAGGGGCTAATTACTTGTATTTCTTTAAGGAAGGCTTTTTTCGAGACTGTAACTTTAGCGTTTTCTGCCACAAGTTTTCTGAAGCTTTCCCTTAATATGAGTCTCATGAAGTTTACCGAGCTTGCCATTCCTAAAAATTCGCCAATATGCATTCCCTTTCTGTACGCCTCTCTTCCCATAGCAAGAGTCGCCGTTGGTCCGGCAAGGACTTTTCCATCAACAGTCCTCGTTAAATGAACTTTAAGGAAGGGAAAATTAAGGTCCGGAGCCTGGTATACCATTGATTGTATATTCAGATTTTCCACTTCCATATACTCTCCCCTGAATGGAACAATTCGTATTCCCTTGCCTGCTTCCATCATGTGTGCTATTTTATCGGAATAAAGTCCTGCACAATTAATTATATGATCTGCTTCAAAAATCTCTTTTCTGGTTTTCACAGAGTTTCTGTGAATTCCACTTACCTTTGCTCCCATGATGAACTCTGCTCCGTGTTTCTTGGCGTCTTTTACAACAGCTTCAAGAAATCCTATGCTATCGACAATTGCCCCACTAGGGGACAAAAGAGCTTTTCTTCCTACAACTTCCGGTTCTCGCTTTTTCAGTTCTCCGGAGTCTATTATCTTAAGTCCAGGAACCCCCACCCGCTTTCCCATTGCCATAAGTTGCTCAAGGATTTCATCGTCTTCGTCTGAGTTTGAAATAACTAAAGTTCCTACTTCTTCTATACGGACTTTATGCTTCCTGCAGAACTGCTTAAGAAGTGCGTTTCCTTTTAAACAGAGCTCCGCTTTTATGCTTCCAGGCTTCTGGTTAATTCCTGAATGTACAACGCCACTGTTTCTTCCGGATGCGTGCATTCCGAGATTCTGTTCTTTCTCAAGAACTGTTACTTTACCAAGTCCTCTTCGTGAAATTTCCCTGGCTATGGAGCTTCCTATTATTCCTGCGCCGATGATAAGGTAGTGCTTTTTTTCCACGTATTTTATTTATTCTCGATGTTTATGTAAGTTGTGAGGAGAAAAGGCAGAGCGCCTAGGGTCAAATTCACTTCGTGAATAAACTCTCGTTGCAGGTTAAGTAATCTAAGCACATAGGGTCAGATTCACTTCGTGAATAACCCCTCGTCGCAGGTTAAGTAATTCAAGCGCCGAGGGCAGGATTTGAACCTGCATATCCAAAAGGAAACTGGTTTTCAAGACCAGCGCAATACCAGATTATGCGACCTCGGCGAGCTTATGCGAGCCGAGGGTTATGCAGTATCCAATTGCATTGTCTGCATCTGACCTCGGCATTATTACCTATGTTCTCACTACCGAGTTTACATAGTAACCATTTTTAGGGTCTATGTCTGACCACGGTAGAACTAAAAAGTACTGATTTTCTCTCCTATTAAACTTTTTGTGAAGCTATAAATGTCATAGTACTCTATTCTTTATTATGGGTATTTTAAGGCGCAGGCGTCCTCCGGAAGCCGTGGAAACGGTGACTGCAACTTTTGTGTTTACTCTGGGTAATGACTTGGCAAAAGTTTTTTTCAAACCAGATCACAAAGAATTTCTTATAACCTCAGGTTCTCAGAAGCAGTATATACGTCTTGAAACAGAATCTCGTAAAAGCCTGGAGCCTCAAACCGAATACCTCCTCCAGCTTCCAAAAGGGGAGGAATGTGAATTTTTAGAGCCTGGAAGTGATCCTAGACTTGTTGTTATTTTTGATGGTGAGCGTTTAGAGAGAAAAGGGCGTTCAATACATGCTAAGCTTGGAAAAATCAAAAAAGACACAAGATTCGAGTTCAAACTTCTCTACGAGTAGAACTCTCAAGCTTTTTATACTGGCTAATCAACTAATTTACTGGCACGGCTAGGCTGGGGAAGTAGTCCTACCTTGTAACCACAAATGGGCTTTATGGTGGAGCTGAGTGCCGGAGAAAGATTGGCGTTTTTGTAGCCGTCTTGGAATTTGGCGTCGAAGCCTCGTCCCTCGGGATTGGAGTTCCTGCCAAACGGGTCAGGTCCGGAAGGAAGCAGCCCTAACAGGTTCTGTTAATGCTCGCGGGGTCGCGGGGTGGAGTCCTTTTTCAAGGCTAGCGGCCGCAGGAGTGCCCGGCGATTTCCGGATGCCGTGCTACCTATTCTTTATTTGCGTTAGCCTTTAGTTCGCAGAACTTGCAAATTTTTCCTGATGTGTTTTGCCCGCATTTTTCACACTTTTTTAATGTATTTTTCTCTATATTGATATCTGCCAGAATGCTTCTGAGATTTTCAGCACTGTTGTAAATTCCAAATTTAAATCCAGGATATTTATCCTCAATAAGATTTAGATGATCTCTGATATTCAGCCTGAAAGCATTTGCAACATTTGGGCATTCGTCTTCATGAATTTCATAACCTTTTAATATCGCGTAGAGTCCCACTTCCTTTTCAGGTATATTGCACAGGGGTTTTACTCTTGGTATGAACCCTTCTTTATTTGCAGTCTTTGGTCCGCTTCGTGCTATTCGTGGAAATTCACTCCTGGTGTAATTCATAAATATGCTCTGGGCTTCATCGTCAAGATTGTGCCCCGTCGCTATCTTGTCGGCTCCCATTTCTCTCGCACCGTCTTCAATCAATCTTCTTCTGAAAACACCACAATATTCACAGGCTCTGCTTATGTCTGGTCTCTCCATTATTTTGTCAAGGGATTTTCCAACCCTGTCTTTATATGTAAGTATAGTGTAATCAACCCCAAGTTCCTTGTAAGTCTTTTCAGCGATTTCTATACTCTCAGGTCTGTAGCCCACAATTCCCTCGTCTATTGTTACCCCGACAATTTCGAGTCCCCTTTTGTTTGAGATATCGTGAAGTGCTCTGAGAGTTACTATAGAGTCCTTCCCCCCAGAAACAGCGACAGCCACGCGGTCACCTCTTTCAAAGAATTTGTTTTTGTTAATTGTTTTGCGTATTCTGTCCGTCGTCAGCCCAATAAAATGGTTCTTGCAAAGCCTTATATCTGAATACCTTAGGTGGGCAACCGCAGGGTTTTGGCACTTGTCGCAGTTCATTTATCCACCTGAAATAATTTTTATCAGTTCGAGCTCATCACCGTCTGACAGAGGCTCTTCACCTATTATAACTTCTTCAGCTCTCTTTATTATATAGGCCTCAGAACTTTCTCCTAGCTTCCTGAAAATCTCACTGGCGGTGGCTCCCTCTTCCAGTTCAATTGTTTTCTCTCCTTCTTTTCTAAGAATCTTTATTTTCATTTTCTCACTATATCCTTCCCTCGTTCGGACGGTTTTACAGAAATATTTGCATCTGGAAATTCTGTTTCCAGAGCTTCCCCACCAGAATAGCGGTCAAGAAACACTGCAAGAGCAGCTATTTCTGAATGTGGTTGTCCTGTCACCGCAATGTTGTAGTCTGCGATATCATAAACTTCTCCTGGGACTTTCTGACCCCCTAGTATTATAAGAACGTTTTTCCCGTTCATTTCTGAAATAGTATTCTGAACTAATTCTCCGTACATGGTAAGGTGAACCTTTATTCCGTCAAATTCCTTCGCAAACTTCTTCCAGTTCTTTATGTATTCTGTTTCGAAGTTCCCGCCCCATCTCTCACTTATGTCATTTATACTATTTTCAAGAGTGTCATCTTTCTGACCGCTGTAATGCAGTTTGGAAGCTCCAAGAGCGCGCGCTACCAGACCTATATGCGTTGATACACGGGCATCCCTGTGTGCTCGGTGTCCGAGCCTCAGAACTTCAGCTTCCATAAACAATATAAAAGCGTTGCAACACCTATTTAACGACTATGGGTGATGAATTCGGACTTTTGATGGTTCCAAGGGAATCAGGTTCTATTTCCAGTTTTATGAAAGAGATTTCCAGCACAAATTTTGAGTCTCAGGTAGCCGGAACTCTCAAAAAAATGAAGATAAGTCCTGTTAAGATTTCACTCTCTGCCTATGACAAGGGCTCAGGTAAAAAGGGAACTGCTCTTGAAGGTTTTAAATTTATAAAATATGCGGTCAAGCTCCGTGGAAAGAGAAAGCGAATTTTCAGAACTGTTCCTTGGAAATCAGACTCTGAATTGACAATTCTTGTCGGAACTGGGGACAACAAAAGGGATGGCGTTATGCTATCCTGCAGACGCGGCAATATTTCTGATATGCGTCTAATCTTCGGAAGCATAGTTGACAGACTTGCTGAATTGATGGGCGGAGAAGGAGTTCTGCACTGGTCTCAGTCAACAAAGACAGGAAGCCTCGCGCAGTAGACAAGATATATTATTTAAGCAGATAGTTCATCATTATTGAGAGATATAGCCCCGTGGTGTAGTGGTCAATCATACGAGACTCTGAATCTCGTGACACTGGTTCGAATCCGGTCGGGGCTATCACAAGCCTTATATTAAGATATTTCATATTCCGTGTATGGCAAACCACGAACTTCCTAAACTCAATTATGCATATGATGCACTGGAACCCTTTATAGATGCACAGACTATGGAGATCCACCATTCCAAACATCATCAGGCTTATGTAAATAATCTTAACAAAGCTCTTGACGACCAGGACGAGCTTACAAAACTGTCGCCGTCTGAACTTCTAAAAGATTTGTCAACCATTCCAGATGATATAAAACAAAAAATTATTAATCACAGTGGGGGTCACGTCAATCATTCGATGTTTTGGACACTGCTTGAAAAGGATGTAGAAATTCCGGAACCTTTTATGGAAGCTCTTAAGAATGATTTTGGAAGTTTCGATGCATTCAAAGAAGAGTTCACAAAGGCGGCCAGTACTGTATTCGGCTCAGGCTGGGCTTGGCTCGTTCTTGATTCAGGAAAGCTCAGTATTACAAGCAGTTCAAATCAGGACAGTCCTATAAGTCAGGGTCTAAAACCCGTTCTCACAATTGATGTCTGGGAGCACGCATATTATCTGAAGTACCAAAACAGGCGCGCGGATTATATTGACGCATTCTTCAATGTCATAAACTGGGAACAGGTTCACAATAATTTCAAATCTGACTAAGTTTCTAAATTCCTTCAAGAGCATTTGTACCGACAGACCTTTTCCATACTTATATGGGTCCGACACTTCTCGGAATTGCTGTAACTTTCCTGGTCGCAACGGTTATAGAAGTCTGTTCTGAGGGAAGCTCCCCACTCGCATTTGAAATATACAATCAGACTGGAGCTTTCGGAAACTCCTTTGTCTTCCTTATGGCCGGCGTGGCAACAGACTATACTGAAATAGGATTAATCTGGTCAAACATCGGAAAACGCGCTGCACTTTGGCTACCGGTAATAACTGTGCCACAAATTATGTTGCTTGGTTATTTCTTTAATTTGTTTCTGCTTTAATATTAGTGCATCATATCTCTAAAAGAATCGTCTTTGCTGTTTTCGAAACCTTCTTGATATTTTCTGAGGAAGTATAAACTCCCACGTTCCAGTACTTCCACTGCGCCTCATGAAGCGCTTTTACAAGCGGTGAGAATTTTTCAAGCTTCTTGAGCTTTCCTGAGTCTGATATTAAAGTTTTAACTTCCTTCTTATATTGAGGGTGAGGAACTTCCAGAAGTACAGTGTTTCTTTCCAGTCCACACTCTTCTGTAATTTCTGCTTCAAGCTTCTTGAGACTTCTTATGTCAGATTTTAAACTCATAACTTTCTCAAAATTTTCTCCCAATTCTTCTTTTGAAAGGTTCAATGCAGTTTTGTGCAGGTCTCTCCGTTCTATGCTGTCCAAAAGATTTTCCCCTTCCCCTCCATGGGACCGTATATTCTGGAATACTTCGGCGTCATCCATAGCAAATAACTCATCAATCGTAAATGCCTTTTCCTGAATGCACTCTATCAGCGCATTCGTAAACATCGCGTCTGCTATTCTGGAAGTTTTGTGGCTGTAAACTGCCGGATACATAAGATAACGTGCTATTAGCATAGATTCAACTGCCGAGAGGCCTCCACTTTCAATAATGAGTCCTTTCTTATTCATCATAAGTTTCAGGAGCAGATGGTCAAGGTCCACAATTCCGTAGGCTGCTCCGGTATAATATGAATCTCGCATAAGGTAATCCATCCTGTCCGCGTCTATATCACCTGATACAATGTCACTGTTCGGTCTTTTCCGTCCTGTTGCAATTTTTGCTATTTCATCAGGATTGTGGTCGGCTTCTTCTAAAGCGTCGGAAACTGCAGATTTTCGTATTATTTTGTTTGTATATATCTCATGTGTCGTTTTCTTAAAAAAATTAGATGCAATTTCTGAACTGTGCGAGTAAGGTCCATGTCCAACATCGTGCAGAAGCGCCGCAAGTTTTACTTTTTCTATTTCTTTCTTTTCCAATCCAACTGCTGTTGCTATTTTACCTGCGACATGGAAAGCCCCGAGTGAGTGTTCAAATCTGCTATGGGTTGCCGAGGGATAAACAAAATAGACAAATCCAAGTTGCCGGACTCTCCGAAGCCTTTGCATCTCTGGTGCATCCAGAACTCTGAGCTCCTCTTCTGAAATTGTAAGATTCCCGTGTATGGGGTCACGTATTATTTTCATATATTATCTTGGCTTGTCTATGTTATATATTCTCAGAAACCTTTAAATAAAAAGCCCACGAGTTAAAAACAACATGGCAGATAAGATTTCAAAAGGAGATTTCATAAAGGTAGATTATACTGGCTCAGAGAAAGAGGGCGGCAGAGTTTTTGATACTACGGATGAGGCCCTTGCAAAGAAGGAAAATATCTACAATGAAAATTCAAAATTTGGCACTATAACTCTTGTAGTCGGAGCTGGACATGTTCTTCCTGGTCTTGACAAGGAGCTCACAAGTCTAAGCGTCGGTGACAAGAAAAAAATCACAATAAGCAAAGAAGATGCATTCGGTTCGAAGGATTCTGACTTGATAAAACTGGTTCCTCGAAGTGTATTTAAAAGAAGTAGAATGAACCCTGTTCCTGGACTTCCTGTGGAAGTTGGAGGGCGGCAGGGAATAGTTAAAACTGTAAGTGGCGGAAGAATAAATGTTGATTTCAATCATCCTCTGGCAGGAAAAGAACTTGAGTATGAAATTGAAGTAAAAGGAAAAGTAACAGACCAGAAGGAACAGGTCCTGTCTTTCTTTTATCTTCATCTTCCGAAGCTGGATTTGAAGGATATTGACATAAAAATTAGCTCAGGAAATGCAGAAATTAGGACGCCAAATGACGAAAACACCAGAAGATATATAAGTATGGTTAAGCCTATAATATCAAGAGATGTATTGAACTACATCAGTGAGATAAAGAAAGTTACTTTCATTGATGTGTTTGAATAATCTATCGTGGGAGAAGTAAATGGATTCTACAACTGAAAACAAGGCCGAAGGCAACGGCAACGTATATACTCTATCTTCAGACTCAGGTCTTGAAGAAGTGGTTCAGGCAAAGAAGACTGCAATCAAAGTTCTTGGAGCTGGCGGAGCCGGAAATAACACAATAAACAGACTTATGGAGGTTGGCATTGACGGTGCAGAGTGCATAGCCGTCAACACAGATGCCCAGGACCTTCTGTACACAGAAGCTGACCAGAAAGTTCTTATCGGAAAGGACGTTACTGGCGGTCTCGGGGCTGGAAGCAACCCTGACCTTGGAATGGAAGCTGCCAAGGAAGATGAAAAAGAGCTTAAGGAGCTAATCAAGGGCTCAGATCTTGTATTTGTTACTTGCGGACTCGGTGGAGGAACAGGAACTGGTTCTTTGCCCGTCCTTTCAGAGTTTGCAAAGAAGGAAAAAGCTCTGACTATTGGAATTGTTACAATGCCCTTCAGTATTGAAGGAGCGGTTCGCTGGGAAAACGCTCAGGCAGGTCTCAAGCAACTCAGAGAACACACAGATACAGTAATTGTTATACCAAATGACAAGCTTTTGGAAATTGTCCCTGAGCTTCCACTTAATGCAGCTTTCAAGGTTGCTGATGAAGTTCTTGTAAACGCAGTTAAAGGTATCACTGAACTTGTCACTAAAGAAGGTTTGGTTAACCTGGACTTCGCTGACATAAGAACTATTATGCGTGATGGCGGAACAGCAATGATTGGACTAGGGGAGTCTGATACTGATGACAGAGCCCGCGATGCAGTCGAGAAAGCACTGTCAAATCCACTACTTGATGTAGATATAACTGGCGCAACTGGAGCATTGATAAATGTAATCGGTGATCCGGATATGTCTCTACAGGATGCAAGAATTGTTATGGAGACAGTTTCAGACAAACTTGACCCCAATGCAAAGATAATTTGGGGTTCCAGAATAGATCCTGACTTCCAAAACACTCTGCGGGCAATGCTGGTAATAACTGGTCTTAAGCCACAACAGCAGGTTCTTGGACCAGAAACTTCTGAAGAGAAGAAGGTATACAAATCCAAGATGGAAAAGGAATACGGCATTGAGTTCCTCTGATGGGAAAACTGAACGATAAATTTCAACAGTATGTCCGTATAATGAGAATTGCTAAGAAACCCGGTGGCCACGAATTCAAAACAATTTTGAAGGTCACAGGCTTGGGAATTTTTCTAATAGGATTTTTGGGCTTCATAATAAAGCTCATTGCTCGTCTCTTTTGAAGGTTAAATATATATACGGGCTACCAGATAAGAGACAAGACTTATTTTGTCTATCAACTTAATGGAGTCTTTACAGTAAAATGGGAATCTACGCTATAAGAACTACAGCGAATAAGGAGAAAAACGTAGCCAGTAAGCTAGCTGACCGCGTTGAGAAAGAAGGCTACAATATAGCTTCTATAATAGTTTCCGGTCTGAAGAGTTATATCCTTGTTGAAGGAGATAGAGCAGATATTGACAAGGCATATCGTGGCGTCGCTCATGCCAGAGGTCTAGTTTCTGGAGAGTCAAGTCTTGATGAGATACAGCACTTCCTCAAGCCAAAACTGGCTGTTACAAACCTTGTTGAAGGTTACATCGTTGAAGTTATCAGCGGTCCGTTCAAAGGAGAGAAGGCAAGAATAACAAGAATTGATACAACAAAGAATGAAATAACAATTGAGTTGCTCGAGGCAACTATTGCTATTCCAATAACAGTTCCTGCAGAATCTGTAAGGGTTCTTGAAAAGGTAGAGTCAGAAGGCTCGGCAGAAGCAGCATTAGAAGTAAAAGAAGAAAACAAAGAAGGAAGTTCCTCTGGAGGAGACTTCCCGGTACCAGGATAATATGGCAGATCAGATAAAGACTTTGGTGACAGGCGGACAGGCAAGTGCCGGCCCACCTCTGGGTCCAGCTCTTGGGCCACTTGGAGTTCCAGTTAATCAGGTTGTTGAAAAAATAAATGAGGCTACAAAGGATTTCGCCGGTATGCGAGTTCCTGTTGTTGTAAAGGTTGATCCAAAAACTCGAGCTTTCGAAATTGAAGTTGGCAGCCCTCCTGTTTCTGCTCTTATTAAAAAAGAAATGAATCTCGAGAAGGGCTCCAGTTCTCCAACTACTGAGAAAGTGGCAGATATGGTTATTGAGCAGGCAATTAAGATTGCAATAATGAAGGAAGACTCTCTTATGGCAGGTTCAAGAAAGGCTGGAGTAAAAACTGTTATAGGAACTTGCCAGGCGATGGGAATATTAGTCCAGGGAAAACCAGCTCCTGAAACTCTTAAGGATATTGATGAAGGAATGTATGATGAAAAGATTGAATCTGGGAAGACAGAGCTTTCCGAAGCAGAATTACAGAAGATTGAGGAAGATAAGATAAGACTTGCAGAAGAAGCTGAACAAATGCGCGAAGAGAACGAAGCAAAAGCTAAGGAGCTAATTGGCGCACTCAAGGGTAAACCTGATGATGAAGTAAGGGACGCACTCAAGGAAGCAGGAATTCCAAGCAACATCATACTAGGGCTCTTGCCAAAGGCAGAGGAACCAGCCGAAGGTGAAGAGGGCGCTGAGGGCGCAGAAGGCGACGAAGGCGCATCTAAGGAAGAAGGCGACGAAGAAAAGAAAGATGGAGATAAGTAAGCTTTAAATAAGGCGTCTCTCATAGTCTAAACTCATCCGACATACTACCATTGGGTAGGAGGGTATATGGAGCAAAAACACGTACAAGAAGCAATCAAACAAGCTCGTGAAAATTCCAAGAAGAGGAATTTTTCTCAGACTTTTGATTTAGTGGTATCTTTAAAAGAATTTGATCTCTCTAAAGCGGAGAATAAAGTTAAGGAAGAGGTAGTTCTTCCTGCCGGCCGAGGTAAGCCTGTTAGCATTGGAGCAATTGCCGAAGGTGAACTTGCAGAAAATGCAAAGAAAGCCGGAATTGAAATTATCGTTAGCAAGGCAGACCTTCAAAAAATGAAGGATGACAAGAAATCTGCAAAAAAACTTGTAAATAAGGTTGATGTTTTCCTGGCTTCTCCTGACCTAATGGCAGAGGTCGGAAAGACTCTTGGTCCTCTTCTAGGTCCACGGGATAAAATGCCAAAACCAGTTCCTCCGACAGCGCCTCTTGAAGCTTTTATACAGAGGATGAATATGGTCGTTAATGTAAGGACAAGAGATCAGCCTATAGTTCAGTGCCTTGTCGGTACTGAGGCAATGAAGGATGAGGAAATAAGCCAAAATCTTATGGCAGTTTTGAAGGTTCTTGAGAACAAACTTCCAAAAGGTCTTGGAAATATAAAAGCTGCTTATGTTAAACTTACTATGGGTAAACCTGCACTTATTGGGGGAAGCAAAATACAGGAAGATTCTGGTGGGGGCGAGGAATAATGAGGGAAGGTGATATTCCTCAACAGAAGGTAGACCTAGTCAATGAGCTTGTCAATCTGATTAATGAAAATTCAGTTGTCGCTGTTGTAGATATTTTAAATTTGCCTTCAAAACAGTTTTTGCAGATGAAGCACGCACTTCGCGGAAAAGCTGTAGTGAGGATGGCAAGGAAGAGTGCTCTTCTACGTGCTCTTGAACAGACAGATAGTAAGGGTCTTGTTGAGTATTTGAAAGGAATGCCAGCTATTCTAGTCTCTTCAGAAAATCCCTTCATGCTTTCAAAAATTCTAAAAAGTAGTAAGGCAACCGCCCCTGCAAAAGAGGGCACAACATTGAACAAGGATATAGTAATTCCGGCTGGCGAAACTTCATTTGCACCTGGTCCTGTCGTCGGCGAAATGCAAATGATGGGTGTCAAAGCAGCAATAGAAGGTGGAAAAGTTGTTGTAAAGGAAGATTCAGTTCTCGCAAAAGAAGGGGAAGTTGTTGATAAGAAAAAAGCAGACCTCATGGCGAAACTAGGTCTTGAGCCAATAGAGATTGGTCTTGATATGGTGGCCGCTTACGAAAATGGATTAATTTTCACTTCAGATGTTCTTAACATTGATACAGAGGAAACTCTTTCTCAGCTTGCTATCGCATCTGCAAATGCATTTGGTCTTGCGTACAGTATCAAGTATCCAACAAGTGATAACATTGAAATGTTCATAAAAGAGGCATTCGTGCAGGCAAAGGGTCTTGCTATGGAGGTAGACTATATGTGCAGTGCGACCGCCGAGGACCTGTTGAAGAAGGGTGTCCGGGAAGCATCTGCTCTTGAGAGCAAGCTTCCAGCGGCTCCAGCTGAAGAAAAACCTAAAGAAGAAGCTCCTCCTGTAGAAAAACCAGAAGAAGCTCCAGAAGAAAAGGCTGAAGAAACTAAAGAAGAAGCTCCTCCTGTAGAAAAACCAGAAGAAGCTCCAGAAGAAAAGGCTGAAGAAACTAAAGAAGAAGCTCCTCCTGTAGAAAAAC
>NZBN01000011.1 GCA_002687935.1 Methanobacteriota archaeon
TCCAGAGGATGCTGAGAAAGGAATAGTAAGGCTGGACGCCAAATCGATGCAGGGAATAAAAGTTTCGCCAGGAGATATTGTTGAACTGGAAGGAGAGCGAAAGAGTGTCGCAGTTGCAGCGAAAGCTTATCCGAGTGATGTAGGTCTTGGAGTTATAAGAATGGACGGTCTTATGAGAAGGAATTCACGGGCCGGAATCGGAGAGGTCGTAAAGCTGGCGAGGGCAGAGGTCAAAGAAGCCGTGAAGGTTACACTTGCCCCGGCTGAGCAGGGAATTCAGTTGCAGATTATGGGACCTGGTTTGGAAAAGAGCCTTATGGGTCGTCCGGTTGTGAAAGGTGATATAATTTCTCCTTTGAGAGCGAGAATAAAACGTCAGGACTCAGACCCTTTTCAGGAAGTTTTCTCATCCCTCTTTGAGGAAGGTATGTCCCCATTTATGGGCTTCGCCGGTCTGAAGCTTATGGTGGTTAATACTAAACCAAGTGGACCTGTCGTCATAACGGATATGACTAAGGTCGAAATAAGCCCGCAGGCTGTCGAGCTGAAGGAAGATGAAAGAATTCCGCAGATAACTTATGAGGACATTGGAGGGCACAGTGAGGAAATCGCGAAGGTTAGGGAAATGATAGAGCTTCCGATGAAGCACCCTGAGATTTTTGATAAGCTCGGTGTCCAGCCTCCGAAAGGTGTTCTTCTCTATGGTCCTCCGGGAACGGGAAAAACCTTGCTTGCGAAAGCTGTTGCGAATGAGACTAATGCAAATTTCTTCTCGATAAACGGTCCTGAGATGATGAGCAAGTGGTACGGTGAGTCAGAGAAGAATTTACGGGAGCTCTTTGATAATGCTGAGAAAGATGCGCCATCAATTATATTTATAGATGAAATAGATGCCATAGCTCCGAAGAGGGGAGAAGTCCAGGGCGAAGTTGAAAGAAGGGTTGTTGCAACTCTTTTGGCTGCAATGGACGGGCTCAAGAGCCGTGGTCGTGTTGTCATTATTGCGGCGACGAATAGGCAGGATTCTCTTGATGAGGCGCTTCGAAGAGGTGGAAGATTTGACAGAGAAATTGAAATTGGAGTTCCTGACAGAAAGGGAAGAAAGGAAATTTTCCAAATACATACAAGAGCTATGCCCCTTGAAAGCAAGGTCAATCTTGACAAGCTTGCTGATATAACTTATGGATATGTAGGAGCGGACATAGAGGCAGTATGTAAAGAGGCGGCGATGTCGGCTCTCAGAAGAATTCTTCCGAAACTTAACTTGGATGAGGATAAGGAGATTTCACCAGATATGTTAGAAGACCTTAGGATAACAAGCGACGATTTCCAGACAGGACTGAGGAATGTATCACCGAGCGCGATGAGAGAAGTTCTTGTAGAAATTCCAAGAGTTACATGGAAGGATATTGGAGGTTTGGAAACTGTTAAACAGGAACTTAAGGAGGCAGTGGAATGGCCGCTGAGCAATCCTTCAGCCTTTAAGAAAATGGGCATAAAGCCGCCGAAGGGAATTCTTCTTTACGGACCTCCCGGAACTGGAAAGACCTTACTTGCCAAGGCTGTTGCGAATGAGAGCAATGCCAATTTCATAGCGATAAAGGGACCTGAGCTTCTTTCTAAATGGGTTGGGGAATCTGAGCAAGGAGTAAGGAAGATTTTCAAGAAAGCTCGACAGGTTGCCCCGAGTATTTTGTTCTTTGACGAGATAGATTCGCTTGCGCCGGCAAGAGGCCGCTCTACTGGAAGCAATGTTTCAGATACTGTTGTTAATCAGATTCTTACAGAGATTGACGGGATGGAGGGTCTTGAAAACGTCGTCGTTATAGCTGCGACGAACAGACCAGACATAGTTGATCCGGGGCTTCTGAGGCCGGGAAGATTTGACAGACATATACTTACTCCACTTCCAGATGAAGAATCACGGAAGAAAATTTTCAAGATTCATACAAAGGATATGCCTCTTTCAAAAGATGTAAAGATTGCGAAGTTGGCTGAAATGACTGAAGGTTATGTCGGAGCAGATATTGAAGCTCTTTGCAGGGAAGCTGCAATGCTTGCGCTTAGAAAAACTATGAAGGCGAAGGAAGTAAACTCTGGCAATTTCGAAGAAGCTATAAAAGCCATAAGACCGACAATGAGTGATGAACTTCAGCAGTCCTATGAAAAGATATTGCAGACTTTCAAGAAAAATATTGCAAGTGATGTTAAATCTGACTTGAAATACCTTGGTTAAGGAATTGTAAATTTAAGAAATTTATTCTTCTTCGTTTTCAGCCTGTTGAGCGTCCTGCTCTTCCTGGGCTGATGCGCTGAGCTTTCTTCCACGTCTTACATTTCCACCGACGTCAAAGCTTTTCTCAACATCCTCGATAAGAATATTGCAGTCTCCCTTGATTCTGTTCATGTAGGAGATTAGTCTCTCTTTTTGCTGGGCAACTTCATCAAGCTGGTCGTATTTTTTTATTGCTTTGTGGAGGTCCTGTGCCTCGACAACTGTGTAGGGGCTCTTGTTTATTTCTCGGCTTATTCTTCGGACAAGCTCTCCGAGCCATTCATTAAGTTCTTTCTTGACGCGGGCTCTTACCATCTTGTCGGAGTCAAGCTCTGATTTTAAAAGTCTTACAACTCTGGCATTTGGGAAAGGTAGTCTTTCCTGCTCTTCCTCACTTTCAAGTTCCTTTTCAAGCTCGGCGTCTTCGTTGACAGATTCCTCTTGTGTCTCTTCAGCCTGCTCTTCAGTAGTTTCTTCTTCCATTTCAATACCTCTCAAAACTGATTATTGATGTTGGTAAGGCGCGGTTAAATACCTATCGTTAAGTCGTGACTTTTGCGCCGTCTGAAGTCACTATCATTGTATGTTCGGCCTGTGCGACGAGCCCTCCGCCGGCTTCCTTGAGAACAGGATAGCTGTAAATCGCCTTGTTGTTTACCAATTCTTTAAGGGCAATTCTCGACTTCAGTTCTGGAATTCCGAGCCAGCGAGTTGCGAAAGGAAGTTTCGAAAAATCATCTCGCGCCATTGAAAGTATTTTTCTGGAGTCTCTGTTTCTTGTGGGAACATCGCGCATATATTCGTATATGTAAACATCCTGAGCGTCAGAAACTCTTCCGAGTCCGTTTGTTGAAAAGGGTTCTATTGCGATTGCCATTCCTTCTTTTAATTCAGGTCCTTTTCCTGCAACATTTGGTATCGTCATTCCGGCGTGAAGATTGTAGCGCTCGACGGAATGACCGCATAAATTTTCTATTGGTTTAAGTACGTAGCTCTCTATTTCTTTCTGGATTACTGCTCCAATCTCACCGACTCTTATTCCCGGAGACACTATTTCAATTGCTTTTTCCAGGGCTGCCTCGGCGGCGGCGATTAAATTTAAGTGAGTTTCCGATTCGCTTGTGCTTATTGTTATTGCAGTATCTGCTGGATAGCCGTCGACGTGGACTCCTGTATCTATTTTGATTATGTCGTCTTCCCCGACTTCGAGTTCTGCGCCGGAAGGCGGGGTGTAGTGAGCGGCGACTGTGTTTATTGAAAAGTTTAAAGGGAAACCGGGCTTGGCGCCTTCCTTTTCTATGAGTCCTTCAACTTGATTGACTATGTCAAGGACAGAGGCTCCGGGTTTTACTAGCTTTCTTACAAGAGCTTTCGCTTTCTTTGATATTTCCCCGGCTTCTTTGAATCCTTCAACTGCCTCTTTTTCCATTGCTGTCATTATCTCAAGACCTCTTCTTTCTCATTTATCTTAATTACGGTGGAAGGTCCTTTTGATATTATTGGACCTGTGTCAATTACAGCGTCGGCAGAGTTTAGTATTACGTCCGGGATTTCATCGATTGATTTTGGTGGTGGAGCTCCGCGGAGATTTGCACTAGTCGTCGTTATTGGACTGTTGAATTTGTCGAGGACTTCATTTACTATTATATTGTCAATAACTCTGATTCCGACATAGTCTTGATTTGTTATCCAGAGAGGAATTTTGTCAGTTTTCCTGAGAACGATGGTGTATGGACCAGGGAGCAACTCTTCTATTCGTTTTTCGGCCAGTACTGAAAGCTCGGCATAGTCTGGAATCCACTCCTTTTTCAGGAGTATTGATATCGGCTTTTCTTTCGCTGTTCTATCTTTCAAATTGTGTATTTTTTCAACTGCTGTTTCGCTATGTATGTCAGCTCCGAGACCATAGACTGTATCTGTCGGATAAATTATGATACCGCCGTTTTTCAGGGCAGAAAGTACTTCAGATATATCAGGATTCAATCTGCTTCACCCTGTCTAAAATATCCTTTGGATTTGTGACAGAGAAATCTGCACCTTCAATATCTCCGACAGAAATTGTTGCCATTCCCAGCTCCTTTGCAGGAAGCAAGTCAGTGTCTCTGTCACCGACCATTATGCACTCTTCCGCTTTGAAGCCTGTGTTTTTGAGAGCGTACAAAAATATTGCAGGGTCTGGCTTTCTTTTTCCTACTTCCTCTGAAACAAATACGAACTCAAAGTACTTTTCGATTTTGAGACGGATTATCTTTTCCCATTGTTTTACGAGCTTGCCGTTTGTCAGTACGCAAAGTGTGTATTTTTTCTTGAGTTCATCTAGCATTTCAGGAATTCCGTCGAAGGGAGTGATATTGTTTTGCTTGCTTTCGTGATAGCTTATGACACCGGCCGCGATTATCTTGCCGGCCATTTGAACCTGATGCTCTTTTAGAAGTTCATTGAAATGTCTGTCGTAATTGGAGCCTGTTTTTTCAACTATTTTGAGAAGACTTTCATATATTTTTTCCTCAGTTCCGGGAAGTCCTGCTTTCATCATAGCCGAAACTGATTTGCGGCGAGACATCTCAACAAGCTTCCGTGTATCAACTAGCGTTCCGTCCAAGTCGAAGAATATACATTTCATTTTATTATTGGCAGACTGTCCAAGATGGGCTGTTTAGAAGTTCAGAGTACTGATCCCGTGTTATACCGTCCTGGAAGGCGGCGGCGGCCGTTGTGTAGCTTATTGTCGCAAGATAGTTTTCCTGTCCAAGCGCCTCTTTTGCTTTTTGGAAGGCATCCTGTGAAAGTTCCCGTCCTTCTGCAGGAAGGATTAGTTCAAGCCGACTGACATCACAACTTGCGGCGGCCATAAGTTTCTCAGTATTCACTTGGCAGTTACCAAGAAGAATTCCTGTATCGTACATTATTTCCTGCTTATCTGCCATTTTTTCAAGATAATATTCTGTCCCTATAAGAACTTCGCCAATAGTTACTAAGTCCTGATTAATTGCCTCAAGGGGCCTGAGCTCTTGGACTTTTTTGATGTAGAGAACTTCAATCAGATTCTGGCTTGTCTCTACTTTTTGCTTCAGCTCTCTGAGTTGTGCATCCATTTTATCATTGCAGATTGCGTCGTACTGTATTTGATAGAAATCATTCACGATGCTGCAGTCAGAAGAGAGTGTTATTAAATCCTGACAAGGAGATTTGAAAGAGTAAATTTTGGAAAGAGCGTCAGTTTTTGCAGTATCCAGTGCGTTGAAATACCAGACAAAGGTCAGAAGAGAAGTTATTATGAACAGAGAAAGTACTATGATTCCGAACTCGAATTCCTGTTTTGTCTCCTTTTTTCTTCGCGCCATTTTAAAATCCCTCTAAAGTACTTTGTTTCTTGCCTAATAAATCTTCTTTTCCGTAGCCGAGAGATTCCATAACTCTTGAAACGGCAGGGATTATCTGATTTTCGACATAATATTTCCTGTCTATTTTCTTCACATCGACTTCATCGACTTGTTTTGCGCGCTCACTTATTGAGCCGCCTCCTTCTGTTATTATATAACCGACTGAAGTTCCGGTTACTACTTCCTCTCCACGGTTTTTCATATCCTTGGCAACTTTGATGTGAGGAGCCGTTACCTTATACTTATCAAGTGGTCGAGTTAATTGTGTGTAGACGACAACGTCTTCTTTTGTTATTTCTCGATTTTTAATTTTCCGTATTGTGTCTCTGACTATTTCGAAAGCTTTTTCAGAATTTCCATCTTCCAGTATTGATTCGATGACTTCTTTTTGGGTTTTCTTTGCGATTGGACTCCAGTCCCGCCTGACAAACTCGAGGCCTTTGATGAGGGTGTCTCCTTTTTCATCAATCATTGCATAGCGTTTTTTAGAAACGAAAATTCCGCGTTTGTAGACGCCTTCAAACTCCAGTTCCATTACACCAGGAAGTTCTGAGTTTATTTTCTTGAGGAATTTCTTGACTTTTTCCTCTACTTTGCCTTCTTCAGATACAACAAAGAGTGAATCAGTATCGCCGTAGATTGATTTGAGTCCGAATTCTTCTGCAGTATCAATAATTTTATGAGTATACATTCTTCCGAGAGCTGTTGTGGTGCTCCCTCCTTCTCTGGTGTACCAGCGGGAGCCACGGAAAGCCAGATAACCGTAGGCGCTGTTTGCCAGAATTTTAAGAGAGTACTGCCGGTTGTCAAGAGTTTGGTATTCTTTTGAGCTCTTTTCGAGCTCCTTCATTTTCTTTTTTAGTTCAGTCCTTTCCTTCAATATGTTTTTGAGAACTATCGGCATTAGCCCCTCACTTTTTGTACACATCCAGGTTCCGATATCCCCGACTTTTTCTGCCTTTCCTTTACAGCAATCGCAATTTACTGTGCTTGCGTCTATGTTGTGAGATATTATTATGCTCGGATACAGGGATTTGAAGTCCATAACTGCTACATTTTCATGCATTCCCTTTTCCGGTTCTTTGACATAGGCTCCTTCAATTGCTCCGGTTGCGGCTCTCTCACCCATCTCCTCTTGTTCAGGACGATTTGGAATAACAAGTCCGCGCTCTATCGCATTCCACATAAGATAATTTTCGACAAGTCTGCCATAAGTTGTTCTCATTGCGTCGAACAAAGGAACTCTGACGAGACGAGAGAGTTCATATTCTCGGGGCATGAAGAGGTCGGCGAGTTTTTTTGTAACAGTTGCATCCGCCATTGAGTAGTCGAAAAGTTCCTTTAATTGTTCTCCGCCATTTTCCCAGTATTCGCTCATTTTGCGCCAGTCCAATTCTTTCTTTCTTGAATCTTCAGGTAGGAATTTTTCGGCGACGCTTTTCAGTGAGCGTGAGTTAATTTGTCCGAGAGCGCCTCTAAGAATTATTGTTACATAATGAAATAGGTCGGCGTGGATTCTTCCCCTGCTTTCCGCGGCGCTGTACCTTCCCCGGGATTTGAAACGGACTGTTCCGCCGGCTCTGCCTATGTTTAGTTCGTGATTCAGTTTTTCCGCTCTGTCACGTATATAGGGAAAGTCAAAGTTGTCCGAATTGTAAGCGGCTAGTATATCGACATCTTCTTCTCTGATGATTTCTTCAAATCTTTTTAGAATGCCTGCCTCATTCTTTACATCTTCAACATATTTCTGCGAACCCTCTGGTTTTTTCTGGGAAATAACTTTTTCTTCAGAATCAGAGGCAACGCTCATCATTATTATCGGATCCTTGTCGGCGTTTGGCATACCCTTCGGATTTGATGCTTCTATATCGAAGCTCATGATGTTTAGTTTGGGAATCTCACCTTCAATGTATTTTGGAGAGCCACGAGCTTCGAGAACTAGGTCCAGTTCGAATTTTTCGGGCTTTTCTATTTCCTCGGCCTCGACTTCCAGCATTCCCATTGGCCTCAGTGAATTGTCAAGGATATAACGGTGGGTGAATAGTATGTCTGCTTCGAAAACTCCTTTTACTCCAGGAAGAGTGCGGACTTTTTCTCTGGCAGAGCGAACTTCTCCGGGCAGTTTTGTAAATGCTTTCAGGAATTTTGTTTTTTTGCCTATGTATTCTCTTGTTTCCTTTTCAAGTTTCTGGATTGAAAACCCCTCACCTTTTAGATTTTCCAGAAACTTCTCTGTTTCTTCCATGTCATCACTGAGGACGAGGAACCAGGGCTCAATATTTCTGTCGATAAGAACTGCACTTTTTCCATCTTCTGTTCGGCCAAAAATCCTTATTACTGCTTTTCCACCTTCAATAACATAGTCTATGTCAAGAAGACAGAGTTTGTATTTCATAAAAGTCATATTAGAGAGCTATCTTTAAAATCTTAGCGATAAGGCTATTCTGTAAGTGAGTGGACATTTCCTATTGGAATAAAAATATTGATTTTTCTCATATCCTTGTTTTTGAAATCGGTGAAACTTGCAATAATTCCACGGTTTCCCTCTTCGGTCTCAGCTTTATTTGTAGAATTTGTCCGGAAGCAGAGTACTTTGATTTCGTTTTCTTCTATATCTACAATTGTTTCAGATTCAACACGGTCTCTGTGGCACATTTGCTGTAAACTTTTTGAATAATTATTTTCAAGTAATTTCAATGTCTTTTTTGAGCTCATTTTCTTTCGTACCTTCCTGTTAATTTGACTTCTTTGATTATATGACTTTCCATTGCCGCTTCGACATCCGATTTTCTGGCTCCTTCGGACAGCTCGAGCTCGCTGTCAAGAGCGTAGAGTTTGAAAATGTAGCCGTGTTCGGCATCCGGTGGGCAAGGACCACCGTAACCAGTGCTTTCGAAGCTTGTTGTTCCCTGAATTCCTTTGGGTTCGGTTCCTTCAGGAACTTCCTCAGTCTCCGGCGGAATGTTGAAGACAATCCAGTGATCCCAGACTTTTCCGGCGGGCTTCATTGCGTCAGGGTCATCCATTATTAGGACGAGACTTTTTGTAGAAGGAGGAACTTCAGAAATGTTTAGAGGAGGAGAAATATTTTCACCGTCGCAGGTGTATTTTGAAGGTATTTTAGAATTGTTTTCAAATGAAGGGCTTCTTAATTGCATAGTGATCCCTAATCTTTGTGAAGTTAAAAATGTATGGCTCTGGGTATAGAAGAATCCATAAGCTATATAATCATTTCAGGTAATACTCAATTTAATGAAAGCATACGACTTAATAGCAAGAAATACTCTCGAAATTATTGAGGAAGATGAGCTAAAGAAACTTCTGAAAAACAATAAGCAAGCTTCTGTCTATTGCGGATATGAAACTTCTGGTCCTGTGCATTTGGGACATTTACTTTCTATTACAAAACTTCTGGACTTTCAGGAAGCCGGCTTGAAAGTGAAGGTTCTTTTTGCTGATTTGCATACTTGGTTGAATAGGAAGGGAGATCCTGAATGGATAAAGCA